>JAHLWS010000078.1 GCA_019057795.1 Promethearchaeota archaeon | reverse complement strand
ATACCCGGCATTGACATCGGCGTTTAAGATAATTCCTTTCTTACTTCGAAATAGCCCTCTGTTAATTCGCTTTCCGGCATAGTTTTTATGTTTTTGAATCGATTCGTTATCTAAAAAACTGCATTTAGAAGTATAAGATTCCTTTTCTAAAATAACATCGATTCCTACTAATTTGGATTTGTATTGAATTTGAAAAATCAATTTGAAATAGGGAAGCTGAACGAATTTTTGGTTATTTCTCCGCCCCATGTTTATTTTTTGTTTCCAGAATCGATTATACCCGATAATTATCGTTCCAAGATTATTATCGACGCAATAATTAATAATTTTTCTTGAAATTTTGTGGAATTGGTCGTTAATTTTGTTATTTCGCTTTTTAGTTAGCTTTTGAATTCTTCTCGTTTCAAACGCGATCCCTCGCTTATCTTTAACGCTTTTATATCTTGCTAATTGTTTGTTATAGAATTGATTGGTGGACTTGGCAATACCGCCTTTAATAATTGCAGGTTGTAATCCGACATTATTTACCATAGTTACGATATTTGCTAATCCTAAATCAATCCCTAAAATTCTTCTTTTATCTAACTTCAGATTTTTTACATCTTTCTCGTATATAATCTCTACAACATAATATAATCCTTTAGGAACGAGCCTTACTTGATGTAATTGGTTTTCAATACGCGTTTTTATTGGAGATATGGCGACTTTTTCAGGAAAATATAAATAACCCTCCTTGATTCGGCATTGTTGATTAGTGAAAATAAGCACGAACTCTCCGTTCTTCTTCTTATATTTTGGAGGCTTAGGGCGTCCTTGATACTCTCTTGGTTGTACCCTCCATTTTTTAAGGGAATTAAAAAACGATTTCCAATTCTTATCAACTAATTTTAATATCTGTTGGGCTGTTTGTGACGGAAGTTTCTGATACGCCTCTTTATCTTTTAACATATACCATAAATCGTAGTATCTTAGCCAGTTTCCTAAATAAAAAAATTCTTGCCTTATGTAATAATTTGCCAGATTATAGACATTTTTTGATAAATGGCATAAGCACGAGAGGTTTGCTGTCTTTTTTATCTGGATTTGTTCGGTCAGTCTCATCCCTATGTGTTTTAATAGATAAATACACTAATAATAAAGGAGAGGGTGTAAATTTACAGATATTTTAGGGGTATTTTAAGGAATTTACAAATGAAGGGAAATTAAAATTAACCGAAACATATAAATATATCAATTTTTTATTAATATATTGGTTGCTAGGATTGTCTAAAATTGCGTGTTACACATTTCACCTTTAAATAATTCAACAGATTAAAGGTATCTCGTACTATAGTTAAGCGATTTAGCTTTTGTTGCGAAAGGTTATTCAATTTATAATAATTTAATTGAGGTATTTTATGTCGGTTATCCAATCTCTTAAAAAAGATAATATAAATAAGTATATCGATTGGGATCGGTACAAGAACATGTTTTACAACAATATTTACTTGGAAGATTGTAAGTTCGTAATTAAAATGCCACTTTTACCTCAAAAGAACAGCCAAATGGATATTAAAATCAAAAAATTTAACTTAACAAAATATACATATTTAATATCTTATGATTAGTTTTAAACTTGTACTCAATTATAGATGAGTTTTTTAATTTGAGTCAGTTTTATTTGATTTATTTTTCTCTTTTAAATTTCGATTCCAACATGAAAAGCAAATATAGTTAGCATTTTCTAACTTAACAAGATCTTTATTCGAACGGATCATTCCACATTTTGAACACTTTTTCTTCATATATTCTTTTTTACACCAAGATTGATTAATTTAATTTCCTTTATATTAGTTTTAGCTTAATCTCCTTACTGTAAATTTATGGATTCATTTTTTGTAGGAATTATTATGTTAATGTCTGAATTTCTAAAAAATGTTTCAAAAAAATGTGGGTGTTCAGTGTGAATAGGGATTAAATGTTCAGGATTTACCGTTTTTATAAAGTTTATTAAATGGTGTGGCATCGCATGTCCTGAAGCATGTATTCTATAAGAAGGAATTCCAATTTTGCGGAAAAATCGACTTAAAGTCCTATTATTATCAATAAATTCTTCAGTATAAGGGTCAATACTAGAAGAAATAAATGCGCCCCTGAAATGTGGATTAAATTTTTCTATAATATCTCTACGCAATGAAGTAATGTAAAAGAAAAAACCACTATTTAACTCTTTTAAATCGTTATATTTTATTAAACGATGTCCCTTCTCTTCTTTATACATCGCTTGTCTTATTTTTTCTTGCCAGCGATACTTCACAGTTCCTATAGTTAAAATTAAAATGTGATCATCCGCGGTTATATTCGGATTTTTCATACTTTCGTAAATTTCATCTTTGTTCAAAAGGTAATAAAAATAAGCGTCTTTTTCAGTTATGATAAATTTCCATCCAAATTTTTTTGCAATTGAAGAAAATGTCCTAAAACGGTCCCAATCTAAACGATCAAATTTTACTAATAAAAAATCAAAAGGGTGTTTGGTAAATAACTGTTCTAAATTTTGTTCTACATTATTTTCGGACTCAATTGCTCCCTTATGGATGTGAGTACATTCACAAATTAAGAGTTTAATCTTAGCTTCACGGGGTTTTTGAATTTCTCCTTTATTATTTTCTTGTTGGTGTGGCACTTTAAGAGCGTTTTTTATCTCGTCTAGAAAATCTTGAGTCATAGAAGCTAAAGGGCCGTGCATACGAAAATCTCCAGTGTAAACAACAATACCTCCAGAAGTTTTAATGATGAAACCATAAGCGGCTGGGATCGAATGATCTACATGCACCGGTATTATTTCTAATCCCTTAATATCAAGAATATCGCCCGTACGAAACAACTTCCAGTTTAATCCGCCATAATTATTAGTGATTGAATCTTTAGAACATTTATAATAAGCAGAAATAATTTTTTTGGTAAAAACTCCCGTATAAATTGGTATGTTTCTATTAACAAATGACAATCCAAAAAAATGATCTTTATGAGGATGACTGACAACAATTCCATCGATATTCGTTTCCAAATCATTACAATCTTGGTTTTTATTCGCCTTATAATCAGTATATAAATTATCGATTGAAAATCTTTCCGCTTTAGGCAATAATCTTAACTTTAATAATTCTTTGATTGAATTTGGTGTTTCAAATCTTTCGTATTGATCATTAAAATCTTTTATATTAATTCCAAAATCAAGTAAGACTTTCACATCATACGTAAAATCTTCTAAAAGAATAATATTACCTCCTACTTCATTCACACCCCCTAAAAATGTGAACCTTACCTTTGTTTCCATAATATTCGTCTTTTTAGAATTATGTTAATATTTGATTATTATCTACTCTTAAATCAAAATCTAACAATAAAACTACCCTTAATTTATTTAAAAATATTTGTACAAAAAAATTAAAATTATTATAGTAATTTCAAAAGGAAAAAATCCAAGATTAAGAAAGTCTGCCACAAAAAGATGTTAAACTAAAATTAGAATGTATTTCGTCTTTAAATTAATACATTATTCAATAATAAAAAAAAGAACAAAGATCCTCTAATTTGAGCCGAAATATATAGGTTAAGAGATAATTAAACTCCTGTTAGAGTTTAATAGAGGGCTTAATCAGGCGTACGAAGCGTTTTATCGCCTTGAAATCCAATGTTAGCTCAAATTATCTGGAATCCTTAAGAATAGTTTGTTTTTAAACTATATAAAAACTATTGAAAATGATTTTTTTCTATGATGATAGAACATATTAAATCATTTAAAAAGAGCTATTCCAGTAAAAATGTTGATTTTAAAGGTTTTCTTCTATCGTGATTCAAAATCTTGACTTTTTGGATCATATTCCAAGAATTTGTTAGCAAATTATGATCAAATTAAAACTTTACTAAAAAAAAATAAATTGTGATTATTGGGGAGTTTGGAATTTATTATAAAATAAAAAGAATTGCTTAGTCAAATTTTAGCCAAGCTTCACAAGTTCTTAACGCGCTAAATTTTTGTAGTTTTACGTTAGCTAAATCCACAGCATCTTGAGTAATAACGTGTTTTTTGAATCCTGCTTTTTCGAGTTCGTCTACTTTATAAGTAATTGTTGTTATGATTTTAGTTGACATTTTTTCCGTGTATTTTAAGCTTTTTTCTTTAAGGTTTTTATCGTTTACCTCTAAGGATTTTAATTCGTTAATATATCCCATTTTATCCAGGTTGTCAAGTTTATATTGGAGGAAATCCATAGCTTGCCTGCGCAAAAGAATGGCGTCGTAAATAATCTGCTTATGATCTTTCGAATAAGCAGCAAGAAATATCCCGTAAATAGTGATTCCTGCTATGACGAACGCCAAAATTTCTGCTATGAAGCTAAAAACCCAAATTACAATAACAGCACCGTAAAGAATTGGAAAATAAGCAAAAATTACGATGAATAAGCTAATTATTAAAGCGAATTTTAGTAATGTATTTCTTTTTTTTTCAGTGATATCCCATAGGACGGTGTGTATTGCTTCGGCATCAATAGAACGATTAAACGCCACTTTTATTTTCCCAACGGCAATTTCTTTTAGATCTTCCAACTCGGTTGACTCATTTTCTACCATTATTATCACATCGTTTTACTCTTGTAGGATTTAAAAAGATTAGAACTAATAAAGATTTGTCTAATTATTCATAATATTCTCTAATCGTTTGAATATAGAATTAATGTGATTTCTTAGTTTAATTTATTGACAATAGAGTTTTTATTCTTAAACCAATAAAGAATATTTCAATAATATTAAACATACTTTATCAAATTAAAATTGCATATGAAACAATTAGATTTAAATATGAAATATTTTACTCAATATCGTAAAAAGACTTAGCAAAAAATCGTTAATAAAAGTTTGCTATTAAATTGAAAATCTTATATGGATAATCTTTAAACGTGTTAAATATCGATGACCATACTATGGCTCAAATTTTAGCATTATGTCAGTAGATTTTTGGTATTAATTTGTATTTTACTCGAGTTCGATATTCAATATAGCCGTCCATTCCCTTAATGAGCATTTCCTCTTCGAATTTTATCCGGATTATTAAAGATAATACTCCGATTGCAGCGGGAATTAATGATATCCACGATCCTAATGCAATGGGCATACCAAGTATCATTAAAACTGCTCCCGAGTAGAGTGGATGGCGAACATGACTGTACAACCCTGTATCGATGAGTTTTTGGTCTTTGTTTATATCCAGTAGTTTTGATGCGTATGCATTTTGTACCATTGCGATATCCATGATTATTAGACCAATATTCGTAACTACAAGACCTATAATCTCCACCGTGAAAGGAATTGTAGACCATTGATTGCGGTAATCGAATACTGGTAATAATAATGCACCAATAAATCCGATAGCAAGAATCGGCATTATAAATTTATCTGATCCTGCCGAACTTTTTGTTTTCTCTGTGACACCAACCTTTTTCACCTTCATCCGGTTCCGAAGAACTCGCGGATTCTTCTTGTTTATGATATAGAAACTGATTGTCATGTTAATAACAAATGATATGATGAATAACCAAGCTTCAATCCATGACCAATCTTGAGCGAGGGGGAAAAATATGATTATAAATAAGATAGAAATGTATACTGGGATGAGCGCTATTGTCCAAAGAGGAAGTGGTTTATCACTCTTATCATTTTCATTTTGTGGTGTTTCATTTGACATGGTTTTAATATATGTTTATCAGAATTAAAAATTATTCATTTGTAATTAAAGGATTGATTTTTATTACCTTTGATTTACTGAAATTCCCAAGCTTTTTTTTCTCTTCAAGTTTAGTTTAGTTTGTCGTTAATTTGGCATATTTATTGTATTTATATAAGATTATTTCGATTATTTAATTAACATTTTAAAAATTAAAAGTGAAAAAAAATGAATAATTGGAAATCCTTATTGAATGAGGACCCTATAGATTGGCTTTTAGAAGAAAATAATCCTTCAGTTCGATTTTTTGCTTTAACTGAAATTCTAAATAAACTTGAAGATAATGCAGAGGTAATTTTGGCAAAAAAAGAGATCATGAAATCTGGACTTGTCCCAAAAATTCTTAGCAAACAAATAAATGGTGAATATTGGTTAAACCGTAATAACTTTTACATTAAAGCAAAATATAAAGGAACTGTGTGGAGTTTCATACTCTTAGCAGAACTCAATGCGGATGCAAATGATGAGCGAATCAAAAAGACCTGTGAATTTGTTCTTAACAATTCGCAACATCGAGCAAGTGGCGGGTTTTCTGCTCGTGGTAGCGATGATAATGGAGGTACTCCTGAACTAGTGATCCCATGTTTAACAGGTAATATGATATGGGCTCTTATAAAGTTTGGATATTTGGAGGATTCAAGGGTTCAAAATGGAATTGAATGTATTTTGAAATATCAACGATATGATGATGGAACAGACAAGTCTCCAAGTGGTTGGCCTTACGAGAAAAAGGAAAAATGTTGGGGAAAACACACATGTCATATGGGAGTTGTAAAAAATTTGAAAGCACTTTCAGAAATTCCTCCTAATATTAGATCAAAAGAAGTTGAAGAGATAATTAATAGAGCAGTAGATTATCTGCTCAATCACCGCATATACAAAAAAAGTCACGATCAGAATGTTATAGCTAAGCAAGAGTGGACTCAATTTGGTTTTCCATTAATGTGGAAAATTGATGCCTTGGAAGTTTTAGATATTTTAACAAGGTTAGGATATAAAGACGATCGTATGAGGGACGCTTTCGATTTGGTTATATCTAAACAAAATAAAAATGGCCGATGGAAGTTAGAAAAATCATTTAATGGACGAATGCAAGTAAGAGTCGAGCAGATAGGCAAAGAAAGCAAGTGGATCACATTGAACGCTTTAAAAGTGTTAAAGGGATATTATAATTTAATAAATTAAATAAACAAAAAATTTGAGGAGAAATAAGAAATGTATGAAAAAAATTTAGCAGCTCCATGTGGAATTTATTGTGGTGCTTGCCGGCAATATCTTCTTTGGAAAAAGGATTTACTTGAAGAGAGGGGCTATAAAGTGGGCTGTAAGGGTTGCCGTATTAGGAATAAAAATTGTGCGTTTATAAGAAGAGATTGTTCTCTATTGAGGAAAAGGGAAATTGAATTTTGTTTTGAATGTGAAGTTTTTCCTTGCGAAAAGTTAAAAAAAATTGATAAGCATTATAAAGAGAAATATTTTGTGAATATGATTAATAATCTAAAGAGAATTAAGGAAATTGGGGCTAAAAAATGGCTAAAAGAGCAAGAAGAGCTCTATACATGCCCTATTTGTAAGGGTGAAATTTGCGTTCACGATGCGGAATGCTATGATTGTGGGAATAAAATTAATCCGAATATAAAATAATAGGGAAGAAAAAAAAATGAAAGATTAATCTTAATCTTCATAATAATAACAAACTCTTCTTATTCCGTTCACAATAGCTTGATTAATAAATTTAATATTTAAGTTGCTATTATTTTCTAACCACTCATTAATTCTAGGTTCAGCTTTAGATTCTTTTAATGGAAATTCTACACATTTACATTTCATTTAATTCACATTTATAACATTATTTTTTCAAAAAATCCAAATGTTGTATTTATTGCTATTTAATAATATATAAGTTTGATCTTATTTCTCTGAAACAATATTAGATTCCAATTCTGATAAAGTACGATGCCCCTCATGTAAAATTACTGGTGAACAAGAGCTAAAAATATCGTTTTCATCAAAGCAATTAGGGACATTGGTTTGAAATATTATCATATACAGATTATTTAATCGAATTAGGACCTGAAGGTGGTCCAAAAGGAGGTAAAGTTATTGCAGTAGGAACACCTAAGGATATCAAACGAAACAAAGAATCATTAACTGGCCCATATCTAAACTAATACAAGAATCCTTCGTCTTTATTAAAGAAATATTCATTTTCCCAGATGATGTACCTTAAAATTTCACTGCTATTTTCACAAACATAAAAATTATGGGACTCTTCAACAATTTGAAGAAATTCCTTTCTTAACATCATATTAAACATTTCTTCAGCCCATAGTTCTACAAAATTATCGTTTTCTATCCTTAAAACCTGAGGTATGTCTTTCTCTGTGGCAAACCTAAAAATAATATTCAAGAAAATCCCTCCTTTTTACAAATTCTTAGAAAAATGAGGGTTAATACTTTAAATAATAAGTATATTAGTAGAAAAAAAAAAAGAATTTGTTTGTAGAATATATTTTGGAAGTTTTATTTTCTCTTCGATAGTAGTAATAGTACTACGCCTAAAGCGGCTAATGTTCCTCCTCCAACACCTAGACCAATGAGGAGTGCAGTTCCAAGAGCATATGGTTCCGCTGGTAAGCTCATTTCCTCCTTTGCTAACGCATTTACGATTTCATCCCTAAATTGTGGTAGCCAATCAATGATTCTGGTCATTTGCTCATGAGAAAGACCATCATTATTAGTTCTTAAATCATCATATGTAGTTGATTCTTCCTCATACCACTTTTTTACGCTATACCACTTATTTATTCCACTTGCACTTACGAGTGAATATTCACTTGTCTCATCCCAGAGTGCTTCACATTGTGAAACTGTTAAGCCTGTTGAACCTTCTGTTAAGCCAACTTCGAAGTAGGGAGGTCCTAGTAAAGGTGGATCAAGTTCACTTAAAAATCCATCAGGTAAAATACTTAGACCCTGAATAGTACCGTTAGCCCATTGTTCATAAAATGAAACTTGAGCAAGTTCTGGTATAGTATATCCTGTTTCATACTCAATAAGTTGTGGAACTCGGGTTGTGAAAAAATTACCCAACCAGGTTAGAAGTACTGTTAATTCACCAGCAGATATGCCAAAAGTTGTTATTAATGCACTTTGAAGAGATGTGTTTGTAATTGCTCCAAGCCAGACTAAGATACCATCCATATTAACAAAAGCGTAAGCATTCGTTTTATTCCATAAACTCATAGTTTCAGTAAGTGAAAGGTTACTAGGACTTGGTAATCCAACTTCGAAATATGGCGCACCCGCAAAGGAAGCACTAAGTTCATTTAAAAATCCATCAGGTAAAATACTTTGACCCTGAATAGTACCGTTAGCCCATTGTTCATAGAATGCGAGTTGTGCTAGTTCTGGTACGGTATACCCTGTTTCATACTCAATAAGTTGTGGAACGAGATTAGTCATAAAATTCCCTAGCCAAACTAGTAGTATGGTTAATTCATCTCCAGTGAGACTAAATACTACGCTTAAATTACCTTGGAGGATTACATCTCCTTGCATCGCACCAACCCATACTAAGATACCATTCATATTAACAAAAGTGTAATTATTCGCTTCATCCCATAAATTCATAGTTTTAGTAAGTGAAAGGTTACTAGGATTTGGTAATCCAACTTCGAAGTAGGGAGGTCCTAGTAAAGGTGGATCAAGTTCACTTAAAAACCCATCAGGTAAAATACTTTGACCCTGAATAGTACCGTTAGCCCATTGTTCATAGAATGCGAATTGTGCTAGTTCTGGTATTGTATACCCTGTTTCGTCAAAAACCAAAAGTGGAACGAGATTAGTCATAAAATTCCCTAACCAATTTAATAGTATGGGTAATTGAAGCGGAGTGAGACTAAATTCTACCATTAAATCAAATTGGAGGGTTGCATCTCCTTTCATCGCACCAACCCATTTTAATATCCCAGTATCGTTTACAAATGCGGATGAATTTGAAACATCCCAAAGATCCAAGCATGTGAATATTGTAATATTAGTGGGATTTGGAACGCCTGCTTCAAGACCGAAAGTACCTTCTGGTAGCGTATCCTTGAAGAGACTTAAATCAATTCCATCTTCGGCAATGGATCCGTTAGCCCACTGTCCATAGAACACAAAAGGCGCATATTGTTGAGGCGTCATTCCTAAAGTATCTGGAACTATAATATCGAACATATATGTAATTAAATATCCTGCTACAGCCGAAAGTTGCTCCCATGTTGCATTATACAATAATTGAATCGTATCGTTCATCCATGGACCTGTAATAGGATCAAATGTGGCGTTATAGATTTCAAGAAATCCTAGAACGCCAAGACCTAATTGTGTGTCGTTTATTAACCCCCGAACATCAGCAACAGAAGGAATAGAAATTCCGTCTATCATTATTGCGTTTTGGGCTGCTACTGAGAAACTAAGGTTTGCCGTACCAAGAGTTATTACTTCAGATATTCCGCTAATAGGGAAAATCCCACCTGTATTGGTTGACCAATCGGGATCGTTAAAAAATAATTCTAAAACCGCGGGGAAACCACTATAAATAGTTCCGTTCATTATTTGGGCCGACACAGATCCGTTAATTACCGCAGGTAATGCTTCTATTGTCTCTTCCTTAAGACCATCTAAGACAGCAGGTGTTGCTAGAACGGGTAACTGTTCTTCTAAGGTCTTAAGTGCTTCTGCTTCAACACCCAAAAGTACATCCGGTGTACCTAAAATGGGTAACTGTTCTTCTAAGGAAGTAAGCGCACCGTCTTCAACACCCAAAAGTACATCCGGTGTAGCTAAAGGGGGTAACTGTTCTTCTAAAGATGGAAGGGCTTCCTCTTCAATAGCTAAAAGGGCGTCAGGAACTCCTCCAGCAATTTGGTCGACGAACATTTGATTTACAAAAAATCCTGTTGGTATTAAACCACCACCAACAACGATTAAAATTATTCCTGTTATTAATTTAGATTTGGACATAAATAATATTTTGTTAATTGTATATTTAAAAGTTATCACAAATATCTTATTCAAATAACTAATTTTTATAAAATTTACAAGTTAGATGATTCGTAAAAAATTGATCACACCGAAGTATTAGTAAATTCAGATAAATATTGCAAATTTAGTAGTTCAGAAATCACTGAAGAGTATAAATTGTGCGAAAATTGTGGTTCAGAATTAGACTGAATTATTAGAAAACAATAAAAATTGGACTTACATAATAATATTAATCTCGTTTTATGATCATAGCATAACTAAGTGTTTTATTATAAAATATTAAAAATGGTGAGTTCATTGTCAGATCAAGAATTAAATTCTCTTTGGTGTGATTTTGATATTGAAACTCAAGTAAATCTACATTATTTCTTCTCTTATTTTGTTATAAAAGTCTATAATTATTTTACTTCTCTCTTCTGCGATTTGTTTAGAGACTTCTAAATACAATCCATCCTTTAATTTCAAGATTTTATTTTCCAAATGGTTAATTACTTGTTCGATTCCCCCTTTATTTCTAATGGTAAATCCATAGTCTTATAAAATTTCTTTTCCAAAAAAATACTTATTTTGTTTCATCTTTAGCTGATATTTTACGTAATTATTTTCCCAAATATCAATTAAATCTCTGAATCTTTTCGGAAAATCATTTAATTTTTGATTAATCAATTCTCTTGCTTTTTCCTTACCTTTAGGAGTAATATGATAAATTCTTTGAAAATTCTCAACAGCTTGTATATAATCAAGATGAATTAATTTATGTTTAAAATTCCTAAATGAACGCACCTTATTAATAATAAAATTCAACTCACCAGAAGTAAAGAAAGGATTCTCTTTATCTTTTGAAAAAATTTCACAAATATAGTAAATACATATTAAATTTCTCTTTAAACCGTCTCCCTTTTCAAAAATTAACTGTAACGGATTTGGAATTTGAATCAAATGATTTTCAATTTTTTTTTTTAAAATTAAGATTCTATTTTTTAATTTACTTATCTGTTTGTCTAATTGACTATAATAATTCCTTACAAATATCTCATCGGTTTTACTTTCCAAGATAGTAAGAGCATAATCTCGAAAATTTACAGCATGAAGCATTTGATGACAATTTATACAAATAAACACACATTCTTGAATAATTAGATTTTCAATTAACCAATCAATATCCTTTTTTTTATATTCTTTACCAAATTCTATTTTCTCAAGATCATCTCTAAAAATATCTTCATTAGTATGATGAGCAACAAAACAATTGAGGTGTTCATTAATATTAGCTTTTCGACAAATAGGACAAACATAATCATTTCCAAATAGAAACTGAATACTATATTTTTTTTTAACGAATGCTAAAGTCGATTTTCTAATACCATCTTTTATCATTGTTTTTTGTTGAGCTTGAGTGTAATTTTTAGACATTTTAGTTTTTTCTTTTTTTTGGTTGTAATATATGCTTACTAATGACTTCAATTTGATTAAAACATCTAATGGATTTTCATTGATATTTTCTAAGGATAGTTTCTGAAGAAATGTAAAAATCGGTGAAAAATTATATATTACATGATGTTTAGAAAAATGGCAATTCAGACATGCTAAACCTAATCCACCAATTTGAGTCTGCATTAATTTAATAGCTCTCTCAAATTTTAAGTTTAGAATAGTATGAGGAAGGATATATTTAAATTCTTTTCTTGTTATGAGTTTTTTGTAACTTTTGAGTAGATGGTGATGGGAGAGAGCAGGTAAGAATCTGTAATCAATATTGAATTGACAAGTTCCATTATTTCCTTGACATATTCCATTGTAATGAATATCTATTTTCATCTGTAAATCTTTTTTCAAATAAGTAATTGTAATATCATCAATTAATTTATACAAATTCCTAAAATTCCTAATCGATACTTGAGTAGATTTTTGGAATGTATCATGATAACGTGATCTAATATTAAAATCAAGATTTTGTCTTAAATACTGAATAATCTTCGTTGAAAAAACCACCCAAGATTTTAAGGAAACTATATTTTTATCATAAGTTTCTTTTGCTACTTCAGTAATATTTATTTTTTGTTTGGTCTCATTTAATAATTTTATTTTTATAAGAAGCTTAACGATAAGTTGAATATAATTCTTAATATATTGTCTAAAATCGGCATCAGCTTGAATTCTATTGTCTAAAATCGGAACCTTTTTGATTTCTATTTGTCTGAAAACAGAATCTCTTATAGAAACTATATTTTCTAAAATTTCCTTTTCTACTAAATTGTAAATAGTAATTTGTCTTAATTCAACTAAAACATATTTTGCTATTTTTTCTCTTAATTCTTCAGGAATATAAGTGTTAGGTCTTAATTCTGGAAAACAGAAAGGGCAAGCTATTTTTGGTTCTTGTCTTCTTTTCATATTCTTGTATATATCTTTAAATTCTTTATTGCATCCCTTACATCTAAAAATTATTTTATTTTCATCAGATTTGTATGTAGTGAGCATTTTAGCATTGTTTTCTTCAGCTTTTTTTTTTAAATCATTGTTGATTTCTTCTATTGAACGAATAACAATGTTATTTTCTGAGGACATTAATTCTTTATATCGCTGTTCTAATCTGAGGGTTAAATCATTAAAAAGATTAGAAAATTCTTGTATTTTTGACTCAATAATTTCCGCTGCAAAATCTGCGCCTTGTTTTGTAATTGTATAAATTTTTACAAAGCTATGTTTTTTTTTAGAAATTGTTCCGCAGTATTGAACAAAATTTTCGTCTAACAGTTCCCTTCTAATATTATTAAAAAAATATTCTGATCTGCTAAGAATCTGACTTAATTCCTTTCCAGAAAAAAATAACTTATCAATTTCATTCTTTTTTGGAAATATATCACAAATATAATATATCGTTAAAATTCCTAATTGTAGAGATTCCCCGAACTTAAAAATTTTGCCTAGAAGTTCTTCTTGAGTGCATTTAACTGTCATGATACTTTTAGGTTTTTGATTTTGAAAGGGTATTTTATATTTTGTCTCATCAAGTATATCAATATTATCTTGATAAGTGAACTTAGTTTTTACTAAATCACAGATTGCGGATTTTGTAAATTTTCCAGTTAATCCTTCACTAAAAAATTCAAGATAAGCAGAAAATCTATCAAATGAAGTTATTTTTGCTTTCTTGATTCCTTTACTTTCGGGATTCAATCCAAGAAGACAACGGCATGTCCCAACGTTTAGGATTTGATCATAATTACTCTTGATTTCTTTTAAACTCATTTCGCGCTTATTTTCTGGAGAATTAATGATCTCATTGCGCTTTAATATGGTCTTTTGATAATCCTTCAAATAATTTCGGAGGTTTTTAGAAAGTGATTTAAGCGTTTGATGATCAATGAGAATCTCGGAATGAGCTCTCAGGTGCTTGAGAATCCTCGTATATTGAATAGTAATTTCATCAATTCCACCCTTAATCGTCTTATTCACGAGATTTGGTTTTGAATCATCTCCCTTTTTAAGTGCCTTAATTTGTTTCTTAGTTAATTGCTTGAGATACGCATTAGAAATCGTATCCATGTAACGTGAAATAATGGACACACACCTTCCAGCCGTGATGCAATACACCCATCCTTCTACAAGCGAGGTAACTTCATTATGAAATTTTGATTTTACACCCTCGAGTAATTCACTTGGGGGGAGTCCTGCTTTATCAAACAAGCACGCTAGGGCAGCATCCACGAAATCAACGATTCTTTCATCAACAAATACTAAAGGAATGTGATGTTTCTTGCATTTAGGATGCTTCCCAAAACCTAAGAACTTAAATTTAAGAGGCTTAACTCGTGTCATGTACTCGCATCCAAAATTAGGGCAGATTGCTACTCGATCCTCTCCCACGGTTTTCCGTGATACGTTTGTGTATGCTTTCATGAAGTTAATCTCTCCTCAAGTTGCTTTTTTAATTTTTGCTTCTTAATTGGCGTGATTTCGATTAAGTCTTCAAGTTCTTCTTCTAAATTGTTGTAATTTATTTCAAGTTCCTCAAAAAATTCGCTAAATTGCGCATTCAAGCATTTTTTCACTAAACAAAGGTGTTGTGCTAATGTCACGCTAAATTTGAGAAATTTAGGATGAATGTAAAGGCTTTCTTCTGAAAAATAGTGAAGTAACATGGATAATTTCTCAGTTATGGCTGAAAGTTTATTAAAATGTGCTTTATCATTGAAAATAAAGAGAGATTGAATCCCTTGCTCAAGTGTTTGTCCATTTTTCTTAAGCTTTTTTAACAAGATTATGAATTCACGAGTTAATGATTCAGTTTCTTGCTTTCGACTGTAATATTTAGTGTTTGTATCATTTTCGGCAAGATTCGGACTGGGTCGAAATCGATATCTTATTACTTCAGCCTTATAATTGAAAAAAGTTCGGAGTTGGCGTGAAAGTTCCTTTATTTTTCTTGCGCCCTCAATTTCATACCAATCATTAAAAATATCATCATATTCTGATCCAATATAAGAATCTTCAATATAGTTTGTCATAATTTATTATCATAATTCTTTTACTACCTAATTATGATAGTTATATTTAAAGAACAAATTGTGACAAGAAGTTTTATGTTCGAATATAGGACTTGAAAGGAAAGAAAAATGAAGGTGGTTTTCAAAAAAGTATAAAAATTTAGATATTACACTTCCTTTTTTATTTCATAATAAAAATCTAAGATAATTTTCTGTCTTTCTTTTGCTATTTCTTTTGAAATGTCTAAATACATTCGATCTTTTAATTTTATTATTTTTTTTTCTAAATGTTCAATTACTTTCTCTATTCCACCATTTTTCAATTTAAATGAATATATAATTGTCCTGTATAAACCTATTGCTCCAAGCGTGTCTAGTTTATCTGCGTCCGACAATATTTTTGCTTCAAGAGTTGTAGGTTTTATTTTATTCGAAAAAGAATGCGCTCGAATGCTGTGAATAATATTTTCAATATCGTCAATGTTAATATTGAAGTTAGTTTTTTGTAAAAATTTTTCAGCCATTTCAGCGGATAACTCAGCGTGATTCTTTGCAGCATTTTTTTTCTCATGAATTCTACCAACATCGTGAAGTAAGGCAGCTATTTTAATTGCTAATAAATTCGCATTTAAAGCAGTCCCTATTTGCACACATAAATTAAGTACTCGCTCAACATGTTTAAAACCATGGAGATCGTCATTTTCAGAATTATTATATGCGAAAGTTCTTACAGCTGAAAGTATTTCGTCTACATTCATAATATAAGAGTAGAAATGAAAAAATTGGTTTAATTAAAAAATAAATTGTTAAAATAAAAATAGTTATAAAATGTAAGAGTTGGGTAATATCTCAGATTAAACTTCTTCTCCACGCCTTCTGGCTTCAATTTCTTTGAGTTCCTTTCTTAAAACTTTACCAATAAGGGTTTCGGGAAGTTCTTTTCTAAATTCTATAAATTTAGGAACTTTATAAGGAGCGACAGTTTGTCTACAGAATTCCTTTATTTCAGCTTCCATTTCTTCACTTTCTTTATATCCATCCTTAAGAACGATAAACGCCTTTACTTTTTCACTACCGGGTATATCCGGATTAGGAAGCCCAATTACGGCAGCATTTTCAATAGCTTCGTGTTCAAATAATACATCTTCCAATTCTCTCGGGTAAACTTTAAAACCGCTAACATTTATCATATCCTTCTTCCTATCAACTATAAAGAAATAGCCATCTTCGTCCATTTTCGCGATATCTCCTGTTAGAAGCCATTCACCCTTTATTTGACCAGCAGTTTCTTCAGGCTTGTTCCAATAACCTTTCATAACTTGAGGTCCTTTTATCATAATTTCACCCGATTCGCCAAGAGGTATAATTTTGGTATAATCGTCAATATCTACGATTTTTAGTTCCGTATCAGGAATTGGCATTCCAACAGAACCTATCTTCCTTTCTCCTTGAATAGGATTACTAGTAGCAACCGGTGACGTCTCTGTCAGTCCGTAACCCTCGATAATTTTACCGCCTGTCCTCTCTTCAAATTCCTTAAGAACCTCTGGGGGCATCGGTGCTGCTCCAGTATTACAAATTCTTATAGATTTAAGATCTTTTGCATAATCTTCTAAGTCGTCTCGTTCTAACAAACGCATGTACATTGTTGGTACCCCTGGAAACATTGATGGACGAGTAGCTTTAATTAATTCGAATAAAGACTTTTGATCGCGGGGGTCTGGATTTAAAGCGATGGTTGAGCCATTATAAATCAAGATATTCATACATACCGTTTGACCATATATATGGAAGAGGGGTAAATTGGTAAGCCCAGTATCTTTACCTCTTTTTACTTCCGCACCTAACCACTTGTGAGTTGCTATGCAATTGGAGACTATATTACTATGGGTAAGCATTGCACCTTTAGGTAATCCAGTTGTACCTCCCGTATATTGTAAACACGCAATATCTTCCTTAGCATTTATTTCGAATTTTGGGGGATTAGGTTTTGTCTTATTAATTAAATTTATAAACTGCATCGTTCCAGCGATCTCAGGTGGGTTTCTTGGCGCCATCATTGTATAATCAAAAACATTTGTTATTATAACATGTCTCAACCGGGTTCTATCTCTTATTTTATTAATTTTGTCAACTTGGTTGTCCCAAGCTATTAGGATCTCTGCTCCAGAGTCATTAAGCTGATAAGCCAATTCGTGTTCAGTGTGGAGTACGCTACAAGCCGTAACAATTCCGCCTGCTTTTAATATAGCGTAATAACTGAAAATAAATTGGGGGAAGTTTGGAATCATAATTGCTACGATATCTCCTCTTTTAACTCCTAAATTAACGAGAGCAGTTGCGAGTCTATCAGCAATATCTTTGAACTTTTTATATGTGACCTTGTTTTTCATAAACCAAATTGCAGTTCGACCGCCAAAATCCTTTGCAGAATTATCTAAAAATTCGTAGATATTCATATTAGGATAATCTATATGATGGGGTACATTCTCGTCGTAATGTTCCAACCAAGGTTTTTTTGCATAAGGGTTTTCACTCATTTTTCAAACCTTCTATTTTAATTATATTAATTTTACATCCTTTCATTTTAATTTATTTTTGAAAGAAAATGAGTAAGAATTTAAATATTTTCTGTAATGTTATCTATTGCGAAATCAGCGGATTCGCAAACATAATCGCATTCGTCATGAATTAGGTTTTTTAAAGCTGAAATTACCTCAGGCTTGTTTATTTTAATTTTTCCTAAGGCTTCAGACGCTCTCCATCTAACATCTGGTTTTTTATCATCTAAAGCTCTTAATAAAGAAGGAATAGCTTTCTCCGAAATAGTTCCAATTTTACCTAACGAAAGAGCAGCTTCTCTCCTTACAATAGTTTTGTTATCGTTCAAGGCTTCTTCTAAAGCTACTAACGTTTCCTCTGAATCTTTACCAATTGCGCCTAGATTTCGAGCTGCTTCTACGCGTACTAAAGTTTTTTCACCTTTTAATGAAGTTATCAAATGAGGGATTGCCTCAATGGCATCTAATCCAATCCCTCCAATCGCGGAAATTATGACGATTTTCATCTTTTTATTAGCATTTTGAAGCGCGTTAGTTAAAGCAGGAACGGCTTCTTTACCTAAGCTCCGTAAAGAATCGGCTGCTTTTCCTCTGACTTCTTCCTTCTTATCTTTTAGTTTTATCGCTATATTTTCAATTATTTCTGGACTTTTTATATTTAATTCTCCTAAACTTTCAACTATACATTTTCTAACAACTCTGTTTTTATGGTTTAAAGTATTTAGTAGATGAGAAACAGACGCTTCACCAATTTGAGTAAGTGTATTAACAATATGATACCTAACCCTCCAATCCTTGTCATCAAGTGCGCTTATCAATGTAGGAATTGCTTTAATTGTACCTCTTCCAATACCACTCATTGCTCGTGCTGAAGCGGTTCTAACAGCCCAACTTGGATCGCTAATACTACTCATTAAATCGGAGATAACCTCGAAAGCTTCAGATCCCAATAAACCTAAGGCGTTAGCTGCTTTAGTACGCACCTCTTCGCTTTCATCTTTTAGCGCGTTTTTAAGAGAATTTAGAGATTCGTTCGTAGCTTTACCAATTTTTCCAAGTGAAGTAACTACGGCAGTTCTGATAGAGGCTTCATTATCAGAAGAATATTTAGACAATTTTAGTACTGCGGATTCAGCAAGTTTTCCAATTTTTCCTAAAGATCTTACTGCTTCTCGACGGATACTCCAATCATCATCATCTAGGTATTCAGTTATTTTAAGTACTGCATTTTCGCCAGATTTCTCTCCTATTTCACCTAACACAAATATTGAATTAAACCTGATAGAACGGATTTCACTATCCATATTTTTTATTACTTCACCAATAACGGATGAATCTTTTTCAATTCTTGATAAAACTAAATCAATTCTTGCATCCCTTAACAATCGTTCTAAAGAAGCTGACATTTTTTATCACCCTATATTCCTAGATATACTTTTTTAATTCGAGGTTCTTTTTCTAACTGTTCTTTTGTGCCCCTCATTTCTATTTTGCCTTCTTCCAATAGATGTATGTTTTCACCAACTTCCATTGCTAATATGGCATCTTGTTCAACTAATAAGGTTGTAGTCCCCTCTTTTTTAATCTTATTTACTGCTTCAAATATTCTATCCTTTATTTTAGGAGCTAAACCCAATGAAGGTTCATCTAATAAAAGTAATTTTGGATTTGCCATAATTGCACGACCGATTGCGAGCATCTGTTGTTCGCCTCCACTTAACGTTCCTGCTCTTTGTTTTCTCCTTTCTTTAAGGCGAGGGAAAACTTCAAATACAAAATCTAATAAATCGTGAAACTTTTTTTTATTTTTTAAAGCATATGCCCCCATTTCCAAGTTTTCCATTACGCTCATATCATAAAATAAGCGACGACGCTCGGGACAATGAGCTATTCCTTTTTTGGCGATTTTATGAGCTTTTAAGCCGTCAATTCTTTCTCCCAAAAATTCAATTTTTCCTCTATCTGGTTCTTCTAATCCAGATATAACTCTGAGAAGAGTTGATTTTCCCGCTCCGTTAGGACCGATAACGGCATCTAGAACTCCCTCTTCTATCGTTAAGTTAATCTCTTCGAGAGCTCTAGCTTTTCCATAATAATGATAAATTTTTCTCATTTCAAGCAAGTTGTTCACTTCCTTTTCCTAAATACGCTTCTAACACAATCTTATTGTTTGCAACCTCTTGTGGAGGACCTTCGGTAATATATTTACCTTGGTGCATAGCAACGACTCTAGGCACTAGGTGCATTAGTTCTCGTAAAACATGTCCTGTCATAAAAACAGTTACTCCATCATCATGCAATCTTATTATCAAATCTGTTATACCCTTTTGTTCTTCGTGAGAAAGCCCACTAAATGGCTCATCTAAAAGAAGTAATTGAGGATTAGTGCCTAATGCTTTTCCTATTTGCAATTTTCTCAAATCACCATGAGGTAATATTATGGGAGGTATTCTTGCTTTGTCGACGAGGCCAACTGCAGCTAAAATAGAACTCGCGTATTCGTCTATCCCATATTCTTTAGCTACTTTTTTACCTCTTGGTGAAAGGCAAGATACTGCAATGTTATCTAAAAGTGTCATAAATCGAAACGATCTTACAAGTTGAAAAGTTCTAGCGATCCCCAAATTTACAATTTTATGAGGTTTCATCCCCGTAATATCACGCCCATCAAACCTAATTGTTCCAGAATTAGGTTTTTCATGTCCTGAGATTAAGTTAAATAATGTAGTTTTTCCAGCGCCATTTGGACCTATTAAGCCTGTAAATTCTCCCCGGCTTACTTCAAAACTAAAATCGTTAACAGCTGTCAAACCACTAAATTTTTTTGTTAAATTTTTTAATTCTAAAATCACTCCCATTTTAAAAATCTCCAAATTAAAATTTTACATATTATTTTATTAACATTATCTTCCTAATAGAATATCCCACATTTCTTGAATACGCTCTAGTGCGGGTTTTAAAACTCCGTGTTCTGCAAATCTCACGAATAATATTAATATGATGCTAAAAATCAATAATGAAAGATCTAATGTTTCTCTTAGAAGTTCTCCCGAAAATACGAAAATAAAAGCACCAATAGCAGATCCAGAAATTGTAGCTATTCCACCAACAGCTACAATGATAATCGCGTAAAAGGAGTATAACGGTTGAAAAATCCCTGGATTTACACCTCTAAAACGCATTACAAAAAGACCACCAGCTATACCTGCGAAAAAACCGCTTATCATGAATGCATAAACTTTATATTTCGCAAGATTAATCCCCGAAGCCTCTGCTCCTATTTCATCATCACGAATAGATTTAAAAATCGTGCCTGTATTTGATTTTGTGATATGAGTTAAAATTAATAAAGATATACACATTATCAAAAAGGTGATAAAATATTCAATAGCAGGAATCTGAGAGATAGAGGGAACTTGAGATATGCCATCAGTTCCGAATAATTCTGTTCCAATTGTTCCTTCCCACCATCTGGATAAAGTCCCCATTATAAAAACCTGAAATAATATTAAACTCATAGCTAGCGTTCCTAAAGCTAAATAAGGACCTTTCAATCTTAAAGCTGGAATCCCAATAATTAAACCAAACAGCACTGCTATTGTTGCCCCAATTAAAAGTGCAAGCCACCATGCAAGATTGAAATTAACAATAGTATAAGCTGTAACATAACCTGATATCCCTAAGAAAATAGCGTGTCCAAAACTAATTTGTCCAACAAAACCAGCTAAAAAATCCCAACTCGCAGCGAAAATCGTATAGATCATAAACGTTAAAAAGATTCCAATAAAATAAGGATTTTGAGTTAATAAAGGAATAAGACTTAATAATATAAGACAAACTATGGTTATTTTACCTCTAAAAGTCTTAATCCAATCTCTCATGTAGCTTGGAAAGCCAGAGATTTTTTCTTCTAATTTTTTTACTATTTTTATCACCTTTTTTAAACTCTATTTTTTTCTAATTAATCTATCTCTTTTTTCCCAAATAAACCTCTAGGTCTTAATACAAGCATTACAACAATTACTATAATTGGTATCAGAGCACTTAACACAGGACTAAGAAAATAATTTGTATAACTTCTTGCATATGCTATAATAAAAGCTCCTACTACGCTACCATGTAAGCTACCTAAACCGCCCAATACTACAATGGCAAATGAATTTAGAAGAATTGACCATCCTATATGGGGGGCAACAATATCAACTGGAACATTTAGTACAGCCGCAACAGCAGCGAGAAAAGCAGAAATCATAAGAGCATAGGTAAGAATTCTATCGACATTAATCCCCATCAGCGATGCTGCTTCTGCGTCCTGAGCTACTGCTCGTATTGACTTACCGATCTTTGATTTATTAATAAATAAGATAACTAATGTAATTACTGAAAGTGATGCTATTACTATTAAAATATAATGATTATAGATACTGACTCCAAAAATTTCAATAGATCCTGGTATGAGAGGAGGCATATCGTGATAAATTGAATCAACAGTAACTTTTACAAATTGCTCAATAAAGAAAGCAAATGCAAATGTTACAATAACCACTCCTACATGACTATCTTTTATCGGTTTAATAAGAAGTAAATAAATCAACCCTCCAACAATAGTACATACAATTATTCCAACAATCATTCCTACAAATAAGCCAAAACCAGCAAAATTAATATAAAACCAATAAAATAAGTACATGGTTATTACGTAAAATGCTCCATGAGCTTGGTTTAGTATTCCCCCTACGCCATATACTAAAGAAAATCCAATAGCAAGCAAAGCATAAATTGAACCTTGAATCGTTCCGAATATCAAAAAATCTAATATAACATCACTCAATTAAAATCAACACCATTAATTTTAGCTAAATAAAATATCATTCAATATTTACTTAATAGTCAATTATCTAATACAAATAATAAATTATATTAAAAATAATTTGACTTCATTATTTAAAAAACTTATTCATATTTAATTTGGACAAAATTGAAGATTGTTTATTTCTCAAATATTGATTAGTGTTAATGAAAAAATTCTAAATCTTTAAATATATGTTTATCTGAATTAGATAGTGTTAAACAAAAATTTATCTAAAAAAGTGATTATGAAATGGAAAAATTAACTAAAAGAATTTTAGCCATAGTTCTCATCGCCGTAATTGGTATCGGTGTTGGAGTTACTGTATTTATATTAGTTGCCCCGTACCAATGGACTGCCGCAGATTGCCCTGGTGCTCCAACGGACATAACTGAAGATCAAATCATTAGGATAGGCGTACTTGGTGGATTGACAGACATTCAAGGAAAAGGCGCTAAAGAGGGCGCAATCTTGGCTGCGTACGAGATTAACCAAGATGGTGGTATTGAAGTTGACGGAAAAACTTATTACATTGGAATTACAGCCGATGATACTGACGAATCTAACCCTAATCTAGATGTAACCAAAGGAGTTGCTGCCGCAGAAAGAATCATTAATTATAAGAGAGCCCAATTCCTTCTAGGTGGATTCAGAACTGAATCGTTAGCAGTCTATATAGAGGAAGTCATGGATGCCTCTATTCCATTTATCGGTACAGGCGCTGCTACTGATAGTTTTTGCCAGAATGTCCTTGACGATTACGATAGATACAAATATTTCTTTAGAAATATGCCTATTAACTCATCCTCTTTAGGGGCAGAAATTATTGCCTTTTTAGCATATTATGCTGGCGCATTATCAAGTGCCGCTTATGCTGACAAACCGATATATAAATTTGGTATTCTCTACGAAGACTTAGATTGGACAGAGCCTCTGGTCGATGCGCTTGTTGAAAATCTTCCCAAATTTGGATTTTCTGTAGTTGCTAAGGTAGCTTATCCAATCACAACACTACAACCTGATATGGATGGTTATATGGACCTTATTCAAAATAACGGAACGCAAATATTAATTCCCGTCATTTCTGCTCAAGGTGGTATACTGATGATGAGTTCTTATAAGGCAAAAGAACCAGGATTTGTTGTAATTGGTATCGATGTTCAATCTCAATTAGATTCGTTCTGGACAGATTCTAATGGTAACTGTGAATTTGAAACCATATTACAATCATTACATCGTACAAATAAAACTGATATATCCATCCCATTTTGGGACGCTTACATAGCAAAATATGATCATGAACCAATTTATACGGCAGTAGGCAGTTACGACGCTATAAACCTTTATGCTTGGGCGTTTGACGAAGCACAATCATTCAACGCGGATACAATTGTCACTACAATTGAAACAATCACAACAGCAAACCCTCTTGCAGGAGCAGGTGGATTAGCTGTTTTCACAGAAAGTCACGATATCTTGGAAGGATATCCGTATGGATATACTCTATTTTGTCAGTGGCAAGCAGGTGGAACTAAAATCGTAGTACCTTCCTTTGGCTCAATTTACCCCTCTGAAATAGCAACAGGAGTGTATCAGACCCCAACTTGGACTGACTGGGAGTTTAATTAATAGAATATTTATTAAATCTTTTTTTTTTATTATTATTATTTATTATTTTAATAATTTGATTTACATAATTAATATCAAATTGAATCCAATATATTTATAAATTTAAATTTATTTCTAAAATGTAAGTTTTATTCTTTATAATTATCTGTTAGATTTTACTCTATAATTGAAACTTTCAACCTCATTAACTAGTTTATTTTTAACCAAATCAAATACAATTTTAAGAGAGTACACATGACCTGACATAAAACTTTCGGTTAAAAATAATATCACAATGATGTTTTTTTCATCTTTCTTGATAACTGGTATAATAAATTCCCATTTGGAAAAAAAAGCATATTTCTTACTTAACAAAACTGCTTTTTCAAACAATTTCATTTCATTGGAAAACAGTTTTATCTCAGATTCTATTAATATAGAATTCTTCGAACGAAATTGGAATTTTTTAATTAGTTTAAATGATAAAATTTCCTCTGATTTCTTATTTTCGTAAATTGTATAAGTGAAAGGAAAAATTCCTGGAATGTAATACATATTTTTAGGTAATCTGAATTGGATCCATATTTTGGTTAAAATTCGATAAGTAAAATACACGATGTAAAAACCTAAAAAATAATTTACCAAGTTTGAAAAATATAACTCTGGCCAGAGGAAGAAAATTATAAAGTAAAATAATATAATACTTCCAGATATCGTTGCTAAGAAAATATTTATTGCCCTATCGATAAAAAATCGATATCTTTTTTTTGAAAGTGGGTACAATATCGGAATCTTGGAGGCTGTAAGAAAATCGAGTATAATGTGCATACTATAAAATAAGAATCCGATTAACCATGCTAGAAAGAACTGTTCTCCTGTAATTATTGAAAATATACTTCCTGTAATCGCGGTAATAATTGCCGCGAAAAAAAATGAATGTGAAATTCCTTTATGTGCTAAAAGATTTGATTTTTTTATTAATTGTAATGGTTCTAAAATGATGTCGAAGTCAGCTAAAACAGACATCACACCAGCATATAAGACAATACTAAAACTCAATTTATTCAGAGTGAAAATGCTAATTAATATTCCAATTAAAAAATGAGAGAAGAAATCCATTTAATATCGAGTTATAAAATTAAGATCAGTTTTTTAAATTTCATATTTTAAAAATGATTAATTTACAATTCCTCTTTCTTTTAACCATAATTTAACGTGTTCATGCATTTTATCTCGAATTTCTCTGAATTTGATAAGTCTTTCATTCTCTGTGCCCTCAAACGAAGCCGGATCTTCAAAAGGCCAATATAATTTAATTTCCACACCGGGAATGATAGGGCACATTTCTTCCGCTTTTTGACAGACTGTGATTACAATTTTAAAATGAATTTTATCGAGATATTGATTTAACGATTTTGAGTTATGGCTACTCATATCATAGCCAATTTCCTCCATAACTTTAACTGTGTAAGGATTAACTCCTTTAGGCACAAATCCCGCACTATAGATGTCAAAACGCTTGCTCGCATATCTTCTTAAAAAAGCTTCTGCCATTTGACTGCGTGCTGAATTTCCCGTACAAAGAACAATTAATTTAGTTTTATCCAAACTTACATCATCTCTCTTCTTCACTCTTAATTTAGCTTATTTTCACGTTCGTATTGATAAATTTCATGTTTTTATTGTAGAATATTAGGAGGCATTCCTATTGTCCATCTTTCACTATCGTTTATTGAAAGACTTCATCCAAAAAATTAAAATTCGTATTTCTTAAAGTAATGGGCAAAATACTCTTTATTTTTTCCGTATTTTTTACTAATAAATGTCTTAAAATTTCAGATATCTAGTCTATTTTTCACTTTTTCTCATCAACACCCAACGTCTGGTTGTAGTTGGATTACACTATCGTCATACAAGTTAAATTCTATGTTTTCTCGAATTGGGTTAAATCTACGCATAATTCCATTTTCATCAGGGCCATAAGCATAAATTCCTACATCATCATATATAGAATTATCTTCGAAATTTACAAACAGCTGTAGATAATTGTGAATGTACCCCTCATTTATTGGGAATATAGATTCATTAGGTGCTTCCATCTCTATTTTATCAACCATCGCTAAGGCTTCGATAAATGAAGCGTTATCTTTAACGTAAACAGTATACTTTTTTCCTTGTTGTAGTCCCTTAGTTGGTATGCTTATTTCAAAATTGATTTTTTTAATTTTTTTTTAACCTCCACAAAATTTATTTTAAAATAAAAATCTACATTAGATCTTTTTCCTTAAGTAAATTTGGTAATTTGTCTTTGAGTAAGTAGGAACTAGTAAATTTTATTTTACCATTAACAACAACGCAATTTCCATGTAGCTTTAATTTGCGAGCTTCTTCGGAGTTCAAGTTTTTTGTATTATAGTCAATATTTTTTATATAAGGATTAAGTACTTCAAACATCCGATTCATAAAATCGTCCCATATGCACGCACATGCGTCTAAAGGAACATAAATATCTACTTTTAATTTATTATCGTCTTGTTGCGTCATGGATCTTATCAAATTTAATCTAATTTAAATTTTAAATTTGTTTTTATGAACAATTACAACTGTTTCCTTTGCTTTTTACTCGTTGTCGCGCGTCCCATAAACATCCGCAACCTACATGCTCTCGCATAATAATAGCATGAGTAGGACAATTTCTTTGACAAGCACTACATTCAGTACAGAGTTCTGGATTTTTTATTTCATATTTTCCATTATCACTTGGTTTAGGTAAACCAAAAGGGCATATTTCGCCACATAACCCACAACCAGTACATAATGGTTCGTTAATAAGAATTCTAATATCAAGAACATTTAAGATATTTTGTACCGTATCAGTACCGTCACTACAACATGAATTTTGATTTGATTCTGTCATTTTCATCAGATTTATGATTTTTTTTTAATTTATTATATTTAACATAAAAAATATTATATTTATTCCTAATAGAATTACAACTAAAATTATTAGAGTAAGATTTATTTTTCTAAAAACAGGATATTCTGCTTGAATGTCTTTCGGACTGGTTGACATCGTATAACCGCTAAAAGACATCGTAGAAAAGAATGTTATCCAGAAATATATAGCAAAGTTCAAGAGTAAATATAGATATGAACTATGAAATATCCAAGAAATTGCCCCTATGAAAAATATGCTAAAACATCCAAAAAATACAGCTTTAGTAATAAATTTACGAGTAAATTTAGAGAGTGGAAAGAAGATTGATATTATTGCATTTGAGAGAACGATCCATATTACTAATTCTCCAAGCCACCATAAGATAGTGACGTTATTCAAGGCGATAATCGAGAGTAATATTGCAATTATCGGAATTAAAAAGATTTTTCGGAATAAAAACGTAGTATGTGTGATTCCAGCCCGAATACGATGAGACAGTGTAAATTTGGCAAGTTTCATAGAATCTGGTTTTCGGACTGGTCGCTCGGATAAAAATTGTTTTAAATCTTTTGACCAAACAGGACCGTATTTTACTTTGAAAGGAAATTTTTCTGGTAATTGAGGTATAGCAACCCCTCCTGCTGAAAGTTGGGGGAGAATTAAGGTCTTTTTCTCTGAAACTACTCGAATATCTGTTGCTTCAATGGCTTCTAGTAATTGCTTATTGCCAAAATCATCTCCTCGAGCAGCGCACCATACGTTAATTCCATTAGAATCCAAACATAAAACCCACGCATCAATACTTTGTAAATCACGCATTAATTTTATATAAGTATACTCATAATTAGCCGTTACGATAATAGGAGAGTTGGGATTGGGATTACCAGATTTATATATTCCAGGTTCTATTGGAACTCTATCTATCTGTCCGGTAAAAAGACATCGATAAATTCTTAATTGCGAAACTAGTCCTTTAAACTTCTTTGTTTTAGGACGATAATAATCGGGTTCGTCTTCTCCGTTATCGTTAATTTTAAGTAATTCAATTGCTTGAATTGAACCGTGCTTCCACTTCTTTTGGTATCCGATCTTAAAACCTAATGGTTCAATATAATTGAAAAACCATTTAACTAAAAAGGTACTTTTTAAACGAAGACGACGCAGTTTTTTTTTGAACCACCACCTTTTTATTTTAAAATTGACCTTCCAAAACCCTGATGGAACAAACTCTGCGGCTATTATCAAGCGACCATTTGGTTTTAACGCTTTCCAGGCGTTTCTAAGAAATATTTGTTGCTCTAACGGGCGAAGTTCTGATAATAGAAATGTGCTGACAATTAAATCTAACGATCTCTTTTCAACGGGTAAATCCGTAAATGAACCTAATCGATACAACAGCGTACCATTTTTTAAAGTATCTGAGTATTTCTGCTTAGCATAATTAATCATTTGAATGTTATTATCAATTGCAACAACAATATTTCCTTTTGAAACCATTTTTGAAGCTAATGAACCCGTCCCAGACCCAATTTCTAAAATTGATTGATCTGATTGAATTTGATCCAATACCCAGCTATGAACATTGACATTCACCCCTTTCGTAAGTGAAGTAAACTTCGAATCGTAAGTCTCTGGTTCTTCCTCTAATTTACGCATAAAAGCTACAGCCATTATTTTCAGACCTATTACAGTATTTCTTTTATTCAAAACTTAAAATTTATTTAAAATTCAATTGGATTTCCAAAATCCTCGCTTTTTAAGATATCTTCCTAAGTAAACTATGGATAACATCACAGGTACTTCAATCAAATTTTTGAATTAACTCTTCATATTATGATGGTTCAATATATAGTATAATATTTCACATTTAAGGTTGTCGATTTGACCTACATCACAGTTTAAAATGCTATAGATTTATATTTATCGATTTATTATCTAATTATGATATTATATAAAGGCATTGTCCGCTTTTCTCAACTCACTTTTTTATTTAAATATATCTGTGATAATTGGTTAGTAAAAGATGTTAATAAATTATGACAGAGTATATGGAAGATTTTGAAACTGATTATGAAGAAATTTTTAATGATTGGTATGAGATTGAGGGTGTAAGAAAAATAAAAGAACTTTCACGTCAACTCCGAACTTTTTTTAATTATAGGATGGAAGTGATAAGATATCGATTTTGGACCAATCCCCATCTTGCTGAAAATTATAGAAACAATAAATTTTTCAGTCGAAAGCAAGAATTAGAAACATTAACCCATGAATTCATAACAATGCTTAAGAAATTAAAAAACAGCACTCAAACTCTTGAGGAAGGGATACGATCTCTATTTTTTAACAATAATAGAACACCCATAATCAGACTTTCAGAAATAACAGAAAAAATATCCATTTTAATTCACTATTTTTCGGATGAGAACATTCATGATCATCTAAGCTTACTCAAATTCGTAGTTGTATTGGCAAAAAACATATGTTTAGTGAAAAAGTGCTTACATATACAATTCAGCGAGTTTTATGAGGAACTTAGAATAAACTACCATAGTTTAGAAGGAGAATTAGAGAGTCTATTAGAAAAAGCACCAAGAGTAAAGATAAGAAATCCAAAAAAACAACTCGAGGAGAGATTGACTTCATGAAAGCATACACCAATGTATCACGAAAAACAGTGAGAGAAGATCGAGTCGCAATCTGTCCAAATTTTGGGTGTGAGTTCATGACTAGAGTTAAACCTCTTAAATTAAGATTTTTTGGTTTTGGGAAGTATCCTAAATGTAAGAAACATCACATTCCTTTAGTCTATGTTAATGAAAGGATTGGTGATTTCGTGGATGCTGCGTTAGCATGCTTGTTTGATAAAGCAGGACTTCCTCCACAAGAATTAATTGAGGGTGTAAAATCAAGATTCCCCCATGAAACTACCCCGTTCATAGAGGGATGGGTATATTGTATCATAATAGGAAGGGGAGCTCCTATAGTTTCATATTACATGGACTCGGTTTCGAATACATATCTCAAGCAATTGACTAAAAAACAGATTAAAGCACTAAAAAAAGGAGAAAGTTCTAAACCAAATCTCGTGAATAAGGCAATTAGACATGGAATGGATGAAATAACCATCCAATATAAGAGGATACTTAAGCACCTTCGAGTTCATTCGAAAATCTTTTCTGAGTATGAAAATCTTAAACCGCTTTCTAAAAACCTTCGAAATTTCTTGAAAGAATGGCAAAAAGAAATAATAAAGGGCATTGAGGTAATAAAATCGTTAGAAAATAAAACCGAACTGACTTTAAAAGAAATCAAGAGTAATTATGATAAAATCCTAAACATTGGTACGTGTAGATCCCTTCTCGGATTAAATCCTGAAAATAAAGAAATTAAGAAATCAAAGGTAACTGCTTTTGATAGATTTTCTGCATATCATGAATTTTATACTAATGGGCTAACTCCGAAATTTACTAAATCTGATGTGATTAAACTTATAAAAAGATTTGTGGATTTAGAAAATTGTAAACCAAAAGAAAAAGAAGGTTTTGATTCCATGAAGCAAACCAATGAAAATCGACCAAGAAAAATCAAAAAAATCGAAGTTTTAGCTTTAGAGCATTATAAGGAATTTATTAAGAATCAATTTCCAAATATAAAGAATAGTAGTTCCATATCGAAAGATTTTCTTGTAAATTTAGTGAAACAAATAAAATTATATCAAGAAGATTTACCAGATAATAGAATTGCCGAGAAATTATATGGTACATCTAATGGTTCTGAAGCTTTAGCTTTCGCTACTTTGAAATCTAATAAATTTAAGAGACCTAACTCCTTAATAGATGAAAAAGTTTTAGATAATTGGTTTTTTAATCTGAAACAAGAATTTCCAAGCAATTATACTGTTTTTTTTAATTTAATACTTGATTACAAATTAATTTGTGCTGAAAAGCGTGTTTTTAGCTTAATTGAGAAATGGAATTCCTATTGTAGTAGAATCAATACTTTAGGACTTAATATGGAGACGAAAATATTTGAATATTTAGAAACTGTGCTGACAGGAACTCTAATAGAAAACTTATTATTTGAACTTTCTTGTAAATGTTCCAACCATGAAAAATTTAATGTTGCTTACAAACATTTATATCGCGCTAAATGTCCTCTATGTTCAAGAATTGAAAAGTCCCATTCATATCAAGATTTTGTTAAAGAAGCGGAATTAAGAAATGCAAGATTTAAATTTACTAAAACTGAATTTAAAACTCGAATAAATCAAGAATTAAAGAAACCGCGCAATATACAACAAAAGGTCTCAGAAATACTGTTCCCATTTATTTGTAATAAACATGGAGAATTTAGCATTAGCATGGAACGTATTAGATCTTATAATAATTGGTGTGCTGAATGTTATAATGAAAGTCATAGATTAACGAGCCAACAAATAATTGCTCGGGGTGATAAATTTAATTTTAATCTGGAAACCCCGTTGAGTCATATTGAGAAGTTAAAACAGCCAACCAGAGAAGTTTTTCTATGGTCTTGTAAGTATCATCCAAGTTTTAAATTTAAATCTAAACCTGATGATTATAGTTTAGATCTAAAATCATGTGATATATGTTCGGGAGGTAAAATAACGAATGAAAGGATAATGCGCTATTTACTTTCAAGATTATTTCATAAGAATTTTGGTGAAAGGCCAACTTCATTATATGAAGTTCTTCCTTTTGATCAGGTTGTTGATATTTTGCCTAGCGATTATAAATCATTACGGAGATATAGACACATGCATTTTGATGCTTTTGCTTATGTCGATATAAAAATTGGAAAAGATGTATTTACTCTAAGCGTTGCAGGGGAATATTGGGATCGCGAGCATTTTTCACTAGAAGAATATGTTGATAGATTCAGGCATAGAACTCCTAGAAATGGATCCCATGCCAACGATTATAAACATTTAAAATCTAGTGATAATTTTAAACAAAATCTAAAAAATAGTGGATATATTGATATTTATATTATTGTAGATCATACAATAAGACGAGATAACTACGTAGAATTCATACATTCTGAGTTTGAGCAACAAGTAAGGAAATTATTTAAAGTGAATAATTATCGTCTTAGAAAACTTCCTAAATGTAATTGGAGAGATCTGAAACAAATCGACAAGCTAAGGCAAACTTTTGGTGATATAATAAGATTTATCTAAATAATCCCTTTTCTATTTTATTAACGAAATGAGTTTAGCATATTCCTAGAATTAAAGGTAAAAAAAAATTTAAAATTATTATTTATTTCTCAATCCTACTCTTTGAACTCTCCCAAAATCCTCGTTTTCCTAAGTATCCTCCCAAATATACAATCGATAGCATCACAGGAACTTCCCAGAATGACCCGTTCATAGTAAAACTAAGAATCGTATAGTCCCATGGTAGTTCCTAATGCCGCAATAGAGCCAATCCCATACATAGCAATCGCAGTAGCAATAGCTATTTCAAAATGACTTGAAGACCCTATTATAACCGTAATAACAGCTTCCTCATATCTCAACTTAAAGAGTTTTGTAATTAATATATTAAAACTAACAACAATTACAAATCCCACTAAAAGAGGTATAGAAATTAAGAGCAACAGATCAGGATTATTTATCAAGACAGTTCCATTTAGGGAAAAAAGAACAATTAAAGTCGTTAATAGTGCTACAATCGAAACTTTTCCTACAATTGGTCTATAGACATCGTTAAACCAAGCATCTCCTTTTATTGAAATAATAATTTTTTTACTAACTATACCCAATAATAATGGTACTCCTATAAAAAACACCAAAGAAATCAACAAAAGAAAGATATCTATAGGAATATTTTTAATGCCTGTTAATAATGCGACTAAAGGGACATAACCGATTATGATAGTTATCGTATTTAAACTAGTATTAATTACATTTTGTTCTTGATTCCCTCTTGCCATCCAGCCCCAGATTAGGACCATAGCAGTACATGGGCTTGAACTTAGAAGAATGATTGCAACTATTAACTGTTCATATCCAGGTAAAAAAATGTTTGCCATTGCTAACCCTACGAAAGGAGCAACGACCCAATTAGATATAAGCGTTAATATAATTGGTTTTGGGTTTTTACCTAATTTTTTCAACTCAGAAAATTGAAGATTCAACATAGCGGGATACATCATCAGGAATAAGCAGATTCCAATGGGAATAGAAATTCCTCCTATTTGTAAAGAATTAATAGCTTCGCTTATTTCAGGGATGAGCTGAGAAAGAATAATGCCCGCTATTATACATAATGCGACCCATAACGGAAGAAGTTTTTCAAAATAACTAATTTTTTTTGATTCTTCTTTTGGTTCTTCTGATTTCATTTTTACTTAATTCCTTTAAGATTGAATAATTATTATTTGATAAAAGTTGTACTTCAAATTTAAGGTTGTCGATTTGAGCGTAAAGAAACCTTAAAATGTTATAGATTTATATTTATCGATTTACTTTTATATATAAGATAAAAGTATTTTGTAAAATATAAAAAGGAATTTAGTTTATGAAAGAAAAACGCGAATCAGAAATTAAGATAATGCTATGTGCTTGTAAAGAATGCTCTAACTCAAATGGTTTCTTTAATAATTTGCTAAAATTTGGGAAAGAATTAGAAGAAAATAAAACATTTGATGCGATTGAGAAATTCACATTGGCTTTAGCGTCTAAAGAAAGGTTGATCATTATTAACGCTTTAAAAGAACAAGATAGATGTGTATGCGAATTAGAAACTATATTAGATAAGTCCCAATCGACAATATCTCATCATTTAAGAAAGCTTGTAGTAGCAGGATTAATACAAGGATATAAAAAACAAAAATTTACGTATTATCATCTATTTAAGGAAGAATTTGTTAAAAATTTAGATATTTTAAACCAAGCATTACATGTTATTTAATTTAACATCCTATGTTTTGTATAATGGAAGCCTAAGGTTATGAGCATTCTTATCCAAAATTAATAAGTTATAAATACAATAATTAAAAGTTTAATTGGCTACTTCTAATTCAATCAATATAAAATAATAGTTTAAACTCTTTATTAATAATATTACAAAACTAATAAAAAATATTAACCGATAAGGTGAATTAGAAGAAATGCCAAAACCAGTACCGGATACAGAAGAGTCAATGAATGTTTGTAGACGCTTCTGTGGCCCTTGCCCGTCATTTAAGCCGAACAAGTTAAATGAGTTTGAGCCACACGCCCTTTTCTGCGCACGGGGAAAAACAAAAAAACCAATGTCAGAAGTTGAAGATCATGGTTGCAACTGTTTCGGTTGTGACTTATTTTCACAATACGATTTAGAAGGCGCGTATTTTTGCTTTTATGGGATAGAAGGGAAGAAGTAAAGCACTTAAAAAATTAAATTTTCTATTCTTTTATTTATTATCAATATTATTGTAAATTCCTTTACTCTATTTGATTTTAATATATTTCCTTTGTGAATTTAATAACTAAGAAGTTTGTATTATAAATTCGTATATTTTAATGTATCTATTTTTGTCGGGCGATGAGCTATCGCTAAATATATATGTGATAATTGTCATGAAAATAATGTTCAAAAAAATTATTTAACAAGTAGATGAAATTCTCTATGGAACGTTCAGATGACGAATTAAAATTCTCTAAATATGTTCGATTAATTACTCCAAATGAATTTGAAATTGATCGAGACGATATTTTCTATCGCGATAAATATAATGACATTATTAATTATTTGAAAATAATGTTGACAAACCACGAGGAGTCGATTGTTCAGAGTTATGCTAAATTTATACAACCAAAAGGCGTCCTTCTAATTAACATAAATTCTGGAACTGATATTATTGATTATTTAAAATTAATTTCAAATAACTATTATTTGGATTTTATTGAATTAAAGCAAGAGGAAATCGTTAAGTCCCCTGAAGATTTTTTCAGCAACTTTATATCCATTCTAGAAAATATTGTTAAGAATAAGGATATAATTAAAAAAAAAGAAATCGAAAATAGTAAAAGACCCCAGATAAATGAATATAAAACAGAAGAAAACAAAATAAAAAGATTGTTAGTGATTAATCAACATAATTTTTCTGAGGTTTTATTAAAAGAAAAAAATCTATTAGAACTCTTTATAGTTTCTTTTAAAGAAAAGAAGTCATTAATAAAAGAGGGGTTAATTTTAATTTGGATCAATAATAAATTTCAAGAAATCGAAGTAAATTCAAGGTTGATTTTTGAAGCCTTTGATTTGTTCATAAAAATCCCTTTGTTAGATAAAATCGAAAGGGAGACTATTTTAAGAAACTTTTCAGAAAAAAATCCAAAAATCGTTTTTGATATTAAAACCTTAGTAGAATACACCAGTAATTGGGAAGTTAAAGATCTAAATCGATTATTGAGAGTGGGTATATTTAAACACTTCCTTAATTCTGAGTTAAACGAATCAAGCAACGAGATTACAGATGTATTAATTAATTTAATAGAATCTGGCGAATACTTTCCCTCACTTCCCGAAGCAATTACTGAAAGGGAAGTTCTATATGGAGGAACTAACGACAAACAAAATTTGATTAATAAAATTTCAACGAAAGAAAGATATGAGATAATAAATACTAATGATATAAAGAATTTTATAACCCAGATAAAAGAAGAAAGAATTTCAGATTTTATGTTAAGTCAATTGTACGAAAGCGCCGCTTCTAAAAATTATGGTGAGGTTTTACTTATAATAGACAAGTTGAATAAGCAAGAACCGTTAGAAGACAATGATAGAAAGATTTTGGCTAAATATTCTTTCGTTTTAAACGATAGTCCCAATATGGCTCAAATTAATCTAGAAAAGGCTAAAAAGCGTATTGACAATTTAAAACGAGCATTTGGAAAAAGATAAATAAGGGATGAGAAAAAACGGCTGTTTCTTCTATAAAAAAAGTTAAGGAAAACGATAAAAGTCAAGCGATAAAAAATAGTGTTTTTATCCGTAAAGTTATTTTAGAGAATTTCTTATCTTTTCAAAGAGACGAAGTAGATTTCTTGATTCGGAAAAATCAAGATATACCTCGCTTTATTTTAATAATCGGTCCGAATTGGAGCGGGAAGACATCAATTTTTCAAGCAATTAAGTTTGCTTTAGGTAGTAACGAAAGAGACGAGCGTTATAAGAAATGGTCTGATTTTATAAGAGATGGGCAAAATCACGCTATGGTGGAACTTCATATTCAATACCATAATGAAGTAGTTAAAATAAGAAGGACAGTAATAAGAGGAAAATCTCCATCTTTTGAGATTCAGTTAAAAAATGATAAGAATTTCAAAAAGGTTCACGCAATTGAAATTCAAAAACTTGTGTCAAAGTTAGAAATTAATCCAGATAATCAATTTGCCTTTGTAAGTCAAGGCAAAATCGATACTATTAAAAGCTTAAAACCCATCGAACTCTGTTCCTTTTTAGAAGAGGGAATGGGGCTTAAAGGTTTACGAGAGGAGATTTTACAACAAAAAAATAGCGTATTTACATTAAACACAGAGTTTAAATCTTTAATTACCCGGAAAAACTCTTTAAATATAAACCTCGACTTCTTAATACCAAAATTAGAACGATTAGATGAGAAAAAGGAATTACTCGAAATTAGAAAAAAGTATAACGATGAACTATTATGGGCAAATAAGAGCATGCTTCAGAAAGAAATTGAAGTTCTCGAGTTAAATGTTAAAAAAAGTCAAGATCAAATAAATTTAATTACCAATGAAATTGACAAGTATCAAAATTTAATTAAAGAAAAAGAGAGAAAGATTTCTGAAATAGATAGCAACCTTATTAGTTCATCAAAAAAAGTAGGAGAATTAAATTACAGAAAAAAAGAATTAGTTAAAAAAATAGATGCGTGGCAAAATGAAAAAATAAAAGCAAAGCAAGAATTAGACATCTTATCTGGAAAAATCTCTGAATATGAAAAAGTAATAGATAAGCTAGAGAAGCAGAGGCAAAACATAATAAGTGAGATCGACATAGTTAAAAAGAAGAAAATTTCAATTAAAAGCAAAATTGATAATTTAATTAAAGAACAAAATGAAATTACGATAAAGATTAAAGAGAATCAAGATTTTTTAGAAAAATATAACCAGTTAACCTATGAAAAGGAAAATAATGTCAGGAAAATCCAAGACAATGAAAACAATATTAAAAATATTAAAAGAGACATCAATGATATTTTTCAGAGTTTGAGTGACATAGATTACAAACTAGAAAAGAATAGGTGGTTTTTAGAAAACCCTACAAAAGATTTGTTGACCCAACTCGATAAAGACCTTAAGAAAGTAACCGTAAGCTTATTTAAATTAATATCTGAAGTGGAACAGTTAGAATATGAAAAAACAAAAAAAATTATAAAATTCAAGTTACTCCAAACTGCGTTAAGAGAACGTAAAATTGTTCTTTCAGCTAATATTAACATTCTTAAAGAGGAAATTAAGAAAAGAGAACTAGACGATAGAGTTAAAGGACCAATAATTGAATATTTAAAATACGACGACGAGTTAAGCTATGCTATTGAATCAGTTTTGGGAGAAAGGTTACTTAATAGCTTTATTGCGAACGATTGGGATACTCTAAATTTAGTAGAGAAGTTAAAAAAGAAATATAATGCTTATTGCAACATATATATACCTAAGGATGTCAGAGTTGCTCCATTACCAAAGATTATGGCGCAGGGCGTAATTGGCTATTTAGCGGAATTAATTAAAGTTGTTGGCGGTGATTTAGACGTCCAAAAAGTCATTTATTCAAAAATTAAAAATTGTGTTGTTGTCAGGGATTACCTCTCTGCAAAAGATCTTTATAGAATACATAATTTCAAAGGTAAGTGTGTGACTTTAAAAGGAAAACAAATTATATCATACAAATACGCATACGAAAGTCCATTTATAAGACGGCTTAAAGGGTTATTAAGTCCAGGAACTCAAAAAGAACAATCAAACCTCTTGGAAAAAGAAATTGAATCGCTAAACGATAACATTTTAGAGTTAAAAGTAAAACAATCTCAGATAGATAAGTTGCAAGGCGAGATTTTCAGGAAAAAAGAATCGTTTAACGACCTTTTATACAATTTCAAACAAAAAGAAAGACTGACTTCAAAAAAAAATCAGTTTTATAATTTAGTTTATTCACTAGAACAAAATATTACAGAGACAAACGAGAAAATTGAAGATATAGTAAAAAAAATAAACGAGTTAGAATCGCAAAAAGAACCCGAATTTTTTAAATGGAACGAAAGGATAAAGGAAATTCCTATCGAATTAAACAATCTAAATAATGATTTAAAAAAATGGGATACGAAATTAGATGGCAATCTAGGAACGTTAAAAGATATTGATGTAAGGATAAACCCCCATAAAAACGAATTAAGAATATTAAAAAAAGATTTCGATTCAAAAAAAGTAAATTTCAAAAACTCAGATAAAAAAGCATTTGAAATTTATAGAAAATTAGACGCTATTGATGATGAAATTAACAAGGTTGACGCTATTATCTTAAGTTTACAAGACCAAAAAATTGCATTTTATAAAGATAAGAGCGAAATCGATAAAATGCATATTCAACTAAAATTAAGCTTGGAGCAAGAAAATTTCAAGCTATCTTCTATAAAACTTGAATTGGGAGCAAAGAAAAACGATTTAGAACGCATCAATTCTGAAATAGGTCCCTTAATTTCAGAAAAAAAAATGTCTATTCGCTCAATAGAGGAAATTAACCAGGACATTCTAATTATCGACAAAAAGTTGTTGAATTATTTAGATGTTGATGATTCGATTTTAGTAGAAAAGGAACAGATTTTAACGGGGTTAAAAGAAATCACTAAAAATCAGAAAGACATAGAAAGAGATATAAAAGCTGCGATTAAAACTGAAAATAAACTTGAAGAAACATATTACAACAAATTTAAATTAGTATTAAAAGACTTAAATTTAAAAATTAATCAAAAATTTATTTCCGCAAACATTAAAGCATATTGTACTCTGGATTTAATAGGAAATTTTGAAGAATTGGGAATAGATATTAAAGCCGCCATCTCTAAGGATAAATTAAAATCTTGTACCGCCTTAAGTGGAGGTCAAATTTCGATGATTTCTATTAGCTTAATTTTATCGCTTCAAGAGATAAAACCCTCGCCATTATGTATGTTTGACGAGGCAGGAATGTTTTTAGACGAAAAGAATTCTGAAGCTTCGTATCAAATGATAAAAACAACGATTGAGCAGAATGCTATTCAAATGTTAATATTTCTACCAAAATCTTCAAATCCATTATATTTACTTGCCGATAAGTTAATTGGAGTCGCCAGAGTTGGCAAAAACGAAGTATCGACAATTTTCAATCCTAAAATTGTGAAAGAAAGCAAATGACAGAAAATATAGATTTATCAGAGGAATTAAATAAAAAGATCGAAATTATTAAGGATGACATTCTTTCAGGTAAAACTTCCTTGTTAGAATTAGAATTAAATCCTCTATTTCATGAACTAAAAGATTCACTTAGTATTTTCAACATCGAAAATTATTCCTTAACCTACAAAAATGTGTGCGAATTACTCAACGAAAAATTCGAGGAATTAAAGAAATTACTCAGTTCTTTAAATATTGATGAAAAGTTCTTTGAATTTATGAAGGGTCATCCTGAGGACGAGGAGATATACGAAATTTTTAAAGGGTGTTGGAGGAAAGTTTTTTACTTGGATGGAATGTCGCTAAATTTCTTGGAATACGCTTCAGAGCGTTATTGTAAAGAAAGAATAATAGAATTAGAGATTAAGCATTTGAAAAAAGGAAAAATAGACGACCAATTTTTATTAGAAATTCCAAAATATAAATTTACTGAAAAAATGACGTTATTCTTTAATAAAATTAAAGAAAAACTACCATGTTATTTTGAAGATGTCTTTGATGATGAGCTAGATCAAATTAAAGTCTACGAATATTTTGTATATCTTTTGCACCTACTCCAGTTAGGCAAAATAAAATATGAAAAAAATACTAATACATTATATATTTGAGGTTAAAAAAAAATGAATGAAATTTCAGTCCTAATGCATTTATTAAGTAGAAAGAAAAGTTTATATCAAATAGGAGCTACTAAAGAAGAGATTTTAGAACAACTAAATGCGAATCATAAGAACAAATCTATTTATTTCCAAAACCTAATTACTGGACTATCAACTTATCTTGAACCACTAGGTTTTCAGATTAGGTATAATCCATTAGATTCGCATTGGTTTTTAAATTATGATCCTGAAATCTCGGAATTGATTTCAGCTAATCCATTTGAAGGAAAGCCGAGTTTGGCAGCAACGTTATTATGTACCTTAACCTTATGCCTTAAAAATTCGGGTGTTTCTTCAATTCATGAGGTTAGTAAATTGAGACGCAAGAAAGATATAAATGAAGATTTAAAAGCGTTAGAAAAAAAAGGATATCTTTTAATTGATAAAAATAGCGACCGTGTGCAATTAACTTCTTTAATAGGCTATACTCTCAATATGCATAAATTGTTTGTAAAATTAGCCTTAAAGTTAAAAGAATAAGAGAAAAATCATAAATTTATTGCTTTAACGAGGTATTGTTATCTCTAAAATCATCTCGGCAACATGGTTGTTGTATTCCTCAACCTCTTCAAAATTGGACACAGTTTCACCGCAAGTTATAAAATAGTCAGAAACCGTTATTTTTCTTTGTTTGAAGAAGTTAGTAATCTTGCTTTTAATATCTTCTAAACCTTTATCTCTGTCTCCCTCAAGTAAATCAATCTTATTGATGCACACATGTATATGATCAGGAAAAAAGCGGACATCGTTGAAAAATTCAAATTGTCTTTCAAGTTTACGATCCAAAGAAAATACAGCTATAATCTGAGTTTTAATCTGATCTAAATTCTGATTTATAATTTTAATTAATTCTTTCTAATTTTTTTTTTAAATATGTTAAAAATATTTTGTATTAAGAACCTAAAAAAGGTAAATGTGACTCTCTTTTGAACGAATTTGGTAGTGATTGGAATAATTATGGTGTTCGCGAAATTAAAAAAGAAAAGGATGAAATTAAGAATGATAATAATGATTTAGAAACAAATCAGGAAATAGAAGTCAGTTTAAATGAAAAATGGAATCCAAATGAAAAAATTGAGGAAAAACTCAAAGAAATTGATCAAAATGATCCTAACCAAGAATCTAAAATTGATATTCCCAGAGGAATTCACCAAGAAGATTCTATGGAGTTTAAAAAAGAAGAGATAATAGAGGTAATATTAAATGAAGATAATGCTAATATGTTTAATTTTAATGAATATTTAAGAGATAATTTGTATAAAAATGACCAAATGGAATTAAGTGAAAAATCAAAAATCATTAAACTGACTCAGATTGAAAATTTAACAGAGGTGGAAAAATTAGAATTACAGACAATCCTCAACAAATTTCCTGCTAAAGAATTAGAGGATTATAAAAACAAAGATATAGATGATAATAGGATGTTTGAAGATGGATTTGATGAAGGTTTAGATGATTCAAAAGAGGTTGATAGTGAATTCAAGGAAAATGATACAAATAAGGATTTTTTAGAAGATCTAGAAGATACATTAGAGGAACAAAATAGAATTCATAAAGAATTCGCAGAATGGATTGAAGACGGAACAAATAATCATGAAATGGGCAATAAATTCGAAGAGAGCCTAAAAGATGATAAAATTGTGGAAATCCGTGGTAAAGAAGAAAGTTTAGATTTTGATGACTTAAGTTGGTTAAAAGATTATGATAAAAATTCTGAAAATAATGAGATTGATGATTTAGATTGGTTAAAAGATTTTGAAGTAAATCTTGATGATGAAAATTTCAATAAGGAATTTGATAATGTAAATGACAACTTCAGAAATGATAATTTAGAGAATAGTGATATTTCCCAAGATTTGAGTGATAATATCACCGAAGAGAAAGCAATTGATGGGAAAGAACGGATAAAAGAATACATTAAAAACTTAGAGTGGGTTGAAGAATTTCCCGATTGGACCATCATCGACCGAAGAACTGGAAATCCTATTAATCTTGATCCAACACAAGACTGCTCTAAAAAAAATCCTTTATATAAAAGCGAAAAATGGCTTAATCGTATTTATAATGATGATAGATTAGATTTAAGTGATCGAAAAATCGGCGAACTTTACAACCTAAGTCATAAAACCATCGGTAATTGGCGAAAAAAGTTGGATATACCAACTAAAGCAGAAATAGGACGGTATATTAATGATAAGGGATATGTAGAATTATATATGCCAAAGGATTACCGTCATCCTGAATTAACACAAAACTCATCAGGAAGAATAAGGCGAAAAGAACATGATGTGGTAATGGAAAATTATTTAAAAGAAAATCCTGAATCGGACATATCCAAAAAATATCTTATCGATGGAAAATATTTAAAAAGTGAATGTGAAGTTCATCACATCAACCACATTCCTAATGACAATAGATTAGAAAACCTTTGGCTTTATGAAACTAAATCTGAACATAGTGGTGCTCAGAGAAGCTTAAATGATTGCTTTAGTTGCTTATATAAACTTAGTCAAATCCAATTTAATGAGGGAAAATACAATGTAAACTACAAATTCGATTATAAAACGCTAGATCTCTCAGAAATTAAGGAAATAATTAAGCCTGCTGAATTTAAAGGTGATATGAGTATAAAAGAAATAAAACACCAAATAAAAACACTCGATTGGGATCATGTCCCTAACGATTGGAATGTGTGGAAAAATTCTAATCAATATGGACAAGTTAGTATGACAGTTGATCCCTACAAGGACTGCTCAAAAGAAAATCCACTTTATAGAAATAAGTTTTGGATGGAAACCATCGTCAGAGAAAAACAATATAACTTGACAGATCCACGGCTCGCGAAAGTATGCGGCATTTCAGAGTCCACAGCATATAAATGGAGATGGAATCATCATAAAATTCCAACTTATTATGAACGATGGGGAAATATTCGCACCATTAAGAGAAGCGAGAGCGCTGGTGATCGTATATGGAGAAAAATACCAAATGATTACAAAAACCCATTCGCAATAAAGCTCAGTAGACAAAATATAATGCTTGAACATCGCTATGTAATAGAAAACTATTTAGCGAAACATCTTGAATTGGGGATCTCTCAAAATAGCCTTCTTGATGGAAAATTCTTAAAATCAGAATATAAAGTTCATCATATCAACCTTGTTACCCTAGATAATCGATTAAAAAACTTATGGGTTTGTGAAGAACATAAGGGGCACAATTCTGTACATGCGAGCTTATTAGACACCGTTAGCCCGCTAATACAATCTGGTTTACTCTCTTTCAAGAAGGGTAAATATTATTTAAATTATGAAGAGTAAAAAGAAAAATTTCGGGGTTTTAGCCCCCATTTCCAGAAGAATCAGAGAACAATGAAAAATCGAAGAAGAGTCCCGCAAATTCCAGAAAAAGATCAGAGATTCTACCATGCCACTTAAACTGGTTATTGAGTAATAATTCTTAGGATCATCTCTACGACGCGGTCGTTATAAATCTGGACATCCTCAAACCCTTCCACACTTTCACCACATGTTATAAAGGTCTCTACTATTTGTATTTTTCTTGTCTTAAAAAAATCTATAATTTCTGTTTCCAATTTCTCTAGTTTATTCTTTTTATCGCCTTTAAGTAAATCTACTTTATTTATACAAAGATTAATTTTATCTGGGAAAAATCGAACATCGTTGAAAAATTCAAATTGAGTTTTTACATCTCTATCGCACGAAAAGATCGCTATTATCTGGGTTGCGATTCGGGATATCGTTATAATTCCCATTCGAATTACACTTCGTTTCCGATCTCCTCCTGGTGCGAAGATTGTATGTGCTTTTCCCGATTTATCTTCTCTAAAAACAATCCTATTTGGATGGATTGTTTTCGTTTCTTTTTGATTAAGTTTATCTTCTTTATCTCCTCCCGGCACTGTTGCCTCTCCTGAAAAATCTGCTTTTATTACTGTACATTTTTGTCCCCCCTTAACTTTTTCTATGTCACCAACTTTTAAATATCTTACGAATAAACGGAGAATACTAGTTTTTCCGACAGAGATATCACCCAAAAGCCCAATATTCACCATTTTATAGGTCCTCCGATTCTAGTAGTTTATTTAATAGGAGTTCGTAATCCTCAATTAAATACTGTCCTAAATACGCATTATTATGCGCTTCGATGAGCGCGATTAGAACTTCTTTTAAATTTTTAGCATTATTAGCATACTTTTGTAGGTTTTCTGATGTAGGTTCTTCTTCAAACTCTCTCGCTTTTTCCTCAAAACCAAACTTAGCATGTTTAGGTAAAGAATCGAAAAATCCAAAAGCGGAATATCCTTGATACTGGAAAAACACGAAAAATCTGGTCTTAATAGAAGAGATAACTTTTGTTAAATAAGCCGATGGATATATCTCCCCTAATATGAGTTCATCATCTTGTTCGATTACAAAGTATGGAGATATTGGCGAAACTTGGCTTCCATACATTTCTTTTGGAGGGAGTGAAATAAATGGTAATTTTTCTGATACAATAGTCCATAGATCTTCCCTTTTCTTTTCTAATAATATGTCTTTGATCTCTTCGTAAGCGAAGTAAAAATCTGCTTGTAGAGCAAGTAATGAACTTAGATAAACTGAAAGAGAAGCGAAAGTAGCTTCAAGTAATGGCCTTCTACCTTCATCGCTATTTGATGGTTTTACTGCACCCTTCCATGCTCGAAGCCCCGTGTATACAAAACCTTTTACATCAAAAAAACTTCCAGAAAGAAAAATAAACGAGGGGACAGCACCCTTCTTTTCTGTTAAGAGAGTTCTCGATTTATTGATTAGTATATTCTCGAGAGTTTTATCGTTAAACTTTGAATGAATTACAGGCATCATCAAAAATTTTTTCTTCTTAGCCATTGTTCATACGCTCCAAATTTTTAATTAAAAATAATATAAAACTCTGTATAATTAATTCTTTGTATTTTAATTAATCAATTAAATTTAAATAATTAATTCTTTGTATTTTAATGAATCAATATAATATCTTTATATAATACATACTATTCAAACTTTATCTAATCCGCATTTTATAGATGGATTACATCTCACGAGTTAATAATTCTCGTATTTATGCGGTTATTAAATCGTAATCTTCGATAGCGCTTAAATTAGAAATAGTATTGTATTCGATTAATTAAAATATTAATCCAATGTGATGATAGAAATAAGAAATCACATTTTATTAGTCAAAGTGTTATCCAAAAAATATTTCCCATTACTGAAATATATCAATCCCATATCAAGTAATCTTTCGACTAATTGGTAAATTAATCCATGAACAAGCCTATGTTCAGAAATTTCACACACATATAAATTTAATAACCGATTATCTCGAGAATCGAAATTTACATGGTGCACGATAGCATCGGGTTTTAAAAACCCTTGTGGATTTATGAATTCTTGAGCTTTTTGATAATCAATGTGCTCCTCTAGTAATATAGTCTCTTTTCTTAAAAGCGTCCTAAAATATTGCTCGATGATATATCTATGTTCATACATATAAACATAATCAATTCCTTTTTTTGGAGAAATAAAGGGATTGTTATAGGAGGCAGACATCGCTACACTAAAAGAATTTCTTCGCTTATCATAAAATCGAGAGAGAGAGTGGTTTATTACAATATTAAGATTTAACTTACTCCGAATATCATCTCTTTCTAACTGAAGACAATCAAAATCTTCATTTAGAAAATACATGCCCTCTTTAAAAAATATTTGATGTAACTTAATCAAAATTGAAAGGCATTGATGTAGCTCATTAACCACTAATCCATGTGCGCGATTACTTGAAAATAACCAAAGATTCTCGATTCTATTATCTAAACCTACAAAATTGATATGGTGAACATGACAATCTTTTTTTATATAAAAATACTCCTCTTCTCCTAACCATCCCTGAATCAAATCCGGATGTGTTGCTAATTGGCGTCTTGATAGATTTTTATTTAAATATCTTTCCATGATTAGTGTATGTTCAGCACGTTGATAGAGTCTACCACGCTGAGGGTGTATATAGGAATTTGGAGTGAGAACCAACTTATGTCCTGACTTATTTAGAAAAATACCTTTTCTTTTTTTAGGTATCCCTAATCTTTTTCTCCAATAACTAATAGGTTTCTGATCTTTAAGACTGCATATTTTGGCAATCTCAACTCCATTCAAATCAAGCTCTTCATCTTCGTAGACTCTTTTTAACCATAGCTTATGCTTGTATAAAGGATTATCAAAACTACAATATTTGTTTGGGTTAAGAATTGACAAATCTCCATGAATCCCGACGGGTATCATCCAATCAATATTAATGTTCCAATTAAAATTGCGAATTTTCTCCCTTTTCTCAATCAATTCTTTACTAAGTTTTGGTTTTTGAGTCGTGTTGTAGTAGCCATTGCTAATATTAAATTTCCTACGGTATTTTCTGACTGTGTCGCGAGCAATACCAGTGATTCGAGAAATAAGACTATCTGAAAAATTATAATTTTCATCAGCATAAACTCGCTTCAACCAAATTTCGTGTTTCCATAAAGGATTTTCATTGGAAGGATCTTTATGAGGATCAAGCAGAATTTCCTTGTAAGGATGTGTATGATGTTCTCTATGTAATAATGTCCAATTGTTAGTTAAATTCTCCCAATCAAGATTTTTTAAATATTCCTTAATCTTTTGACTATTACCACTTTCAAAATTATCGTACGATTTCATTTTTTTTATTGACTTTTTAATTGGATTAATATCTGAGTTAAGTCCTTTAATATCGGACTTAGTAAATTTTTCAGTAATACTTTCAGAAAAAAATTCTATATAAGCGGAAAACCGATCAAACGCAGTTAATTTTGTTTTCTTAATTTTTTTACTTTCTGGATTTAATCCAAGAAGGCATCGACAGGTGCCAACATTAAGAATTTGATCATATTTGCACTTGATATCTTTTAAAGTCATTTCTTGCTTATTTTCTGAGAAAATTATGATTTCATTATACTTTAAAATATCCTTATGCCAATCATTCAAATAATTTTGGAGACTTCTTGAAAGTGATTTAAGTCTTTGATGATCAATGAGGATCTCGGAATGGGCTCTAAGATGCTTAAGTAGTCTTGTATATTGAAGTGCAATTTCATCCAGACCATCCTTAATTGCTTTTTTCACGAGATTTGGTTTTGAATTATTTCCTTTTTTCAATGATTTTATCTGTTTTTTGGTTAATTGCTTGAGATATGCATTCGAAACGGCATCCATGTAACGTGATACAATGGGAGCTCCCCTTCCAACCGTGATGCTATACACCCATCCTTCTATAAACGAGGTAATTTCATTGGGGAATTTTGATTTTACTCCCTCGAGTAATTCACGTGGTGGGAGTCCTGCTTTATCAAACAAGCATACTAATGCAGCATCCACGAAATCCCCGATCCTTTCATCTATGTAAACTAAAGGGATGTGATGTTTCTTGCATTTAGGATGCTTACTAAAACCTAAGAACTTTAACTTAAGTGGTTTAACTCGTGTCATAAACTCACACCCAAAATTTGGGCAGACTGCTACTCGATCCTCTTCCACTGTTTTCCGTGATACATTTGTGTATGCCTTCATATCCTCAATCTCTCCTCAAGTTGATTTTTTGTTTTTTTAATTTTATCTCCTAGCGTTTCTTCTAATATTATCTCCATTTCTCCATTTAAACCATTGTAGTTAACTTCAAGTTCCCCATAAAATTCGCTGAATTCAGCATACAAGCACATTTTCACCAAACAAATGTTTTGTGCTAATACAACGATGAATTTGAGGAATCTTGGATGATCATGAATGCATTCCTCTGAGAAATAGTGGAGTAGAATGGACAACTTCTCTGTGATTTCTGAAAGTTTGTTTAATACTGTTTTATTATTATTAAAAAATAGAGAACGAATTACTTGTTCAAGGGATTGTCTATGTTTCTTAATTTTTTTTAAAAGGGTTATAAATTCATCAGATAATGATTCAATCTTTTGTTTTTGAGCAAAAAATTTATTATTTGTATAATTTTCGGCAAGATTTGGACTGGATCGAAATCGATATCTTATTAATTCTGTCTTGTAATTGAAAAAAGTTCGGAGTTGGCGTGAAAGTTCTTTTATTTTTCTTGCGCCCTCAATTTCATACCAATCATTAAAAATTTCTTCATATTCTGATTCAATATAATGTTCTTCAATATTGTCCGTCATAATTTATTGTTTTAAATTATTTACTAGACAATTATCACAGTTATTTATAAAGAACAAAAAAAAAAGATTCAATGATGAAAATTTGTATAATTAATTCTTTGTATTTTAATTAATCAATATAATATCTTAATATAATAATTCGCGGATTTTGTCCGTTATCAAATCATAGTCTTCAATTGAACTTAAATTAGATATGTGAATATATTCAACTTTATCGGAATTTTTGAAAAAATTGTAATTAATGCTCAAATTAGGGTTATTTTCTTTTATTTTAATAAGTGCCCCCTTGAGAAAAATGTTAATAAAATTCTCTGAAGTTTCTTGTATCTCCCTTTTTTCAGGATCAATAAATTTTATCTCAACTCTTTTAAAGTCGTAGAGGTTAAGCACACATAATAAATCTTCTTCATTCTGATTTTTGCTCGAGAAAATTTTTCTTTTAATGTTAGTTCCATTAAAATCTTCCTGTGAAATATCTTTTTTAAAATAATCATCAATCGTTTTCTCTTCACGATTTAAAAGCTTCGAATAAATTTCATCTGCACTTGAAAACGATTGCTTTGAAATCAATGAGTTTAAATAATCTAAAACGATGTGTAATTCAGAGATTTCTAATTTTAAATCGTCTAATTGTTCCTTCTTCTTATAGTAAAGATTTTGAACAATAGAAAGTACTTTTGTTAATTTTTCCGTTTCGTTTTCTGCGTCTTTCGAATCCATTGACTTCATATATATATATAAGAACTTAAATTTATTTATTTAGTGTCAGTTGATTTAAGTAATTTTTTAAGAGGTAATAAAATGTGTATTCCATGATAATTACTCCAAAGCCGGAAGATCCTGAAGTTCAAATTTTATCTAAAGAATTTGAAAAAAGAGGATATAAGGTTAAATATTTCGTTCCATCAAAAGTAAAAGTTAAAATAGACAATAAGCAATTTCAAGAACAATTTGAAAAGCTCGATCCATATGGCGCTCTTGTAAGAGGTTTTGGAGCTGCTGCTACTCAAAAGATCTTTTTTAGGCTTGATCTACTAAACGCTATGGAGGAATATGGTCTTAAATTAATAAACTCTCGAGAATCACTAGAAATAGCTAGTGATAAGTTTTTAACATCAATTTATTTAGATCGGCATAACATCCCTACTCCAAAAACGATTATTTGCGAAAATCCCAACGATGCCATAGAGGCATTTGAGGCGTTTGGAGGAGATATCGTACTAAAACCGTTATATGGTTCGAAAGGCGTTGGAATTACCAGAATAAACGATAAAGGCTTTGCAGAGAATGTTATATTTACTCTAAGTCAACTAAACCAGGTATTTTATATTCAAGAATTTATCGAACATTACAATCGAGATATCCGAATTTTAGTTTTAGGTGATAAAGCTATAGCTGGAATGTATAGAGTAAGTGATAATTGGAAAACTAATATTCATGCAGGCGCAAGAATGGAGCCATTAGAACTCACAGAAGAGTTAAAAACGCTAGCAATAAAAGCAGCAAAAATTACAAAAACAGAAATTGCTGGTGTTGATATCGTTGAAAGCGAAAAGGGTTTATTAATTTTGGAAGTAAATTCAATTCCAGGGTTCACCGCCCTGCAAAAAGTAACGGATATCAACCTTGCAGAAGAAATCGTATCGTATTTCCTAAAAAATGCATGTATCTAGCCTACATGTAGTAAATCAAAAAAAAATTGATTTTAAAAAATAAAAAATTATAATTCTTCAATTAAACCAATTAGTGCCGCGATTATTACAAGTACACAAGCCCAAATTCCCGCACTAAAAAGCACCAGCAATATCGCAAGGATTATTAATACAAGCCAATGAAACGGAAGTGGTTGATTTGGTTTTAAAGCTACTAGAAATGTTAAAATAACAATTACGAGTCCAATAATTAAACTGATTATTCTATCTAGAAGCTGAATGTCGACTATGATGGGTAAAAAACTCATTCCAGCTAAGCCAGCAAAACCATTAATAATATATACCAGTCCTACTATTGCTCCTAGTACCGTTAAAATTTTCATTATTTGTTCATTTTTGTAGTGTTTAGTCATTTTACATCATTTTTTAAAGTAGTAATTTTTTTATAAAGAAATTAATCTATAAAAGCATTTAATATTTTCATTTCAGAAATATCAATTATGTTAATTTAAGGTAGATTTTTGATATTTATTCATTATTTTTTTAGATTCAAAACTACCGTGATAATATACAGATATTTTTTTATTTTAAATAAAAAGCCATTCGAAAAAGGTATGTGATTGAGGATAAAATACTACAATATAAAAACAATTTAGCTTTAGCCAATAAATTGGTTAAAAATCAGTACGCTGATCTTGATTACTATGAAGAAATGATTAGTAGACTTAAGAGAATGTTAAAATTCTATGAAAATTTAAAAATGTGGAAAGAAATTTCAGAAAATTAAGAAATATATCTTTTTATTATATCTATCCCGAATTTAACTAAGTATCAAATAAATTCAAGCCAAAATCTTTTTTTAAAATTTCAAATATTTTTTGCATTGGTAAACCAATAACATTTGAGGGGGATCCTCGAATTTCCTTGATAAATAAACTTGCTCTATCTCTAATTGAATATGCGCCCGCTCTACCTTTCCATTCCTCGGTATTAAGGTAATTCCGAATTTCATTATCAGAAATATCTAAAAAAGTAACAATAGTACAATCGTAATCAACCACGACTTTTGGGTCGTTTAACTCCGTTATTGCCACGCCTGTAATTAGGTTATGAGAGCGATTAATTAAGGATTTCAATATTTGAAATGCTTGAGCTTTATTTTTCGCTTTTCCTATGATTTTACCTTTAAATTCCACAATTGTATCAGCAGCAATTATTATCGCTTCCATATTTTTATTTTTTAACAAATCTTTAGCTTTTAACGCCTTGGCTTTAGCTATTTCTTTAACTAATTCAACTGGATTTGAAAATATTCCTTTGTAATATCCTTCGTCTATATCCGTAATTATAGTTTCAAACGGAATGTTTAAACGGTTGAATGTTTTTTTTCGATCGATAGACTTTGATGCGAGTATAATTTTTTTCATTTTTACTGATGTAAATAACCTTAATTAAAGAATAAAACCCCTATATTTAATATTAGGAATTAATTAATTAAATTTGAACTAAATATGGTAGAATTTTTATTTTGGTTTCTATTAAACTTATGTTCTTACATCATCATATTATTTAGTTACATACATTTTTCGTATAAAAAGGAAGTTTTTAACAATTTTTTTGGGTTTGGCGCCTTGTTTTTGACTTTTATTATTATTATAATTATAGAATTACTAATGCTTCAAGACACAACGCTTTATTCTGACACATTACCAATTTTCTCTCTTGCGTTAGGGCTCCCCTTGCTTATAATTGGTGCGATAGTTTTTATATCGACTGGTATTTTATTTTTGTTTAAGCTTGTTTTTAAAAACAAAGATTTATCAAAATTTTGGAATTCGTTAGAGGAAAAAACAAGTAATAGAAGTAAACTTAGGGGAGATACATACAGAAAAATCCCTCATGTTTTAATTTTTGTAGGTTTGTTTGTGGTATGGTATTTAGGCGTTGGTTTTGTAATGAACCTTTCTGGTTCGATTAGTGGGATGATTCCGGATGATAATAATATGTTTAGTTTGTTCATACAAATATTATTTGAGCCAAATAGTATTAGTGAGGTTTTATTTTCTTTAGGTTGGTTTTATTATCTTATATTTTTCTTTTTCTATGGTTTTTGCTTTATCATATTAGCAAACGAACTAACTCGAAAAGTTAGATTCTTTGCTTTTCCCTTTAACTTTCTCAGCAATATTTTACTCAGTGAAGAAGAGAAAAAGGGTTATGGTACTTATCTCTATTTTGCAATAGGACAGATGGTTGCTGCCTTAATTACTCCACCTATGGTTTTTTTAACGATTTTAGGAATAAGTTCTATAGCGGATTTAGCAACGAGTCAAATCGGTATAAGATTTGGGAAAAATAAAATTAGATGGAATAAAGAAAAATCTTGGGAAGGCTCAATAGCAGGAATTATTGCCTGTTTTATAATATGCTTCTTTTTTATTGGTATTCCTTGGGCGGTTATTTTTACCTTTGCATTCTTACTTTTTGATATTTTCACTAATAAGCCAATTGATATATCCGATAATTTATTGATCCCTATTGGAAGTAGCCTTATCTATTTGTTTATTAGGTTTTTTTTTAATTTCGATTATTATACAATTATTTTGAATTGGATTTGAAGATCTTGAAAAGAAGTTTCGGGAAGGTTTCTGATTAATCAATTTACACAATAAGTAAAAATATTTAAATTATTCGACTTTAATGATTAAAAATGTATTATTTACCATCCTCTTTGATTTTTATTGGTTATTCAATTATAACTTTCATCTATGTATTTAAGAACAGAAGAGAGAAGATACAAAAGCATTTGTTTTTTAACGAACTATTAATAGTTCTACTGCTGTTAATGGCGGGAATTCTATTTCCGTTTATGATTCAATTTCATTCCCCTCAATTAGCAAATAACACGTTGAACTTTTTGTGGTTTTTTACATCTACATTTTTTTTAATTGAAATGGGAATTTGGAGCGCTTTTTTGATTTATAATGCAATTATTTCAAAAAGAAACCCTGAAATTATGGCAGAGAGAGATTATAGTATTTATTGCAAAGAAGTGAATGATAAGTGGGTTGATGACTTTAAAAGTGAATTTGGAAGAAAATTTTTACATTTATTAACAACATTTATAATTTTTTTTTTTTGGTCGTTAGGAACCATTCTTGATAATTTAGGCATTTTAAGTCAATTAAATTTAGACCAATATAGTTTTTCTTATTGGTTAATAATCACGTTTGGTTTGGGGTTCGTAATTATGTTCCAAATTGCTGATTTATCTCGATTAAATAAATTTTATATTTTGCCTAAGTGGGGTAAGCGTTGGCTGTTAGCAATGAGGCCAAGCGAACTTGATACTTTTATAGCATCAACTCCTTTAGTTTTATCTTTAATACCCTTCGTTTTTGCACCATTTCCTATTTTAGCATCTGTTGCGTTAATTACTACGGGAGCTGACGCGGTAGCATGTTTAATTGGTAAAAAATATGGGACGCACAGGCTTAAAAAAAATTCTAATAAAACAATAGAAGGCTTTATCGCTGGAGGCATTACTACGTTTTTAATTGTCTTTATAGTTATGAATTTATACCACTTCTGGATGCCTATAAGTTATATAAAAATCTTAATAATGGCTTTAGTATCAGTAATTTTGTTTTTATTAGTAGACTTCTCTATAGAGCATATATCCGATAATATCTTAAATCCTATATTGACAGGGTTAGGTATGTGGATAATCTTATTACTATAGCTAGTCTTTATAAGTTTATCCACCAAAATAGAGATACAAAAAAGAGATATCATCTCCATCTTTTAAAACTGTTTTTAAGAAATTTTCGTCCCTATAACTTCTACCATTTATGATTATTGAAAGAAAGGAACTAAACTCGTCCCTTTTTTTTTTATCCCAGAGTAGTTCGTAGAATTTTTCGCCAAAATGTTCTTTAAAAAATTCTAATAATTCTTTAATTGTTAATTCATTCTCAAAATTAATAATTTGGTTTGTACCCTTAGTAATTTCGTTAAAAGGAGGTTCAAATCTAAATTTTAAAGAAATCAACTTATCAATCTCTCCAATAATTTCATAATCTCTTTAGAAGACTAAATAAGTTTGAATATAAAATATTGTTGGTAATTTTTAATAAAAAATTATTATTTATTTATGTATAATCGATAAATGTAATCGAATGTAATCGAATTTTGATATAGTATAACAAAAATATCATTTTGTTAAAGTTTTAACAATAAAATTATAATACTAAAAAATTAACATGTTAAGTGAATGTTTAGAGGTTTAAAATTATGGCTCAAGTTATATTTATTTCCAAAAAAACAGTTCGAGACGCGTGGCTTTCAGCTGTGGCTCAAGTTTTATATAACGGTGACGATATTAAAACAGAGTACGATAAACAAGAAGATCTTCCATCTAAAGATGCTACTGTATTAATAGAAATAAAAGATCCTATAAGTAGTCCGATTATGCGTAAAGATAAAGTAATGAAAATTAGATCAAAGTATGGAAACTCTTTTGAAGTATACGGTTGTATGGCAGATACCTATTTAATCGGATCAATCCAAAGTGGTTACATTGAAGAGATTATGGAGGGCGTAAATGATCATTATATCTGGGATTCTGGCTCGAGTTTTCCGTATTCCTATCACGATCGAATATTTAATTATTCTCCCTATTCCCTAGAGGATTCTATCCATGTTAATTACGATTTAGAATTAGTTGATAATGACTTTGTCAAAAAACACCAAAAACTATTGAAGTCAGAAAAGGTCCAGACATCTGGCGAATCAATAATTTGGAAATTGAAAAATCTTGTTGACTTCGATTTAAATAAAAAAATATCAGAGCAAGTTGGAATTCAAAAGATACCAATTGAAGTAATTAAATTCCCAAAAATAGATCAAATTGAATATATAATTAACAAATTGAAAGAAAAACCTTATTCGCGCAGAGCTCAAGCAATTACATGGCGTCCACTTGTTGATCCCTTTCATATCGACCCTCCCTGTCTTCAGAGAATTTATATGCGAGTGAAAGATGATAAATTAATAATGCAAACAACTTGGAGAAGCAGAGATTTATTTAGAGCGTGGGAAGCAAATGTAAATGGAATGATTCGAATTCAGAAATATGTTGCTGAACAGCTCGGCGTAGGGATGGGTCATTACTTAGATTTTAGCAATTCTCTGCATATTTATGGAAATACGATTTCTGAAGTTAAGGACATGTTTGAACGCATGAAAAATAAAGGAGAACAATTTCCCGATGAAGTAATTGAATTACTGGAAGAAAATAGTAGCTAGTTTTCAAAAATTTTAGGAAAAATTTTTCTTGTATTATCTAATATTTGGTTTTCTAACACAATTACCGGAATTTCTTTTAATTTTGATATAGTGTTTAAAACATCTCTTATCATAGCGGGTGTACCAACTTTTCTTGTATATTTAACTGGACCATCGCTTTCTAGAAGTAAATGTTCTATATCCACAGTTAAAACCGTTTTTTTTACCGGTGGAGAATAACTAAGAGCAGGGGTAATAGAAAAGAAATAACCTCTATCGATTCCTTTTTTTAAAAAAATTTCTGGTCCTGAATACCAATGAATATTGACATTAGGAATTTTATATGAAGGCAGGGTATCAAAAATTATTTTTTCAGCTCCTTTTGTGTGGAGATTAACTGGGAGTTCCAAACCTTGAGCGAGCAATAACATTTTATCAAAAATTGTCTTTTGAAGAGGATATAACTCTTTATCTTTAACGAAATAGTGATCTAAACCAATTTCTCCAATAGCACATATATTTTCTTTTTTGGTTTTGATTAAGTCTATGATTGATTCTAACTGATTTTCTATGTTTCTATTCATTTTCACCTCCTCGGGATGAACTCCTAAAGCAGCATAAATCTCTTTATATTGATCAGCAATTTCTAAGACTCTCCTTTGACTTATAGAACTCATTGCTACAGCAATGATCTTTTCAACTCCTACATTTTTAGCTTCATTAATAACTTTGTCAATATCCAAATAAAGATTTGCGTGACAGTGCACATCAATTAGAATTTTAATCACCTTTATATAATTAAAGTAAGGTTTAGAAATAACATCATATTACATTCGGTTAATTTCAGCCCTTAAATGAACGATTTTCTTTACTAAAGCGTATTTTCCTCTAGGGTATTCTTGAGTATCTAAATAACGCATTAATTGTTCTAACTCTTTTGTTAAGTACTTTTTAATGTCTTCTTTCGTTACATTTCCTAAAATCTTAGGTAACGGCTCAAATTGCTCGACTCTCTTTATTCTTAAGTTCGATATTGTTTTAGCTAACTGGGCTTGAAATCCTTTTGATTTAGAAGGATCGGCGCCAGCAAGCATATCTAATGAGACTTGTAAACCATTGATGAATGATTCTAAATCGCTAATGTCAATTTTTTCCTCGTTCATAGAAATTTCTGTAATCTAAATAATTCCACTTCTTATATCCTATATGGTGTGTTTTTATATAAATTTCTTCATGTGTTATCTTAAAATTAAAATAAATACCAATAAAGCGAAATTACTATCAATAATCTTTTATTTACACAGTAAAAATTCTATTTAATATTTACAATAAAATCTATAGTGCTTTTTATCCAAATTCTTTATATAGCAAATCTGCAAGCGTTGAAAGTACTATATTTTTTAATTCTTTATCATATAGTCTAATTTTATCAGAAAATTCAATTTGAATGGTTTGACTATTTTTAATATGACTTGCACCATATTTCGTCGTGATATAACCCCCTGTCAAAACAAACTCTCTTCTTAAATGATGACCGGGCGCTATGGCTATATTTAAATTGTTAAACTTCTTTACTATTTTCCCCCGAAGATTTTTACCCCAATCCCTTTTGGGGATCGAATTAGGATACAATGTTTCTAAATTATTTGTTCCTAAAATTAATTCAACGTCTCGAAATCCTTTTGGTCTTTTGTCTTTTTCAAATCCGTGAATATCTATTAACATTGAACTATTGAAAGTCTCTAAATTGTATAAAATTAATTCTTCTATCTTATTATGGTAAAAACGATAAATTCTCTTAGCCAATTCTGATTTTTGATCAAATGCTTCAGATGAATTTCTATTAAAATCTATTTTTACTCTCTGGATTTTTGATATGATATAGGATGGCGTCTTAAATTTAAAGACATTTTTAATCTTTTCAATTAACTCACGTGCTAATTTTATTGTATCTTTATCTAATCCATGGATCCCGTTAGTTCTCTGAGGTATATGGTCACATTTAGTTGTACCGCCGTGAGGGACGGAGATAATTAATGGAATTGATCCCCTGTTATATTCAATAAAATCTTTAATATTTACCATATTCAGTTTTTCCTTAAACCATAAAATCTATAGTAGAAAAAGAAAATAAGTTATTAAAAAAATTGTTTTATATTAGAAATAAAAGGTTTGCTTAGGTTATTGTAAGAGCGCGTAGTATAATAAACACAACAAGCCACAATCCAAAACCGATAATACCAAAAATATAATAAGCCCAAATGTTTTTATCTTTCACAAAAACCTCGTGACAAAAGAGCCAAGAAATTAGACTTCCGAGAATACCTATTATGATGTCTGTTGTAATATTTTGCCAACTGTCGAGCCGGTTCTCAAATTTCCATCCCAATCCAATGAACAAGAAATTCTCTAAAACTTCCCATAAAATTATAAATGCGAAACTAAGAATAAATACGAAGACTAGCGAGAAAATAGGCGTTTTACCATGTTTTTTGGGTATAGTATAGAACAGCGAAAAGAAAAGGAACAAACCTATACCAAAACAAATGTGGCCTATTGAATAAAAGTCAAACCAGGATCTTCCTACTTCAAGTGCTGTTTCTGCAAAAAACCAATTTAATAACATATTTATATCACTCTGACATTTTATTTGATTTTTTTGTTATGAATTAATTTAAAATATACTTTAAATATATAATACCAAAAAGAGTATATCTTATTTTGTGTTGTGTTATATTTGCAATCAAAAATAGCATTAGTTGTTTTGTATCAAAAACAAAATATTTATAGTTTCAACGCGTTAATTGGTGCCATTGAAACTGAGCGCGGGTTAGATGACATTAAGATTTATTTTATTCGTGGCTATGAAAACCTTATTGACGAGTTAGAAAAAATAATTCAAAATCATCAAAAAGTTGTAGTAGGAATATCTTTTTTTACAACTCAATTATGGGAGATTCTTGATTTAATTAAAATATTACGGAAAAAATATATCCAACGAGCTTTATTTATCGCGGGTGGCCCTCATCCAACAGGTGATCCAGAAGGAACTCTTGAAATGGGATTTGATTTAGTCGTGAAGGGCGAAGGCGAGGAAACTCTAATAGAAATTCTTAAAAAGATTAAGAATGATGAGAATGTTAATGATATAACTGGAATTGCTTATCTTGATGTAGGTAATAACTTTATACTAACTGAAAAAAGACAATGGATCAATTTGGATAAATATCCTCCTTTACCTGTTAAAAATGTAAAGTTTGGAGCAATTGAAATAACTAGGGGTTGTCCTTATGTTTGTTATTTTTGTCAAACACCTTATATTTTGGGAACTCTTCCAAGACATAGAAGTATTAACTCAATTTGTAAAACAGTTAAATTTATGAAAAGTTTTAATAAAACAGATATAAGATTTATAACTCCAAATGCTTTTTCTTACGGCTCATTAGATGGAAAAACGCTTAATCTTCCCCAATTAGAAGAATTATTAATTCAAATAAGAGAAATAATTAAACCGAAAGGGAGGATATTCTTAGGATCGTTTCCATCTGAAGTTAGACCTGAACATGTGACTAATGAAACTTTAGGATTGGTTTTAAAATACGCTACTAATGATAACATAACAATTGGAGCCCAATCGGGAAGTCAGAGAATTTTAGACTTGTGTAATAGAGGTCACTCTGTTAAATCTGTTTATAAAGCTGTTAAATTGACGATAGAAAACGGCCTATTAGCAAATGTAGACTTTATTTTTAGCTTGCCTAACGAAACAGAGGAAGATGTAGATCTCACAATTAAATTAATGAAAGATTTGTCTGATATGGGAGCAAATATACATACGCACACTTTTATGCCCTTACCTCTTACAGTTTTTGCGAATGAGAAAGTGAAAAAGGTCGAAGAAAAAATTAGAAAGGTAATTTCAGAACTAACTTCAAAAGGATTGGCTGATGGAAATTGGAAAAAACAAGAAATGTTAGCAAAGAAAATATCTAAATATTTAAAAGCTAAAAAGGAATGAACTAATTGTTTTAATGAATGTTACAGATCAAAGGCAAATTCAGTAACACCTTCTTCAATCTTTTTTATTTTTAATGTATAGCCAGATGTATTAATAACATGGAGCATAGATTTATTTTCTAATAAAATTGAACCGCCAAATGTTCTATAATTGAGTTCTTTAGCAATTTGTACTAAGTAATTTAAAAAGAATTTAGTAATTCCTAAATTTCTCCAATCTCTATGAACAACAAACGCAATTTCTCCGAAGGAGGCTTGGAACGTTTTAAAGAATGCCCCTATCGCAATAATATTATCTTTTCCTTTTTCGTTAAATTCTCCTATTAATATCATATTTGTAGTATAATCGATATTAACTAAGGGTTGAATTTTCTTGTGACGAAAATCTTTCATGGGAGAAAAGAATCTAAAATACCTATCTCTATCATCTAAGGAATAATGAAGTTCTTGGATCATTCTTTCGTCAGTTGGTTTTACTGGACGAATCTTGATGGTTTTTCCATTCCTTAACTCCAATTTAGTTTCGTATTTTTCGGGATAAACGCTTATTCTACCATCAATAGAAACTGGTAAGGTCTGATCAGAATAGATATAATTCCATTTTTTCGCGTGTTCTAATAGTTCTTCTCGAAAATCCGGATGAGCGATGTTAATCATTTCTAGAACTCTTTCTCGTATGCTTTTTCCATAAAGATAAGCTAACCCCCACTCAGTTGCAATGTAATGTACATCACCTCTAGTTACTACCACTCCCGCACCAGGTTGAAGGAATGGAACGATTCGAGAGACTAAAGTCCCATCTTTCATAGTGGCCGTAGAAGGAAGAACCATAATTGGTTTCCCATTCTTAGATCGAGCAGCGCCCCTCACAAAATCAACTTGTCCCCCAATTCCACTATAAAATTGATGTCCAATCGAATCCGAATTTACTTGTCCAGTTAAATCAACAGAAAGCGCCGCGTTAATCGCAATTTGCTTCTTGTTCTTGCTAATTATAAACGGATCATTTGTATAATCGCACGGATGAAATTCTACCATTGGATTATCGTCCACAAAGTCGTATAATCGTTTGGTGCCCATAACAAAAGAACAGATTATTTTATCCTTATGTATCGTCTTTTTTTTACAGGTAACAACTCCACTTTCGACAAGATCTACTATACCATCTGAAAAAACTTCACTGTGTATCCCCAAATTTTTCTTATCTGCTAATTCGATAGTAACCGCATTTGGAATTTCACCAATGCCCATTTGGATAGTGGATTCATCTTCTATTAGGGATGCTACAAATTTTGCTATTTTAGTAGAAACAGCATCAGGTTCTCCGTAACTGAACTCAATAATATCGTGATTAGAAATAATAAACGCGTCTATGTCGTCCATATGGATAAACGAGTCACCTAATGTGCGGGGCATATTGGGGTTAATTTCGGCTACTACATATTCGGAACTTTCTGCTATAGGTTTAACAATATCTACATTAATACCGTAACTACAAAAGCCATATCTATCTGGTGGGCTTACTTGAATGAGTGCGGTATCTAAATGCATTTTACCTAGTTTAAATAACCAAGGAATTTCAGATAAGAGAATTGGAGTGTAATCCGCTTGACCGTCTCTAATGTATTTGCGAAGTGATTTTCCTATAAAAAAAGCATTATGTCTAAATAAATCTTCTAGTCCACCAGCCGTTTCATAATAATCTAAATCGCTTAAACTAAGAAAGTGCAGGATTTCTACATCAGGAAGTTCTAAACCTAATTCTATTAGCTTCTTAGTTAAATCTATTGGTTCTGCACAGCCTGAATCTATAAATATCCGGTCTCCTGGTTTTATGAAATTTTTAATCGCTTTTGTAATTGATACTTTTTTTTTACTATATTTATTCATTAAAATGGATAAGTCTTCATTACGATAGTTGGACAAATAATCACCAATTATATATTTAGCCTTACAATTATCGATAAGCATTAAACAATTTTAAATATAATCAAAACAAGCTTTCTATCATCTAACAAATTTGGATTTGGTTAGAGAAATTTTTTTTTTTAATTTTTTGGTGTTTTATCATCACATTCTTAGTTCTTTGAAAAAAGTATCAAATTTACAATACGGTTAATATATTTGCTTTTTTGGATTTTGCATGTGCGAGCAGTCTTCATAAAATGAAAGGATTCTGCTAACGCATCAAGATAGGAAATATTATATAAAATCGAAACATTTTTGTTATTATGCATATACAATTTATCCAATTCAATCTGAATTTGTTTTTGGCTCATTTTATCTGATTTCTTCCATACTCTTTTAATAACTTCTTGTACTGACTTATCAAAGTGTATGTCTCGAATACTTGTAATTAAAGAACTTAATACAATTGTATATAAAATTACTACATCAAAATCCGTACCATGCATTGCCGTTAATTTGATTTGTATATCTTGATATATTTCTCTTATGTAATTATCGTCAATTCCTTTAATTATTTTAAAAGGTTGAAAAAAGCTTAGGTAATTACCTTCTAAAAACAATTGAATATTATCGTTAAAGAGATCCGTAAATCTTTTAACAACTAGACCAGAGCTTTTTATTTTAATTGATATTTCAGGCGTTCTACCGATAATTGTATCGCTACCACTTAAATAAAACTGTTGTTTAATAAGATTATCTGTAACTTTATATAAGCGCTTTAAATCGGTATTTATAACCAAACCACCTAAATGAATATTGCAAGTCTTGTTGAAATATTAGTAAGAAAATTCTATTTTATTCTTTTCGGAATATTGAATATTGTCAAACTTACAAATCTAATAGAAAATATTAATTAGTTAATGTTACATGAATATTATTAACGATTTATTATAAAATAATAAATAAATTTATCCAAAATTAGTAAAGTAAAATTAGAACTTTAAGTGAATCGAAATGGGATTGAAATTAGCATCAACAATGGCAATTTTATTCTTATTTGGCCTTATCTATGCGTTGGTTTTTACTATCGGAGTTTGGTTTTTACCAAGTAATCTATTAGGTTTGTCTTTAATGATTGGTTTTACTGTTTTAATCATACTGTTTCAATATGGAATTTCCCCATTAATGATAAGATTAATTTACAGAATCGATTGGATTCCCTACGAAGTTTATGCACACCAATATCCACATTTAGCAGATGTAATAGATAAAGTTGTGGCAATTCGGGGGATTAAAACACCTAGAATGGGAATAATTCACGATTTAAACCCCCAAGCCTTTACATTTGGTTATACAAAGAATAGCGCGAGAATTGTAATCACTGACGGAATATTACATTATTTAGACGAAGGCGAACAAAGTGCAGTAGTTGCTCACGAATTAGGACACGTTGTACACAATGATTTCATTTTAATGACAGTAGTTTTTGCTATTCCTTTAATTTTATTAACGATAGCCCGATGGGCTTACTTCACCGTTCGTTTTTCAGGCCTATTCAGAAGCTCTAAAGATGATGATGCAGGAAGTTATATTGTTTTAGTATTAATTGTCGTCGCAGTTGTATCTTATATTTCTTATTATATTGGATACTTAGTGTCTTTATTCGTTAGTCGAATTCGAGAATATTTTGCGGATCAACACGCTGCTGAGTTGACTGAAAACCCAAATACATTATCCACAGCTTTAGTCAAAATAGCGTATGGATTGATAGCGGGCGGTACCGAAGCTGAAATAAAAGAAAGGCAAAAATCAAGCGTAAGAGGACTTCGAGGTTTGGGGATTTTCGATCCGAAGAAAGCGAGTCAGTTAGCTGCGCAAAGTATGGACAATCATGGTCGCGTTTCGAAGAGAGTAGTTCAAGCAGCCGCAGGATGGGATCTTTTTAATCCTTGGGCAAAATATTTTCAAGTATTTAGCACCCATCCTTTACCTGCGAAAAGAATCCAACGATTAAATGGACAATGTGCCACCTATGGAGTACCTGTTGAATATGATTTTTCTGAGGCAAGAATTATTAAAGAACAACAAGTAGGAAAATCTATGGTCGGCGAATTCATTACCGATATTTTCATTAAACAGTTGCCAACGATTATTCTTATAATATTAGCTGGAATGACAGCCATCTGGATCCTGGGATTAATAGGTTTGATATCCATAGGAACCTTAATTACATTAAACAATTTGATTCTTCTATGGGCTATTGGATTTTTCATTATGGGTTTGGGAGTTATAGGACGAACTTCTTTTATGTATCGAAGCGAGTTTGAACCTAGTAACATAGTTGAATTAATTACCAACATAAAAGTATCGCCAATTCGTCCAGTTCCTGCAATTATCGAAGGGAAAATAGTGGGAAAAGGAATTCCAGGTTATTACTTTGGAGAAGATCTATACTTCCAAGATAACACCGGCCTAATGTACATCGATTACCGATTCGGATTTGGCCTGGTAGACTTTTTTTGGGCTCTTTCGAAAGCTAACAGATTAGTAGGACAACGAGTAAGAATTAAAGGGTGGTATAGAAGAGGTCCAGGTCCATACCTTCAAGTCGACACGATTGAGACAGAATCGGGCAAACGATATCGCAATTACTCGAAGCATATGACTTATATCTTAGCAGTGATATTCTTTGGTATTGGCGCCTTCCTTTTCTATCTCTGGTTTACCGCAATTTAATAAAATCTATCAATTTTTTTTTTTATTCAAGATTTGTAATTTTACATAAGTTGATATTGAAAATGTTGGATACAGCTAATAAAAGACTGGAACTAATGGCGCCTTTAAAAAACTATAAATCCTTAAACGCTGTTTTAGGTAAAGCTGATGCGGTCTATTTTGGCATAGAAGCTTTTAACATGAGAATGTTTAGCGATAATTTCAGATTAGAAGAGTTAAACAATATAGTGAAAAAATGCCATAACAATAATATTAAGGCTTATATGACTACGAACATAATAATATATGAAAACGAGTTCGACCTCTTCAATATTATTTTAGATAAAGCCGCAGAAGCAGAGATTGATGCCGTCATAATTCACGACATTGGAGCTATTGAAGTCGTCAAAGAGAAAGGATTACCCTTTCACATCTCAACTCAAGCTAATATTTCGAACTCTCGATCTGCAAAATTCTATGAAGATTTGGGAGCCCAAAGATTAATTCTTGCTAGAGAATTATCTCTGAAACAAATTAAAGAAATAAAAAGTAAAATAAAAAAGGCTGAAATTGAAACTTTTGTGCACGGTGCTCAATGTACTTCGGTATCCGGTCGTTGTTATTTCTCGGCCGAAACATGTGAGTCTCAAGAGTATTCTGCTAACAGAGGAAGGTGTGTTCAACCTTGTCGTAGAAGATGGCGCGTATACGACGATCAATCAAACGAATTTCTCTATGATGGAGTTTTTTTCATCAACGCAAAAGATTTGTGTTTAATCGAGCATATCCCCGAATTAATAGAAGCTAAAATCGACGCTTTTAAAATAGAGGGTCGCATGAGAGACCCAATCTATATCGAAGAAACTACTTCTTGCTACAAAGAAGCAATTGACGCTTATTACGATAATACATTTACCCAAGAGAAGGTCAAAGGATGGCTCACACGATTAAGTAAGGTGTATAACAGAGGTTTTTCAACGGGATTCTACTTTGAGCGCCCAAAAGGAAGCGAAATTCTACGAGAATTTGATGGAAATATCTCGAATTATAAAAAAGTCGAAATTGGAAAAGTTCTTTCTTATTACTCGGAAAAAAAAGCGGCTAAAATACTATTAACTGCAGGTAAATTAAAATTGAAGGACGAGATTTTTATAATTGGAACTCATACTGATACATATTTGCGTCAAATAATTAATTCACTGCAGATTAAAAAAAAGAGTAATCTAACTGAAACACCCTTAGTTAAATCGAAAACTCAACGACTTACTGTAGGTATTTTAGTTGATACACCTGTCAAAAAAAACGACAAAATCTTCAAACTTGAAAAAAAAAATTAAATTTAATAAATAGAATAAAATAAAAAAAAAATATAAGAGATTTCACGAAAGGTTTAATATAGTTTAAATTCGGGATTTATTACAAATCTTCGACTAAATCTTCGTAAGCCTCTAATGCGAGCTCAATAATCTCTTGAAAGGCCATTGCATCCTGAAGATTACCCTCAACGGTAATGTCACCGGCCATGTATGCGCTTGTAGCGTCAACTTCGCCGAACAACATGCCTGAACCAACTTCTTTAGTGGCAGAGAATGTAAAGGATGGGTTCTCAACATCACCTTCGCCATATTCCAAAGTTCCCTCTTTCGCCTTCAACCAGAACTTTTTGTCTTCGTCTGTAATATTCATTTGGATGGTTATGTCCATATCTTCTAGTTCCTCTTTCAAGTCCTCGTTCTCTACAGCAATTTGCTTGAACATCTCAAAAACTTTTAACGAGTCCATAACATCAGAGGCAGCAGCTCCAGCCTCAAATTTAACTTTCATTTCTTTTAATAATGCTTCATCAACCATTTTATTATCAACCTTTTTGGTTTATTTACACATTTGATTTTATTTTTTGTTTATTGAATTTAATTTTCAAAATATTTATTGATTAAATAAATACTAGTTAGTATAACTTTTTACTATATAAAAAGGTTTTATTTCTTTTACTAATTACACAGTGAAATCCATAATTACTATAGTTTGATAGTATACAATTTTGCAATTTATGTCGTATATTTCTTGCTTTTAATTAGTAAGAATTAACGAAAAATTAAATTTGCATAAAAAAACAACTGAGAGCTAAAATAAAAAATAAAATAATTTTTAAAGTTGATGGAAAATTAAGATAACTTAAAGCTCTTCAAACATGTCCTCAAGAGCTTCTAAGGCGAGTTCAATAATCTCTTGAAAAGCCATTGCATCTTGTAAATTACCTTCAACCGTGATATCACCAGCCATATATGCACTGGTGGCGTCAACTTCGCCAAAAAGCATTCCTGCACCAATTTCATTAGTGGCGGAAAAAGTAAACGATGGGTTCTCAACATCACCTTCGCCAAATTCCAATGTACCATCGTGTGCCTTCAACCAGAACTTAGCATCCTTGTCGGTAATGTTCATCTGGATGGTAATATCCATATCTTCTAGTTCCTCTTTTAAGTCCTCGTTCTCTTCCGCTACTTGCTTGAAAAGTTCGTATACTTTAAGAGTATCTTTTGGGTCGGCAGCTGCCGCTCCCGCATCGATTTTATCCTTAATTTCTTTTAATAATGCTTTATCTACCATTATTATTTAACCTCTTTTTAAATTTCAACCTATATTTTATTGACATTAATTAAATTAATTAATATGGTGATTTAAGATAATTCATGTTGATATAAAAAGCTTTAATCTTTTGCACCTACAAAAATCGTAAGGTTTTAATTAGGGTTCGGGAAGTCTGATACAAAAGATAAAAATTTTATTTTAAGTTATAAAAAATTCTTGTCATTAACTTTGTATTAATATCAATAGCTAATGATGGAATTATAATAAATTTAAATGCGGATATGAATAATGGCGCCCACACCGGGAGTTTCATCGCGTATGGTTTTCACACGCGTAGTTGAACCCGGGTCGAAGGAGTGACAGTCCCTAATGCTAACCGTACTACACTATATGGGCTTTTTTAATAAAAAATAGTTTTGATATAACAATTGAAATAATTCCAAATATAAAAATTTTATTTTAAAATTAAAACATTCGATGTACTTAACCGAAAAGAATTAAAGGAGACGAATTTTCAACTTTAAATTTAATTCTTTAATCAATAGAATTTTAATATTAAACTATTGGTTTAGGCGTAATTTTTTGAAGAAAAACACATAAATAGGAGTTATATCTTTTTAATTATAGGTATAAGGAATTTTAGAAAAAAAATTTAATAGGATATGTAACTTTTTGGCCAGTCAAAACCCGCTTAATTTAATATTGGAAGAATTGAGTAAAAACGGCAAGAAATTTGAATATATTTTGGATAAAATCATTAAGGCGGGAGTATCTATCATGAATAATACTGAAGAACTCAAGGAGGAATTAATAGGTTTTGATGACATATACCAAACATGCATATTTGATGTGAACTTAAGCTATTGGCTCGAAGTTTCGCACGGTAAACTTCACTACGAGAAGGGGGTTAATCCTCAGGCGTTATTTAAAATGGTTTTTAGTAAAGATTTATTTATTAAGATTCTAAAGGACGAAATAGGCGGCGCGGATGCGTTTATGAAGGGAAAAATTAAAGTAGAAGGTTCTCTCTCTCAAGGTTTGAGATATATTAAGCTTTTTCGAACATTTTTTAAATATTTAAGCAAAAAAAATGGATTAAATTATTTAACAAGTATTTAAACAGAAAAATTGGATTTAAATAATCGTAATATCCTTTTTATCATCGTTATATTATATAAAATTTTAAATAAGACATTCATATTTTGTTCGTAGATTTATTATAAGATTAAACGAATTTTATTAATTCTTAAGAATGAAGTATAAAGACGTTATTTTGCTATGATTGACTCAAATACTATATTAATGATGTTGAACTCATTAGAATCGACAGAGAATAAATTTAAATCTACATTAGATGAGTTAATTAAGTTGGGAATTACGATTGCCAATAATTCCAAAGAAATTCATGAAGATTTAAAGTTGTACGAAGATACAATATACCACGTGTACATTTATGACATTGACTATAACATATGGATAAAAAAAGTCGAAGGTTTTCTAACTTATAACAATTCGTATTACGAACCGAACTCAGTAGAGATCAATGTCATTCACCTCATCCTTACAAAAAAAAATTTGAGAAAAATCATAACGCGAAAGATTCAAGTAGCAGATGCTTACATGAGGGGATTAATCAAAATTAGGGGATCAGATGAGTATATGAGTGGAATAATTAAAATTAAAAATATTTTAAAGTCTTTTTTTACTAATATGAATTATCTCACAGAAGATATCGATTAAAAAATAGCTTTTACGCGCATAAAAACTATGCAAAATTTTTTAGAAATAATGCGTAAACAATAATATAATCTGAATTTTTTTACATTGGGCCTGTAATCTAGTCTGGATAGGGTACCCGGCTTCGGACTGGGATGTCAAGATGGAAACTTCCATTGACCCAAAGTCGCAGGTTCGAATCCTGCCAGGCCCACTAGATTTTTAATTTTATTTTCAAATTTGATTGATAACTGGCAATTGAATCGTTGTTTAATAATAATTTCCAGAAACGGTCGATAATCTCTCCCGCATCGTTGTAGTGTTTAGCGTTTAATCTTTCTTCTGAGGCTTCTACTTTAGAATTAAAGAAATTGTACACACTATTGATGAATTTAGAATATTCGAAGGAAATAATTATTTTTTCGATATCAATCAAGTGTTTTATAAGGAATTTTTTATTTTTAAACTGATTAACATAAAGTTCTATATCAAATTTCATTATATCAGACATATTTTTTATACACTGTTATAAATTTGTGGTAAAATTTATTTTTTTATTAACATTTTTGTTATGAAAAAATATTTTATCAAAAATATAATAAAATAGAGATTATTTAAATCTAATTGCCCTTTAAATTTGATTTTTCATTAAAATTTTAATCGTTTTATTAAAATATTTTTACAACAAAAACGAAATGTTTAAATATTAAAGTGTTCTAAAGTTAAATAATACACACAACTTTTTTTGTTAAGGGGATTTTTTACCACAAAAAAGTATAATAAATAAATAATGTTAGTACTAGAGAATGTTTATCAGGAAACATTGGAACATCCAAGCTTAATGGACCTATTGGGGGTTGGATTAGTCTCAATGACTGAGAAGCGTTATACAATTATTTTTAGTAAGGGAATAAAGCGTTCTCTAATAAAATTACTCATCAAATTCTATCGTTCTGAAATTCTTGAAAAGAAGGAAGGGAAAAGAATAAAGTTGTTAGGGGCTTATACAATTTATGTTCACTTTTATACAATTGAAGATGAAAGTATTTCTATATTCTATGTTAGTGAGACAAGCAAGCTAATTAAATACGACGGCCTTTGTTCGCTCTCAAAACAATTAGTTAATTCATATCGTTCGAACGCCACATTTTCAGAAATCAATCAATTGTGTAAGCATGCTATTCCTAGCGCTAAAGAACTTTCAGCTCTTTTCGTAATAAGCAAGGCAGGTCTTTCGCTATTTACGAAAATTAGAAAGGATAAAAAGTATTTGGCAGATAATTTTATAACGATATCGGGTTTTATATCAGCTATTTTATCTTTTTCTAATGAGGTTATTGGAAAAAATACGGGTGATACCCTTCAAGCAATTAATTTCGAAAATCAGCAATTCCTTTTAACGGTTAAAGAGGACGTTATATTTGCGTATTTAGTTGAGGACTTTACAAAATCAAAAAATATTAAAAGATTTATGGAGTTATTAATTGAAGAGTTTCTAGACGATTATTGCTATTGTGTTGAGGATTTTAATGGAGACAGAAGCCAATTTCGCAATTTTGAACACTTAGTTGATAAATATTTTGATATGTAATTGCGTTCTTATTTAGGTTTGAAAAATCAAATATTTTTTTTTTACAAAAAAATTTTAAGTTCCAAGCTTTACGGGACATTCGTACTCGTAATTAATTTCACACAAACATATTTATAAATAAAGATTTATAAATTATTTAGAAATGACTGTTTTGATAGATTTAGATTTAATTTTAAATTCACTTGTTAGCGAATTAGGGCCAGCAGTTTATTTCATATTGATATCATCGGAAAATGGAGTAATTAAAAAGTCTTATATAAATGAGGAAGAGTTTAACAAAGCTTCTATTTCTTTAAATATTTCTCAATTATATGAATTAGCAGAGGAAACAACCGAGAGTATAGGTTTACACAGTCCAGATTTTACTATAATTCATTCTGATAATTATTATATTTTATCTATAAAAATTCTCGAAAAGTTAATTATCCTTTTAACTGAGGACCAAGTTGACGTGAAAGATATCTTTAAAATTATTAACCGATCGGTCACTCCTCCTTAAAATTTTAAACTATTCTCAAGATAAACTAAATCTTTTGTAATTCAAATAGATCAAAATCAAATCCAAATAATTAATGTAATTAATATAAAAATAATATAAATATTGGTCTCTTTAACTCATATATATCATTCAACTAATTATTTCATATAAAGAAGAAGTGATTATTAAAAATGCATTACGAACGAAATGAATACAATGAAGGATTTAGCATTTGCGGGTTAATTATTGCAGGAGCTTTCTTGTATTGGGGTTTTAATAATTTAATTAATTGGGGGTTCTGGTGGTGGTTTGGCTTCATTTTAATTGCTATTGGAATATCCATAATCTCAAGCCAAATATATAAACTTACTAATAGAAGCAAACTAAGAACAGTAGTTAAACAAGAATTTGAGCAAAATCCTAACGCTTCAATTGAGGAAATTGCTAGAAAAACTGGAATTACGATTAAAGATGTTCGAGCAATAGTGTTAGACTTGAAAGCAAGGGGAGAGTTAAGAGGGAAATTTTCGACTAAAACAGGCGAAGCAAAATATGTGGAAGTTACAATTTCTAATCAACCAGAGGCTCAAGCGAAAGGGAACTACTGTGCAAATTGTGGCACACCTATTAAGAAGGAATCTGCATTATATTGTGCTTACTGTGGAGCAAAGGTTTAACAAATAACATATAAATTTTTATTTTACTTTTTATTTTAATAAGTTTTAAAATCTGAATCAATAGTTTCTAAAAATTGGACCATAGAAGAGATATATTTAATGGCATTTTTATTTAATTAAAAATCAATTATAAATGATAGAGATGAAATATAAAAAAGACCAATATATTAATGGTTTCTCGATATGTGCTTTAATATTCGCAGGCATATTTTTCTACTGGGGTATTATCGGATTAGTTGATGGTTTTCGGCAATTTGGTGGAGTAAACTGGATGAGTTTTCTTTGGATTGGGATAGGAACCGCTATTTTAGTAAGTCAAATTGCCGCCTTTACTAATCGTAGTAAATTAAAAAATGTTGTATCGCATGAATTTGAACACAATCCCAATATTTCCGTAGAAGAGATAAGTAATAACACGGGCATTTCAGTCAGAGATATTCGAGCGATTATTTTAGACTTGAAATCTTCAGGTAGGTTAAAAGGTCAATTTTCCACCCAAACCGGAGACGCTGAGTCAATGCGAGTTGAGAAGGCGGAAGAGGCTATTATTCAAGAACATTCAAAATTTTGTCCCAACTGTGGAACGCCTATTAGTAAGGATGAAGCCGTATATTGCGCATATTGTGGGTCCAAATTCTAACTTATATACTTTTTTTTTAAGTTTCTTTTAAATTTTTTTTAAAAATCAATGAAATAAAATAATTATTTTAAATTATCCTAAAAGGTTGGGATATATAGAATAAGAAAAAAAATAATTAAGGTGGATATCTCAATTCATAAATACTTTTTCCACCATTTAAAGGTCCTTTTAAATACGGTTCAATTTCTTTCGGATCTCGTTGCGTAATTTGATCAGTAGGGGGTAATTTTCCTGGTGGAAAAGTCTTCAATATATCAACGACTAATTTCTCTAAGTAATCTAAAAAAGCCTCCATACCAGGTTCGCCTTTCTCGAAAGTTGCTTTACTTGGACATCCTACATGCCCTTCAGGATATGCTGCAAGTTCAATTGGTCCAAACCCTATTTGTCCATACCATCGGATTGGTTTTTGATAGATATTTCCAGCTTTATCAACATGTCCATCAGGCATCCATCCAACAACTTCGTTATCTTCGCTAGAATCAATTTTTCTTATCATTTCTGGAAAGAGTGTCATTGAAAATGAGGTTTCTGCTTCATCTGCATGAACGAAAGGAGTTTCAAAAGGGCCTCCGTGTTCTTTATCCTTACAATATTCTGGAATTGCGTGATACCAGTTAACATTACAAATTACGGCAGGTAATTGATAGTTTTTGGCCCACTCGTGAATTGCGCTCGGGATAACATACTCGTGACCATGACCATTTAATAGGATCATTTTTCTAAAACCCATGTTCCAACAACCAGCCATTATAGCTCGCAAAAGTCCCTTAAATGTTTCTTCAGGAACTATTATGGTACCAGGCATTCCAACGTGATGATATGGATGAGAACCGTACCAAGTTGGTTGGGCAACTGTACAACCCGTTTTTTGCGCTATTATTTCAGCCATTCTCGTTACTAAAAATGTATCTTCTCCTATACAAGCTGCTGGACCGTGGTTTTCAGTAGACCCGATTGGGATGATTATAACGTCATTTTTTTTTACGCGTTCTCGAATTTCAGAAATGTTCATATTTTGGAGATAAATTCCATCCGGTAAGTCCATATGTCCTCTGCACTTACTATATTCAGGTGGTAAATTCCATTTTGTCATTTAATTTTACCTATTTTTCTTTTTCATCATACTATTAATTCTTCAAATTATTTCTATTTGAAATAATGATTTTTAAGTTTAAAATTTAGATCACTCCAAATTTTTTACTGGAATATAATAATAAATTTCTCAACAATTAAAAAAAATACGGGAAGTTTTTATGTCCAAATATGGTAATGAATATAAGAACAGAAAGAGTTGGAAAGAGGTTAAATCTAAAGAGAATAATTCAGATATTTACAAAGGTAAATCTAAAGAAGACAATATATTCTTTCCATCTTTAAAAATACCAAAATTGGATAAAGAAAGATTTTTTACTCCAGATCTTAAACAAGAAACTACTAGCTTCAATCCTTCTGCTGAAATATCTGAAGATTTTGTGAATATAACTTTTACACCTAAGTTAAACTTCAATATCAAGAATGAAGAGCGAAGTTTTACTCCCTCCCTCGAAATGCAAGAAAATAATGAGAGAACCTTTATTCCAGATTGCAGTTTAGAAATTGATAAAAATCCTCATGAAAACAGAATAGAATATAAAGAACAGTTGGATAGAATTAGACTAAAATATTTGAAGGATAGAGATAAAAATTATTTTGAAAATACATTATTTCATCCAAAGCTATTATCTCTTTTTAATGATTATTTTGAAAAAAGAAAGCAAAAAGCAAATAAAGGAGTTGTTTTAAGACCTGCATTTGTTGATTTCATTAAAACAAATCAAGATTTATTAGATAAAGACAAGGAAGAATTATTAAAATGTGTTAAGATTATAAATAAGGAAAGAATTATTGAGATGTACATAATTGATCAGCTTATGTTAACTACAAAAGCAGCTAGTAATATAGCTAAATTTAAAAATATTAAAAGTATATGGATTGATCATCACTATGTTCTAGATAAAGAAAAGGAATTAGGGTTAGAAAAGCGACGAGTTTTAAGAGAGAATGTAGCACATCCAAATTTAATTGACAATTGTTTTGAATTAATAAATACTAAAGAAAAAGGATATTGGTTAGGTGTGATGTATTCAGATGGCTCTATTTATATAAAAAAGGATACTAAATCTAAAAAAGTAACTCTAAAAGTAAATTTGAAAGATGAAATATTAATTGATAAGTATGTTGATTTTTCGGGAGCTAATAAAGAGAAGAAAGAATATATTGACAATAATGTGCGTATACGAATTAGCAGTAAAAGGATGTTTGATGATTTAAATAGTCATGGTTGTATTCCTAACAAATCTCTTAAAATTGAATACCCTATACTTCCTAATCGTGAAATAGAACTAGCTTTCCTATTAGGTTATTTTGATGGTGATGGAACTAAAGGAACTTCAAAAATTACATCGGGAAATCGAAAATTTCTTGAACAAATTAAAGAAAAATTTAACATTGATAATCTAGTAACCAGAGATAATAAAAATGTAAATGCTTATAGATTGTTCTTAGGAGTACAACTATTTAATAAAATTTTAGATAATTATAAAGATTCTTTACCAAGAAAAAGAATTTATCTTACTCCTTTAGAGGAAAGTATAAAAAGAGCAAGAATAGCTGCTATAGCTATTAAGAAATCTCCTATATTAGAACAGAATAGAGAAAATTTAGCCAATATTCCTAAAGAGAATATAGAAGAGATAATATGGGAGATCCCCCAAAATAGAATAGCCAAAATATTAGGAGTTTTACCTAAGGATATTGATAAGTTATGCAAATTATCTAGGATTGATAAACCACCAATGGGTTATTGGAGGAAGAATAAGTATAATCCTAAATTAAAAAGAGAATGTGAACAAAAACTTAAAGATTGGATAAATAATTAAATTCTTATATATTTGTGTCCGCCAGATGGAGGAAGGTTCCATTTTCCCATTTTTTATTTTCACCTAAAAATTAATTCTATATTAATAATTTTAGTCATTCACATCTGATAAATATTTTAATAATAACAGATTTAGATAAGTATATGTTGCTTAGTATAGTTGCCGGATTAAACGAATCTAAAAGCAACAAAGAGGGCATAATCAAAAAGTTTTCGTCGTTATGCCAATTACTAGCGCCTTTACAGTATGATGGGGTAGAATTAAGCCTTCTTGAACCTGAAAAAATCGATGTTGATAAAATTGTGGAAATTGCGGAATCTTACGAATTAAAAATCTCTGCTCTTGGCACAGGGAGCACATATATACGTTATGGGTATTCTTTTGGAGATACTGAAAAGTCTAATCGGGAAAAAGCGATAGAAAGAATTGAAAAATACATTAATTTTGCTCGAGAAACGCGATCTAAAGTCATAATAGGGTTAATAAGAGGTCGTTTCAAACACAATAGTAATCCAAATAAAGAAAGGTTAAACATTATTTCTTCCTTAAAAGAATGTTGTAAGTTAGCTGAAGACAATAACGTAATGCTCGTGTTTGAGCCTATTAATCGTTTCGAAATAGATTCCTATAATACGATTTCTCAATCATTAAAATTAATTGAAGAAATAGGATCAGAGTACTTAAAGTTGCTAGTTGATTCATTTCATACGCATTTAGAAGAAGATCCTATCTATGTTTGGGAGAATTTAAAAGAAGTGGCCCGTCATGTCGGACATGTACACTTAGCAGATACAACTCGAAGAGCTCCCGGTTCAGGGCATTTTGATTTTAAAACTTTTCTAAGTATTTTTAAAAACGCAGGGTATAGCGAATTTGTTTCAATTGAAACAATTATGAAGCCTTCTTTTGAAGAAGTAGCGAAAAGCTCTTTGCAATATTTAAGATCGATTTTGTAGTCCCATATTAGTTTATAATTGCGGAGATTTTGCAATTTTTTCTATCAGTTTGTAAAAGTTTTATGTTTTCTGGGACTTCTTCAAGAGAAATTTCTTTTGTAATCATCGGAGTAACATCCATACCAGCTGCCATCGAACTAATTACGTTGAAAAAAGTTCCGTGTCCTGAGTGCCCTTGAGCTCCTACAATTCTAGCCCTTTTGACTTGAAAAAACTCTCCACACACTGGCATTCTTTGTTCCGCTCTTGCAACTATTACGACGGTACTATTAACCGCCTTGCATTCCCAAATAGCATTTTGAATGTCATCAGTTACTACTTGTGGCAATCCTGTAGCTTCAAGATATAGCGCTGCACCTTCATTGTCGGTATATTCTTTTACTTTTTCTACAAAGTTTTCTTTAAGAGGATTAATAACATAGTCGGCTCCCATTTGTTTAGCTAACGACGCTCGATGTTCTTCAGGTTCTGAAACAATGCATAACCCCGCTCCTGCGGTCTTCAATATTTTAGTAGAGACTAATCCAATTGGTCCAGCCCCCAAGATTATAACATTTTCTCCTGGACGAATGCCTCCACCTCTCTCAATAACTGCATTGAAAGCAACTGAAGTTGGTTCAACCAAGCTACCAATTTTAAAAACATCATCGTAATTTCTTTCTAATTTCTTTAAACTCCAACAAAGTTTTGCTGGAACCGTTATGTACTCGGCAAACGCTCCATCTATAGAAAAACCAATTTCTTGTAATCGTTCGCAATGATTCGGATATCCATCACAACAAGGTTTGCATTCACCACACCATGCCATTTCTTCTACGGTTACAGGCTCTCCTATTTCATAATGTTTCCCAGTCCTTTTACTTATTGCTTGAGATCCTACTTCAACAATTTCTCCTGCAAATTCATGTCCGAGGGTTACTGGAAATGCTGTTAGCCCAGGATAATAGATATACCCATCATCGTAAGCCTGATTCATATGAACATCAGAGCCGCATATTGTGTTCTTTAAAACAAATCTTTAAAGAATTCCACAGCGTTTTACTCTGATAAGCACTTCATTTGGAAGAATCTTTGGCTTTTCCTTATCCACAACACTTATATGTGGACCTCTCCAAACTTGAGAACCGAGATAAGTAAGCTTTCCATCATTATCCTTTAAACCAAGTTTGAAATCTGGTTTAGGATCCCATTTTGCTCTTAATTCTATAGCTTTCATTTTTTTTAAATATTTAGTATATAATTGATTTAATAAATTCAAAAAATAATATAAATTGACATGTTATTTTAATTTGAACTAATAGCGTAAAAATCCTTAAATTTTTGAAATAAGGAAATAACTTTTTTTCCTTTTTCATTTAATTTGTATTTAGTAGGACTAGATTTGGAAACTCCTTTTATTATACTGATATAATTACCAATAATATCAGCTTTTCTTCTAAAAATTCTTGTTATGGACGATACATCGTGATAGCTTAAATATTCTTTTAATTCAGTATTATTGACTTCTTTACCCATCTTTGAAATCTCATAAATTGCTATTAAGAACTTCATAAAGCTATCTGTATCTAAAGTAGGTTTAATTAAAGGACTCTTCTTTCTAATATCTACACTTTCAATGGGGGAAAATGCTCTGAGAATACGATTATAGTCTTTAATAATCCTTTTAATCATATTTTTATCTTTATAAATATCGTCTAATAAGGGGATAAATTTGTTATAATGAAGTAATCTATGACAATTCGAACAAACATATCCACCTTGCTCTTTTATAATGATTTGAATAATTTCAGAACAAGTAAGATGATATACTTTACTAATATTAACCGTTTTAGACTCTTCATTTTTGTGATGATAAACGAAAGCTGGTAAGTGATTATTTGTATGGAATTCTCCACAAGTATGACAAGAACCACCATAAAAAAATTCTATAATATACCTTTTTTTCATATATCTAGCAATTGCATCCCTAATACCCGCTTTCTTGTTTACAGATAATCGTTTTGTTTTATAAAATGTATCTACTGAAATCCTAATGAGTGCATGTATTACCTCTGGTGGATAACAGAATAAATTTTTCCAATTTATAAGATAATGAAAATATCCATAGTACTTTTCTTCCAATATACGATGGTGATTTCTGCATACAAGAACCACCTCTTCTGCTTCCATTAGCTCGATTAACCATTCTAACAAATTCAAATTACGTAAATTTTTAGTAAATAATTCATAAAGTCTATTGGCAGTAAAATGATTTTCTTTCTCAGAAGTGTGGTGAAATTCTAGAGCATTCAATCTTGAAATGTCGGTATTTATAAGCATTTTTTCTTCTTGACATTCTTGACACTTTCCTTGTCCGTTTTTAAAATACTTACCTTTATAGATATTTTTTATGGCATATATTTTTAATCTACTTCCAATTATTCTTATCAAATCTTTATCGGTTTTAGTTCTCTGTTTATTCGTAACATTTCTATCTTTTGTTTGATAAGCTCGAGGAGGAAAAAGATCCGGATTTTTATGTCTTAAACTATCATATATTTCTCTAACGGAAAAAACAAAACGAGATTTTTGAAACAAGTTAAAGTTTTCTTCATTTAAAAGGTCGATAATAGGTTTGAGATATACCTTTGCTCCAATTTCTTTATGAATTTTACTTGTATTTGCTAATAATTTAACAATTTCAGCTAGATCAGAAAAGTATTTAATAAATTTATCTCGATATTGAGTTACCATATTACGGAGTATTTCAATGTCTTTTGTAAAATATTCTCCAAATTCTTCCTTAAAAAATTCACTATATATCTCCTTTTCTAGGTTTGAAATGAGTTCGGATGTTCTTAACTTTGAATTCTTTAATAATTCAAAAAAATATAGTGAAATAATTAATTTTATACGTTTAAATCCGTATATCTCAAAGTTTTCTCGAGGATATAATTTCTCAAAATATCTTCTATAATACCTACTTATATTGCTGGGAGTAGCAGCAGCAATGTTTCCAATCTTTCTTGTGGTTAATATGGGCAATTTTTTAACATAAAGAGCTGTAGTATATACAACCGTACTTGCAATAACTCTTAAGTTAGCATTTTTGGGTAGATAAAATTCCTTTTGTTCAATTCTGGATATGAATTCTTCTAGTATTTCCTTAGATTTAGATTTCATTACATCTTTTTGATCAGAATTATATAAGTTTATTAAATCTATTATACCATAAAGATTGGTTAACAATTCTTGCCTTAAATGAGATTTAGATGAAGAGTTCTCTGTATTAGTTTCTTGGATATTTAATACTTGTTGAATATTTTCTTTTTTTAGCTTGCTACATAAACCTTCCTTTAGAAATTCAAAATAAGCTGAAAAAAGCTCAAATGCAGATATTTTTTCTGTAGGAGGTTTTCCTATAATAAAAGAAGAAGTCCTTAAATGTAGAATATCATCATAATCATTTTTTAATAATGAAATGTCATTTAGATTTTCATCTTTAGTACTTTTCTTTCTTCTATTAACTGATTGTTTTTTTCGCCAGGTTTTAATAATATCACATGATTTTTTTGATAATGGAAGTACTTTATTTAGATCACAATAATCGTGCGATACGACACGAAGCTCTTGTAAGAAAAGTGTGTATTCATCTGCAATTTTTTTTAATCCCTGACGCAACATATTGTAACTTCGTTTGCTTGATTTTCCACATTGAATTGCTTTTCTCTGTTTACGACTGAGTAATTTGATATAACCCTTTGAAAGTCCATCGAAATATCGTGATATAATCTGAGCACCTCGTCCTATAGGACTGCAATACATCCAAACATTGATAAATAATTCTAATTCTTCTGGAACATCTTCAGTAATAGAATTTACCAAATCTTTAGGTGGCAAGCTTGATAAATCAAACAAACAAGCATTTACAGAGCAAATAAATTGCTCTACAAATTCATCGACAAATACTAAAGATAGTTTGTGTTTTGAACATTTAGGATATTTTCGAAATCCGAATGAACCGAATTTTAGTGGTTTAACCTTTTTGATTGTACCACATCCAAAATGGGAACAAATTGCAATTCGTTCCTCATTTAGCATTCCCCTATTTACTGATTCAATTTTAGTATTCATGTAAGAACTCTCTCCCTATTTTTATTTTTAATAGATGGAGCCTTGTTCTTATTGTTTATTCTTAGTAAATCAGATATCTCCTTAACTAAAAGAAGATAATTGCTTTTCAATTCATAATAGAACTCTGAAAAAGGATGAAACAATATGCTTTGAATTTCACAAGAAATACAGGCAATATTCGTTATCCTATTAAAAAGCCTTGAGTGATGATGAATCTCAAGTTCAGATAAAATGTGAATTAACACCCATATTTTTTTATTTATTGATTTTATATCTTTTAATCGGTTTATATCAATTTCATTTGGGAGGGTCTTTATTTTATCAAATAGACTTTGAATTTTCTCACCAATAATATCTCCGTCATCTACACCAATCTCTTTTAAATTAGCTAAAAGATGTGAAGTTAATATGTTAAGTTCTCTTTCCTTTTCTATAATCATATTTCTATTATGAAAGGGATCACAATTCTGAGATCTTGAAAATCTTAAATAAATCATTGATGTCTTGTAATTTAGAAATGTTCGTAATTGTCTTGAAAGCTCCTTAATTCGTTCAGCACCTTCAATCGAATGCCACTCAAGAATATCGTCATCTATATCATCATCCAAGTAAGGAGTTTCATAAATACTATCTTCTAAGGATAAAAAAGTAAAGTTAGTATCAGTCATGATATTATATTTTTGTCCTTATATATAAAGAAAAATTAATATCATTTCTATTTAAACAAAAACTCTCAGGAAAATCTTTATAGAATTTAAAATTTTACGAAACAAACAGAAATTTTAATCTCAAAAAGATAAAAATAAAATAAAAAAAAATAATTAGATTATTAACGGCTTTTTTGTTTTTCTTCATGCAATTCTGTTAATTTCCTTCGATTTTCAGCTAATATCTCGCCTTTAATTGGATAGAAATACAGCCCAATCCATGATATCACAAGCACAATTGCGGGAAAAACACCCATTAAGATTTGGAGGCCTAAAATTGTATTAACACCTGGATTTGGGTCATAGCTTTGCCAATCTGTTGTACTGAAGACTATCCCTATTAAGACGAAATTAATAATCGCCGAAAATCTAATAAAGAAATTAAGGACAGCATAGTAAATACCTGATCGCCTTGTTCCATGACGAATTTCATCTTCATCAATAATTTCTGCGATACACTGATCGTAGAAATATAATCCTCCGCCCAAACCAATTCCGTTGAAGATCTGCACAATAAAAACCATTTCAATGTTTATTGAGAAAGCAAAAAATATTATAGGAATTATCCATGCTACAATTCCTATCAATCCAGCCATACGAGCCCCTTTTTTAACACGAATTTTTTCCCATAAAGGAGTAGAAACGGCAGCTACAATGAACTGTAAAGCTAGAGCATAACCAATTAATTCCATATCTGTAACTCCAAGAGAATGGATCATAAAAAGTGGTGCCAAAGTTGGTAAAATATTTATGGCAATCCATGTTCCTAAAGCAGGTATTAAAAACCATAGGAAAGACTTATTCTTAAATGTAGTTTTCAGCGTTTTTCCAAAAGACATAGCGGTTTCAGCGTCTTTTGAGATATATTTAGGTTCTTTCACACCCCATTTCAAAATTATGAAATATGAGATAATAATTACAACAGCAGCAATAATTCCTGTTAACTGGTATTCCCCTAATGCCTTACTTATAGTTGCGGGTGTTTGCGGATCACCCCCTAAGAGATCTTCTATAATTAATGTGGGAAGTAAAAACGCAAAAATCAATGCAATCATCACAAAACTTATCCTAACTTTTCCTGTTGAACTACGATCTTCCATCGTTACAAACATTTCAGAAAAAACAGCATTATAATTTAGATTAAACGCAGTATAAGTAGTATCAAAGAGAATAAGAATTATAAAGAAGTATATGAAGTTTAATAAGTCCGAATTAAGAGCAAGAGGTGGTGTAAAAAGTAAAATCATTAATATTGCTAATGGAATAGTGGCGCCTAACATCCAAGGAATTCTTCTCCCCCATTTAGTTTTAGTACGGTCAGAAAGATATCCTATCAGTGGATCATTGAATGCGTTCCATAAACTCCATAAAATAAAACCACCAGTAATCCAAAGAACAGGTAATCCTACAATTGCAAAGTAGAATGTAAAAATAAGGAACTGGAATGTTTGCATTGCCGTATTGTCTCCGACTTCCCCCATTGCAAATGCGACCCGTTTTCCTAGAGGAACTTTCTCAGATTTTCTTTCATTCATTCATTCATCAACCATTTTTTTTAAAATTAATTTTATTTAGTTAATCGAATTTAACTTTTTATTAATTTAAATCTTTAGCTAAAAATTTTTATTTAATATTAAATCTTGGTTTAGTGGGAAATAACCTATAGCCAATATAATAACCAATAGCTTCCTAGAATATCTTGAGGTAAATAAAATGAAAAAAATGTTAGCAGCAGTTTTTCATAAAGATGAAAAATCGGGTGGAGAGATTAAATTAGAAGAAGTGGATATTCCTCGAATTAAAAAAGGGGATCATGTACTAATAGAAGTGAAGGCATCCAGTATCTGTGGAACTGATCTAAAGATATTAAAGGGAGGTCATCCTGCTACAGATAATACTATTTTAGGTCATGAATTTGTAGGAGTAGTTAAAGAAATCGGAGAAAATATTAGTGATCTTAAGATTGGGGATAAAATTGTCGTTGATCCAAATGAAAAATGCGGTTATTGTATTAATTGTAGGAGGGGGCTCTCGAATCTATGTGAATATATGGCCCTAGGAACAACATTTGGGATATTTCAAAATGGAGGTTTTGCTAAATATTGTGTTTTACCAAGAAACGCACTATTCAAACTTCCCGATTCTATTGATATGATAGCTGCAAGTTTAATTGAACCCTTATCATGTGCGGTTCATTGCCATAATATTGCGGATGTCAAGGAATCAGATAATGTTGTTATAATTGGAGCAGGGCCTATGGGTTTAATTATCGAATCTGTTATAAGGAAACATCCAATAAAAAAATTAATTAGTATAGAAATAGATCAATGGCGTGGCCAGAAAGCATTAGAACTTGGTGCTGATCATTGGATTAATCCTAAAACGCAGAATGTAAAACAAGAAATTCAAAATATAACCAATGGTGAAGGAGCAGATGTTATCATTGATGCCGTGGGGATTACAGATACTTTTGAAATGGCTACTAAAATATGGGCGCCTGGTGCTCGATTGATTTGTTTTGGGCAAGACTCGCGTGCTGAAGCGATAATAAAACCAAACGATATTGTAAGGTATCAGAGGAAAATTATGGGATCTTATATTGGTTGTGCTGAAGATTTTTTAGACGCGATCGAGCTAATTTCAAACAAAGTTATAGATGTTAACAAATTAATAACAACAACAATACCTTTAGAAAAATTAATTTCAACTGGGTTTAATCTTATGAAAGAAAGAAAGTGCGTAAAAATAATTACAATACCTTAATCGTATCATAAATTTTTAATTGAATAATGATTACTTAAAACAAAGATAAAAATAAAACTCTTAATTTGTCTGAATAATTATGTCTTTCGATATTTCCGCTCTCAAAGTACTTATCAAAAAAATTTTTCCGTCTAAGAAATCTATATATACAGTAGATACTACTGGCGATGGAAAGGTAGACGCCCTCCTAATTAAGGCTTTGAACCTTATAATGCCAATTCTGATTCCAAAAGAAATTGAAATCGGAGGATTTAGCACCAAAAGTTTTGATATTAAAAACTTCGAGCTATCAGATTATGGTAAAATGTATCTTGACGAAATTCCGATCAATGTCTCTAAGAAAGATTACGATGTAGAGAAACTTAAAGACCATTTCGCGCTTTATCATAAGGGAGAAAGATTCGCAATTGACGATTTATTGAGCGGTAAGCTTGCTGGGAGAATGATAGCTTTAGGAGATACTATAGATATACTAATTAAAATTGATAAGGACGGTTTAGAAAAATTTTCTGAAGGAAAACATACTTTCAAATTCAAGTCAAAAATAAGTCCTACCCTTGAATTCAACTTTGAGCTAGGAAAAGAAAATTTGAATCAAAACTTTGATTCTCTAAATAACTAAATATTGCTCTTTTAACGCTCAATTTTCTTATTTTCGAATAGTTTTGAAAATTGTTTGAAAAATATCGTAGTTTTTATTTGTAGTTTTAAAAAATACTGCGGGTGTTGAATAGCTATGGCAATTTTAGACCAAAACATTCATCCACAGATAAGCGAGTTAAATGAATATTCAAGCATGAAAATTGTATGTCCCGTGTGCAAAGTTAATAAAGAATTAAAGTTCCCGAAATCCGTAATTAATAAAGCGAGGCAATTAACCACAATTTCTCTGCCTAAAGGATTAATTTGCGATCACCACTTTCAAGCGTTTGTCGATAAAAATTTTATCGTTCGCGGATATCAAAAAGTAGATTTTGAATTTGAATCTAAAAAAACTCTGAAACCTAAAGCTGACGCAAACCTATTTAACGAAAATGACGATGGACTCTTTGAAGACCTAATTTTTGAAGGAAACTATGTCGAATTTAATCCTAAACGGAAAATTAATAGAGATTCACGCCCTCCTCCAAAAGATACTGAAAAAAATACTAAAAAAAATACAGGGAAAAGAAGCCTTAAAGAAGTATACGACGAATTTTGGGATGTTATCAATGATAATAATCTAGAATTTAAAGAATTCATAGAAAAAGATAAGAGAAGAGTAAAACTTAGACTTGGGATTAGGGATTAACTGAGTTCTACTAAAATTATATAATTTTTTATAATTTGATCTAGAAATAAATTAATGATTTTTCTTGGACAAACAAATATCATAGATGATATAGTAGAATCGCTTCTTGAAAGTTTAAATGGTATTTTTAGGGGATTCAATTTTGTTTGTTATAATATATTTCAGTATGGAAACCTGATCTTATTCCTATTTTACTTCGTTTTAGGAGGATATTTATTAGTAAGCGCAAAAAATGTTGAAGATAAACAAAAAATTTATGGAAGGAATTTAGAATTTATAAGAAAGAGAGGGAGAATTAGCGCGGCTATACTTGTGTTTGTAGCAATATTATTTTTATTTAAAGTGATCCCATTTCTTTTACTGTGGTTCGATCAATCTTTTACTCTACCCCCATTCGTGATTTGGTTTGGAGGATTTGAAGTTGAAGACGCCCTTAATTCAATAATTACAATAAATGATCTTCTCCCCTATAATGATATAACGATAAGCTTCATATTTTTTACAGCCCTAATGTCCTTTATCTCAGTAATATTAATATCTCTTGGATTATTTTTGGTGGTTTATAACAAGAATATTTTACGCACCAAATATAAGCCTATCAGTTTAATTTTTTTAGGAATAATATTGAGCATCGTATTCGGATTTACAACTTACATCAAGTTGATAATTTAACTTAATAAATTTCAACTATTAACTCAAATTCTTAAATCTAAATTTAGATCATTAATTCTTAACCACTCCTCCTTACCGGAAATAATGGCATTTTCAATGGCTTCTAGAACTTCTTCATAATGTTTTAAATTAAAAAGACATTCTTCATTGATGATATATGAATCGTGATCTAATTTTAATTCAATTGACTGATACTCCTTTCCTAAAGGGGAAGTTTATATATTTTTCAGAATATTATAACCAAAGAAAAAATAAACCCCAAAAATGACAGAATCTTTTTTCATAGTACATCTTATTGATAAAGATAATTATCATGGTATTAACACTCTTCACAATTTTCCTCATGATCTATTCACCACAGGAAGATCTACTATTAGGGATGACAAAGTATATATTGAGGGTATTGAACCTAAACCACAGTTACCAACTGATCTTCTCAGACGCAGAGGCGGTATGGATATTGACTCAATATGGTTAGGTGTCAATATCACACCGAAAGAATCTTTTCTCGAGAATGTTGGATTATATAATAATTTATGTAGTTGGATAATGGATTTTTTATATCTTCTGCGTTTCATTATTAATTTAAATTTGAAAGCTAAAGTTTATTTCCATGTTGAAAACTTTGAAGAGCAGAATAGTCGTCCTAAACTCTCTTTTCAGAAAGTAATTGATTTAAAATGTGATCACAGTAGTAATTTTCAAGAAGAATATAATCAATATCAATTATTTTTTCCTCTTCTTAACAAATTACTACAATTCAAACCTACAGACAAATTGAGGGCAATTATGTATAATTATGCTAATAGTAAAGTAGGTAATTCAGTGTTAATCGGTTACTTTTTTAGTTACGCAACATTCGAGGGAATTTTCCATAATTGGGCAGATTTTCATGGATATTCTCATTTATGGGGTACTGCAATTGCAGATCCAAATGAGCAAAAGGGTATACATGAAGATTTAAGATCTAATTTTGAACAGTTTATTAAAGATCAAAACTTACGCAACGATAAATTGAAACAATTGAATTCCTTCAAGAATTCTATATTTCCTACAGATAGAAATATAATGAGATCGCTCAACCAGCGTTTTAAAAGTTATTTTAGTAACCGTCTAACTAAAGAATTACAGGAAAATGAATACATTCAAGCCATGTTAAAATATTTTCGCCAAATATATACTCGAAGGAATGAAATCGGACATAGTTTGGAAAAATATACACATTCACCTGGATTTGTTAATGATACATCAATTTTAATGTCTACTATAAAAATCTTAATGGATTTTGAGCTTAATCTTTTCTTGAATGGGGAATCAGACTGGAAATTTGAAAATAGGATTAGAGATCTCAGTGATAATTTGAGACCGTTAACTCAAGATAAAGTTTTGAATAAATTCTCTTATAATCTTTTAACTCAAAATCAAAGTAATATCCAACTAAAGGATAGAGATGGTTCAATACCTATAGAAAATATTGAATTCCAGTCAGAAATGATTATTCAAAATGATATTGATAATGACAGAAGTGGTCCAATATTCTCCCAAAACCTTAGAATTATCCTTCCTCAAAGTTTTGATGAAAGATGTCTTGCTCCAGCTGAATCTGGAATATATAATATTTATGAAAATCCATATTGGTGGATATCTACAACTCAGGAGGATTCTAATTATATCTTTCAAACTTTTCCACCAGAAGTAATCACTACTACTATAAATAAGGGTGTAAGGGAAATATTCTGTGAAATACCTTCTGAAAATATTTTATCGGTCATTAAATTAGATTTTATTGACATCCCAGATAATTTAGATATTTTTTCTTAATAAATTGATTAAATCAGAGTAGCTTAAAATAGCGATATTATCTTTATATTGTTCTAATGCTAAATCAACCTGAGAGCGATCGAAATTTTGAAAACTACCAACAATTCCAATTAGTTTTGGATTTCTTATTTTTATACCATATTTTTTTAAAACCCATTTATAGTTTTTTTCTAATTTGAAATATCTTTCATAACCTACAAGTTGAGATATTAATTCACTTACATATGCATTAAATCTCATTCGACTTGTATCTCCTATCGTGATTGATTTCTTCTTTAAAGCAGATGTCTTAAGATCAAGAATATCATAAAAACCATCATTTCTTAACATCAAATAATCAGGTTTAAGACATTCTTTATCTCCAAAGTCTCCTTCTAATATTTTCAATTCAGTTTGGCTAAGCCCTCTTTGATATCCAAGACCTTTTGTAAAAAATTTCAAATGTTTTTGAATAAATCCATCAATTATAGGTTCATTTATAGGTTGATTTGTTAAACTCAATAAATCTCGAGCAAATTTCTCTGAGGAATAAGAATAACCTATATTTATCCCAAAAATCGTAGGTGGCCTTGATTTAAATAATTTATTCACAAGTTGTTTTAGAAATTGTTTCAATTCATTTCTTGTAATGTTTTTTTTAACTGCTATTGCTGTGGGAATAGATTTAAAAAATAATTTGAAATTTTCAGTTCTTATCAGGTCGACATTATAGAAAAAAATTGTTTTACAGTCTGGTTGAATTGTAATTGGAACCTCAGCACTATCAAGTCTAACCTCAGTAGATGAAGTTTCTAAATTAATAAATTTTTTAAAAGCAGTATAATCATAATTTGTAGCAACACATAAATTAACAAATCCAACACCTTTTACTGCTACAATATTAGATACTGGTTTCATTGAATCCTCAATATCTAAACCAGGATTGAAAAAAGCAGATGTATTTTCATGCTTTTCACTTACATTTGGCGCTTCAAGTCCATAATTATTAACATTAATCATTTCACTAGCTCCAGTTAATTCCGCCATCCAATGTTGAGGGCTCTCTCCAATTCTTAAATACGATGGAAATGAATAATCAACTTTTATTTTAATATTTCCATTTCTTATTTCTTCATTTACATTTTGTAGAGATTCCTCGAAAAATTTTTTAACTGTAGAACAAAATTCGCCGAAGTTCATAAGTCATATTTCTTAATTTTTATCTAATTATTATTATTTTTATTAATCATTTTTAAAAGATTTATCATTTTTTTTTTTAAGTATTGAAAATGTTGAGATTATATTACTCGGAATAAGGATTTTTTTCAATCTAGAATAATTATAACTATTCAAACATATAAAATTCTCTTACTTTTTATAAATCTTCTCGAACTTATTTATAAAATCTAAAGACTGAATAAATGAGTTTCTTTTCTGAGAACTTTTGGCTAGGCATTATTATCGCGATTACACTTATTAGTTTAATTTCTATTTATTACTGGCTGACCGATAAGAAAGAACGGATTAAATCTTTAATGAAGTATTTTGGAACATTTATTCTAATGGTTATTATTTTTATAATATATGAAGATATGTTCCTTCTAAAATTTTTGAGTCCAAGTATCATCATTCTTATTGAAATGGAATTTTTTATAATCCTAATTGTTCTTTGCGTCAATTTATTCATATTTCAAAGGAACTTTCGATCTAATCTAATATTATACTTTCATTCGATAATGGTTCTATTAGCATTTCATATTTTCGTTGTCGGACTTCCAGATATGTTTATTACTGGAACGCTCACCATTACTATTATAGGCGTAGTTATTTCTATAATCGTTATTCCATTTGACGAAGAGTATAAACTAATAGCCTTTTTTATTGGACTATCTCTATTTTTTTATAGTTCCATAATTCTAGATGTTTTTGTTTTAGCGTCTCTTATGCTATGCTTAGTTTCTCTTACAATTGCTATTTCAAACGAATCTTTTAGAAACAGAATAACCTCGTTCTATCAAACTATTGTATTAAAATTAAAGGTATCTAAAAGGCATCGCGTCAATAGTTATGAAAACGAAGAAAAAAAGCAATTAGAGCCTAAAAAAGAGAAAAAAAATAAGATTCTCTTTTGGCAAGCTAGAGTTAAAATTTCCCAAGGAGTTCTTAGTAAAAATATGGAATATGGAAGCGAGAAAAATGAAAATGAAATAGCTTGGTTAAAAGATTTTTTCTCTGATAAACACAGATATGGCCTAGAATTGAAATCAGATAAAGATTTTCGATGGACTTTTTTTCTCAAAGCTCGAAACGAGAAAACAGCAAGAGTATTGGGGGAAGCACTTCTCAGCCGAATAACGAGTATGTATCCTGGTTTAGATGGAACTTTGGAATTAAAACCCATTACCAAACAGAAAATTTACAAGAATAACCGGTTTTGGGAAATCAAATTACCTAAACCACCTTATATGGAGAAATTTACACTAATCAACGATTTTATTAATCTTTTCCATCGGAGCGATAAAAAAGTTAAACTCTACATCATCTGGAAAAGAACTGAAGATAAGAAGGTTAGCAAATTTAGAGATAAAATTGGAAATTTAAAATTCAAAGACGAAGATGAAAAAAAACGGTTATTATCAATGTGGCAAGATGATATTTTCAGAGTGCGGATTTATATCAATTATCAAATAAACCAAACTGATCCCGTGTTAATGAAACAAGAAATTCAAACCCTCGAGGGTAAATTAAAGAGCCTTACATTGTCCTGCCGCAATAAAAAAAATCCAGCACAGCTTAAAAGAGTACCTTTAGGAACCCATGGAAATATTAAACGGGTTAACATCATATCTGGAGGTTATATTACATCTAATTGCGTTGATTTTAACATTCCGGAGAACATCCCGTTAACTAAACCGTTTACTTTAAGAAATGAAAATATTAAACACATTCCTATTAGCGATAGTGACCCAAATCATATTTTAATTGGGAAATATGTCAACAATGGGAGAAGCACCAAGCGAAAAATATTATTGCATAAAAATTCCTTCGCTCAAAGTCTTTTGATAGCAGGACAACAAGGTACGGGAAAAACTTATCTTTTAGCTCAAATCGTTAACGAGTTTTATAATAAAAACCCTGATGTCGGAATTCTAATATTAAACCTTGGAAAAGGAAATCAGGAACTTTTCTATAAAGTTGATAAAGTTATTAAATTTGGATCCTCTGATTTCAAAGTGCCTTATTTTCATGAAGGACAGTATCTTGAAAGAAGCTTACAAGAAACTGCTACTTACTTAATTGCTGCTCTTGGGTTAAAAAATATCGTCGAAAAGAATATGGTCAACGTAATGAACTCGTTTCTAACAAAGAAAGGAAAATTACCTAGCTCGTTAAAAATGCTATTTCAGAATCTCCTAAGGTATTTTGAACAATATCCATACCATGTAAAGTTTCAAACTAACATAGTAAGGGCTATAAAAAATCGAGTGCTCTCACTTTTTTCCAACGAAATTTTAACGAATACCCTCCGTTTAAACCCTGATAAAGCGGTTCCTGGTTGGTTTATGGATTGGCAGAAAGGGAAGAAAATTTTTCTCGATTTCTCGATGTGCACGATTTACGAAAAGAGAGTCTTAACAAGCGCGATTTTTCAATTAATCCGCGTTTTAATTCCAGATAGAGAAGCTGGTAAATTAAAAAACATTATTTTAATTGACGAGGCTCACCAGATCTTAGAAAAATCAATCACAAACAATTACGACGATGATGACTTTATTTCTCGAGAACAATTAGAAAAAATTTTCAACGAGCTTTTAAGAGAATTTCGCTCCAAAGGACTCTCCTTTATCTTATCGGACCAAACCCCTTCAAGACTTTTTGATTGCGTTACCACACTCCCCAGCTTGAAAATTATTTTTCGGGTCGGGTATCCTTGCAATACTATTATGATCGGAAATCCCGTAGAGCAGGAATTCCTAATGTGCCAAAAAAACCGACAAGCGTTAATTTTAAACGGAATTAATGGAGAAAAATTTATCATTGAAACATTAGATATTAAAGTTAATAAACAAGAGCTCAGAGAACAAATTAACATGTCACATGACAAAAATATATGCCCATACTGTAGTAATCCCCCTGATGAGAATGATTTTATGTGCACGTATTGTGGAGAACCATTATCTCCCGATTTACTTGATTCTCAGAATAGATTTAATCTTGATTTTTTAAAAGAAAAAAAAAAGGTGATCAAAAATAAGTGAAGAGTATGAAGATTTAGATGATTCAGATGTTGATGACGAAATTGAAGACGAAATATCTGATATTGAAGACGAATTCGAACCAACCGATATAGATGATGAAACCAATGAAGAAATGGACAATGAGTTCGAACCCCAAGATGAAAGAGAAATGGATGACAATCTCGACCAAAACGATTTTGAACCATTCGATCCTGGCGATAAAGACAGTTTGGGTGAAGAACAAAATATTGAAAATGATAAACCAAATACTCAAGTGAATGAAACGCCTGATTATAAAATTAGCCCCCCAGATAAAGAACCGCCTGATAACCCCCCTAAAGATAAAGGTAATACAATTATTAATGTATCTCAGCAACCAGAAAAGAAAAGTACCCCCGAAAAACAACCTAAGCCTTCCAAACCAAAAGGAGATTTTTGGAAAAACTTAGAGCAAGGAATTAAAGATTTTATAAAAGAAGTCAAGAATTTTTTTGTAAAATCAGATGAAGAAATTAACAGAGAACTCAAGAAGGAACAATATAAAAAATCAATTTACGAGAAATAAAATCAAAAAGGGGGCTTCATGCGAGAATATATTGAACAAGGGAAGGAAAAAGAGAAGAAAAGCGATAAAAAGAGTGAAAAATTTGAAAAGGAGTTTCAACCCAAGACCAAACTCAGGAAAAACGATGAATTAGGAAATGATTTCGTTCCCATTGATGAAAATCCTAACAACACTGATAAATTTGATAACGAGTTTGAGCCATTTGACGATGCAGAATTATATCCAAAATCTGGTTTTAGTAGCCATAAAGATAAATATCGAAGAATTAAAGACGAGAAGCATATTAAAGAGAGAGACAAAAATTACCTCAAAGAAAAATATGGTAATAAAGGAAAACCTATTGAAACTATAAAATTTACATCAGAAGAAAACCCAAAACTCGCAGAAATGATTGGGATCATACTTGGAGATGGTAATACTCACTACGAAAAAGGTAAAAAGTATCGATTAAGAATATCTTCAAATCGAGTAGAAGAAAAGAAGTATCGAAATTATACCAAAGAGTTGATGGAAGAACTCTTCAATATTTCACCGAAATCTTATGATAAAAGTGATAGAAAGGGGACTGACCTTACAATATATAATAAATCAGTAGTAGAAGGATTGATAGAAAAAGGTATAATTCCTGGAGATAAAGTTAAAAACCAAGTTAAAGTTCCTAATTGGGTTAAAAAAACGGAGAGAAATAAAATTGGATGTTTACGAGGCCTTTTTGATACTGATGGCTCAGTCTATCTTAGAAATACTCAGAAATCATTTGGATTAAATTTTAAAAATGGCTCATTCCCTTTAGTTAAAGATTTTAAGGAAATTTGTGAGTCTGTGGGAATAGAGACTCAAAAAATACCTAAACCTAAAATTTATCAAAATCCTGATACAAAGGAGGAATTCAAAACATATCAAACTACTATTGAAAATAAATTTGAGATTTCCAAATTTCTATACAATGTTAAACCTAAAAAATGGGACTTCCATGCAAAAACAATTGGAATGAGTTTATTAACATTTGAGGATCCACTTAAGAGAGCTAAAATTAAAAAAGAACTTGATAAGAAATATCCGGATAAAAAAATTCACTACTCAATCGAATATGAAAATTTCTTAAGAAATTTATGTGAAAAGCATGGATACAAAGTAGATAAGAAGAACATCATAAATGCGATTGAAAAAGCCTTAAGAGATAAAAGGAGGAAATTGGATCAGTTAAATAATTACGGAAAAGAAGTGATCAAGGAACTAGAAAAGAAATTAAATTGATTGATTTTGTTTTATCCTGGCAAAAGAAATATAGTTAAAAGAAAAAAGGTGGCTCCATGCGAGAATATACTGAACAAGAGAAGGAAAAAAAGATAAAAAGTGAAAAAATCAGTGAAAGACTTGAAAATGAGTTTCAACCTGAATCCAGATTTGAGGAAAAAGATGATTTAGGAAACGATTTCGTCCCATCTGATGAAAATCCGAACAGCACTGATTTAATGGATAATTCATTTGAACCGATAGACGATGCAGAATTAAATCCAAAATTTAGTTTCAATAGTCATCCTGATGAATACAGAAGAATTAGAGACGAGAAGCAGACTGAAGAAAGAGACAAAAAATACATCAAAGAAAAATATGGCGATAAAGGAAAACCTATTGAAATTATAAAATTTACATCAAAAGAAAAAACAAACCTCGAAAAAAAAAATGAAAGTTCGGATACAAATTTTAAAGACAAAAAGCACCCGACTAAAAAATTTAAGCTTAGTCAAAGGCAAAAAATTGGAAGTATCTCTGAGTTGAGTTTAATAAGAGATTTAGAAAGAAATGGTAAAAATGTTTCGATCCCATATGGAGATTTTCAACGATATGATATACTAATTGAAGAGAAAGGTAAAATAGATAGAGTTCAAGTAAAAACTATGACAAAGGATGAAAGATTTCCAATTCAATCCAGCTCATCTAAAGGAGGAATAAAAAGCTATAAAGGGGAAATAGAATATTTTGGGGTCTATAATAGGAATGAGATTAAATCATATCTCATTCCAATGAGTGAAATTGAAGGAAAAAACAACATTTATTCAGTTAAAATTGATGATTCTATAAAAGAAAGATTTGAGGTAAAAAACAAGAATTTAGATGGAAATAATAGAGAAAAATTATCTGATTCAATTATCGATGAGATGATTCGCTTAACATAAGAAAATAAAATCGTTTTAGCTCAATTAGGGAGAATAGATGAAGATATCGTTATTTACGATTCTATTGTGAAGAAGAAGAATAGCGAAGATTTATCTCATAATATTAATGAAATAGAGATGATAAATAGGGGAAAAATTAAAGAAGATAATGTCGAAGCACCAAATAAAATTGAAATTGCTCGAGTCAACATTGCTGCGGATTTAGTGAGTAATGGCTACATAATATCCACACCTATTAGTAATAATCCTAATTATGATTTTATTATTCAGCAAAAATATGGTAAAAAACCATTTTTAAGTGCAGATAAGTTTTCTAGAGTTAAAGTTTTTGAGAATAATTTAGAATCTAATAAACTCGATAAGAAGAATGAAGATTTTGATTATATTGGTATATATAATAACAAAAGTGATAAATCTTACTTAATACCAATTCAAATTATTAATAAAGATATAAGTAATTACAAGCTTTATGAGATTAGACGTAAAGATAACCTCTTGAAAGAAATAACATCTCTTGATCGAGGTGACGCAATAGAATTGAGAATAGCCGCTGAATTTATAAAACATGGATATAATGTGCTTCACCCGATTGTAGGAAGACCGTCTTTTGATTTAATAGTTAAAAAAAAAAGTGAGTTTTATGCAATAGAAGTGAAAACTGCTAGGACATTTAAGGAAAAAGATAGTACTTATATCAGATTTGATACAGCTCAACGAAAACTTAATATCAACCGAAATCGTTTTAGGGAATCGTATAAAGGTAAAGTTGATTTTATTGCTTCTGTTAATCAGGACAATCTTAAGAGCTATATTGTCCCTATTAATTTGTTAACAAAAAATGACGCTAAATTGAAGCTAGATAGACGTAAAGATATGAGACAGATGCACCATGGTACTTTATGGGCAGAAGATTATGAATTCGGCAAGCTTGATGATATTGTAAAAAAATTTAAAAATATGAAAAAGCAGGAAGAGTTAAATAAAAAACTCAGCCAAGAAATTGAAAGTATGTCACCTATGAAGAGAGAAATATTAGAAAATACCCAAATCCTTGATGTTTTAAGAGGAAACAAGGAAGTCAGAGAAGTTTTACCAATGAATTCAGTTTTTACGAAATATGTTAATCAGTTTAAGAAGTTACATCCTAAAAGTAATATAGAATACCAAGGTGTTTTAAGCGTTAATTTAAGAGATTTTCTGATTTCTCAACCAGATTTAAAGCCTACTATTAATAAATATTTAAAAGGAAATGGCCTCTATGGTAGAGGAGAAGAGAAGCACCATATTGTCTATGACTATATTGATACATTTTATGATGAAAATAATAGAGGTCCAAGCTCTTTAGAATTATATCAAACTTTTTTAAATTTCAAGTCACATGAATTAAGAGGTAAAATAAATCGAGTTCGAGAGCTGGATCCTCATTACTATTCATAAAAAAAGACAATTCTGAAATGCGATGTAAGTAATGAATCGATTTTCAATGAACTAGAAGTTGCTTTGACCTATAGCGACAATTGGACAGGATTAAAAAAAGCATAAAGAGAATTTTTAAATGAAGAAGCTAAAAATGTAATTAAAGATTTAAAAAAGAAATTCAAGTGAAATCTAAAATGCCAAGAAGGGGAATTTCATATTGTTGCGGATCGCAAGACACATTTTGAACCCCTGATACCTAGATCTTCAGTTTCACTTGTATCGGGCATTCCGATAGATCTAGTGCGTTCTTACCCGAGGTTGGAAGACTCTAACGACCTCACCGGGCTACGCCACCTTGGCTGTTGATTGATACTCTTAACTTGGAATTAAAAATGAACTTTAATCCTAATTAAGATAAAAATAAAAGTATGGAATCTCATAAAAATCTTTTTAGTTTTCGATCATGAATTGCAGTAATTTCTATATATTTTCGCAGACTCGATTAAGCCTTCCTTTGAAAGCGATTAGAAAAGTGGTGATAAACGCGAGCTGATTCATTTTATCGTCCTCGTCCATTGCTGTGTTATAGACGGTATTGACTCTCTCGCAGAGGTCTTCGACAAATTCTTCTGGTGTATCGATGGTATCTCCAAAAAAGGTTTCTTCTCCTTTAATTTTCAAAACAATTACTTCCTTTATTTAACAATTTTGAATCTACTATTATAATCCTAAATAATTTCGTGGGTATTTAAATAAAAAAAACCTTTTTTTTTAGTTACTTAAATAGTCTCTTCATATAGTTATTAGCCGTAACTAAAATTTCATCTTGAAATTATTATTGAGAAAAGTGAAACAAACACTACTTCTTTGTAAAAATATTTATTCTTAATTATTTTAAATCTATTAAAAGACAAGTAAAAAAATTAAATTGTATCGATTTAGGAGATTGAAATGGAAAAGGAACAGGAAGAATGGGTTTTTAATATGGTCGAAGAATTCAGACGACAAATTAAGAATGAACATTCGCAGTATGCTGAATTTTTTCATACTTTCTCAGATAAAGTTCCTTATGTCTCATTGAGTCTTTGGAAGGTTGAATATGATAAAGTTTTAAAAGAATTTGAATTACGAGTCTATAAAACAAGTTTTAGAGATAGATTTGAGAAAGAATATACTCTTGATTACAAAACTACTTCTGGAGTACCAACAGAAGAGGCTCTTTTTATTGGACACGAAAATCACGAAGAATGGGAGAATAGCTTATGGGAACCTGTTGACTATGATTACACTATCAAACAACCAATAGTGGAAAGAGTATATCCCGAAGAAATTATTATGCTCCCAATAGATTTTTTGAAAATAAATGTTAAAGAATTTGTTAAAGGAGTAATTGAATCAACTATTTTGAATAGACTTAAAAATCTGCAGAATCAAGTTATCTTAAATAAAAGTTTAAATCGCCTTTCTTTACTAAATCAAGGAGAAATTACTAATATTCGAAACTTTCTTGATAGTGATTGGACGGGTTTAAATGATGATATTAAAACGAAAATGTTATCAAAAATCTTTTTCTTATTAGGTTTTGAAACAATTCCAATTGAACTACTATTACATAATCCTAAATATTCTGAATTTAATAATATGGCTCATCCAGAGATGATCATTTATGATATTAACTCAAATAATATCGTATTGATTGAGGAATTAACTAAACTTGAAAAAGAATCTCTTTACAAAGTAAATATTACTAGATCAGTAATTAAAAAGTTTAGTTCATTCTTTCCTAAATCAAACAGAAAAATATATTATTTAATAATTGTGAACAAACCAATTACAATTGATTTAGATCATTATAATTTTAAAGAAAGAGTTATTCTAAAGGAAGATCTTTCCAATAAATTAAAGGAAATATTTAACCCAGACTTTTTACAAAAAAATTTATTTCATTTTTCTACCAAAAGTAAAATAGAAAAAATGATCGACTTTTTTAAAAAAAATAAATAAAAAAAATCATTTATTTTTTTTCTGAGTAATGCAGAATTTTCTAGAGAGGGAGAGAGCAAATATCGAGGAAAGTGGGAAAAAAGAGATATTTATATTTGTTTAATTTTAAAATAAGATAAAGATATGAAGTGATAATTTGAAAACTAAAAAAGTTATTGAATTAATAGAAAAAAACATTGAAGATAAATACCAAATTACAAATAATTTAAAAAATTTGATAGAAATTGCAAAAGTTCATAACCTCAGAAGTGTTTTTGAGTGGGCTCATTGGGAGCTTTATGGATATAAGGAAATTGAAGCTTTACCACAATATAGGAAATTGAATGTGAAATTACATAAACAAGCATCTGCTTGGTTCGGGGAACGAGAATACGAAAAAGTTATAGATTTTATAAACCCTATTGAAGAAGTAGTGAGTTTTTTTAAAAATAAAATTTCTAGATATGACACAACAAATATTTGGGGAACTCCAATTACTTATTTCATTCCTCAGTCAGAATTTTACAAAATTTTGGATGGCGTAATAGATATTCTAAGAAAAATTATTTCAAAAATTAAAAGAGATTTAAATGCTATTCCAATAGAATTGAATTTTATAGAGGATGAAGTTTATAGAGAATATAAATCAAAATTAAGAAATGAAGAATTTGAAATCTCACTGGGATGCTTTGATAAATTTTTAAAAGATGATAATGAAAAGGAAATCTTTATAAACAACATAAGAGATCTGCTAAAATTTGAATATGAACATAGATTTAAATTTTGTATGGTAATGATGGGATCAATTTTAGAATTTCTTTTAGATAGATACTTTGAAATTAATAATATTCCTAAAAAGAGAGGACTCTCTGCAAATATAGATATTGCAATACAAAAAGATATCTTTGGAGAAAAAATGCGATGGAAATTAGTCCAATCCCATTTACGAGATTTTAGAAACTGTATCCATATTAATAAAGAAATGAAGAGCACTATAATAGATGAAAGTTGGTATAATACTATAAAACCTATGTTTGAAGTTTTATACAAGAAATTTAAATCCTAATATTTTATAATAAAGAGGAGATTAAAATTGAGTTGGTTTCTTAAAATTTGTGATAAACTTATAGAAAGAAAATCGGCAACTATTAGTGATGATTATGAAATTCAGATTTTTTTCTAAGAGAATGAAATTTCCTCCTTTTTAGCCTAGTCTTTTTCAAGGAGAAACCTATTTAAATTTCGACTAATATTTTGCCTTATCTTAAAAATTAATAAATTGCTTAAGACCAATCGTTTTTTTCTTTTGATCTTTATCCAAAGATTATTGAATAATAAAACTATTTTTTTGTCGAAGTAAGTGAAGTAAAAGTGAAATTGGCTAATAATGGTCAATCATTACCAATAAAATATGAAGATATCAATGTAAATGAATGTGTTACTAAACTTTACAATTTAGTATTGTTTTATCCTTACAATTCATACCAGGCACAAAATTTGCTTAGTATGGACCCTTATAATTTTCCATTTAGTGGAATAATTAGTGAATGTCACAGAAAAGGTTATCCTTTGTTTTTAGATTGGTTTGAAAATTATAAAGAATATCATTATAGATCAGATAATCCTATAGTAAGAAAAGAAATTAATGATCATTTGTTAAACCTTTTTGAAAGAATAGGTTATACAAAAAAGAAGAATCACATCGAAGTTAATAATTTTTTCAAAGAATTGAATTGTTGGATAGGTGAAATGTATAAAAATATAAGTTATCAAGATGATTATGGAGGTTGGGAAAACGCAGGTTTAAGAGAAATCGAAGAAAAGGAGGAATTTTTCAGAAAAAATCCTGGAAAAGGTTGGAGATCTGGAGATGTTGCTGTATCTTTTCGTAAGGTCTTCAATTTTAATAACTTTTTTTTAAATGAGAATTCTGTTAAAAATATCCTCACATCTCAAGAATTTGATGATTTTTTAAACGAAATCTTTCGACTGATGGGCAAAAATTGGATTTCTTGTGATGCTGGGAAACTCAGAATCATAGGAAATAGTGTCGAGGAATTTCAAGAAAGAAGGGTTTACAAAGAGCTTGAAAAATATCCAAAAGTCACGGAAAATGTTGACAAAGCTTACGAGCATAAATTAACTGGTGAGTGGAACGATGTTTTGCTCTATTGCTGTAAAACATTAGAAAATTTCTATAAAAATCTCTTGGGGGATAAAGAAGAAAATAGTAAACTAAGCCTTGAAAAATTAATCCAAAAAGTTAGACAGAAATCAAAAAAAATATTTAGAGGTACCGATTCTAATGTGATGAATGGTATAGATAAACTTTTATTATCGGGGATAAATATTGTTGGAACCGTGAGGAACACTAGGGATTCTGGGCACGGTAATGAGAAAGATGTCCTCGAATGGGAAGCCAAAATGGGTTATAGTTATACGATCTTGCTATTAAGAACAATATTGATAATCAAAAAATGATTCACTGATCATTTCACACCTACTTTTTTAGGAAGAAGTACCACGGGGGAGGCAGATAATAAATATAGGAGAGAAATAGGAAAAAAATATATTCCTGTTGTGTTTATTATAGGGTAAGACAAAAATAAAAATATTTTGAGGTGTAATTAATGAGCTTAGAAGATTTGAATAATAAAGAACCAAATGAAATAAGAATTATGATTGAAGAGGGTAAATTTAATCATTTTAATCAACTGGATTGGTTAAACTTATGTAATCTTTTAATGAGGAAATATGAAGAAAACAAGAAATATATTCTTTTTAGATCGATTCAAAAAGAAGCATTGGTTCATGCCTTAGAAATTAGGAATGATGACTACAAATTAATTCCAATAGTTGGGAAAGAATTTGATTTTGAAGAAAAAGATTTAAATTACTTTACAACAAAATTTTCAAACACAAGAAATTCATTATTGAAAGCTAAATTTGCTGACATTGTTTGGCAGGAATCAGAAGAAAAAAATCCTAAAATTGCTTCTAAAGCTGCAGAAGGATATTTAGAGATGACAGATTTTTTCTTTGAAAAAGAAAACTATAATTTCGTTACTAAAATTCTTGCTCGTTCTTTATATTTATCTATTATATCTGCTAATCAAGTAATTTTAGAGAATTGTGTTTATAAATTGGAAGAAATGATCGAAAAATTAGGAGATCTTAATAAAATTCGATATACTTATGATTTATTGAAGGCGTTAATCGTAAATTATGAAAAAATTAAGGATTTGATTGATAAAAAAAAATTATTGGTTGGTACTAGGAAAGGAATACTATAAAAATAAAGATTATATTTGGAAAAGTCGGTTTCATGAATTAGAAAGAAAAATACAAAAAGATTAATTATTGAAACCTTTGAAAAAGTTGGTGGAAATGACAGAAAATTTATCGAAAGTAAATTAGATAAAATTCCTTAATTAATTTTTCCTTCGATATTTGATGTATTTTTAAATTAATTCATATAAAAAAAGTAAGATTGGTAAAATGAACTTATCAATAAGTTAGAAAACCCACAGAGAAGGGAGTCTTGAAAGAGAAAATATAATGGATAATGTTATACTAATTATTGCAATCCAAGTTTGAGACATTCTAATCTTAGTTCTTCTTTCATTTTTTATTAAGAGTCTACTTTGAATGCTCGTGTTCAACCTTTTAATATTGAGTTCAATTATGTTGTGGATAGGATCTTCTGTTTCTTTTTTTTTGCTTTCATCTCTATTTAATGAATGAAAAATATGGCTTTCTTCAATCTTAAATTTAAGATCGTTAAATAATGTATAATAATAGACCTCATCTCTAATATTGTATGTTAAATTTTTATAATCTGATATTAATAGTTGTTCTCTTAATCCAACAAAATACGATCCAAGATAAAGATCACTCCATTTTTGAAGACATCTTAGTAATTGCTTTCTTTTAAACTTAAACTCTCTTAATTTTAAATCCATGATTTTTTCGATTTTATTTTCAATTCTAGTTAATTCTTTGGTTATGATCTTTTCTAAAAAATCCCTTAACTGATGGATACCTTTAAAGTTCATGTATCTTAGTGTTTGAAAAAGTAGCAATAGAAGATTAATTGATAATTCTATAAGTAAAAAAGTTCCAATAATAACTATATTATAATTTAAAGGGTTTGCTAAAACAAGGATTTTCTGGAAAAGAAAGAGTATTAAAAACTCTATGGAGATGATTAAAAGTACATAAGAAAAAGATGTTAATTGACTTATTTTATATTGTCGTTCAGTTAATTTTAACTTATCAAGAATATCTTCAAATTTATTATCCTCTTCCCTTTTTCCGGTAATTAAATATTGTTTTAATTTGCGAGTTATCTTTTTATTCTTCTTTTTGTCTAAATGTAATGAAAGCTTTCTTGTAAAAGCACACGAAATAATTACAAATAAAACGACAAGAACAATTATTATTGATGATATTTCATATAACCCTATACCAATAAAAATTAACGTTATAAAACTAATGTTTAGGTATGTGTAAATCATTAAGAAGAAATTTAAATTTTCATCTCTTTCAAAAGTATAAAGCAAATTCTGAAGATGTTCTCTTGATATATTTTTCCTTGTCATAAAAACTCCTCGCTAAGTCTATAAATCTATAATTAGAAATTTAATAAAAATAATTCTAGTAATTAGATAATAAAAGTAATCGAAATACTAGATTGAATAGAAAAAGGTGATCTCTTACTCCCATATTTGTTGTCTTTTCCTTGAATTCAATTCATTTCTAAAATATTATTAATCAAAAGATGGATATATGTTAACTATCTCAATGATTTCAAGATTAAATTCGATTTTATTTTTTTAGTTTTTAATCAAGAAGTAAAGTAATTTCTAAATATTTTCGCAGACTCGATTAAGCCTTCCCTTGAAAGCGATTAGAAAAGTGGTGATATATGCGAGCTGATTCATTTTATTGTCTTCTTCCATCATGGTACTATATGCGATATTGACCCTTTCGCACAGATCTTTATTAAGATAAAATTAACTAAAAAGATTATTTAAGTCTATTTTATCACTATAATTTGTATCTGCGGCAAAAATGATGATTAGTCCCTTATCTGTATCTTCTGTATTGATTAAGAACATATTAATTATTAACTCTTGATTTGATAATTCACCTTTTATTCCATCATATATTTCTTGGCGTACTTCCTCTCTATAGTGACTAAATTTAATCGGTGTTATCTGATTTCTATCTTCATCATAACCTACAATTAAAATAGACAATCCATTATTATTCAAATTAGGTCTTAAACCATTCGAGATTTTCGTTATTCTTTGTGGAAGTGTAAAAGTTGATGTATCTAAAATATCCCCCCTTTTAAATTCGAAAATATTATCTTCAACTATATCTCTTGAAAGATCCTCTTTTCCTTTTATTAACCAAAAAATTATCTCTTTTGAAAATTTCCTCATACAAATGTTGTCTACAGCATTTTTGAGAATGTCTAACATAGCTACCAAGAGTAATTTTCGTCTTCTGTCGCTATCCGATTTATCGTATTCGTCTTGAACAAACTCAAGTAATTTTTTTAAATTACTATGGATTAAAAAATCGTTATGCCAATAATATTGCCCAATTTTTAATTTTTCCTTAGAAAATGGTATATCTATAAATCTAACATTCCTTAAAGACCCGATAATTATTTCTCGTGCAATATTTTTGCTATAATGCTGTGAAAAATTAATTAAATTATCGATTACAAAAAATTCACCCCAAGGATCTACTGGTTTTTTAATACTGCAATCAAGCGTATCATTAATAAAACATTTAACAAATTCCCTCCCTTCTTCGAATCTAATTGATTCCCGATCTGGAAATCCGTTTGGATCTAAGAACTTAGTTAAAGACATATTTTGTTCAATTCCGTACTTCAGTTTTATTGATTGGAAATCTAAAAGAAATTTTTCTATTAACTCTTCGTGTTCATCGAATTCGTCTTTGATGGTTTTTATGAATTTATCAATTTTATTTTTAGTTGGTTTGATATAAACTGAGCCAAACTTAATTTCCCTTAACTTCAGTGAATATCTATCAAAGATATCAATTTGATTATCTTCTTCAAATTTAATATTATTTGAATTATAATGCTTTAGAAAGTTAGATGGAGTCAAATCAATTATAAAATCTAAGTCATTTCCAAAAGATCCCTTTAACTTGATACTGCCCGTCGATTTATATCTGTCAGAAGTGAGATGAAATAAATTAATTAGTAAATTTGATTTATATTTTTCCCTATAACTTAATTGTATAGAATCAATACTTAATCTAGAAAATTGTAGAACTCTTAGAATTTTTCCAGGACCTAATCCTACTTCAATAATTTTTTTAAAATCTTCATCAACAACTTCAAGTCTCTCAGAAGTGTGAATAATATAAAAAAAAGGCTCACTTTTTTTATGAGACCGTAAATATAAAATAAGATTTCTCTGAGCTTCAATTGATCTTGTGCTAAGAGCGTCCCGCAACTTTTTACAAAAAGGATTTACTTGTCTTTCATCAATTTTTGCCCGCCTAAGCCAATTTAATATTGCCCCATTTAATTGATATGGGTCTTCTTCAATTTCAACTTCTTCACGATTACCAAGATATTTATTAATGCTATTGTAAATGAAATTTTCTATGTCTGAATCAATTTCTTTCTTTATTGACTTGTCTACACCCATATTATATAAATAAATAATTGTATTTGTCTTCATTGATGTCATTAAATCATCTCGACTCTTTAATCGATTACTCTATATTGGTTTTTAAAATTATAAATAAAGCTTAAAATTGCGCTAGATGTTTGCAAATGATTATTAATTGATATTCAATTAAAAAATCATCATTCATTATATAAAAATATTGATTACTCATCTTATTTGATTTATGCAATATTTTGTTATGGAAAGAAAATGTGTTAATATATGAGACCTCATTTTTATGATTTCATTGAATCATTTGAAGAGAACATTACAGTTGCTCATATCGCATCTGATCTAACCTGTTGGGAATGTGATTCACAATCCAGAGAAGATGCTCTTCAACTTATGCATAATAAGAACTATGATTTACTTGGAATTAGAAGAAAAGGAAAGATGATAAAAAAAGTATTAACAAATAAGGGTATAATAAAAAACATAAATCTCGATGAAATTATTCCAGATAACCTACCAATCACGACGCTCCTCAACAAGTTTATGGATGATCATAAAACCAAATATTTCTTTAATTCAAATGAAAACATCGAAAAAATAGTTACTATTGGAGATTTACAAAAAGGACCAGGTCGTTTATTGCTTTTTGGATTGATTATGAATTTTGAAGTAGTTTGTATTGATTTTATAATAAAATATGTTTCAAATTGGCAGAATTTATTGGATAAGGAGATTTTTGATAAAATTAAAGAAAGATTTGCATCTTTAAAAGCCCAAGATTTAGATATTGATATACTACATTGTTCATTTCTTGATGATAAAATCGAAATAATCAAAAAAATTGAAAAATTCAATGATTTCTGCTTAGTTTGTGAAAAGGATGAAGGGGATATTCGATATTACCTAAAGAAATTAAAAAAATTAAGAAATAATTTAGCTCATAGTAATCATATTAGAGCTAATTTTGAAAAATGGGATGATATATTAGAGACGATTAAGATTTGTAGAATATTTACTAGAGAAATGAGAAAACTTCTCTAATTTTTTTAAAAAGAATTTTTCCCCCGATTATTGAGGGGGAACCACAGGGGAGGGAGATAAACAAGAGAAAGGTAAAAAATTAGAATAAAGTTCATTCTAAAAGATTTTTTTACTAATTTTCCTTTAGATTAATTTCTTAACTTAAAATTTAAAAACTTGAAGGAATAAGGTGAACTTTATGAATTTAATTAAAGAATTTGATGATATTTAGTTATTGATTTATTTTGGTAAAATATTTTCAAAAGCATAAAAGGATTCCACCTAAAAGTGAGGAAGAAGAATTTCAATATGTTGTAATAGAAGCATTATATTAAAATGATAAAGAAATTAAAAAAATCAAAAAACATTTGGGAATTAGATAATTGTTATTTCATTGTTAAAAATCATTTAACTTATAGATAGTTCTACTATATTTCGATCATATTAATCTTAGATATTCTAAAATGAACCTTACTGGTCTCTTCTTTGATCTTTCTTTCTTTTCCAGTCTGCTCCTCTATCCATTTCTCTATTTCCGGATGACTAATCTTTAAATTAAATTTAGGATAACCAAGTGGTTTATTATAGAACTCTATTTCATATCGAATATTATTATGTATGAATGTACATCTTATTGATCTTAAATATCTTGTAATATCTTCTGGATATTTTTTATCCTTTGATGGAATCTCATCAAAAGCACTAAAAAAAATCAAGGGGGAATCTAAGAATGTGATTATGTATTTTCCTTTATTCTTAGAGAGAATCGCGCGCACTTTATAATGTTTGTCCTCATCTATTACTTCAGCATTCAAATCGGTGCCTATTAACTTTTGCAATAAATCATCTAATGACTTTATTTGTTGAATTAATTTTGATTCATCCAATTTGATAGGAATGTCTGGTTCCCACTCTAATATATTTGGAATTTTTATTGTTTCTTCTCTGGTAATTAGATGTCCGGTATCAAATAAGAAAAATTCATCAATAAATCCTAAAAATTCTAAGATCTTTCTATACAGAAACGGTTTGAACTTCACTATAACATCAATGGGATTTTTTCCTCTCTTTTGTTGTATCTCTGATATATTAAGACCAGAATGATACATATCATTTCGGATGACATACATATCTTTTATCAATTCTTCATCAGATTTATCAGAGATCTTTTCTTCCTCAAACATCCTATATATACGGAATTTTACTGGAGAATATTTGAGAATTTCTGAAGATAAACTATTTTTAAGTAATCCTTTGTAAACTCCTTTATATTTAGGATGATCAATTAGCACATCTTTTAGTTCATCTATATTCTCAATAAATTTTTCAGCACATTGACTTAAGACATCAATATAGTCTTCAAACTTCTCTTTTCTAATGATATATAACTTTTTTTTATTTTTTTTGTTCCAGTATCTTGAGGCAATGTGTTCTAATACATTCCACGCAATCGTCCCGCTTATTTCGATCAATGGTTCTTTATAGGATGCGATATATTCCATTATGATTGAATATAATGAATCGGATATGGGATTTTTAGATATTTTTTTAAATAAATTCCTAGCTATTTTATTAAAAGAGTAAATTCCCAACCTCCCGTGAAGATAATTCCTCTTTTTTTTAAAATCTGGTTTTTCAAATGGTTTAATTGAGGCCTTAACAAGCGAAAAATTACCTTCCTCATGCTTAAAATGATAAAACTCTTCTATATATAAAGGATTTAAAATAAGGATTATCAACATCGAGATTGCTTTTTTTGCACGATTCTCTAATTCTTCTCTGTTTATTGGAATTTCACTCTGTATTAATAAATACGAAAATGAGTCTGGATTAAAATCAATAAAAATTAGATTGGGTTCAATTTCATCTCTCATGTTATCAGAATTAGGAATTATGCAAATTTCTTCATCAATGATTACGGGATAATATAATTCCAAGCATGATATTCTAAAAAGATAATTATGTGTTTTCATTTTAAACAAGTTCATATATTTTTGTCTTTATTAAGATGTAAAATGCTTAATATTATAAAAATGATCATAGACATTTTATGGGATAACTTAAATCATAGGGGGCTTAAGGGATTAATCTTATTTCCTTATCTATTTTCATTTTTTTTACTATAATCAATAGTTTTTGAAGAATTTTAGAAATCATTTTTGTTTTCAATCAAGAAGTAAGGTAATTTCTAAATATTTTCGCAGACTCGATTCAGCCTTCCTTTGAAAGCGATTAGAAAAGTGATTTCAAAAGTCTTCAGGATGTTCATTTTTATTTTCCATTTCGTTTTAAAAGAGAGTTTGACACGAGATTGAGAATACTTTAAAGATTTCTAAGAAACAATTCCGTAAATTCGATTAATGTGTCTATCCAATTTGTATATTAATTCGACTATTGTTAAGACTGCGAAGTTCAAATATTTAAAGTCCAACAATTTAAATTTCTCACATAGATTATTCCAACCATCATGAACAATAGAATTTCTTACTTTTATCAAACCTCCTTCTTCTAATGATGCAAAAATTCTCCTCCATAACTCATCATTAATATGAGCAATGTCAATATTTAATTCTTTAAATTCAGCTTTAATTCGGGGTTTTTTTTGAAATTCTAACTCTATTGGATCTAATAATTCCAAGCCTTCAGATTCTCTTAAAAAGTTTATCAATTCAGCAAGATATGCCTCAAAAGCAGTTATCAATAATATTTGGGAATTGTCCATTAGAGAATGGTAGTGAAAATCGTCATTTTTAGAGAGGATTGCTAAATTCAAAGTATTCATTACTTTATTTATATTAAAATTGAATTTAATAAATGGCATTGTAAATGCCTCTGTTCTCGTTGGAGCATATCGATAGTTTACTTTATTATTCTCTACTCTAAATCCAAGAATTTCTGATATATTAAAGCCAGATAACATTTCCCAAATTTCTTTAATTTTTGGATCATTCTTTTCATTATTCATACTTTAATTCTCTTTATTTTTTCTGATACTTTCATGAATTTTTCTTTCAATTTATCAACTTCCACATAAAAATTAGGATAAAAAAAAAGACATTTCAGTCAAAATTAAATATCCCTATTCCGTATCCTTTATATAAAGATAGAATTTTAAAGAGGATTATTAAATTGGTATTTGGAAATACAAATTCAAAATTAGAAGACTCTCGTAATATCTTAAATCAATTAAAATCAACAAAAGATGCAATGAATTTTAAAGCTTTATATAATTCATTTCTAAGTCCTTCAAGAGCAATTACATATGCATTACAAAAAGAAGGAAAAAAAATAAATGGTTTTGAAGAATGGTATAAGGAAAAACAAGATGAGATGAGAAAAGATGAATTACTTAGATTTATTCATGAAGCACGTACTATGGATTTCCATGAGGGAAAAAATGTTTTAGGAACTAGTGTTTATATTGACCATTTCTCAACATCAAATGTAAACCCTAAACCTACACCAGATGCTACGATTGGTATTCATAAAGATGGTATTTATTGGACCATAAACAAAGGAACACCTAAAGAGAGACGAATTCCAATAAACAAAGGCGGCAAATTTTTAACTAATATTTCTATTAAAAATCCACCATCTCAACATAAGGGTAAATCATTGGAAAAAAAAGATCCGATAACTATATGTGAATCATGTGTGAAATATATGGAAGAATTGATATTTGAAGCAATTGAAAAATTCAAATAACTATATTTATATATATAAAATCAATCATCCGAAATTCATAAGACAATTATTTGGAAGAATTATCATCGCTAATATCTATGTAAGAGCACTCTCCTATATCTTTCCTCTATAGAACGTAAATAATGAATCAAAAAAACTAATTTATATTTATTTTTTTCAAGCTTCTCCGAGATTTATTGTTATCCATTCAAATAATCTTTCAAAACCAAAGGTTATTAAATCCCCCAATTTTTCACTTGCAATTGTAGAGATCGTAAATTTTAAGATAGCTTTGCCAATTTTAACCCATTTTTTTGGTTTAAAAGTTTTCCAATCTTCAAGTATCTCTTGAACCGTTTTTGCCCATAGATCTTTTTTATCATCAGACCAATTTGCTTTCAAAATTTTCTTAATATATTTATTTAGGTCATTAGGTTTATCAATAAACATATTTAGTTTATCTATAATCATTGACTTTTCTAAAGATAACTCAAGCTCGGTGATTTCTCCTACTGCTTTATGTAATAATGAAGCACATTTATTTTCTTTTTCACAAATCGCTTTTATGATTATTTTCGTTTGTCCATCAATTAAGCTCTTAATTTCCGTTTCCAATGCGAGTCCATCATGATTAATCTTATCTTCTGCATAACCATATAAACTATTAATATTTTCATCGTGTTTTATAATTGCAAGATTCATTTTCTCCATTTTATTTGTAATCTCTTCTAAAAGTTTTGAGGGATCATAATCTACATTAAGTTGTATTTCTTTTTCTAATTTATTCATCTTTTTCGTCCGTCTTAAGTAATTAATTTCATTAAGATTTTTGGCTTCAAGGAGGGGGCAAATATAAGAGATTTCAAGGGGTTCTACTTCATAATCAATACTTTTACCTGATGAATCGAAGAATTTAATACTTGCATGAATTTTTCCTGAAACACAATCATCACCAGCATATAATTTAAACTCAGGTGTCCATAATCCCCCTTCTGGTTCTAAATGAGAGATTCTCATTAACTCTTGACCTTCTAATTTTAACATCTCGGGAAATTTGTCTAAAATAATTCGAATATTTGTAATAACATTACTACTGTTATTCTTTAATTTAATTTTAAAATGAAATTGATTTACTTCCCAATAACCACCCCGACCTATAAAGATTCCTTTAGATTGTATTTGTTTTGGCTTTTCCACTTTTGTTTCTGCAATAAAAATTAGTGAATTACTTCTAATCTTAGCGTTAATTTCTTGTTTTTTAATCATCGATTCAAGAATTCTAATTAATAAAGATTGGTCTATATCAGTTTTTTCCAAAATAATATCAAATTGAATCTCATCATAAAATCTCTTTAAATCTTTAATGATTTTTCGAGCTTTTTTTATTTTTTCTAATTCAGATGATAATTCATTTATTTTTGGATCATCTGGTTTGAAACTTTTACCTTTTTTAATTAGTTCCATTGCTAAATCGAATTCACCACCAATGATTTTACATTGAGATAGTGCAATTATAACATCTAAGTCTGTATTAGAAATATTGAGGGCTTTTTCATAGATTTCTTCTGCTTTTTCATATCTATCTAAATTAAAATAAATCCTTCCTAAACTCTTTAGATATTCATTTTCTTCTGAATCTTTTTTACCATGTATTTCAATATATTTGAGTGCAAGGTTTTTTCTTTCATATTTTATTAGAAGATTTAGAGCTTTCTTTAACAATTCCCAATCTATTGGATCAGTCTGTAATAAATACTTTACACACTTTTCTGCATCATCATCTCTTTTTAATTTAAATAAAGTGGTACATTTCTTAAGCCATACAGAAAAGTCTAATGGTTTTAATTTTAAAATATTGTTATATCCTTGAAGTGCTTCTTCATAATTTTTATTGTCAAAATATTTATTAGAATCCTCTAAATCTCTTTCTAAACTGTCAAGAACATTATTTTCAACCAAGATATTAAACTTTTTTAACATATAATTTACCTTTTCTCTCACATTATTTCTTGAAATCCCTTCTTCTTGAAAAAATTCATAGTATAAAGGGAAAAAGTTAATTCTACTTCCATTTACGCCCATATGATGGGTTTGAGGGTTTTGTCGATTTAGTATGTCTAGATAATGGATAGACTGTAAATAATAATGATAACTCAATCTTAAAACAATGTCCGTATAACCAGATGATACTGAATAAAATTTTGATAAAAAATTAAAGAGTTGGAGATAGAGATTACCAAGAATTTCATATTCAATGAAAAATGTATAATTATCTCCTTCTTTTAACCTTGGGATTTCACCTAAAATATAAAGTATTGAATTATTTAGGTTTTGATGTATCAAGGTCAAATGAGGTGATAAATGTAAATTTATAGAATCCAAAGTAAAACCAAGAAATTCTTGGGAACATTCCTTTTCTAGAACAATAAAGTATTCATATTCTAATGTTGCACAGTCGAGAAAAAGTCTATAATCAATTCTAAGAACACCTAGATGATTAAGTTGCATTTTAAGACAAGTTTCAAAATAAAAAATTTCTTCCCGAAGCCAATTATTATATTGCTCTTTATAATTAGCTTGCTTTAAATTGTTGAGAAATGAATATTTAAGCTTAATTTTTCGAGAAATATCTTTTAATTCCCATATCTTTTTATATTTTTCTTCTAAATTAGTAATAGAATTAAGAGATTCTTTTATTTCTAAGAATCTTTTTTTTAATTCTTCTATCTCATTTAAAGTATTATTTTTAGGAAATGGATTAAATTCAGACATCTTATTTAATTTTTATTTTAATTAAGTTTTCAGATCTAAGGATCTATAATTATGCTTTTAATTTAACAAAAAAGTAATGCTTATAAATATTTTTTATTAAAATAGGATTAAAAGAATATATTGCAAGATTAAACTCTCCCAAAATGTTATGTAAGATAATCAATATTCATAATAGGCTTATTATTCAGATGATCACTTATCTTATTAACAGGTTTTCCATTTTATATAAAATAAATTTTGATTTAATTTTCTCCTACTAATTAGGAGGGGGCACCACGGGGGAGGGAGATGATAAAGAGAGAAAAAAAGATTTAAAAAGGTTCAGCAGAACACCTTCCTCCCTTTGATGTTTTCATATTAGGGATACTAAAAACAACAAGACTATGCGAATGGAAGAGTCGTTGATCTTCAAGGGACTGACAAAGTTTTGATAGAAAACTAATTATACCTTTAATTTGGTTTTCTATTGTTAAATCATTAAAGAATCCTTCTCTAAATCCCTCTTTTTGCCACATTTGGTTTTCATATAAAATTATAGGGCAGTCTTTTATAAGTTTTGATGGAAAAAATTGAGGCCATCGAGGATTATATGGTATTTTCCCCCCATATTTTTTTGAAAAATCTACTATACCTCTTGTTGTTGGGGAATCTGGGAGATCCCAGTTAAATGATATTCCCTTCCGCATAATATAGAGATAATCAAAGCGTTCACTAGGTTTTATATCATTCTCTTTTACAATCTTAGTAATATAATTTAAAATTGAACCAAACTTCTTCCAGATTGTATCATAAGTGAAAATGAAATTAAGCGGGGGGTGTACTTGCCATCGTGGATCACCATCCAACCTTTTAAAATAATTCATTCTTCTTAAATCTCTGATTTTTAAAAGGGTTTCTTTTAGATTTTCATTCCTTAAAGTTGTTTTTACTTCTATACACATTGAAACACTTTCAATAAGGAAATATTCTGTTTCTGAAAAGATACGAGGGTATTCAGCTGAGTTCCAAATAATTATATCCTTCTCAGTTGATTCTTTTCCATTTCTATCAAGTAAAACTTTGCTTTGTGTTAACTCATATTTTCTTGGTAAAAATGATTTCAGGAACTTGATGAGAACATCCTCATTTTCTCGTCCTTTTATACCTGGATGATTATAAAGAGAATTTAATTCACTAACACTTTTATTAAACATTTCATAAATATATTTCCAAATGCTATTCTTCTTTGATATCATATAATCATCCTCATGTTTACTTATATAAAGAATTTGGATTAAGATAATTTAAATTTGTCTTATTTTTGAGTTATTTAAAATCATTCTATACCTACTTTTTTAGGAGGGGGCGCCACGGGGGAGGGAGATAATAATAGGGAGAAAAAAAATAGAAAAAATTAATAAATTCATTGTCTATAAGGGTTTTTTATTATCAAAATAGTTTTATTATAAAATTAAAATGATAAGTTTTTTTGCTGTTCTAAGAGTGAATAATTAATGTCTAATTTTTTTGAGAATTTAATGCATCGATTTGAAGAAGACCTCAATAAGGAAACAAAAAAACAAATAAAATTAAGATATGGAGAAGCTATTAAAAAAGCTGAGCTTAAAAGTACAAAAGAAATCTTTAATAGCCTTTGTGATAAATATCAGAATTTATTACTTCTTCCTATAAGTGATGATTTAAAGGATATTATTGTTGACTCTTTTGCTCTGATAATTAGAAGCCAAAAAGATAAAACAAGTTATTAATTTTCACATAATATAAACACTAAACAAGTGCTTGCTTTTTATCTTACCATCTACAACTTATACTTTGGAGCATTTTATGCTAACATAGAAAAGGTGGTGACAAACGTACATTTCTAATAGGCGAAATTGTTATTAAATCTTTAGTTTTGAAAGGAATTTTTTTTCATAATCAATGGTATCGATAATCAATAAACCAACTGTTTCTGGTTGAAGTTTACCTATTTTAGTTAAATTATGAGATGTAATAATTATTTCAACTGTATTACCTATAATACCTGCATACCATTTTGCGTGAAAATGAGAGCGAGATATATTAGGTATTTTTAACTTTAAATGATTACTTAATTTAATACACCCAATACAATCACCATACGAGATAATTGGGTTATTAGCTCTGCAAGTTTTACAATCTTCTTCTTTAAATAATCTATCTAATAACACCTTTCCGGTCTCTCCATAAATGATTTTACCATTTTTGGTTTTTGTTGCTCTCTTACCTTTTCTAGTAATTATATTTATGAATGATTTATCATCATAATAATAAATAAAACTTGGTAGTTTTCTTAAAAAATTATATCCATATCGATCAAGATAAGGAGTTACTATATCAATTCTCTTCGCGATATGAATCCAGCGAAATATTAATTCTAAAATTAATTCCTTAATATTTGCCCCCATTAAAACTTGAAATGGAAAGAAAGGTATAACTCCCTTAATATCATAAAATGAGCAAATTTCCTTGTCATAAGCAGAAAAAACAATTTTAATTTTAAGTTCTTTACCACATTGCGGACATTTAAATTCCTTTCTACCATAAATGGGGCATTCATAGGGATCTTCGACATACTGATCTTCAAGAATCATATATCTAATGTTTTCTTCATATTCTTTTCTAATCTGACTAATATTATCTTCTAAAAATGTATAAATGTCTTCACAATTCAGAGTTTTGTGACATTTAATGCATTTAAAGAGTACATTCCGAAGTATTTGGTAATTTTTGCTCATTTTCCATTTTAAATATTTTACTTTTATATGAATGAAAAAAAATATATATAATCTACTAAGGAATTAATAGTTGCGAAGTAGCAATAATAATCACAATTTAAAATAATTATGGGGTGTGGAATCTATCAGATATATTTAAATCAGATAATTTTTATTTCTTGAAATGTCAAAAAATAAAAAAAATGTGGAAATGCTTTGAAAAGAATAAAAATTGAAGGAATTATCCAAAACGCATCCTATGACAGGGGATTTAATGTAGAAATTCAATTAAAAATACAAGAAGAAATTTATAAAATCTGCATCCCTAGTGTAGGTTCTGTAAGCAAACTACAAGTAAACTTGGATATTAATCAAAAATTACGGCTTGAAGGGATTTTAGATGAAGAACAGAAAGTAATAAAAGATCCTAAAGATATATGGGTCAATATTTTTTAATTTATTTAATTTTGCTCCAAAAACTACAAATTTAAAAAACCAAAAATGTTGATTAATCGCATGTTTTAACATTTTAATACTATTCAATTAATTTATGAGTTAAGTCCTTATGAAATCCAATTTTATCTGGAAATAATGTCAGAAAGGAAATAGAAGACCCATCCCAATTGACATTTTCAATCTCTTTATTTTTTCTCTCATTCCCACCAGTCCAAAAATCGGGTAGTAAAATTTCATATTTTCCCTCTTTTAAATTCTTTAAAATAAATTTTGTTAAAGAATGACTGATATTAAATTTAATAACACCTCTAAATGAATTATACACATCAGAACAAATGCCATCTAGTTAACTAAAATCTGGATTTTTTATTTTAATTATATTAGATTCAAGCTCTTTCCATGTTTTTCCTAAAAAAAGGTTTTTTTCAAAACTATAATTGTTATTAGGAGCAAATAGAAATAATCCACTTTGATTGTATAATCGTTCATTATCCAAGTCTTTGCAATATTGTTTTAAAGATTCTTGAACAAATTTGTCTCTAGGACTCAATTCATTTAATCTAACTACCCAACTTTCAATTCCATGCTCCATTTGATACTGCCAATTAAATTCATCTTCTTTACTTGCTAATAAATCCAGGGATCCTATTTTAAATTTTTTCAACTCCTCAGGGTAATCTTCCATCTTACTATTAATAAAATCCCTAATATTAGTAAAACTGCTAAAAACAAATTCATCAATATAAAAATCCCAGACTTTTTCCTCTTGATCTCTTCTTTGAAAATCAATTTCAAATAAATCTAAATCTCCCTTATTATATTCTAATTGTTTATAACTAATATATGGTATATCTCTTCTTGATATTGCCCATATTGATACATTTTGTGAAGGAAAGTCACAAAAAGCAAAAAACACAGCTACAGGAAAATGATGTGTAAAATCAATTAGTCTAGTAGCACCCCCATAATGTTGTATTTTAGAAATTATTTCTATTGGAGATGAGTTTGAATCCTTATTTTGACACTCTTCAACAACCAGCTTTTCATATTTTCCGATATCCATTTCGGTTTTATTAAGATTTTCCAATTTTCTCTCTAAGGAGGTCTGGAGCGACCAATTATTATTACTTTGACCTCTATATAAGAAATATTTATCTTTTCCACTAAGTGTAAATAAAGCATCTTTGAGTGCTGCTTCGGTTGTAATTTCAATTATCTTATAATTTAATTCCATAAAAAAACCTTATTTAATATATCAATCATATTGAATTATTAAATCTTTTAAATCTAGATAATATAACAACATGGATCTAAGTAAATTAAGAAGAGAAGATTTTTTAATCAATACATATGTAAAAACACAAATTCCTTCTAGTAATACTTTTTTTAATATAAGTGGTAGAATATAATTATATAACCCCTTTATTGAATCTTTAGCCTTGATTTAAGGTCTTACTGATAAGAATCACTTTTTCACTTTAATTTCAACTGAAATTATTAGCTCAGTAGTAGAGGGAGAAGAAAGTATAAGTAGTAATTAGAAGATCTTGCTTTTTTGAGGTCTTTCTACACATGCTTTTTTAGGAGGGGGCACCACAGCAGGAAAGAAAATGGGAAAAATATATATGTCTATTGTAGCTAAATAATATTTGTAATTAAATAAAATAAAAGACAAAAGTTTAATCATAATAAATTGTGAAACTAAAAGTAAGAGAATCTAATAGACTAAAGAAAATGGGGTTTTATTTATGACTGATAATGAGAATAAGAAAGAACTCAAAAGCAAAAAGGCTTTAAAAGCATTATATAGTTCCATAAAAAAAAATACTTTTGCAGTTCTTAACTCGGCAAATAAATCTAAGCGTAGTTTTGAAGATGCTTATCTAGCAGTTACATCTGAGGTATCATGTGGGATAATTAAATCCTTTAATGAGAATTTAAAGTTCCTAAGATATATTTTAGACAAAAATCATTTTGAATTCATTAAAGAAATTTCATTTATCGATTCTTATAGTGAGAGAAAGTTCAATTATGGGCAATTAATACCATTAATTGCTGAATGTGAAAAGATTCTAGGATTATTAGAAGAAGAAAAACCAAAAGAAGTTACACCTCAAATTAAAAACGATTTAAGTTCATTAAGAGAGCAATTAGAAGATTTACAAATACCGGACTTAGGTATTATAAAAAACATAGAGATATCAATAGAAATGTTTGAAAAAGGAAATATTTTATGTTCTGTACTGTTTGCAAGTCGTGTAATATCATATACATTAGATCAATTTAAGATTGATAAAGAGCTAATTGAAGAGAATGAGAATAAGAAAAGCAAAAAAAGCTACATAGAATTAATTTCAATAGATTGTATTAATAAAGGTATAATTGAGAAAAATGAAAAAAAATATCAGAGCAATTTTCTCTCATATATTAAATTAGCGAGAAATTTATTAACACATGAATTGCTTTTTTTCCCTAATGTTGCAGATTCATTAGGAATTTTGTCAAATTCAATAAAATTGCTTGACTTATATAAAAGTCATAATGAACTGCTACTTAAGACAAAAAAATAATAGTAATTATATGGAATTACCTTTTGATTATATTTCTTTAGAATTCGATTTGTATTTAGATAATATCTTTTCTTTTATAGAATTTTCACTAAATTTCCTTCGAAATCAGACTCTGAATTTACCTTTCAATCAAAATTGCGACAAAATCATTATCTATTATCCATCTGTTTTAGGAAATTCTTATTTTTGGACATATTCTCAATCATCATTAAAAATCTCATCTTTTCCCCTTTTAACAACCATTGGTTTATCAAAATTAGGAGGAAAGGGAGCAAATCTTCTTACTGATGTGTCTAGTTTGAACTTTACCTTAATAGTTATGAATATAAAATCCATATAGCTTTTAAGGTTATTAGAAGCTCCAGTTAAATAATCAATATTCATAATAGGTTTACTATTCAAAAGGTCTGGTGATATATTTAACTTTTTAATACATAATTCAGAAATACGACCATTATTATGAACTATAATATTTCTTCTGTAATAATTATCCCTTAAGGCTTCCCAATTTTCAAACTCTTTATCCAAATTTATAGTATACTGCTCTGATAAAAAGTTTTTAAACTTATCGATATCCTTATATCCTAATTTATTTGTTATTTCTTCTGCTAAATATTTATGCAATTTATCTATAGAATCAAATTCAACTAATTTTTCATAATTAATTTTTTTTTTTCTGTTTTTCATTTGTTCAGGTTTATTTATTAGCAATGTTTGAAAGAACTTTTTATTAAAACCTTCAAAAAGTGCCATGAGATAAACGAGAGTCATATTCATTAAATGTTCTGATTTAGGGATATTTCTTCTCATTTCACGGTGTTTCTCTAACATTTCGTGGTGTTGTTTAGATAAATATATACCAGTTCCATCAGCACTATTTTCAAGTTGATTTATTATTTTTGCATATTCTGTATAACTCTTTTTATAATCCTCGCTATTTAATAGATCTCTAATCTGAATATATTCATTTTTTAAAATATAATATGTTGAAAACATTACATCCATTACCAATGTAATCTGTTCCCGATAATATCCTAAAATACTCTTTAATTTAACACCTAAAGACATAATAATCTAACCTTTTTATAATTATCACTACTTTAAATCCTCATATTATTTTTTTACTTTATTGTTAAAGAGATAATAGAATTAGTGATTAATCCAACTATTTAATACTATCAATTGAGAGGAAAATATGGGATAGAAAATAATCTCCACTTTAACATCCTTCCACCCCTACTTTTTTAGGAGGGGGCACCACGGGGGAGTTTATATTAATAATAGGTGAGAATATGGAAAAAGATATATTTCTATTGCGTTAATATTAGGTTAAGACAAAAGTAATTTTAATTCGAAATGAGAGTGATTTTATGGAAAATGATTTTGATTATTTTGTGGAAAAGTTTAAAAAAGCCATAACTTTGATTGATGAAAAATATATAACTGTCTCAATGTACAAATTACCAGACAAGAGATATCGGGAAAGAGTATATTGCTATGAATTATATCACCAGTTGCGAAAATTATTGGGTGATGATTATGAATATATGCTGGATGGAGAACTTGACAAAAAAGCTCACCCCATAATTGAGAAGAATATTGGTGCAAAAATACCCGATTTTGTTGTTCATTATCGTAGTTATATGGATCATAATTTAGTTATAATTGAAGTGAAGTCAATCAGAAATATCGAAGATAAATTTTCTAACTTAGAAAAGGATTTGGGTAAAATATTAGATTTCATTGAACAAGCAGAATATCATTATGGAATTATGCTAATTTACTCTAATGGATTTGATAGATTTAATAATAATATTTTAGAGACTTTTAAAGAGAAGACTAAAGATTATTCCGAAAATATCTTTTTAATTTGGCATCCTGGACCAAATATTGAGCCTGAAGTAATAAAATAGTAACTTTTACTTAAAAATAAATTCCCTAGGCAATTGGGAGAGGAGAAGACATTCACTTTTTTAGGAGGGGGCACCACGGGGGAGGGAGATAATGATTATTGAAGAACAAGGAAAAAGATATATTTATATTCCATTTATTATAGGTTAAGACAAAAATTTAAAAAAACTGAGAAAAATTGATTCTTTTTCTTTCTTGTATCGAAGAATTTGAAATTATCAATTAAAAGCTTTGTTTTTACTTTTATATTTTAATTTTACTTAATTCAGACAATGTTTTATTGGCATATTCAATAATTAGTCCTAATTCCTTGTCATTGGGAATATATCCATAATGAATTACCTGAGTTCTATAATCTCTCAACATTTTTTGAAATCCTAACATTTTCTTATCCAATTGTATTCCTCTATCTTCAACTTCTTTAAGCAACTCATCTAACTTTTGATCAAAAGGTAGGTTCATCTCTGTCTTTTTATTTTTAACTATACCAAATTCTTGTCTTTTGCTTATTGTTAATATCTCAATAGCACTTAAATAGCAAGTAGAAATTATCCAATTCAGATTTAATCCCAATGGATTTTGTAAAATAAATTCATTTATAGAAAAAGTCGCAGATATACCTTTTTTAACTGGTTTTAGGATTAATTTATTAATTCTTTCTATGAAGATTTTAAATGCATTAATAAGCACATATATTTTATTTTTAATATAGCTAGTATCCTGATAATAAGCTCCTGTCAATCCTTCTCTCGAATCACACATCTCAGCAATGTTATTAATTTTATTTCCAATCTCATTAAAAATTCCAGAATTATAAGTCGCATAAGACCTTTTAAATTCCCTTCGATATGAATCAATGAATTCTTCAAAGGAGATTATAATGTATTTCTCAAATCCTTCTTTAAGCTTTGACTCTTCTACACCTATGAATTCGATTAAAATGTCCCTTAATTTATGGAAAGTGGCATATAAAGAATATAAAAAGTGTTTGCATTCAGACCGATCAATTTGGGAATTTCTTAGTTCAATTTCAATCTTATTAATAATTATTTTTATTTCAATTAAATTGTCTCTTATAGACTCAAAGTCCTTTTCAATAATCATTGTTATCTCAATATTAATTTATTAAAATAGATCCTAAAATAAAGGAGGATTTTAATCCTATTAAACTGCAATTATATTTAAATTATAGGATTCCCAAATGATACCAAATATTACTAATATTTTACTAATTATCACAATTATTATAAATTAAGATAAATATTGATATAGGAGTTCGTTTTATGACTGAAAATATCAAGGATCAAATCCCTTTGAATAGTGTAAAAAAGATTATTAAATATTATCTTGAGTATTTAAAAAAAGAGGGAATTAAACTATTTCAAGGAAAACCTACTATTGAAGTTTTTCCTAAGAGAAAAAACCTTGTTGGACTCGCATTAATAGATGAGAAAAATACAGAATTAAATTGTATTTTTGTTAATAATCCACGCCAAGGAGATGACTATCTATTTGTTTCAGTTGAAGAGATAAAACAAGAAGATAAGCTTCAAGAGTTAGGCGAAAGCTACGCATTAGGGAAATTAAATCAATTAAGGGTAGATAATGCTTATTCTATTAATCTACAGAGAGTAGAAAATCTACTAAAAGATGGCCACTATGCTGTAGGTCTAGTTTTTCTAGTATCTGCCTTTGAAAATATCACAAGAGATTTATTTTTTCTACATAATGAATCATGGTTTGTTCTAGATGATGAGTTTGATGATGAGATTTATGAAAAGCTAGGGATTATAATTGATCCAAAAATTAGTAAGTCCTTTATTTTAGGTTATTATTCAAGATTTAAAGAGATAAATGGGATAAAAATTGGTATTGATCGAATAAAATTAGATTTAGCAGAAAAATGGAAAAATGTACGATATTGGGAAAAAATTCATAACATTTGTAAGAGTTTAGGGGTTTATAATGAATACATTCATAAAAAACAAGGAAATAATGGAATGGAAATAGGAAGATTTGAAATATTGAAAGAAATTTTAAAAAAGCAAGCGAAAATAATGAAAATTCTTAATTTTCAAAAGGTTTCTGGAAAATGGGGTATAAAAAAATTGTTTAAAACCTTTTTCAATATCGATCTTAATGGTTTTAATGAAACTCTCAATTTTCTTGATGATTACATTAAAAAGCGACATAAAATTATTCATGGCACTCTACAGGATAATCAAATCGATGATTATATGGTTCGTGATTTTAAGTCACGAATTTTAAATATTATCTCATATCTTAGGGATGAACTCGATAGGAAATATATGGAAAATGTTAGTTTTGGAGTTCAATGAATAAAAATCGATATTTCTTGAAAATATGTACAGGTCATATTTTATATGCTATTCTTACGATGAAATTATAATTTTTCTTTTATGTAAATTAATTTTTTTATAAGTTCATTTATTTTATCTTTATTTTCTTCAACCATTTCTTGATGTGCAAGACTAAATAAAGAATGTGCATTTTTATTACCTTTTTCTTGGAAATTTTTAAGCCAATCAATAATATTTTGTTCAATATCACCAACTGATGTTTTGAAATTCATAACCTTAATTAAGATGTTAAAATTCTCAATTAAAGTACCAAAACCATGATGTCTATTTTTACTTGTATTATAGTATAATTCTATTTGATTTGTTCCATAATACTTATTGAGACAGTCATAAACAAGATTTTCCAATAACTTTCGAATTATTATGTACATAGAATTAAAGTAATAGTGCCTATATGTCCCATTAATTTCGTCAACAACATCCTGATAAATTTGGTCATTAAGATTCATGTCCTCAATGATTTTCTCAAACTTCAAAGTTATAGGTCTTACTAAATCCAGATCTTCATAATCCTTCTTCAAAATATCATAAATAGCAGTTAAGACTCCAATTATCAGCTCCAAATTAGATCTAGTAAGCTTAGAAGCTAAATCCTTAACTTGTATAAAATATTGAGATTCTGGACCATAAAACCTTCTGACCAATGAGATTATTTTGGTATACAAAGCTTGAATTCTCGCACCCTCTTCAGCGTTATAATAATGTATAACTGGATAATGGCCTTGGCGATAATTGTTTTTCACAAATTTAAATTCCTCAAAAATCTCTTCTATCTGTTTTAATAATATCTCTTTTTTCTTAACACTCATATTTATTCATAAACTTCATTTTTAATTTAATTAAGTTTTCAGATCTAAGGATCTATAATTATGCTATTAATTTAACAAAAAAGTAATGCTTATAAATATTTTTTATTAAAATAGGATTAAAAGAATTTATTGCATGATTAAACTCTCCCAAAATGTTATGTAATATATTTTAATTATTTTTTTTTGAATCTTACTTAATTCTCAGTTATCTAATAGCTTTATTCATGAATTTTTATATTTTATTCTTAGAAGATAAGTCAAGCTAAGAATTAAATTTAAGCTTCGAGTTTCTCTTTTACTGAATTCTCTTTCCGATTTAACCATTTCTCGGTATTCATCTAAATCCCAACAGTACTCCTAAATTTCCCCGGTTGAGGGTGATTTCCAAAAAACTATAATTCCGGTTTTATGATGATTTTAACTTTCAAAATCTGCTCTGAGTCTTGATTGGTAAACTTATAATTTAATAGCAATCACTTACGAAAAAAGTGATCAATCATAAAATAAAAGTGATCGATCCGAAAACTTAAATAGATTGCGTACTATAAAATAACTAGAAATATAAAATATTAATTAAAAAAATGAATGTTGATATAATTCCGACCTTTGATAATCAAAAAGTAGTCGGTATTAAAATGGGGGGTATTGAAATTCCTTTTAGGAATCAAATACTATTCCAAGAATTTGTTGATACTTATTATGAACCTTTAAAACTTTTGCTTCCAATATTAGATTTTTCTAAAATCTCAGGTGAATTTAGAACTGAATGGACTAACGAAGAATTAAATATCCTCATTAAAGAATCCAATAATTTACAAGTAATGATACTTAATATGCTCCGTATGAATGAGTCACTTACTAGAGAGGGAATATTACAAGTTATTAGACAAAATGACAAGCGTAATTATGAAAATTTTTCAGCTCGTCAATTGGGACCACAAATAGGCGGTATTCGAATACGAGTTAAAAATATGAAAAAGGAAAATCTTATCCACATAGATAGTAAAAATCAAAGTTATTCACTCAATGAAAAATATCGCAAAAGGATAAAAAACTTTTTAATTGAAGCTTTAGAAGAGTATGATAAAATTTTTGAGTAGTTTATTCTTCTCCACGGATTAACCTTCAATAATTAAGAGTCCCATATTTCCTCACTATAAAGGTAATTAAAAATAATTTTTCCCCGAGTAATTAGGAGGGGGCACCACGGGGGAGGGCGATAATAATAATAGGAGAGAATTAGGAAAAAGATATATTTCTGTTGCATTTATTATAGGATAGGACAAATTAATGAAAGAAACTTGAATAAATAAAATGAATGATAATTGGGAAAAGGAAGGATTTAAATATTTTGAAGAAATATTCGGGGAAGGACTATCTTTAGAAGAACTTGAAAAGGATTTAGAAAAAAATACAAATAAAGAGCTAATGCTTTCCTTTTTTAAAAATATAATAAAAATCTTAGGGGTTTCTTCTAAGCTCGGTGAAGAACTTGAACAAAATATCCAATTAGATATGCCACCTAAAAAATATATAGAGACAATTTTAAAAGTAACTGCTCAATTTTCCAAGAAAAATCCTAAAATGGTAAAACAAATTGAAGATATAGTTAAAAATTCTGTGCAAATTGTCCAATCAGTAGATTTTCATAAAGAATTACTTTCCATTTCTACGGGTAATGAGTTTGAAGACTTGATAAAAAAAAGATTTCTCGAAGAATTGGATAGTGCAGAACAAGTAAATAAGAGTAAGGTGGTAAAATCGTTTAAATTAGCACTAAAATATGTAGAACGCCAACAACAGCCGGATACATTATTTATTAAATCTAGTTATAATAAACTTGGACTCCAATTTGAAAATTTTAAAATCGATACAACAATGAATCTTATTGAAAGTTTTTTAAAGATTATTTTTACTAAAAAACAAGAATTATTCAAGCTCTCCGATGAGGATCTTGTTGACTGTATGAATGAATTTGTATATAGATTTGGGAGGGTTATTGAACCTTTTTTAAAGGCGATCATTGTTTCCATTTATAATCTCCAAAAAATAGACCAAAATGATGATTTTGATGATTTTGATGATTTTGAGAAAGGTCTTGGTTATTATCTTAATCCACGCAGTTCTTTACAAATTGAACGTTCTGATAAAGAAAATCTCATTGATTATAGAAATGCAATTAATCATGCAAGGGGATTTGATGTATTATATGATCGAAAGTTAGAAGAAATTAAGCTCAAATTCAACTTAAAACGGGAAAGAAAAGGAAAAGCGTATTGGGAAAAGACCGTGGAAATGGGATTGAAAGAATTTGAAACGCTATTCCGGGATTTCCGAAAATTTCAGAATTCCTTTTTCATGTTCTATGAAGTTTATATCAAATCCATTGATAAAAACTATGAATATCAATTTTCGCTCTTTAAAGATTTTTTTATTGGAAATAAATAAAAAACTTAAGTTTGTGATTCTGTGAATGAATATAAGGCAGATAGGCAAAAATATAGCAAAGTGACACCAGATCAGAGACAGGTCCTCTTAGAAATTGAAAGGATTACTCTTAGAAATACTCTTAGAAATCCATAATAATTTTAATTAAAATCTAATATTTTTATCATAAATATGTTCTAATATTAAAGTTAAATTCTTTATAGCAAATTCAGCTACAGTTTCATTAATTTCAATCTTAGGTTCTGAATGATGAGTTTGGTTTCTTATATAATAAAGGGGAGAGAGTAGATGTCCCAGATACTGATAATTTATTCTTGATCGGGTTATATCTTTATGTACCAGAGCATTTATTGCCCCCCTAAAATCTTTCCAAGGAATTTTAAGCTTTCGCATTAATTCTTTAGCTATTGCCTCTCCTAAAGTGCCAATTCTAATTAAGGCATCTTTATAATTTTTTAATAAGTATCTAATGTTTATCTGGAGGATTTCATTTTTATTTTTCTTTGAAGTATTTAAGGAATCAATAAATTTCATCTTTATTTCAAAGATTTCAATTAATAATATGAAAGGGAGATCTACATTTGCAAAATCATAAGATAATAAAGCTGATACTCCTTCATTTGATTTATTTAATGGATTATAAATAAATGAATCAACAAACTTGTCAGATGTTTGACATTCGAAAATAATTTTTGGATTCGGTTTAGAAGAACCATCTAAAATTTTTATTTTACCATCAACATGAGGGTTTTTTTCTTTTAAATATTTTCCCAATATTACCTCACATCTAATTTGATATAATGAAGAAAATGAAATTGGGAGAGGAAAGTAACCATTATATGAATCTTCATTTATATAAATCAAATTAAAAAATATTATTTCAAACATAGGTGTGATTAAAATGTAATTTTTTTATTAATATACTTGAAAATATTTACCCTATTAAATGCTCATTAAACTTTATATTAAATTATTAATAGGTTATCTAATCATTTTAAATACTTTGAGATCTAATCCAAAATTATCAAATCTTTCTAAATTCATATAGGTTGTGTCTGGATCCACTGAGGATGTGATAATATATAAATTAGTTTGGGGTTTAGATTTTAATTTTGTCAAGAAATTATTAATTAAATCGTTGTCTAATGAAATTAATAAAACATCACTCCAATCACCTATTTTTAACTGGTTTAATTCATTAGGTTTTGTAGTGAGAATATCCATTTTAGCTAAAACATATCCTTTCAGGCTATAGGAGTAATACACTTGCATTTCTTGTTTAGTTTTTTTAAATTTCTTCTATAGCTTTTTTAATCTGTACATCTAAATTATTGCTGATTTGAAACATTTCATTTGAAGATGGAGCAATAATTGAATCTTCTTCTATCCCCAATCTATTATTTAATATAAAAATTCGATTATCTCCCATTCATGTCTAACATTTCGTTGGGAATAGACGAAAATTCTCTTTATTTTCAGAAAACTCGATTCAGCCTTCCTTTAAGAGCAATCAGAAATCCGATGAGATAGGCGAGTTGATTCATTTTATCGTCCTCGTCCATTGCAGTGCTATAGACGGTATTGACTCTATCGCAGAGGTCTTCGACAAATTCTTCTGGAGTATCGATGATTTCACCAAAAAAGGTTCCTTCTCCATCTAATCTCAAACCGATCACTTCCTTTACTTACATATTTTGATTAAACAATTTGAAATTAAATAATTTCATGTGTACAAAAATAAAAAATCTTATTAAGACTATTAAATTGAGTTTATTCAGATTTTAAGGTAGTGTTTGGAATGCATAATACTTAGATTTTGATTGTATTGGACATCATAAAGCTATCTATGTTTTATTTGATTTTTAATAAGAACCGGTTTATAATATAATCAATATATATAAATAATGTGTTTTAAAAAGAAGAGAAAACATCAAATTAATAAGTTATAATTAAGATCTTATACGAGAATAATTGATAATATTTGGTCATTTATCTTCCCTTCTTGATCTTGCGTAAAAGATACCTGAATAACTATCTTTTCTGTTGATGGATATTCTGGAATCCATAACATTAAGGGATAAAGAATTTCTGTTTCGTTATGCTTTATTTTTCCAACTCTATTTTGGATAATCCAGACATAATTACGCTCGTTTTCTATATGTATAATTTTATGATATTTTACATTTGGTTCTTTAGGTACTGAATAAGAGGGAAATATAGGTTTTAAATAAGTAAGACCACCTATAACTTTTGGTCGTTCTGGAAACTCAATATCATTACTATATTTTACTTTAAAACCCTTTTCCAATTCCATTTGAATATACAAATCAATGTTGGTAAATGGGGCATTTGAATTATTTTTTAAGCTAAGATATATTTCTGCATATCGACAAAGTTCTTCCATTTTATTGTTATAATCATCAAGTTCACGCTGAAAATCTTCTTTTGGTTTATGAGAGATTAATGGATGAGGGATAGGTTTAGAAAAATCTTTTTCATAATCTTCCAATCTTAAAGGTTCTTGAGGAATAATTGTTTTACTCAGTGTGATTTCTTTTGAAAATTTTTCTTCTTCAGTAAAATAAATCTCCAATGGTTCTAGTTTTGATGTAGAAATTTTCTCTTTTTCAAAATATATTCTAAAATTTTCATCCAACCAATATAAGCATTCAATATTTATTTCTTTAGATAACTTTGAAGGTAAATAGTCACCCGTCACAAACACAACCTTACATTGTGGATTATCTTGATGATAGAGTAGAACTTCAGCAAGAATTTGGTGATCAGATTCATCCCTAGAGAGTTTTTGCTTATGCAATTCTAAAAGTTTATCCCAATTAGGTAGTAAGATCGATGAAATTAATCCGAACGCTTTTACTTGAAATTTTCCAGTTTCAATGTCTCTTATTTTATTAAGTGCTTTTAAAGCATTTTTATTTTGATATTTCAAATTGTCTAATTCCTTCAAAACCATACAAGGGATTAAGATAAGCATTTCATCAAAATCATCTCCGAAAATTTTATCCCATTGTATTTGAGTAAAATTTTTACAGTGTAGAAAGACATTTGTATCTAGTGCGATTACTAAAGATTTCATTTTTTGCTTAAGCCTTTGTATTAGATATAAATTCCTTTTTTAAATATCTGTTGAATTATATTCAATATTCACCTACTTTTTTAGGAGGGGGCACCATGGGGGAGGAATAATATGTAAGATAGCCTTTTATTATTTTTACTATAATGTATATATTTATTAGGCTAAATTTATTTTATAATATTAATAATAAATATGGGAGACCATCTCCCTGACTGCGCGGGCAGATCACTGACCGTCAATCAGACGAGCGTGGGTTCAACTCCCACCATTTCCCTCTTTAATACTCATTATTTTTTCATAATGTTAGATTAAATTAAAAATATAAAATCAGAGTAATGTCCGATTTTTTAGGAGGGAGCAACACGGGGGAGGGAGATCATAAAAAATTTATACTTAATATAACCAATTTCATGTTGATAAGCTATAAATAGTTAAAATTTTTTTCTATTTCTTTATTAAAGTCTAACAATACCTACTAAAAATATTTATTTATTATTCATTTTATATAACATTAGATAACACATTTAATAAAGAGGGTAGAAATGGATATTAAAAACAAAAATGAAGTTCTTTCAAAGGCTTATTCTGATTCTCAAGGTATGATTGCTTTAGCAGATTCTAAGGCAAATATTTCTTTGACAATTCACAGTTTATTAATTACTATAGGGTTAGGATTTTCATTATTATCTGATGTTTTTAAGAAAGCGGGAATATTATTTGACGAGTATCAAGGATTTGTAATTTTTTACATAATAATAACAATAGTTTTGATAAGTTCATCAATATGTGGAACTATTTGCACAATTTTGGTTTTTAAACCTAGGGAAGCAAAGGAGAAGTCAGAGAGAGAACGGAAGGGATTGTTTTATTTTAAACATGTATTGAAATATAAAAATTCTAATGATTATTACTCCAAAATAAAGGACTTAAATGAAGAAGATTTAATGGAAGAGTATTCAAAACAAATTTATCAATTATCTTATATAGCAAAAGAAAAATTCAAGTTTGTCAATTATTCGATCTACTTTTTAATAACTAATATGGGTTTAACAATTCTATTTTTGATTTTAAGTGGTTTTATTAATCTATTAGTTTAAAATGAAGGCGATAGAAATTTGGGGTTTGTGAATGATTTAGAAAATCAGGTGCGCGAGTATTTAGCAGGGGATTATGAAGTTTCTGAAATTACAGATATTCCATCAGTTGATAATGTTTCTTTTAAAAAGAAAGCAAAAAAGTTGAATCTATGTGCCTATAGTATTGATCTGAGGAATTCAAGTGATTTACTCTTTCAACATCATAAACAAACTTCTGGTAAAATTCATAAAGCCTTTCTGACAGTAGCTGCAAAGGTAGCGCAAAAATACGGTGGAAAAATAAGAAGCTTTCAGGGAGATTCAATTTTGGCCTTTTGGGCTGGTGCTTATAAGAAACAGATAACTACCGCTGTGGAAGCAGCAATGGTAACTAAATGGTTCTTGGACATTGAATTTTCAAAACATTTTGAAAAATATGAAAAACTTGATTTCGGGATTGGAATAGATTTGGGTGAAGTATATATTCTTAGAGCAGGAATTTCTAGGGATGCTAATAATAATGATCTAGTTTTTATTGGAAAATGTGTTAATTTTGCAGTTGCTATAGCCAATCAAGCAAGATCTCCCTATCATGTCGAAATTTCTCAGGATGCATATGATAATCTCCTAGAAGAAATGATATATGATAATGATGGTAATAATATGTGGAGTAATAGCACTATAGAATGGAATGGAGTGAAATACCCTACAAAACTTACAAGTTATTATTCTTTTTTAAGAAGGTGATAGTTCTACACCTTGAATCTGCAAATAAAGAGAAAAAAACTACATTTTTAGGAGGGGGCAACAAGAGGCGGGAAATGCAAATTATTAAGGAAAATGGGAAAAGTCTTATATTTCTGTTGTGTGTATTTTAGGTTAAGAGGGAATTTAATTAAAAAATATCAAGAAAAGATAGTAATAATGTCACCAGTAAAAGAATTAGAAAGAAAGAAGGATAAGGAAAAAGAAAAAGTAAAGGAAGCAATGCAGGAACCCTTAAAAAAAGAGAAGATTGACAATAAACCTAAATCCAGAAAGGATGGAATAGAAAATGATGAATCTTCTAAAGTAGAAGTTCAGACGAAGAAAGAAGAAATTTTAGAAAAGAAGGAAAAGAAAACAAAAAAAAATGATTTTAATAGATCTAAGTATAAGAAAATAAAAATGTAAAAAAAAATTGAGAATTAAATTAATTATCTGACCTTGATTTTAAATTTTAATAACTCTAAAAATTCCCTATACCATTTCGCTATCTATTTATTTAAATATTTGAATTCTTTTTTATTTATTATAATTTCAAGATATTCTAGGTGAAATTAATCATGCCAGATGCAAAATTTCTTGAGGAATATTCACTCTATCAAAAATTTGATTTTGATTTTGGAAAAAATTCATTTCTTTTCCCTATTACTATTGTTGATTTGCCAGATGTTAATTTAAATATGTACTGTCCAAATTGTAATGAAATTCGGACTTTCAGACTTACTCATAAATACAATCATAAAAAAGAAAAAGATGTTGTTATTAAAATATTCAAACCACCACCTCCTCCAACACTCGAAGAAAATGATTTAGTTAATCTAAATTATATTTGTGCGTATTGTGAAAAATTTCATCGGTTTTTTGCTATAAAAATGGGGAAGGGATTGAAAACTATTGAAAAAGTTGGACAATTTCCAGCATGGGATATAAATATTGAAAAGACTCTAAAAAAGATATTAAAGGGATATTCTGAATATTATAAAAAAGGTAAAACCTGTGAATTTCACAGTTATGGAATTGGAGCATTTGCTTATTATAGGAGAATTGTCGAAGATATTATTGGACAATTACTAGAATCGATTACAGATTTAATGAGCGGGGAAGAATTAGAAAAATATCAAGTAGCATTAGAAGAAGTAAGAAAAACTAAAACTGCTACAAAAAAAATAGCACTCGTAAAAGACCTATTACCATTAATATTAAAGCCAGAACAGTTTAATCCTTTAAAAACATTACACGATGCTTTAAGTAAAGGGTTGCATGGAAGAACAGATACAGAATGTTTAGAAGATGCAGAATCAATTAGTACTTCATTAGTTTTTCTTGTAGATGCTGTATTGAGTCAAAAGAAGGGACAACAAAAATATACTGAAAGTATGAAAAAAATTCTAGAGAAACAAAGGAAGAAAGTAATAAAAGATGAAAAACAACAAGACAAGAAAATTGTTGAAGAAAGAGCAAAAGTAAAAAAAGTAATAAGAGACGAAAAAACAAAACGTAATTCTTTAGAAGAAGAAACTGTAGCAGAAAGAAAAAAATAGTTATTTGTGATCAATTATGCTTTTTGATTAGTATCTCAATCTATCTAAGTGTTTAATTCTAATATAAAGTTCAAGTCCTGAACGGTCTTTTTCATTATTTATGTGCCACAAACCATCAGAAGTAATTTTATATTTATTTAACTTTAAAATAACTTTTATTCCTGTTTTTTTAAGTCCCTTGTTTATTTTAATTTTTCGTTCATTTGAGGGGAGGGGGAATTTTTTATGAAATTTTCATGGGAAAATGACTCTGAATTTACCTTTCCATCCAAATTTCCTTTGAAATTGGGACAAAATTTAAAAAGGCTCGAACCTTGTGTCTCTTAAAACGGTGAAAAAGAAAAATGAGCGAAAATCCAAGACCAAATAAAAATAGATACACCTATAAATATGTGCAATTCACTGTCCCATCAAGTAAAAAAAGATTAATCAAACGTTTTGCTCATAAAGAGAACTTCAAAACCATTTCAGAGAGTAGCATTAATTAAATTTTTATTTCTTCTAATACAACTATAGTACCAGAGAAAAGAATTTCCTCAGCATTAGAACCTTCTTGTTTAATACCTGCCCAATAAAATTCAGCTTGTTTTTTAAATTCATTTAAAGAAAATGTGTCATTTTTGAGGAAAGCAGCATCCGTTTTTAAGATTTTTCCTGTCAAACTTAATTTTAAAATCCGTCCCTCAATTATTGGTTTCCAATACCTAACTGAATCTAAATTGGGAAGAACCCAGATACATTTTAATCTTGATGGCAAATTGCTGAATTTTTCAACTCTTACTTGCTCAGATATTATTTCTCTTAATAACATTGTATATTCCTTAATTGCAACTGAAGCATCTTTTAGCGATTTTAATAGATCATAACCATAAATACATTCTATATCAGAATCTGGATCCTCTTTCCCTTCATGAGTAGCAATAATTTTTTCCAACAAATAGTTTAAGGAAATAAAATCACCTGCGGAATTCTTAACTCCCATTCGGTGATCAAAAAAATATTCATAAAAATAATTATACTCCTTTCCTACTTCAATTTGTTGCCCAATTTCCCAACGGATTGGGAGATTAGACCTTTGTATATGATAAAATTCTTCACCATTAACTTCTTTCAGGTCAGGTTTTTTATGAATAATTATCTCGGGCATGTTTTTACTACCGTTTAAAATCTATCTTTTTATATAATTATTATTAAATTGCAGACATAAATTTCTATATATTTTCGCAGACTCGATTCAGTCTTCCTTTGAAAGCGATTAGAAAAGTGGTGATATAAGCGAGCCGATTCATTTTATCATCTTCTTCCATTAGTGTGCTATAGGCGATATTGAGTCTCTCGCACAGATCCTCTATGAATTCTTCTGGTGTTTCAATTAATTCTCCATGAAAGCTTTCTTCTTCTTTTAGTTTCAAACCGATCACTTCCTTTTTTACTTGTATATATTGATATAATGATTTAAAACTACATAATTTCTTGAGTATTTAAATAAAAAACCTAATTACATTCATATTTTAATTTGAATCTGTTAAGTATAATATTATAAAAACATGAAATAGGAACCCACAGTCAAAATTTTTCGTTGTTATTGCCATATTAATTATTAATCCTTAAACCTCTCTTATTTATATAACTGAATTGTGTTATAAATCATAGAATTATAGATTTCTTTCAAAAATTGATGATTTTAGGATACTATGTTTGTTGAGGATAATAAGCACCGCATTGATACTCTTAAAAGAATGCTAGCGATTGGAAAATTTATAGCTAAAAATGAAATGAGTGAAGTATATGAATTAGGACATTATATAGCAGATAATGTACTTAGTAAAATTTGTATGCTAATTGGAATAGAAAAGAAGAGGGAAGATTTAGTATATACGAATGATAAAAAATATAGAACTCGGGATTTTAGGGAATTATACAAAGGAATTTTAGAATTTTTTTATCCTAAGGTACCAAAATATAATGAATTCGTGAAAAAATATCATAGAGATAGAAGTAAGTATCAACATGGATTAGAACATTTGGATTTAAAAACTATTAAGAAACCTTTAGCCATAGAATATATTAAATTTGTAGAAAAGATCATGAAGCAGGTTGGATATTTAGGTAAGAGCGAAGTTATTAATCCTATTACAATTATTTCAAGTCATACTTATAATGTTGGAGATTATCAAAAAAATTATTTAGAAGAAAAATTTAAGAATCTCTATAATAGATTAGCTTCAGATGATTTAGAACATATTCATATTGATATCAAAACGATTTTTGATGAAATTGGAGAGAAAAATCTTCAGAAGGTCTTAAAAATGGATTATAGAAGGCTTAGACCGGGATACGGGGATTCTATGTTAATTGAATACCAAAAATGGAATTTAATTCTAAATCACGCTTATCGTAAATCCCTCTACATTTCTAAGCATAATGATAGAACCTATCATTATAGTGAACCAGATAAAAATCTTGATATTTTAAAAGAATTTTTGGAAATGATAAAAGAGAGATGTAAAGATGCAGGTCTTAACATAATGTAAATTCCGCAATTTTTAATCCTTCCCCTACTTTTTTAGGAGGCAGCATCGAGGGGAGGGAGTCAATAAAGAGAGAAAGAAAGAAAATCCATAACAATAAAAATTAAAGAATTTATTTGATAGATGAGTTAAATTATTTATATTGGTGATGTTAATTACTGAAATACATAATATTAAATGTTTAAAATGTGGAGAAACATTTCCTTATGAATTTTCAAAAGAGAAGGTAAAGAATTGGGGAAAACCCTCATTAGAGAATATGCAGCATGGAGAGATAAGATCTGGTATAATTCCTACTGTTGTATGTAAAAATTGTGGAGAAGAAATACAAGTTCCAGATTTTAAACCACATAACAAACTATAAACTAAATACCTAATTTTTAAGAAGGAAATTAGAAATCTGGGCTCAATTGATTGATGGGTTGACAGGTGAAACATTATAGTTGAGGGATGTTTAAATTACTTAATTAAGAGCCTACTTTTTTAAGAGGGAGCACCACGGGGGAGGGAGATGAATATTGTAACGAGAAATAATAAGAATATTTAAAAGAATTAGTTAAAGGAATAAGGAGCATTATTCAATATCAAAATTATTGAAGATTGTGATTTAAGACACGCAATATTTCTCAAAATTCGTTTTTAGAATACAAATAGTTTCCAATGTTGAGAATTTGAGCAAAACCAGAAAAACAAATTTCTACAAGTAGTTAGAGAAATCGTTAATGAAACTGATAATTAAACTTTTTTTAAAAATTATAATAATTTATCTCTTATTAAACTCAAGATGTATCTTGTTTTAAATATTAATGATTTATTATTATTATTATTTCATAAAAATCGATTTAGCTATAGTACAATATTATTTAATGATGTCAGAATTCAAAAGATTAAATATTAATCATATCCAAACTGAAATTTTAGTACTCGGATCTTATCATCCAATTAACAAACCTGTTGTAGATAGATTAGTTAAAATCCTTAGAGAAAAAGGTTTTATGAACACTTTCTTAGCAAATGAGGTAATTCATGAACCTAGTGAGGATGTACTAAAAGAAAAAGATAGAAATGCTTACATTTATACTGAAATGGTTAAATTAATGAAAAATTCAGATTTTAATATATTTGTATTATTCCCCGAAAAAAACAATTCTGTAATAACTGAGTTATCTTCATTAATACATTCTAAATATTTTGAAGAAAAGTCTAATAAGTTGATTGTTTACATTCCTTATGACTATAATTACACTGTATCTAGGGGATTAATGAGTGAAAAGAGGCTAAATGTCTATATATATAACGATGAGAATGAGATATATCAACATTGTTTAATTTTTATCCACAGAAATATTATTTTTTGAAAAAGTTAAATTTAAAAATGGTTAATTTTTATATACCTAGGTATATAATTTATTATTAAATAAATAAAATGAATTAAACTATGTCAAAAGATCTTGAAGAGTATATTAAGGATATACCTGAAGATTTTGAATTATTATTAAAAGCTCTTGGACATAAAATTCGGATTGATCTAATTTTTCAATTATACAAAAATAAGAATTTATCTCTTTCAAAACTAGGAAGTATATTGGATCTTGAAAATGGTCTTGTTTTAAATCATTTGAAAACACTAGAATTAGCTGGAGTTGTACAAAATTATTTATTAAAAAGTGAAGAAACAAGAGAATTCTCATTTTATGAATTAACTAAATTTGGTATGAGATTTGTAATCGATTTGCAGGAATCTTTTTTATTACATCAATCTGAGGCTCTGAAAGCGGTATCGAATAAATTTAGATTTGCATTATCTTCGTTGTTAAGGGAAAGGGGTCCATATACTTTCACAAAAATCATCGAAATTACTAAAATGAATAAGAGTGTTTTAAGTAATCATTTACAAAAGTTAGAACTAGGAGGTATGATTCAAAATTATTTTAAAAAAGTTGAGAAATCAAATGAATATTCATATTATGAGATTACCGATTTTGGAGCGAAACTCATTTCTTGTTTATTAGAAAGTTATAATGGTTATTACAGTGGGATCGATACTAAGAAACATGAAGAAATCGATATAAAAGCAGAAGATTACTTTAAAGCTGATTGTAACAAATGGGCTCTTCCAAATGAAAAGATTTTGGTCTGGATTGAACTATTTTCTACTAAAATTTCTAAGATTGAAATTAAACTAACCCCAAATTTGAAAATAAAGAGTTTTTACAATATTATTCATACTTTTGATGAATCAAATAATATTATTTCATTATATAATGAAAATATTAACCTATATTATATTCCTTTTGAATTAGTATCGAAGGTGCCAAGCGGTGATAATTCAGTAAATTTAGAATCATTAATTATTTCGGTGTATGATAGTAAATTATCAAAAATCAGCGAAAAACAACTCAAAATTGATATATTAAAACCAATTGTGAGATTGAAAGTAAAAAATCGGCAGTATTCTTCAAATAATGGTTTATTTGAGATAAATATTTCATGTCTAAAGGATTTTCAAATCTCAATAGATAATATTGAAATAGATGTAAAAGACGATAATAATAACCTCATACCAATTGAAATTGACAAGAAAGATCCTATCGAATTTGAGCAAGATATACCTCCTGAGATAAAGTTAGACAAGTTAATAGGACAATTTATTATGAATGGTCGAGGTGTGTTTAATTTTCATTTTAAGGTACAATATAGAGATGTTCTTAATAATCTATATTATTCTAATGAAGAAATTATTACTCTAAGTAATATTGAAGAATTCAAAGCTAATTTTGATTATATTTATAATTACTCAGTTGAGACTGCCCAAACATAAGGTTGATTAATATGAGTATAGGAGAGATTGATAAATTCGAATGTGTTTCTAACTTAATGGAGAAATTTAACCAATATGATGAGATATTCAAATTAGTTTTTTTTAGATATAATGGCAAAAATGAAGATTTAACTCTACATTATCGACTAAGAACATATAATAATTTTATGAGTGAAATTACGTTTATTGAAAATCTGCTTGAGCAATATTTAAAAAATCCAATTCAAATCCCAAGTGATTTGTTTTACGTAGAAATATATGATCAACAATCTTCGGACAATCTGGGATTAGAACCTAAATATTTTGGGTTAATTGACAATTTCTTTTTTATTAAGTTATCAAATCTTATTAATCTTGAGTCAGATTATATTGATATTTTTATTAATAGCAAATTCAAATTGGATGTAAATAGATTTGTAGTTTTTAATATATCAAAACAACCAAGAATTACAAAAGATTTCTCAGAGATTTATGAATTAACAGCATTCTTAAAATCAAGCTTAATGCCCGAAAGGTTTCAATTCATCAATATTACTTTAGATTTTAGAATAATAGTAGATGATGTCATTAGTATTTTTATTCAGAGAAAGGATATTGTTGCTGCTAGAAAATGGTATAATATGGAAGTTTTTGGAAAAGTGGGGAATCTTAGGAAAAAAAATTTGTATAATAACTTAATCAGAAAAAAGTATAAGATTACTCCACTTCAATTTAGAGAATATATTCAGATGATTTATAAAGATATTTATATTTATCTTAAAGAAAATCATAGAGATATCTTAAAAATAGAGAATTTCAAAGGAAAAATAATGCTCAAACCACCTGAAGGGATAAAACTTTTAGAGCAATCAGATCTGACAACTTTAATAAGAATTCCATTTGAAACTAGATTTGATAATAAAAAATATGTTTCAAACGCTTTATTAACTTTAAATTTTAATTGGATGAAAGATATCGTTCTTAAATATTTTAAATTTTAAAATAATAATAGGTATCACATTTAGAACAAAACTTATATCGAATTTTTTAGGAGGGGGCCCCACTGGGGAGGGAGATAAAAAAAGATTGTGGGATGATTTTAAACAATTTTATCGAAGGACATAGAAGAAAAAAGTCTCTTAAATAATTTCTATATTGCTTGAATTATTGCAAAAATTGATAATTTTTAAAACATATTAACTATTTATACTTTACAATAAAGTCAAAGTATTTAACCAGAGGTATCAATTACATGATTAATAGATCACAGATTATTGATTATATATTAACAGTTTTTTTAATTTCATTAGGAATTCTATATTATTTTCTTCCTTTATATTCTATTGTAGTTACAGGTCAACAATATAGTACAGATGATTTTTTAGGAATATTTAATTTCAATGCATTTAACATTTTTATAGATAAATTCAATTCTGAATCAGTAAGTACTCCCAATCCATTGCATCAAATTGTATTTAATGGGTATTGGATACAAACAGGGATATTCTTATATTTAATGGGAATATTTCTTATTCTATTTGATTTAATTTACTATATGCATAAGAAAAATATATCGTCTAGAAAAGTAATTCTAATTTTATGCTTAATAATGTTTATTTTAAATCTCACATTAGTAAATATTTTTGGCTTTATTTTACCGATTCACAATTCATTGAATAACCTTCATTCTAGTTTCTCTGTTGATTATACCATTCATCTGGAAAGTAGTTTTTATATTTCCATTATTAGCATTTTCTTGATACTAATATATTTAATAAAAATCCATTTTTTTGACTTAAGAAGAGACTTGATATTTCTTAATTTACATCCAGACTTATATGAAGTAAGTTATGGACTTTATAAAGATAAACATTATCCAGAATCCATTTTTGAAGCCGTTAAATCTTTAAATAATTTTGTGAAGAGAGAAGCAGAAATTCATAAAGAAGATTTATCTGGGGCTATGGCAAGAGCATTTAATGAAGAAAATCCAATTATTAAACTTAATTCTTTAGAAACGCTATCAGATATTGATGAACAGAGAGGATTTAAATTTATTTTTATGGGTGTGATGACAGGAATAAGAAATATCGGTGCTCATGAAAATGTTGAAATTGACTCAGAAACTGCGAAAATTTATCTTAATTTTATTAATCTTTTATATAAAAAGGTAGAAAATGCGATAAAACGAGAATAGATATTTGTAAATAACCATCTTTATTGCCTTCAGGGATGTAATTTTTCAAGCGGCAAGAACACAAGGAAAAAAGTGCAACAAAGAATGGATAAAGTTTCACATTATGATGATAGTATGGCAAAAATTTTCGAAGATAAGAGTCCGGTGAAGGAAAAAGAATTTATCTTTTATTATTTAGAAAAAGACAAATACATTTGAGAATATGTTTAATTAAAAATTCCACCACATTTAAAAAATAAATTGTAAGTAGAATATAATGGAGAGCCTATGATGTGTTATTATGGATTCGATGAAACTTGGAGTGGAGCTCATAAAATAAAAAATAAAGAAGCAATAAAATCTATTAGAATAGAATAATTGGGATCACAGCACTACCCGCAGCATATCTAGGAGAGGGAGGCGATTCTAAAGGAGCGAGAAAAGAAAGAAGTCTTATTCTATAATAAATTTTTCAATAAGGATTTCTGAAAATATACCACATTTAAAAATCCCATTAAAATTAAAAGTCACATTTAAATCATCTAATTTGGCTTTTAATTTAATTATGTTTCCATATGAATGTATATCTTGAGGTAAATTATCTATAACTAAACCATCTTCATAACTATCTCTTTTATAATTAAAATTTATATATGTATTAAACTCCTTTTTTACTTCCATAATTCGAGCTTCTATTGGTTTATTTGAATATTTCTCTATTTTCTCTCTCACAAATTCCAGTTTTTTTAAAATTTCCCTTTTTTCAGTATAATCTTCAACCACTAAACTCGTTTTAGAAATCTGACACTCTTTAAAAGAGATCAATTCATTATTTAGCGTAGCATATTTATTAATAAACTTAAAATATTGCCAAATTTTGATTTCTAAAAAGTTTAAAAATTCTTTAGCTAAATCTGCGGGATCTTTTTTTATTTCTTTTTCAATTTCCTCTTTTTTAACACCTTTATGATAAATAAAATTTCTCATTTTATACATCTTATTTATCAATTCATATTCCTGCTTTGTCATATTTAATCCTTCAATTTCAAACATCCGAATTATCTTATATTTTATAGGAGAAAAATTATCTACTCCATTCCTTAATTTATCTTTTAAGAGCTTTATATAATCTTGTCTATAAAAATCAACCTCTAATTGAGAGAGATAAATATCATTTTGTTTAATTTTATTTTTGATATATTCTTCGAGGGTGTCGTTTAAAGATTTCATTAACTGGTCAAATTTCTCTTCATTTATTATGTAGAGTTGTGTCTTATTGGTATTTTCCCAATAACTAGAAGCAAAATGCTCGAGAACATTCCAAGCATAAATAACTTTTGTTAAGAGAATATCTTCCCTCTTAGAGATTAGGAACTGCCCAATAATGAAATATATCGAATCAGAAATAGGGTCCTCTATAAAAATCCTATACATCTCATTTATAATCTTTCTAAATCTGTCCTTAATTGAGTAAATTCTGGAATATTGTCTATTAAATTTAAAGCTTTTAAATGGAACTATTATTCCTTTTTCTAACATAATTCTTTTGTTGGTATCATAATTTATATGATAACTTTCTTGAGGATAAATATCTATCCAATTTGATAATAAAAAGGAAATTAGAGCAAAAATAAGATTCAGCTCTTTTTTAAGATCACTGATTTTTAAGCTAATATCTCTTTCGATAAATATATAGGAATATTTATTAATTTGAAACGAAATGTCAAAATTTAAATCTTCATCTTGAGATAACTCATAATTTCCAGGAAGAATAGAGATAGTTTCAGATAATTTAATAGGTGATCTAACTTCTAAATAGTTAATTCTAAAAATATAGATATGTTTCTTCATAAAAAGCCATTATTTATTTTTAATTGAGAGTATATCTTTATTTATTTCAATGAGATCATTTTTTAATAATTTTTCAACATACCAATTAATCTCAGTTTTATAAATACACCCTAATTTTAGTATTAACTAAAACTCTGAACACTTCAATCATTATAGAGCTTCAAGAATCTCCCATTTTGAAATCTTCAAACTCCTGCTTTTTTAAATTTTTAAAACTCATTCTAAATATCGTTAACTCCATCTGCTATTATTTTAAAGAATTCTTTTGCAATGTTATTAAATTTTTCATTATCATCAGAAATACATTTATTAGCGGAAATACTTATGTTACATCCAAATTTACCTCCACCATGAGATAGATACATTGTAGCATCTTTAAATTTATATTGAATTATAAATGTTTCACTTCCAGAAATATTAGCAATTTTGTTAATTTTATAAAAAGCATTTGTATCAAATAATTCTTCAAAAATATCCCATTTGGTTAAAATTTCTTTAAAATCTCTTTCAAAGAAGAGTCTTTGAAATCTATTAAATAAAGATGTTTCCTGAAATTTCGGTTTAACTGCTTTTACGATGAGATTATTTGGTAAATTAAGATTATTTTTATATATTTTTAATTGTTGATAGATTGATTTAGCATAAGTTTCGATTGTCTGTTGTTCAATCTCGCTTAAATATATAAATGAATTGTGTGCTATTCGGTTTCTAATATCATAGAGTTCTGAAATACGATTTGTTATCCATTCTTGATTTGGAAAATAATCATTAAAAATATTCCAATTACTTATTAAAACACTTCTAAGATCAATAAAGTCTAAATAAAATATGTTTGATTCTCCTCTAAAATTAAGCCATTTATTTTTTTTCTCGTTATCCTTTCTGGTTTTAATAGTTCTTTCAATTTTGGTTTTAATAGTTAATTTTCCCCAATAGTCATCTCCATACTTAGACTTTGCAGTATTTTCAATAAATAGACGTAAAGTATTCTCAAGAATATATAAATTATAATATGCTTTTAACATTTGAGTACATTTATCCGTCAAGTCTTTTGGTAATTTAAAATCAGTCAAAAAATATGCACATTTAATTTTTTATCTTTTAAAGTATATGGTAAAATTACATTTTTAATAGTTATTATTAAATTAGTATTCTTAAGAAAACTTTCAAGATTATCTTTTTGAATTAAATCTATTTATTCTAAATAAATTTTATTCTTTAGAGATATTTATAATATCTTAAATGTATTGTTTGCACCTGCTTTTTCAGGAGGGGGCATCACGGGGGAGGGATAATAGAAAATAAGGGATAATAAAAATAATGTATATTATAAATTTTCTGAACTTATATTAGGTTATCTAATTAAGCAACAAATATTAGAATTCTACTTCAGATTTTAAATTTAGATGGAATGATAAATAATCACTTATAGATATTTGTAATTTTATCCAATTTTATTAGAACTTCGCCTAATCGTGTGGTCAATTTTATCTAATTTAAGGATTATGTATTAAATTTGCATGAATTAGATTATAATTTAGTTTTTGAATGGATTTATCCATTAGTTCTCAATAGAAATTTATTGTTTTATATAGATTGTTAAGCTATTAATTTTTACACCGTTAAAATCCAGCTCAATTTAATCAGTAGATAGTTGATTTTCTTAAAGAATATAATCCAGAATTCCAATATCAATGATGTAAATAACGATAATTAACAATATCTTTAAATAATTTGAAATACATATATATTAATGTTGAAAAAGTTTTTTTAACAAAAAGTCTCCTTACCCATCTTCCAAATGGGCAGAAGGAGACTAAAATAATTGCTTTGAATAAAAGAGAGAGTTTAACTCTAAAACTTATTAAAATTGATGCTTTTATCATTTTGACTGCTTTTTTAGGAGGAGGCACCACGGGGGAGTGAGATAAATAGGCAGAAAAAAAAAGTTTAATGTTTTATCTTTTTAAAGTATTTCAGTCTCTAAAGATTCACCAAATTATTTGATTGATTCTACTCGTCTGTGGGATGATAGCGATCCTTTTTAATATCTCTCTTTTTTATCATAAATACACCGTGAATTATTAATCCAACCCCCACCAAAATAAATACCACAAAAATTGAGTTCAAGTCCATCACGCTTGCAAATGTTCCTTCTGATTCCAATCTTTCCAAGTACATGTTAAAACTTAAAATGCCAAAAAGCGAGAAAATAACGATTACGCAACCGAAAATTATTGAAATCATCCCAACGAGCAATTTGATGCGCTTTTTTTCAGGAGGATTAAAATAAAAAAAACCAATAAGTAGTGATGAGACACCAATAATTATAAGGTTTAAGTTAATTGCCGTATAAAAAAATGGGTTTAATGTTGAAGATATGATTGACATGTATAATGGACGGGACACCCAAACGATTACTGTTATTCCAATCGAAGCAAAAATTACTCCCCAAATGAGCTTCATATTTTTTTGTTTTGTGATGATTAGGATTAGTCCGTGTAAGAGTAAAACCGTTCCTGATATCATAAAAGTAGCCAAGATTGGAATATCGTTCCAAAATATATAGATGATTGAAGTTCCCCCAAATCTTACAACGAGTTCAACTATTATTTGCATGGTAGAAAGAATTAGTATCCCCCCTATAATGGTTGAAATTGAACCTAGCACAATAATTCCCTTCCTCGTTCTCCGTGGTTTTAAAGTGAAGACACCGGTAAGAATGAAGGCTATTCCAAGGATCCAATAATTTATCATGCGCACCGTTCCAAGGGTAAATGGAAGACCCATCATGTAAAATAATGGGAATAAATTATATGCTATAATAATTGTTCCGATTAAACTTAAGACGACTCCTTGTAATATCCTTTTTTCCTTTGGTTCCATTTTGTCAAGCATTTTAATGATCACCATTTAAGCGTGTCTTTTTATTTTTTAATCCTTTCTTATTAAGACCTGGGGAAAGTAAAAAGATTAATGCTAATGTTCTTTGATAATTTCGTCATTGAAATTCATTTTTAATCTTCATTTCTATACTTCTTGCCTTATAAGACTAATGTTGCTCTTAAAATAAAAATTATTTGGTCAAATTATTTTTTAATAAATTTCGCACCCACTTTTGTAGGAGTGGACGCCACGGGAGAGGAAGAGAATAATCCACGGAATTTTCATCGAAATCAGACTCTGAATTTACCTTTCAGATTGAAATATTTGATAATAAATAGATAATCATGAGAAGAGAAATTAAAAATTATACTAGTAAGACTATTTTCAAATATAAAAATCAAATTGTTTTGTCAATTTAGTCAGTTCAAGATGGTCTAAACTACAAAACATCAATTTCTAACAAATTTATTATGAAATGAAAGCAATTTAATAAATAAAAAGTAAAAAGGTAAGAGATTAAAAATGAGAACACTTCGAATGGAAGAAATGAATTGGGTTGATATTAAAGATGCGATTAATGGTGGTTTCAAAACAGTCATAATTGGAGTAGGATCTACTGAACAGCATGGACCTCACTTACCAACTCAGACAGACGCATTAATAGCAGATGTCATAGTTAATTTAATCGCTCAAAAATTAAAGAATGCGTTACAAGCACAAACAATAAGAGTGGGGTGTTCAGATCATCATTTAGCCTTTCCAGGAACAATTTCATTAAAAAAATCTACTTTAAAGGGAATAATTCACGATTATATCGAGAGTCTTCAAAAACATGGTTTTGAAAACATTATTTTTATCCCTACGCATGGAGGAAATTTTATTCCATTAAAAGAAGCAGTTGAGGAAGCACAGGAAAAATATACTAACAATAAGATTTTAGCATTTACAGATTTGATGGGCTTTATGAATGTTCAGTTTAAAATTGCCGCAGGTTTAAATATAACAATAGAAGAAGCAGGAGGTCATGCTGGTGAAGCAGAAACATCTGAAATATTGTTCCTCGCTGAAAACCTTGTAAAAAGAGACAAATTTCAACCAGGATATCTTGGAGTTCTTAAAGAAAAGGAAATTGAAATGCTTATTAAGAAAGGGATGCCCTCTTTGACTGAAATTGGTGTTATTGGAGATCCAACTAAAGCAAGTAAAGAACACGGGAAAATCTATATAGAAAAAATGGTAGAATTTCTAACTGCTGAAATTAAAAAAGATCTTTAACGAGAGAGAGAGTTAAGAATAATAGAGAGTAAATGAAGCTAAATTTTCAATTGATTTTTCTTCGATAGAGAATACGAATACTTTTTTTAAATTCTTTAATCTCTTTTGAATTTGTTTTTCTGATTTAAGCCTTTTTTTTTTATCATTTTTAGACCAATCTTCAATTTTCCAGTTTTCGAGAGCATTTATAAAATTCTTATTATATTCTAAGTTCAAATTGAATTTTGTCATAAGATAATGATTAAGCCTTTCTTAAAAAGTTTTAATACTTAATGCATATCTCCATCCCTCATAAAACACTTAACATACTCCTCCTAATTAACACAAATGCCCAAAAAACTTTAAATTTACCAAATATGTAAAACTAAAAATCGACTCTTATATAGTATATTATCTTATTTTGTGTATAATATATTATATCAAAACTCTAGAAGTGAAACAATTTATAACTATTCTTAAAAATCCAAATCAATCAGAAATTGAACATGCAATTGAGTTTAATCTTTATGAATTTTTTAGATCGATAGTACATATCGATCTTGAACATATCCAATATGAAGAGACTGAGGAGTTCTCCAGATTCTCTACGGGGATCCCTTTTTTTTTTTTTAATGGGGTGATAGATAGCCATATTTCCTCAGAAAATGCTATTAAAAAGATAAAGGACAATATCACTTATTTTGAAAAGAGACAAGTTCCCTTTCTTTGGGTGCTTGGCCCATCAAGCACTCCTAAAAATATGGGAGAGTTATTAATCAAAAATGGATTCATCCTTGACAAGCTTCAGGGGATGGCTTATAACCTAAAAATTTTAAACACAGAAAGAGAACTTTTAAATAAGGTAGAGATTATAAAGATTGAAAGTATGAATGCTTTAAAAGTATGGAATGACATAATTTTAACGGGTTTTGATTTTCCAAAAGAAGTTCGATCTGATTTTTTTTTCGAGGCTTTCTCATTTATACTTTTGAAGGATAGGGCCTCTGCAAGTGCATTCTTAGCATATTATGATGGAAATCCTGTCGCTTCTTCATTAGTATTGTATAAAGCAGGTGTTGCAGGTATTCATTTGGTTACTACATTAGAAGAAGCACATGGTAAAGGGATTGGTACTGCGATAACTCTTGCTCCCCTAAACGAGGCTAAGAAATTAGGATATGAGACTGCAATTCTTCATTCAACTGAGATGGGTTTAAATATGTATAATCGGATGGGTTTTAAGGAATGTTGCACGATAGAATTGTTTATATGGCAGCCCGGTTCAAAGGAATAAGTTAAAACTAAAATTTTTCCCAATAAAATATATTTAAAGAATTCGAATGGAAGAAATGAATATCTTGTCAAGAGAGAGATTCCAACCAGGATATCTTGGTGTGAAATTGGTGTTATTGGAGATCCAACTAAAACTAGTAAGAAAAAAGGTAAGGTCTATATAGAAAAAATAGCAGAATTTCTAACTGATGAAATTAAAAAAGATCTTTAAAGAGAGAGAGTTAAGAATAATAAAAGAAGATAAAGAAAATATAGTAAAGAAGAAAGAAGTGCCAAAATTTACCTGGATTGTTTTATTAGTAATAGGATGCATTGACTTATTTCGTAGTATAATGCATACAATATTTATTGGAAAATAAGAATCTACTGAAAATTCAATTTTCACTAATTAAGCTTGGACTTAAGAGTAGAATAACATTTTACATCTTATTTTTTTGCTTCCATTATAGGATTTCCTACCAAATCTAACTCACACAGTTTCTTTCTTATCCCGTGCGCCTTCGCGTATATAGTAACCTTTGCTTGCGGCATACACATTTTTAGAATTTTCTCACTGAGTGAATCTATTTTATTATTAGTTAATCCAATAGGATACCATGTTTTAAGGTTACAAATTGTTTCAGGCAAAGTTGTAAGATTGTTATTGTCCAAATGGAGTAATCCAAGATTTTTAAGGTTCCCTATAGATTTAGGAACGGATCTGAGAGCATTATCATGGAGAATAAGCTCTTCCAGAAATTCTAAATTTCCAATAGATTCGGGAAGTTCGGTTAGATTGTTGTTTCTTAAATCAAGAGTTTGTAAATATTTTAATTGACCAATCGATTCTGGTAAATAGTTTAAACCTTTACCACATATATTAAGTATAATTACATGATTGCCTAAAAGGACATAACTGAATTTATAAGTCTTTATATCAGTTGGCGCAGGCATATAATCTCCTCGAGTAAAATCCCCTTCCCATTTAGGGATTCTCCCCACTTGCTGCTCTAATTCCATTAATATCTCAAATTCTTCTTTTATCAATGGTTCTCCGTGATAATTTTTAAAAACATATTTCTCTGTTTTCTGATCATTAAATCGTGAATATATTAGCTCTCTTTGTTTATAAAATTCTTGTCTCTGCTCTTCTTTGATCTCTTTATATTCTTTTAATTCTATTACATTTATTAAATTTTTATTTTCAGAATCTCGGACTTGTTCATGTGTAAGAGATTCTTTAAGCTCTTTCATAACTTCTCTTCTAAGGTTAGGTTCTTTTCTTCTAAATTCTCTTGAATGTAGAATTTCTCTTCTTCTCGCTGATGAAGGCTCAGGTTGATTGTCTTCCATTCGAGTTCGGAAAAAAAACCTGATAATATCAATAATTGCATCAGAATAATCTATCCAAATTCCTGACATTATATCTTCATTTAAGCATTCAAGCCAAAAGTTTGGTATTGAGAGCACAATTTTAGTTCTATTTGTTGATGTGCTTCTTGTAGAGGTAATCGTAATAGGTCTTCCATTCGTATCCCACTGTTTTGCAGCTGAAATTGTACCATAGGAACATTTTTCGGTTATAACAATCGAAGATTGTTTATCACCTTTCGCAAGGCGTTCAAGTATACGTTCATATTTTTTTTTATTAGGTTCTCTTGTCATATTAATCACTGTTACTACTATAAACAATTGATGTATTTAAATCTTTGTAGTAGAGTTTTTGATAGAAGTAGAATAATAGTAGTAGAATCAGAAAGAAATCAACTTTTTAGATTTTTTGATAATAGTAGTATAATAGTAGAAATGACAAAATAATATCTTAATACTATCTATCTAAGATTTATTAATTAGATATAAAGTTTTTAAATTAAATATAATCATTAAAAGTTCTATACATTTTCGCAGACTCGATTAAACCATTTACAATAGAAAACTAACTCTTTGGCGTCTAACAATTTTACTTTTATTTTTTTCGTCGCAAACTCAAGTTCATTATCATATACAGGATTTCCCCGAAGATCAATTGTTTCAAGATTCTCAAGCTCGGCAAGTCCCATTATCTCGGTGATCTCGTTAAATGCTAATTCTAACCTTTTCAATTGAGTTAAAAGCTCGAGAGACTTAATTTCTTTAATATTATTTCTCTTAATTGCCAAAAGGATCAGATTTTCAAGCGTATCAAGACCTTGGAGTTCTGTAATAAAGTTCTTTTCAATATTTAAGAATTTTAAGTAGATTAAATTTTCAAGTCCTTCAATCATCGCTATACGATTACTACCGAGATATAATTTCTTTAAATTAATCAAGTTTTCTAAGCCTTTAATATTATGAATTTGATTATCAAAAAGATTCAATTCAACCACATTAAAGAGCGCCTCAAGTCCGCTAATCTCAGATATTCGATTATTATAGAGATATAAATATTTTAAATTAGTCAACTCTTCAAGGCCTTTTATTTCTTTAATTTGGTTTATTCTTAGATTTAGCAACTCCAGATGAGTTAATGTTTCAAGCCCTTCAATCTCAGTAATAGCATTATTTGAAAGATCCAGTTCCTTTAGATTGATCAAATTTTCTAATCCTAAAATATTATTAATATTGCTAATACCTAAATTACTAAGATCCAGCTTCCCGTCTAATACATTATATCGTTTTCCTTTATATTCTACATGCTTCATAGTATGATTGTTTTATAATACTCCATATTATTAATTTAAATAAGAATTCTTTAAAAGGACATATCTCTTTCTTGATATAAATTTATTAAAATTATAGGTGTTCAATTTTTATTTTTTTAATACTAAAGCCCTTTTATCCTTGGGAAGTTTTTCACTTGCGTACCTAAGGATAAGTCTGGAGAGAATTTTTTTGTTTTTAGTTAAACAGTCAATAATTACTTCAGGTTTATATTTAGAACAAGTCTTAAGGAGCCATCCTATTCCCTTTTCGATATAATTTGCTTCGGAATACTTTAACATTTTTTCCACTAGTTCAAACACGAAAGTCTCGTCAAAATCTTTTCTTATCATCGTAATTTTAAGTAGAATAACCATTGAGGCTCTTTTAATCCATATATTGTCAGAATTGGACCACTCATCGATAGTTTTTTTTGCTAATTCTTCATTACCCTGTTTCCCGAGAAACGGCCCTATAACTCTGACGCAAGTGCTATCACAGTGGCTCCATGTATGGCAATGTTTAGCGTATTCGTCTCTGAAAAGCTGAATAGTTCCTTCATTAAAGTTTTTTTTAAAACGATTTAAGAATAAGAATGCTGCGAATTTTTCCTCCTCAACATTTGATTTAGTTAACATTTTAAATATTTCAATTGCATCTTGATATGTACATATGAACTTATTATAAACATTTTTTACGATGTTCTCAATCTCGGCAACCTTTACTCCGTATTTTACATAATTAGAGATGTCGGGGTTTATAATCTTGTACATCATTGACTTCTGTTCTGGAGTAAGACGCGGAGTTTTTTCCACTAATAGATTTTTAATTTCAACAATTATATCTTCCGTCATAGAAATTTATCAAGTCCTGTTTTTCGTTCTGATTCTTTACTTTTTTCTAAATATGGTTTAACGAATTCAATTATTTTTTTATTGAAATTATTTAGTTTTGATAGTTCCCCTCTTTTATACACGTTTATAATAGATTCTTCCAGATTATTTAGATTTAAACCAGCCCATTTCATGGCATTGTTTGATTTTCCGTTTTTAACAGCATCCAAATATTCTTTGTTCAATAACAACTCAGAAATCTTGTAATTCCACTTTCGGTAATCGTTTGGTATCCATCTCTTTTCTCTTATGGGTAATCCATACTCCTCGCAATATCTTAACAATTTTGGGTGTAATTTCTTTACATAATCAGCAGGTGGGTAGATTTGTCCCTTATATAAATTTAGTAAAGGTTTTACGATATGTTCATATTTACTGTTCTTTAATTTTTTAATAAAAAATTCTGCTTGTTGATCTCGTATTGTCAAACCTGGCGAGAAAAGAATAAAATCGGCTCCCGCTTTTTTAGATTGTTTGATAACATCTTCCAAATTTTCATCGTTATCTTCTAAAAAAGGTATTATTGGCATAAAATAAATCCCAACTTGAATATTTGGAGCTTTAGTTTTAATCTGTTTCAAAGCTTCGAGTCGTTCCTTAGGTGGAGAAGAATAAGGTTCTAAAAACTGCGCCAATTCCTCGTCAATCGTAGTGATCGAAAAACCAACGGTACACCAAGTATCTTCTGCGATTTTATCTAATAACTCTATATCTCGCGTAATCATTTTATTTTTTGTTGCTATATTCAAGGGGAATTTGTGTTTAGCTATAACTTTCAGAATTTTTAAAGTGTTTTCAACCTCTTTTTCGATTGGTTGGTACGCGTCACAAACACCACCAGGTCCAATTACATCGGGAAGTAATTTTCGAGCTCTCTTAATTCTTTGATCTAATTTTTTATCAATATTCGTTTTTATGATAATTTCGTTCTCGAAGTCTTGATCTAAGTAATACCTTTGGCTCCTAGCATCGCAGTATATGCAAGTATGGGCGCATCCCGAGTAGGGGTTTATCGTATATCTGCACCAAAACCAAGAATCAGGGTATTTTAACTTATTTAACGCCGTCTTAAATTCTCTATGAATAATTTTAAAGTTCTTCGTCATCTTAAAGTAAAATTATCAGTAAAGCTCAATAATACGATAAAAAATTTAAGATTAGTTATTCCTTACATGTTGTTTATAAGAAAACATGTGAAAAAACGCCCTTAATTATTTTTATTATTATTTTTAAGTGATTAAGTGATTATAAAATGGAAATGGAAAAATGGGCGCTTCTTCAATTAATGTATATACTAATTTGATTATATATATCTTTAGGTTATAATAAATTATCCAATAATAACACTCTTAATACTCTGTTATGATTTTTTATTAAAATTTTGAGGTTTTTTTAATAAGTGTGAAAAAATGAGGGAAACAAACATTTATCTATGGAAGGATGATACATTTTAATGATTCTTAATTAGAATTGTAAGTTTCTTCAATACTAATCATAATTTATATCCATTTTTTCTTCGTGAAATCATCGTTTCACGAAATTTATCACAGAAAGAGATATTAAAAAAGTATTAATATTGTTTTTGAATTTCTAATTCTAAATTATAAATAAACTTTATAGTGTTGAATTTAAAATGGAATGGGAAAAAGCAACAGAAATTAAGATTTGGTTTATAGGTCGTAAAACCCCTTCTCGTGTACCAGATACTATTCTAAAAAATGCTGATTATAAATTTATGAATTCAGGATTACTAGTATCTGGAATGGAAGAAGGAAAAATCGATTTTTTTCCAAATCACAATATTAAACAAGTTAGAATTACTCCTTAATTGAACTATTTTTCTTTTTTTTCTTTTTCTTTACAAAGAAAATTTGATCTTCATTAATGTCTTGAGTACAATCTAATTTAAATCCTATTTTTTCATAAAACTTCTTAGCGGCTAAAAATTCCTCTGCAAATTCCTCAATTACATTTAAAGACGAAAAGGTAAATAATTATTGCTCTGGTATGGATATCGCATATACTAAATAAATGCGCCCTCCGGGAATTGAACCCGGGTCCTCGGGTTGGAAACCCGAGATTCTAACCACTATACTAAGAGCGCAATGTAAAAACAGAAGATACTTAAAAAGAATTTTTCAAGTGGTATTGAAAAAAATTTGATTATTTGTATATATTAACGATTAAAAAAAAACTTTCTTATACTTATTTTGTTAAATAATGTCATTAGTAATTTCATAATAGCTAACTATTTTATTTAAGATAACCCACGCATCCAAAGAATAATTCGAAATTGATACAATTTTATCGCTTAGGTTTAAGATATCTTCTGTAAAATAACCTTTTTGAAAACCACCAATAATAGCAATATAATTTTTTTTCAAATCTTTATCAAATAAATCGAGATGATATTTAACTAATTCCCCCCTGCTTGAAAATATTACGATTTCCCTCTTTTTAAAAGATTTTACTAAATCCCTTAGATTTCCATTAAATTGCGAAATTAAAAGTAATTCTTTTATTCGAATCTCATTTTCCCTTAGCAATTTTGCCATTAATCCTTTAAATCTATTATAATTTCTAGTGATTTTGATTTGTGGATTAAATTCGAATATTTTATTATTTAAAGTATGAATGTATAGTTTTAAATTACCACTTTTATTCAAGGGAGATCCCAAAGCGTTTAATAGGCAGCTATGTGTAATATCAGGCCGCCCTCTTTTTCCAACATCTTTTAACTTAACCATCGCAGAATGATGTAATGCGTTATCAAGGAGTTGTGAGGAATAATTATCTCTTTTTAGGTTCCTCTGGATAGCTGAATGCTTCCTAATTTCTTTGGGGATCAATTCTAGTCCGCATTCTGCCAGAATTATCGTTAAAGGCATTTTAAATCCGAAATTTATTATATTTTTTATCTATGAATTACTTTATTTTAAAAAAATACCGCGTTGTTTGATTACAATCCAAACAAGTCGTTGATACATGAGAACCTTTTCCTTTTGAATGTATTCTCGTTCTACAATTAATTCCAGGATAAAGGAATCCCTTACATTTATGACAAATCCTTTTTTTCCAAATTGGGGGGATTTTAATCTTAGCTCTTTGAGCATATCGTCGCGCTAAGTACACATACCTATTAGCTAATTCTTTATTGTTTGGGAATATATCGTGTGCTTTTTGAAATAAATAGCTCATTCTCGTATCTGCTATTTGTTTAATAATAGCTTGATGTTTTCTTTTATTTTTAGCCATTTAGGTTATTTCACAATTAATTTTAATTCTTTTTTTTAATTTGACGCTTTGAAACAATAATAGTTTTACCTCTTACATCTAAAACATGTGAATCCGTCGCTTGAGATATCTGGTCTGCTATACTTTTAATATTTGATTTATTTGCTATAGATTTTAACATTTTTATTTTTATTATTTTATATCTTTTAAGCAATTGCCGTACATGAGCAATAAATTCATCTGTAATTCCTTTTTTTCCCAAAGTACAATGTGGTTGTGATAATAATACTTTTTTAAACTCGTCTTGATTCATTGTCCCCAAATACCATAATTATCAAAAAATTTTTAATCTACTTAATCTTTTAAAATGTATCATAAATAATTAATTCTTGGTGTATTAATTATTAGCATATATATCGTAGAACCCGAGAAACTGATAAAAACATTAGCAGAAAAATTGAAGGATTATCCCGAAATTAAACCGCCTGAAGGAAGTCAATTTTGGAAGACGGCATTTTTTAAGGAATTAGCTCCAATTGATCATGAAAATTTCTGGTATATCAGATGCGCTTCACTATTGAGGAAACTTAAAAAATTTGGCCCAATTGGCGTTAATAAACTCAGAAAATATTACGGGGGAAAAAATAGAAAAGGACCAGGGCGTCATCACAGCGCTAAAGGAAGCGGAAAAATTATCCGGGTTGCGTTGCAGCAGCTAGAAAAAGCCAATTTAATCGTAAAACAAGATAAAAAAGGTAGGATTGTTTCTCCAGAAGGGACAAGTCTCTTAGAGAGAACTGCGTACGCAATTTTAAGAAAATAAATTTAATCAAATTATTCTTTGTGGTCTAACTTTGAGCGAAGAAGATGAATTAGAAAACATTAGAAGAAGAAAACTAGAAGAATTAAAGCAACAAGCAGCCCAACAACAATATGCCGAACATCAACAAAAAGAATATGTAAGCAAAAAATATCAAATAATGAGACAAATATTGAGCCAAGAAGGACGCCAACGATTAGAAAACATAAGAATAGTAAAACCTCAATTCGCAGAACAGATCGAATTACAATTAATACAATTGTACCAATCAGGGAAGCTGCGTGGAGCTACTCCATTACCCGATAAAGAATTTAAAAAAATTTTAGAACAAATTACAACCACAGGAAAAAAAAAAGAATTTAATATCAAAAAATAAAGGTTGAGATTAGTATTATGGCACGTAATAAAGATCTACCCTCAAAATTAAGAAGAGCTAAAAAGCTTAACCAAAGTCGCTCAGTTCCAACCTGGGTTGTTAAGAGAACTGGAGGCAAAGTTAAAAACAACCCCTACTCGGGAAGACAGTGGCGAAATACAAGATTAAAAAGAGATTAAGTTAAAGACAAATTTATAACATTATTGATTCAAAATGGCAAAAAAAAAAACAAAAGAAATCAGTTTGGACGACTTAGAGGAAGAACTAACTGATTCTGAAGAAGTTGAAAAAGTAGAAGACGAAGAAATAGAAGAGATCGAAGAATTTAGCTTAGATGAGATTTCTGAAGAAGAAGTTAGCGAAGTTTTTGAAGAAGAGCTTGAAGAATTAGAAGAAATAGAAGAGGAAGAAGCCCCTAAGGAAGAAATTATAGATGAACGAATATATGTGATTCCTCTAGCAAAAGCACGGCGAGGTCCGAGAAATAAGCGGGCAAAAAAAGCGATTAGATATCTCAGAGAATTTATGGAACGCCATTTCAAACCTGAATCTCTAATTATTTCGCAACCTGTAAATGAAAAGATATGGTCAAGAGGCATTCAAAAGCCTCCAAGAAAGATAAAGGTCAGGGCAACTAAGAACATTGACGGCTTAGTAGTTGTTTATTTGGCCGAATAAACATACAAATACACTATCTTTATTCTAAAAATTAAAAATTTTTAATAGTCATTTAATTTTAAAAGCTACTTCGTTTAATCTTCTTGTTGTAAAATTTCAAAACTAAACACTTAAGGAAGATGGTCAAATATAGCTGATTTATCTTTAATAAAATTCTACTTTTCGGGAAATTTAGAAACTATGAATAAAGAAGAAGCAAAATTAAAAGTAATTGAGAAGGGGGGTGTTATAAGAGACGCCATTTCAAACGATTTATGGTATATAGTTACAAATAACCCCGATGTTAAATCTAGGAACTTTAAAAAAGCTAGAGATTTAGGTGTAACTTTCATCGATGAATTAGAATTTTTAAAAATGCTAAAATAATAAAAAGAAGTATTAATAAATTGTATGAGTGCTACTCATATTCACTAATCTCGGTAAAATGATGCTTGAACTGTATAATGGTCCAACGAGAAGAGTATTATTCGCAATGTTAGCATTTAAGTAATCTCGTGCTAGTGGTGCTCCAGTATTAGGGTTTGTAGCAAAACGAGGATAGTTAGAACTCGAAATAGTTACTCTTATTTTATGACCTGGCGCAAAAGAATAAGCTGTAGACCAACAATCTATTAATAGCTCATAAACATCATTTTGATTACCTGACATAAAAACTTCCGAAGTGTAGTTATATCTATATCGAACAGTTAACGATCCGTCAGTAACTAACATAGATCTACCGTCAGGATATACATCAGTCAACTTAATAGTAAAATCTGTGTCAGTACAATTTGAACTAATGAACAAGTTGCCCCATATTCTACCAACTGTTTCCACGGTTTCTGTTAAAATAGGAGTCTCGAATATCAAAACATCGGATCGATTTTCTATTGATGTTTGATCCATGGGACCCGCCAGATCAAATGGCTGATTTTGACCTCCTAAGTTTGGAACTGGGTATCGAGGATCGTATAAATAAGAGAAACCTTTATTTATTAAACCAGCAGAGGTTTTACTTAATCCTCCCTCAGCATCGAAATACCATGTATCGTCTACATGATCTAATGGCCAATCATATGCATAACGCCAGTAATTCCAGTTATCCGAATCAACATCCACATCACCCATTAAATAGTATGCAACTCTCGCTCTACTCCAGTCAGCAGGAATGCCTAACAAAGCTTCATCAAAGATTTCCATCTCCCAATCGAGCAATAAATCGAATCCATTAGAATTACCAGGATATAGTAACTCTCCTTGTTGTCCGCCATAAATCGAACCATGAGTCCATGGACCCATCACCAATTTTTGATGTCCTTGTGCCCTAGTAGCCCCATAATCATCGTATCCAATATACCCATCAATAGTACCTTGTAAGAAATGATCGTACCAACCACCAACATGAATTCCGTAGACAGAAACATTTGAATAATGCGGTCCTATAGGAATTGATAGCGACGTCGAGTTGTAAAGAATTTCATTTTTAGGGATTGTTTTAGAAAAAATTGTATCCACTTGATAACGCCAATTCGTAGGAGAAGTGCTTTTTATCCAAGTCTCAACGGAGGATTTATGATAAGATCCTTGGAAGATAGCGTGGTCAAACATTTCTGGTGTACCAAACCATAATTGCTGAGCTAATAATCCATCTGGACCCATTCCAGCATAGTAATATTGGTTAAGGCATAGAGCAGAAACCCCTGCACTAGCTATTTTTCCATTAGACCAGCTTTGATCTAATATCCAATCAATTGTATCAACACCATCTTTATAAGAATTTACAAAGAGAAGAAAGCTCTCTCCTCCCTCAGAATCATGAGTACCACGTAAATCTTGAATAACTAAATGATAGTCTTGAATTAGATAAATGGGAGAATATAAATCATACGCCCAACCAGATTTACCATAAGGTGTTCTAATCAAAATAACGGGGCGAGGGACCCCAAAGGATCCAGGAGCAAAATAGACATCCGTGGCTAATTCAATATTATCTCGCATAGGGACCATATATGTTTGCTTTTCTTGAACTTTATAGATTCCAGTTCCCAGAATTACCGTAGTTGGGAAAGCAATTAAAATAATTAATAGAAGGTATGGGATAATTTTAGGGATTTTCTCGATGCGCCTTTTACTATACTTTTCTAAGATTTTAGTTAAAGACAAGGAGGAGATTTTTAATCCATAGTGAAGGAACGCAATTACGCTCACTCCAATAGCAGCAAGGGAATAATAATTCGCTACGATAAAAGTATACCATAAAATACCAATAAGTGGAGCGGAAAAAGTTATAAGTTTTCCTAAAATACTCAGTAATCTATTTTTTCTTTTTTCAGAAATATTGGTAATGTATCTTCCGCTCATCATTAAGGAATAAAAGCTAATAAACACAGCAAAAACCAAATAGATTGTTCCAAAGAGTATTAAGATCAATTGTTTGAAAATGAAGATTACAATCTCTTTTTGAGTAAATAAAGATTTTCTATCGTTAGTTTCGGCAATAAAGCTCTTATGATAATTAAGAAAATAGGCGATACAGTAGAAAAATCTGCAAATTAACAACATTGGAAGGTTCTTAGTAATCATGTCTTCAATTTTTAAAAAACCAAGCTCTTCTAGAAAATAGAAGAAAGCAATAATCCAATTTATCATAAATAATAATTATGATTTTTTTATTAATAAATGTTGACCAAAATAATGGATATTGTAATGCTAATAATAGATATTTTAAATTATTAGTAGTAGATTCATTAAACTTACCTATTTTTAATAAAATATTTATGGTTTAAAACTTTATACTCCACATAACGATTTTCTTAGTTTTGTTAAATGACGATTTTAAAGTACCAGATATTCGGGAAGAACTCTATAGGGATCTATTTAGCAGTCAATAATTTATTTGGTTTATATCCATCTACTCTGCTTAAACCATATATGATGAAAATTGAGAGCGTGTTTAAAGTTCCATTTTTTCCCATTTCAGTTAATAATTCTAATTTAATCGGTGTATACACAGCAAGTAATAAATATGGAATAATAGTCCCCCATATAATTAGGGACGATGAGCTTCAAAAGTTAAAGACATGTTCAGATGAGCTGAATACTAATTTTAAGATAGGAATTCTCAAATCTTTAGATAACGCTTTTGGAAATTTGATTTTATGTAATGATAAAGGCGCAATAATTTCTTCTTTTTTAAAAGATTATAAAAAACAGATTGAAGATACTTTAAATGTCGAGACCATAGTTTACGAATTCGTCAATTACTATCTTCCTGGATCGATATCTTTAACGAATAACCATGGATGTTTAGTACACCCTCTTGCAACTGATGAAGAGATTGAAATTATTTCTACAATTTTAAAAGTAGATGAAACGGACGTCTCTACTGTTAACCGAGGGATTCCTTATCTCTCCTCAGGAGCGATTGTTAACGACCAGAGTGGTATTTTTGGCATGGCGTCTACTGGACCCGAACTAATGAGACTTACATCCGTTCTAAAACTCTAAATTCTTTAGTGCTAACCAATACATAATAAAAAAGCAAAAATTTAATATTTTTAAAATAATTATCAATTTTAAATTCGTTGATACATAGGAATTGATAACCCATGTCAGAGATTAAAATTTATCGGATTATAGGTACTTACAAAAAAAAACATAAAAAATATTTGTTTCGAAAGGAAGTTAGAGCCTTAAACGAAGAAAATGCTCTTGAAAAAGCACTTACTCAAGTCACATCGATCGGCATTTTGAGAAGACAAATAAATATTCAAGAAATTAAAGTGATTTCTCAAGAAGAGTGTAAGGATTATCTTATTCGCGAATTATCGCAATAAAAACTTTCTCACATATAGTATAGTTGATTCGTATGGAAAACAATCAAAATTTTGAAAAACAATTACAGCAATTCAGGTATCTTAAAGAACAACGAGATATGTTCCAAGGGCAATTTGAAATAGTCAATGTGTCTCTTGGAAATTTATACACTACAAAAAAGACTCTTGATAATTTAAAAGATGGAATAGATGAAAACGACGAGATTCTAATCCCAATTGGGGGTCTAGTGAACATAAAAGGATCAATTAAAGATACAAAAAAAGTTCTTGTGGCTGTTAACCAAGACATCGTAATTGAAAAAACAATTGAAGAATCAATTGAATTTATCAATAAACTTATGAAACAACATAATGAACAACTAAAGTTTTTAAAAGAGAGAATTATAACCTTGGATTATAACCTTCAAGGAATAAACCAAATGTTTCAAGGTAAAACGGGCTAAAATAATTTGAATTTTTCACTTATTTTAAAATAGTATTAATCTTCAATTCATGTGGTTAAGTCAATGAAAAAATTAAGTAATGTTTTCTCTATTTTCGTTAAAAAGACTTTATCTGACAAAAGTTTAGATGATACTTTATACGATCTGAATTTATTATTAATTGGAAATGATGTAGCTACCGAAACCGCAGATATCCTCTGCGATAAAATAAAAGATTCGCTTAAGGGCGTAGAGATAGGTCTATTATCGTCAAAAAGTAAATTTTTATTTGATGTTTTAAAAGATGTAATTACCGACATTTTAACGCCTGAAAAAGACATAAATTTATTGGATGAGATAAATATTAAAAATTCTAAAAACTTGCCATATATTATAGTTTTTCTAGGTGTAAACGGGACTGGGAAGACGACTACAATTGCAAAAATAGCTCATTATTTAAAAAATAATAATTTATCTTCTGTAGCTGCGGCTTCGGACACGTTCAGAGCGGCGGCAATTGAACAACTCTCTTACCATATGCAAAATATTGGAATTAGAGTTATCAAGCATGAATATAAATCAGATCCTGCAAGTGTTGCTTTTGACGCAATACAACACGCAACAGCAAAAGGAATTAATGTTGTACTAGTTGATACTGCGGGGAGACAAGTTAGTAATAAAAATTTAATGAGAGAAATGCAAAAAATCGTTAAAGTTGCCGAACCAGATTTAGTCTTATTTATTGGAGATTCCCTTGCTGGAAATGATGCGTTAACCCAAGCCAAAGAGTTTAATAATAGCGTAGGAATTGATGCAAACATTCTAACCAAATTAGATGCTGACGCTAAGGGTGGTGCTGCGTTATCAATATCTTACGAAACTAAAAAACCTATTTTATTTGTAGGAACGGGACAAGGATATGACGATTTAGAGCCATTTAATCGTGAAATGTTCATTTCGAACATTCTTGATATTAACGAGGAATGACGATCAAAAGTTTAATCAATAATTAAATTTTTTAAATATTTAGTTTTAATTTAAATAATATAAAAAAACGGAAGAAAAACGAAAAATGTCAAATTATCCCAGTTATGAAAAATACTCTAAATACAATAAAAGTAAAAAATTAAGTATCTACGAACGTCTTGGTGTCTTTTTTCAAAATACTAAAAGAATAATAAAAATTGCCAATAAACCAGATAGGAAAGAATATCTTTTAATTTTTAAGATATGTGGAATTGGATTACTATTATTAGGGGGCATATCTTTTGTAATCCAACTTCTTTGGACCTTTATTAATTTCATCTTAGGAATCCGTTAACAATTTTAAATTTTTCCTATTTTTATTGAAAAGTAAGAGATATTCTATTTTTGAGTTGTTTTGTCATGAAAGTATCGTTAAATTATACCGAAAATCTCCATTTTAAAGCTTCTGCGAGACAATTTAAGGACTTTAGCGTAGACGAACCTACATCATTTCACGGTACGGATCTAGGTCCAAGTTCCGTCGAGTACTTATTAATTGGAATAGGTGGGTGTTTAGGAACAACCTTTATATATTGCTTACAAAAAAAGAATATAAAGATGAAAAGCGTTGAAATCGTGGTAGATGGAAAATTATCTCATGTAGGTCCTAAAATGCTTTTAAGGTTAACTAAAGTGAATGCTGAAATTAAATTTAAACCTGAAGAAAACGCTTCTTCTGAAGAAATCAATTTATGTATCAATAAGTTTAGAGAATATTGTATAGTTTCAAATTCAATCGCGGATGGCTTGCCTATTAACGTCAATTGTAATAAAATCTGAAATTAATCTCTATAATTCAATGATTAAAAAAAATTAGAAATTTTAGAAGAAGAAAACAATTATTTGTTCTGGTATTCTTAAATCTTCTTCCTTGTTTTTACATGCGATAAATTTCAATTTCAATTTTAATAAAAGTGAAAGCAGGCGTTTCGTTAAGATGCCATCAATAATTAGAAATTGCGTACCTTTAAAATCTTTAATTTTTTCAAAGATTTCTCCAACAGGGATTTCAAATAGTTTCTCTAAGCTCTTATTAAACCCTATACTGTGGCCTGGCTCTATTTTCTTAAAGCTTTCTTCTATTATTGCGTAATTTTTGACTTTTAATTTCTTCAATAATTTATGTAAATACGATTCCTTTCCCGTATGTCCTTTTCTCTCGATAACCTTCCTCTCATGTGCGGTTCTTACGGGCTTTTTATTTTGGAGAGATTTTATCATTTGTTTACGAGTAAGTTCTTCCACTTCGTAACCTTCTGGTGCTCGCGCCACATAATCAAGCTTTGCAACTTGTAAAAGTTCATTCAAAATAATAGTCCCTCCACGATCCCCATCCAAGAAAGCTATGACACTTTCTTTTTTCTTAGTTAAACTAATAATCGACTTAGGAACTTGAGTACCTTGTACGGCAACTGTATTTTTAACTCCTATCCTCAATAGGTTTAATACATCTGCTCGACCTTCAACGAGTATTAGTTCTGAACTAGAGTCAATTTTAGGACCAGCGGGTAAGCCTTCTGGACCCCAAGAGATAATTTCACCTAGTTTTATACCCGTATCGATTTGTTCTTCTATTTCGCTTGGTTCTAAAGATTTTTCATCCCATTCTTTTAATAGTTCAGCCGCCCGTTCAATTATTTGTTTACGTTTAGCTTCTCTCACATCTCTTATTTCTATTAATTGAATCTCAGCTTCACAAGGTCCAACACGCGAAACCGTTTCTACAGTTGCTGCTAATAGAGCAGTTTCTTTACGAGTAAGGCTAGAAGGGATTTTAATGATTCCTTCGGAAATTCCTTCCTTTGATTCATTTTCAACCTCAATCCGTCCTATACGCCCTGACTTTTGAAGATCTCGCAAGTCGAGATCTAAAAGAAGACCTTCAGTTTGTCCAAAAATCGCTCCAACGATGTCTGATTTCTCAACGACACCTTTAATTTTAAATTTAGCTTCAATAATATATTTTGTAGTAAAATCTACATTAGTATGTGTAATCTTAATCACTCCTTTTTTCTATTTAACATTTAATTTTATCAATCTATCTAAAATTAATTATAAACTTATAAAAAGAAGTAAAATCCGACTAGTAGATAGGAACTAATGTTAAATTGATTATTTCTAACTAAGATCTTGAATGCTTTATCTTTTGAGATATTTTTATTTGTCTTTATTAAGCTTGAATTATGAATCTAATGAATCTACTTCCTATATATTGTTATAAGTTTGGATAATAATTTTAATTTAATACTTTGATTGATTGATTTTATTATTTCATTTAATTGATGATTTTTTTGAAAATTTAATTTTACTTATTCGATTAAAATTTTAATTAATATGAATGGTAAATTTAATTAGTAAATCTATTAATAATCAACATTTTTTTGATGATTATTTTATTAAAATAATTCTTTTAATTTATCTTTTGTTAATTTAAAGGTTCAATTAAGGCTCCGCCCTTATCGTTATATTATCTCCATAAAATGCTATTTTTTTAAGATTAATTATGATTCTAAATCTATGAGTATTTACTGGAATAATAAATTATTAAAAAAAATGTCAGATAACATCAAAAGAAAGGTAAAGTACAAACTTAATACGGATATCGGCAGATTTTATTTCTATTTCGAAAGAAACAAGGATTGTGAGTGTCCAACTCTTTCCGGGAAGTTAGTCTTTTTTCCTAAAAAAAATCCAATAAATTAATGTAGAATTATTAAAATTCTTGAATTTATTTTATATATTATATCGTTATTTGATATTATTTAATTTCTTATTTTAAAGCATCTAAGCGTTTGACATGATTGAAAGAATAATAGTGTTAGGAGGGAAAGGAGGAGTGGGGAAAAGCTCTATAAGTGCAGCTACCGCTGTGCTTCTGTCAAAACTACTTCCAAATAAGAAAATACTTCTCATTTCCTTTGATATGGCCCATAATTTATCAGATCTCCTATCTCTGGAGATTGGAAACTATATTACGCCAATAACAAGTAATCTATGGGCAATTGAGCCCGATCCAAATATCTATGCTGAAAAATATACTAAAGATTTAGTTAATAAGATGAAAGCTCTCATGAAACAGATGCCATTGGTAGGGAGGATCCCCCAAATTGAAGAATTTTTTGATACTACCTTTACTTCCGATTCAATACCGTTGGCTTTAAAAAACGCCATGTTTTTTCAAAAAATCTTAGATGCTGAGGATATAACTTCTCAAGATATTCAATTTGATATCATTATAGCTGACTTTCCTCCCACTGCTAATATGATTGCTCTCTTTGAAATCCCAGAAGACCAAGTAAAAGTCGTCTTAAAATACTCTTTAAATTTTTATAATTCAATAAAAGGAACAATTAGGAATTTTTCTAAAATGTTTCATCAAATTCTTAAACCATTTGATGATCAGGAAAAGAGGAGGGAATTAGGTAAAGAAATATTCAATATGATAGTCGATCTTGAAAAGCGTGGCGAGAGAATTACTGAACTAATCCATAGCGTAGGGTCCTTAAGGTTAGTTTCAATAGCTGAAAAACCTAGCTTTGAAGAAGTTAAACGCGCAAGAGATTTAACGAAAAAATACATTAACCTTGATGCGGTCCACATTAATATGTTGACTCCTGATCCTAAACACTGTAATTTCTGTAAAAAAATGCGTCAAATACAATTAAAATTTTCTGAGGAAATTAAAAAAGAATTTAAAGATTTAAAGATTTGGGATTCAGATAAGCTCCTTGAAGAACCACTTGGAATAGATGGGCTCAGAAAACTGGCTAATGAAATCTATGGAGATATTACTGCAGATGAAATCTTAAATCCTAAACCTTGAAAGACAAAATAAAAAAAAGCTTAGTAATAGAAATTATAAAAATAAATAAAAAATTATGTTATTAAAATGTTTAAGTCCCTTCTTCATATCCATGAATGTAACTGTACTGCTCGTCTGTTAATTTATCTATTTTAACACCCATGGTTTTTAATTTCAAATAACCAACTTTATCGTCTATCTCAGGCGGAATACTAATCATGCCCGGCTTAAAAGAGGCTTTATTTTTCACAATGTACTCGGACATTAAAGATTGCAGAGCAAACGACATATCCATAACTTCGCTAGGATGCCCTTCAGACAAAACGAGATTTGCGAGCCTTCCCTTAGCTAGCAGATAAACTTTTTTTCCATTAGGAAAGATTAATTCTTCTACATTCGTTCTAACTGGCTTTATTTCCTTGGCATGTTCATACAATTCTTTGGTTGGAATTTCAATGTCGAAATGACCAAGATTCCCAAGGATGACGTTGTCCTTAAGTTTATCGAATACTTCTGTTTTTGCAGGGATTACATGCTTGCATCCTGTCGCTGTAAGGATAATATCAGCGTCTGGAATTGCTTCAAGAATGGGCATAACATTATATCCTGCGAATTTGGCTTGCAAAGCTTTTATTGCATCAACTTCAGTAACCGTTACATTAGCACCTAATCCTCTAGCTCTTAATGCCATTCCCGAGCTGCAATGCCCGAACCCTGCAATCAGAACATTTTTTCCTGCGAAGAGAACATGCATACCGTATATTGCAGAAATAATGCCTTGTCCCGTTCCTAACTCGTTATCAAATTGATTCTTACACCTTGCATCATTCACAGGAAATAAGGGAACTTTCAGCGCTCCTTTTTTATTCATTGCTTTAAATCTTTTTACTCCAGTGGTAGTTTCTTCTTGACATGCAATTATCGTGCCCTTTTCAATCAACTCTGGAAACTCCTTATGAGCAGTAACAATCATATCCGCACCATCATCAATTAAAATATTCGGTTTTGCCTTGAGACACTCTCGAATACACCAATAAAATTCTTCGTCTGTATTTCCATGCCACGCAAAAACATTTATTCCTTCTTGAACTAAGGCAGCAGCAACATCATCTTGAGTAGATAACGGATTACTTCCACATAAATAGACTTCAGCACCCCCTGCTTTCAAAGTACGAGCAAGAATTCCGGTTTCTTTAGTAATATGTAAACATCCTGCAATTGTTATGCCTTTCAAGGGCTTTTCTTTGGAAAATCTCTTACGAATAATTTCGGCTGTAACTGGCATTTTAGATTCAGCTACATATAGAGCTTCTTTGCCTTTTTCAGCAAGGTTTTCATCAGCTACTTTATAATTAACCATATTCAATTTCACTATTCACAAAAATGATAAATTTTAACAATATGTTAATCTAATAATTTTATGATATTATTTAAATATGATTATCAAAAAGTGTAAACTAAATTATGCAATTTTTATACAAACAATTATATTCTTAAATAGCAATTACTTAAAAATTATTATGGTGAGCAGCAAAAATCATATAAAATCTTTTGAGATATTGAAAAATGTCAATACAAAATCAAAACCTAATATCTCAAAAATTTCAAAAGAATTGGGGATTACTAGACAAACTTTTCAAAATAAATTTGAAATGTTAAAGGATAAAGGAATAATTAAAAATTTCACTATTAATATCAACCCTAATATTCGACCCAATTTAAAATATGTAATTTTGGAAATAAAAACAAACCCTAAAGAGCCACACATCGTCGAAGATTTGTTAAAAATTCCTCAAATGAAAATGCTGGATGGAATTTTTGGAGAGTACTCACTCATTGCTCTATTTGTGTTTAACGATTCTGATGAGTTTAACAAAGTTCTCCTAAAAATAGATGAAATAATGGGAACATCTTATTTTAAGAAATATCAGATAATTGAAGCGATAAAAGTGTTCAAAACTAATGGAATAGATGTAACGACAACAGAACTGGAAATAGATCTAAACCTTGACCAAATTGATTATAATATTCTGAAAATAATGGAGAACGAACAAAATTTAAAATTGATTTCTACTTACGAAATTTCCAAAATTTTCAAGAAAAGATATAATGTAGAGCTGTCACAATCTACTATTTACAATAGAATAAAAAAACTTGAAGAATCAAGCGTTGTACTTAATTATTCCATAAATTTTAAGCCAAAAGAGGTGGGATTTAAAGGGAAATTTATAGTAAGAATTAAACCTAAAGATTCTTCGAAATATAGTGAATTGGCACTAAGCTTAGTAAGAAGAGATGAAATTGTGTATCTATTCAGGATGGGCGAACAATACGGATTGTTAGCAATTGTTCGAGTAAAAAAAATCGAAGAGTTCGGAGATTTTATCAAAAATCTCTACGAATCAGAAGATATGGAAGATACTTATACTAATTTTGTACTTGATGAGTTGAAACCGTACACAAACTTTAAATTATTTTGATTTTAATTTGATAATTCTTATTTTGTAGCTTGAATTTAAAAAAGTAGAAAAAAATTAATTTAAATACCTTTGAATGATATCTTTAATTGAAGAACATGAATTATTTTTTTGAATTAATAACTAAAGGAATAGGATTTTCTAGAGTAGGAAGAATAATTTGTTCAAAAGAATCTAAAAGGTTTATATCGACACCTAATATCCTCATTCCGATGAAGAAAAGTTTAATAAACCATATAAGTTTTCTTGAGGAATTTGAAGACCACGAGGTATTTTTGATCTTAAAAGAATTCTATTTGAAAATTGGGTTTTTACGAGAAAAGTTTAAACATACTGGCTTTATTTATAAGCACAATGGTTCAATGGAAAGATTTAAAGAAATTTTAGTTAATAATATTGATATATTTTCAGAGGATAATATTGTACCTTTAATTCCGTTTAATATCCCTACTACGACCATAAATAAGGATTTCGCTAAAAACGAAATTATACATTTTATAACCAACGCCAATCAAATCTTAAATCAATATCGAAATTTAGATTTTGGTTTATCTATTAAGATCTTTGAGTATCCCGAATTATTTGATCTATATCTTCCTTTAATTAAGGATAACAGTAATGTGAGAATATTAAATTTAGTCGATCTATTTGATGTATTTAGTAAATATAGAAATATTTTAAATATAATTATTCAAATTAAACAAGAGCTCGACAATAATTTAGTCTTAATGGCTTCAGGTAGAATTATTCCGAAATTTTATCCAATTTTAGTCTATTTAGGAGTAGATTTAATTGATTGTTCCTATCTATTATATTTATCTTCTGAAAATTTCTACGATACTATAGAACATTTACTTCCCATTTATAAATTAAAATATTTACCCTGCTCGTGTTCTATTTGCAAAAGGAAATTAAAATATATCCTAGAAAACAAATATTCTTCTGAAAAAATAGAACAATTAACTCTTCATAATATTATATCCGCTTATACATACATGAATAAAATAAAGTTGTATTTGCGAATGGAGGATTTTCGAGGTTTCGTCGAAAAATCCTCATTTGACGACATGAACATAATATCTACTTTGAAAGTCTTAGATAAACAGTACTTTAACGCGATGAAACTTGAAACTCCGATAACTCAAGCGAACAAGATCATTAAATGTTTTGGTCCATCTTCATATTATAGACCAGATTTCCAAGAATTTCGGGAGAGATTATTGAAAAGTTTTACGCCTGAATCATGGACAAAATTGATTATCATACTTCCTTGCTCGGCAAAAAAACCGTACTCCGAGTCGAAATCTCACAAGAAATTTTACAGCATAATTAGAAAATTTCGTGATTTTCCTGATTTTCAAGAAATAATTTTAACTTCTCCCTTAGGAGCCATTCCTAGACAACTTGAAAATATATACCCCGTAAATTCATATGACATTTCAGTAACTGGGGATTGGGATAATGAAGAAATATCAATTGCTTCAAATATGTTAATTAAACTACTAGAGAAATATGATAAGGACATACCTATTATATGTTATTTAAAAGAACCCGGATACTTAAAAATTATAGATAACGCTCGATTAATACTAAAGAATAAATTTTACTTCACGGGAATTAAAAACAATCTAACTACCATTGAATCCTTAAAATCTTTAGAAAACAGTATTATTGACCTAAAAGATTCGTTTAAACCACTAAAACCTATTCCAAAAAATAAAAATTTCTCAAAGAGTTGGACTCGTAAATTTATTAAAATATTGGATTATCAATTTGGAACAGGGGCTGGAGAAAAAATATGTTTTAATGGAATTAGGACTAGAAAAAATGAAAGAAGACACCAAATAGAAATATTTGACTTGATAAATAATGAGTATCTTGGAAAATTCAATTTTAAAACGGGACAAATTGAATTAAATCTTTCAGGAGCGAATAGATTATTACCTTTAAATGAAAATACGAATTTTATAGTTTTTGATGGACAAATAATTAAGGGTAACACCTTATTTCGTCCTGGGATTGTAAGTTATAGTCCAAATCTCGTTCCAAAAGATTTTACGCTTATTTTCGACAAAGATAAAAAGAGTTTAATTGGATTAGGGAACCTAGAAGTTGGTTCAAATTATATTAAGAATTCAAAAACAGGTAAAATTGCAAATGTCTACGGAAAAATTAAATGAAAATAATTTCCTCGTTGAAAAAATCAAAGCACTTAGATCTAAAGCTATTAGAAAAAAGTCAAAATTTGAAGACGAACGATTAGATAAACCAGTAAGTTTTTGGATAAAAGAAGATCGTTTGCTCAAAGAAAAAGGAAAGGAATTCACGACTATATTAAGAACAAAGGGATGTAGTTGGGCATTAGGAGAAACTGGAGGGTGTTCCATGTGTGGATATATTCAAGATTCTACCATTGAAGAAATTGACCCTGTTCACATTATCAACCAATTTGATTATGCCTTCCAAAAAAAAATCAAGGAAATTTCTATTGATAAAGATGATTTTATCCTCAAGATTTTTAATTCTGGAAGTTTTTTCGATGACGACGAAATATCTGCTGATGTTCGTGAACATATATATAAAAAAATCGCTGAAGTCCCTAAAATAAAAGAAATCGTTGTAGAATCTCGAGTTGATTATATAACTCGTGAGAAGCTTAAAAAAATGAAAAACACATTAGAAAATAAGTACATCGAAGTAGCAATAGGTTTGGAAACGGTAAATGATTATATTAGAAATACATACGTAAATAAAGGCCTAAAATTCGAAGATTTTTTAAAGGCAGTCCAAATTTGTAAGGAAAATAATGTAGGTGTGAGAGTATATTTATTGTTTAAACCACCATTCCTAAACGAACAAACAGCAATAGATGATTGTGCTAGTTCTATTCAAAAATTAGCTGAATTAAAGGTTAATACTATTTCTATCAACCCTCTCAACATTCAAAAAAATTCGCTAGTGGAATATTTATGGTATCAGAACAGATATCGGCCACCTTGGTTTTATTCTTTATTTAAATGTATAATTAAAGCTTGTAAAGACAAGACTATCTTGGATTCAGTTAGGATTATATCGTCTCCCTCTGGAGCTGGCTCGAAAAGAGGAATTCACAATTGTTTAAAAAGAGATTGCAACGAATTTATGATAAACTCTCTCAAAGAGTTTGTATTGTCTCAAAATATTAATCATTTAATAAAAAAAGACGATAGCTACTCATGTGGTTGCCTGATAAAATATCAGTTGCAGAAAAATTTCATATAATAAATACAATTAAGATGACAATTAAAAGAAATTCTTAAACTTATTTTTAAAAGTAATCAAAAACTGACAGAATTTTTGTATTTTTATCGAAAATCAATAATTGATTTATATATCCCACCCATTTCCCGCTTATTACGATTTTAAAAATAACGTACATTTATATTAAAATAATCATTTTTGTAAGCCCTTTTTAAATAAAGGGTATATTTAAATATTACTTTTCAATTTTCTATTCTATATTTTAAATAATAGTTAGGGTCGTTGTTTGCAAAAATATATTAAGCTAAATCTATTTTTTCTCGGGAATTCTAAGAAACATCATATCTTTAGAGCCAAAAAGTGGGATAAAAACCTCGAAGCAATTTTTCATAAACCTGTTTTTACTGAACAATATGAAGAAATTGGGTATATTAAAGAAATTTTTGGTCCTATAAAATTGCCCTTTGTTTCTATAAATATTTTACCTAACAAAAAATTTAATCCAAATGATACTATCTACGCTAAATTACATTAGTATTTTATATTAGTTTTTAAAAAAAAATATCTAAAAAGGTGTAAATTATTTCAAGTTGGAACCAAAGCAATGCATCCGAAGAAATTGATTTTGGAAAAAGTCATACTAATTGTAGCGAATGCGGTAAAAATATTCTATTTGACGAAAATAGAGGTTCATTAGTTTGTCAAGAATGTGGTTTAGTACACTCAGAAAAACATATAGATCAGGGGCCTGAATGGCGTGCTTTTGATGCAGATCAAAAAAAGAAAAGAACTAGGACAGGAGCTCCAATGACTTATATGATCCACGACAAAGGGCTCTCCACGATGATTGATTGGAAGAATAAGGATATCTTTGGTAAAGAAATCTCTGCTAAGATTAGAGGTCAAATATATCGCTTGAGAAAATGGCAAAGTAGGATTAGAGTATCAGATGCAACTGAAAGAAACTTGACTTTTGCCTTAAGTGAATTAGATCGCATGGCTTCAAACCTTGATCTTCAGAAAAATCTTCGAGAATGTTCTGCAAAAATTTATAGAGACGCTGTTAGAGCTCATCTTATTCGAGGGAGAAGCATTGAAGGCGTTGCTGCTGCAAGTCTATATGCCGCTTGTAGAAGGTTTAAAGTACCACGCACATTAAACGAGATAGCAGAAGTTGCTCGTGTTGATAAAAAAGAAATAGGACGTTCCTTTAGATTTATCTCAAGGGAATTAGGACTAAATTTAAACCCAACTAAAGCATTAGATTTTCTTACTCGATTTATATCTGAATTAGAACTATCTACAGATTGCCAAAAAACAGCAAAGAAAATTATTCAAATGGCTGAATTAAGGGGGCTAACCTCTGGTCGCGGTCCAACGGGACTATGCGCCGCAGCAATTTATACCGCATCAATTCTTACTAAAGAACGAAGAACTCAAAGGAGAATAGCCAAAGTTAGTCAAGTCACAGAGGTGACGGTTCGAAATCGCTTCTCCGAACTTATTGAAAATTTAGATCTCGGAATTAGTATAAAGAAAAAATAATTTTTCATTTTGTACAAACTCTCTTTTTTGTAATACCTTCATAATATACTGATTTAAGACTTTTTTTTCCAATTTTATTCTATCGATTATATGATTTTGATAGGTCAAGTATTATGAAACAGGAGAATACTAAATTAATAAATCAAGTTGAAGTAAATTATTTCTTACACAGGATTAAGAAAAATTTCCCCAATTTTGTAGCAGGCGTAATAACAGATAATAACGGATTCGCAATAGGCTCGGATATCTCAAAAAGACTTTGGATTCACGAGAATAAACTAGCTTTATGGGCAATTTCCAAAAATAAGGAGAATAAGGATATCCTAAACGATCCAAATTTAGTTCAGTTGAAGTTTGATATTGATAAAGGAAAGAAGTTTAAACTATTTATTTTATTAGAAAAATCGAAAAATAATAAAAACAGAGTAAAACCCTTAAAAACTTTGATTAGGTCGCAAGAGCTATTTTAATCCGTTGCGCAACATAAAACTATCTAGAGTGAATTAAATTTTTATAGATAGAATCTTATTTTTTTACTATAAACTTAATAAAGAATGATTAGAGTTTACTTTAAATAAATTCTTTAGTATAATAAAACGCCCTAGATAATATTTATTTTGATTAAAAAATGAAAGGTAGAAACAATTGAGTTATTCTCAAGACGAGCGTACTTTAAAAAAAATATTAAACGAGATTATTAATAGTACGCCAGGCTTAAAATACGCTATAATAATAGACGACACTGGAATAACTATTGTGAGCGAGTCTAAATTCATTCTAAAGTCTTCCAAAGACGACATCTCCGTCGAAAAAATTGGAGCAATTGGAGGCGCAGTGTTCACCGCTGGCGAAGAACAAGGGTACATCCTCGGTTATGGAAACATTCACCTACAAATCACTGAATATTTTAAAGGGATGATTTTTTCTATAAAAGCAGGTAAAGGAGTCTTGTGCGTTGCTTCAGATAAAAATATTCAAATAGGGCTTGTAAGAGCGATAATGAACAAGTATTCGATAAAGATTGCAGTAATTTTGAACCGATACCTTCAAGCAGAGGAAGGAGAAATAAATAAAGAGTTGAAAGAACTCTTTAATTCAGACACGATTAGCCTTTTATGATGAATATTCTTTTCTCTTTTTGAAGTAAGTACAAATTCTTTTTAAAATCAGCATATATTGTTGCCTAAAACACTAACACACATTTATCATCTAATGGTTATTCCATAAAATCAAATAAGTTCTCTCGTGCTAGGCGGTAATTTCTATGCCTTTTGGGGCATAATCATATCTGCACGCTGGGTGCTGACTCGAATCTCATCGCACGGTATTACCTTAGCTTGATTAAGAGCCCATTTTTGATGCAGTAAATTGTTGATTAATAAACTCAGGATGTCTGCATAAGTTTGCACACGTAATCACGGGTTATCATACGTGTCCTCGAATATGCCAATGTTCCATCATCATTTTCCCAATAATTATATAAAAAACGAGCTAAAAAAATCTTTCTATTTAAATGGGAAAATTAATTTACTTTTGGTTAAGAAGATTTAAAATATCTTCGTAAGATCCTAAGAGCTTTTTAATTTTGGGGCTGTTTAATCCTTCTTCTATGTTACCTTCAAATACCGCCTTTCCATCGTTTAACACAAGCACTTTATCCGCCCAATGTTCTATAAAAAAAAGATTATGAGTAGTGAACAAAATAGTCATCTTTTCTTCTTTTCTAAGGGTTTCTAAAATTTTTAGGTGGTTATAAATCGATCTAAAATCGAGATTTGCGAATGGCTCGTCTAAAATTAACAATTTAGGCTTCATAACTAGCAATCCCGCCAAAGCAGCTCGTTTCTTTTGGCCCCAAGATAAATCATACGGAGAAAATTTTCTATATTCTGTTAAATTAACTGCTTCGAGCGCCCATTCAACTCTCTCTTTCACTTCGACTTCTTCAAGACCAAGATTTCTCGCTCCAAAACCTACATCTTCTTCAATTGTTGGCGCAAATAATTGGTCGTCAGGGTTTTGAAATAAAAAACCAATTCTTTGTCTAAGCTTCCACAATTGATTTTTATCTCTGGTTAAAATTTCGTTAAATATTTTAATAGTTCCAGATTTAGGTTTCAGCAAACCAACCAACAACCTTAGTAACGTAGTTTTACCGGACCCATTGTTCCCCGTTAAAGCATAGATTGAATTTTCTTCTATGGTTAATGATAAATCGTTTATGGAAAAATTTGAATTATACTCAAAGTTCACATTTTTAACTTCTACGAGAGGAATAATTTGAAAACCTCCATATATATTTGTTCTAAATTAATAAAATAGATGAAATAAATTACGACGCTTAAAAACATAGCCACGATTGATATATCTACAAACTTTATCTTTTTTGAAGCAAAAGTAATCTTACCAGAAAAACCCCTCATTTTTAAACTCTCGTTCAATTTTTCGCTTCTCTCCATGTTGTTTACTACATTCTTTCCCATTATAAATCCATGAGTTTTAAGCCTACGCCAATAGGATGTGAAGCTTTTTCCTCTTAAATCTTGTGCTTCCAATATCTTTCTATTAGATTTTGCAAGAATTGGTAAGTAATGAAGCATAATAACAATGCTTCCAATAAAAAATGAGGGAATTACCCTGAGTTTAGTTAATGCTTCAATAAATTCTGAATAGGTTAAAGACATGAAGAATGTTAGAAATACAAACATAGACCCTATAATTCTAAAAAATAATAAAGTTGCAAAAATTAAACCTTCTTTATAAATATTAAGCGAAATTCCAATATTTAATTGATAAATTACGGTGTTTCCAACGTATAAAGGTACAAAAATCGTAATAAGTAGGATAAAAGGAAGTAACGCTTTAAGTTTTGAAAGTGTCTTTGTAAGATGTAAGCGAAACACTAAATTAAAAATTAAAACAACCAATATTATTGTAACGACTAGATAAACATCGTTTATAATTAGGAAAGGGAGGACAAAAATGAACGGGAGGATAAAACGAACTAAGGGATGGATCCTATTCAAAAAGTCTTTCTCATCTTCGTGTTTAAAAGGCAAATCTATGTCCAATTTTCTTAGTCTCCCTTATTCTCTACTCTTTAGGCAATTTTATCATTCTTTGTTATATATAAATCTCTGAAAGCTACATTTTGCGACTTCATATTATTTTATAAATTTATCATATCGTTTATAAATAATACTAAATTATGATAAAATATTATTCATACCAAAAAAATTAATCGATAATAAAATATAGGTAAATAAAAAATGCATATACCAGATGGATTATTAGATCCAATCACAACTATAGTGCTCTGGATTGTTACAATTGCTATTATGATTCTAGGATATTTTAGAATGGGCAAAATGTTTGAAAAAGAAGATTCTGAAAAGATGATTCCCTATATTGGAGTATTAGCAGCAGTTATTTTTGCGTTTCAATTTGTTAACTATCCAGTTCCAGGAGGAACTTCCGGTCATTTGGTTGGAGGAACTTTAGTAGCTATTATACTTGGTCCTTGGGCGTCCGTTATAGTAATGTTTTTAATTTTAGTTATTCAAAGCCTTTTTGGGGACGGAGGGATTACCGCGTTAGGACCAAATGCCTTTAATATGGGGATAATTGGTGGTATTGTAGGATTTTATATAGTGGTGTTGCTTGTAAGGATTTTTAATAAAACATCGCTTAAAAAAGAATTAAAAGTTGCAATCGCAACTGCTATTGGATCTTACATCGCAATTGTCTTGGCTTCTTTCATTTGTGGCATCGAGATTGGTATTGGTGGCGCGATTCCAATGGAAATTGCAATTCCTGCTATGGTTTTCTGGCATCTTATAATAGGTATTGGGGAAGCAATAATTTCTGCTTTAATTGTTTTTTATATCTATAAAACAAAACCAGATTTTATTTTAACTGAATCAATTTTGGGGGTAGAATAAAGGATGGTTGAAATTAGTAGATATAAATGGCCTTTAATCACGGTAGTAGTCGTAGTTGTGGCACTAATGTTTGTGATAGCTGTAGGATTTACAATTGGGTTTCTTTCAGAAAACCCAGATGGTTTAGAAAGAGTTTTAATCGACATTAATGGCGAAGAGTGGCTCGAGAATTTGATTTCTCCTTGGACACCTATCCTAAGTTGGGTTACTAACGATTATGTTGCAGGGATTATTGGGGTCGTTCTTTCTATAGCTATCATGACGGGTGTTTTTTACTTGATAACATATTTGAAGAAAAAGGACACGAAATAATAGAAATTTTTAATAAAAAAAAGAGGGAAGGAAAACATTTTCCCTTTTGATTTGATGTAAATTTTTTTTTTTAACTTTTATTTAATTCTTTTTTTCCACTTCCATGCTGTAGTAATAGCTCCTTATTGACATTTTCTTAAGAAAGGAAAATTAAAAAAAAATTAGTTTAATTATTTCTAAATTATTTATTCCCTGATTTCTTAAATAACAGAATGCCAATAATTACAATTGCTATGCTTACTATTGAGATAAAAGCAAAATCGATCAAAATATTAGCACTTGTTAATGCGGCACCGCTAAATATTGAAGTTAAAGCATCAGTTGCGTAATAACTAGGAAGAAACATTGCGATTGGCCTTGTAGTGTCGGTTATTGGGATAAAAGTACCAAAAAACATTTGTGGTAGAATGAATATAAATGAAATCCCTGTGGCTGTTCCTGCACTTTTAGAAACTGATGCCGTTATGAGTCCTAATCCCACAGAACTTAGTGAGAATAAAGCCATTAGCAAAAATGCAAGTAAGATTCCTACAATGTCGGTATTAGATCTAAAGCCAAATAATAATGCTAAAACGAAAACAATTACAACTTGCAGCATGGAGATTATCATGTTAGAGAGTATATTACTGAACATGAAATCAGTAGACGACATTGGCGTAGTATTAAGTCTTCTTAGTAATCCTTGTTCTCTAAGCTCGGCAAATGATTGTGCAACAGTCATTATTATAAATATGCACGCATATGCAAATAATCCCGGAGCCATAAGATTAAAATCCAAGCCAAGTTCGGGATCGCTAAAAGCAAATCCAAAGGTGATTGTAAGAACCGCGGGGAATAAAATCATTAAAAATAAGTATGCTGGTTCCCTGAACATTTTGTAAAGTTCCATTTTCATTAGAGCTAATATTCTTTGGGTATTCATTATACTCCCTCCATTATTCTTCTTCCAGTAATTTTCATAAACACTCCCTCTAAATTTTCGACTTCATATTTTTTTATTAAATCTTGTGGAGCCCCTATTTCGATTATTTTACCATAATCAATTATGGCAACTCTATCACATAGTGCTTCTGCTTCTTCAATATAATGCGTCGTAAGGAATATGGTTTTACTTTTAGTTTTAAGTGATCCAATAAACTCCCAAGTCGCTCTCCGTGCTCTTGGATCCATACCTACCGTGGGTTCATCTAAAAACGCTATTTTAGGGTCGTGAATTAATGCAATTATCATGTTCAGTTGCCTTAGCATTCCACCACTATATCCTTTAGTTTTTCTTCTACTTGCTTTAGATAAGTCTAGAAATTCTAATAGTTTATTGGTCTTATCCTTTATTTCAGCTTTTTTCATTGAATGAAGCTTCCCAAAAAGTTCAATGTTCTCTATCCCTGTAAGAAATTTAAAAACTGATGGTTCCTGCGGACATACTCCAATTAATTCTTTGATATGAGAGAGACCATCATGTATGTTATAACCATTAACAATTGCGATTCCACTTGTAGGTTTTAAAAGTCCAATCAACATATTAATTACTGTTGTTTTTCCTGCGCCATTCGGTCCCAAAAAACCGAATAATTCTCCAGATTTCACTTTAAAGGAGACATCATCTACAGCGATAACATCATCATATCCCTTTTTCCCTCTGAATATCTTTCTTAGATTTTGTACTTCTATCGAAAATTCACTATTAGGATTTATGATATTTTCTGGTTTTTCATAAGGTTTTATTTTAGTTTCTGACATTTTTTATCACTTCCATGTTCTTTAAACAATTTAAGTTTTATTTTAATATAAATTATCTTTAGTCCGATATTTAATATAGGAATTCCTTTATTCGCTTTTAATATTAATGATAACCAGTTGTAGCAAAAATGAGATAAAAATACAAATAAAATGGGAGGTTTTTAACCCACTTGGGTGATGAATTGCACAAAAAAAATTATCTTTTTTTTTTAACTATGATTTCTTTGCATCATTAGAGGAAATTTAAATTATATTTATAAATAAATTTTAAAATTTTATTACCTAATTATCACCATCATATTGAAAGAATGGGGAACTATAAATTATAAGCTATTTATTTCTTGAATCCTCTCTTTAAGATAAGTTTCTCTCCATGTGGGGAAATTTTTACCTTCAATAAGTATTGTAACTTCTACAGAATCATAATTTTCTGAAAGAAGTGAAGATTCTATATCTTGAAGATCTTTCATTGATTCATTGCAAACACATATAAGTTTTGTAAGCGGTAAATTACTAAAAGACCATGAAAAAACAATTTTGGAACCATAAGTTTTCTTTAAGCTACTTATAAAGTCTCTATCATCTATTAATGAATCAGATTTTAATTTTAAAATTATCATGGTAAAAATTAAATCGGGATACCAATCTATTTGTAATTCTATTAAGAAGTTCTCAATCAAATTGTCTAATCGTCTTTTAATTGTTTTGGTGGAAGCTCCTACTTCTTCTGCTATATCAGAAATTGTTTTTCTAGAATTATCTTTTAAAGAATTTACTATAAAATAATCTAAATTTTTAAGTTTTTGTTTATCAATTATTGATATTGAAGGCATATTTCGATCAATACCAACTGTGAGTTCACTAATTTTTCCAGTTTTTCGTACAAAGGTAACTAATGTATCTAATTCATTCATATTTCGAATATAAGCATGAATATAAAATAAATTTCCGCTGGCTCGTGAAATATTATATACAAACTCATTGTCACCTAATTTTTCTAAAAGATGTTTCTTATCTTTTACATTTGGTGTGCCAAACATCACGATATTTGAGATAGTAGGAAAATTCGCGAAACCTAATCTTGCTTTAAATTTTTGAATGATACCTTTTTCTACTAACGATTTAACACGTTTATGGATTGAATTGACACTAATATGAAATACATCAGCTAATTGTTTGTACGGTGTTCTCGAATTAGCCATTAACAACATTGAAATTTTAAGGTCAATTTTATCCAAATATCAACACTTTCTCAAATTTAATAATTTAATATTATCGATACATTTAATATAACAATCTATTATAAATCTAATTTATCTAAAATATAAAATTAAATCGAACACTAATTCCATGACTTTAATTTTTTTCATAAAATCATCCACGGTTGACATTAGTAACTATTATATTAAAGATATTCAAGGAACTTCTGGAAGATTAGATGTTGTGTCACGATGTGTTTTATCCGCACTTACAAGCGATAATAAACTCGAAAAAAATATTCAGATTTGGGCTTTTCTAGATAAGTATGGAACATTTGTTTTTGATTCCAATACATTTAATAATGTCTCTTTTCCTAAAAACGAAATAATGTTGACGGATTATTTTGTAGATTTCATTAAGAAAGGAAATAAGAAATATACCGTAAATCCATTGGATTCAATAAAGTGTTCAAATTTAGATATTTTTGAAGCAATTAAAAAATTTATTAAGAAAAAATATCAAGTATTTATATTAAATGAAAGTGGAGCACATTTTAGCAAAATATTTATGGACATGAGTCCAAAAAGGAATTTGTTATTTATAGTTGGAGACCAAAGCGGTGAATTAATAAATTCAAAAGAATTAAAGGAGTTAAAACTAACAAATCTGAGTCTTGGAAATCGATCTTACTTAGCAAGTAGCACGATTCGATTAATCAAATACAACTTGAGCTTATTAATATGAAAAAATTTTTATTTTAAAGTACATTTAAAACAAAATATCTCAAATACTCATTTCAAAAAATCAAAAAAATTGAGCGGAACAGAACATACAAATAATAAAAGAAGTAACCAAAGAAGAATTATAGGCAAGGTTATTGATCTTCCCGTTAATTTTTTAATCAAACATAAGTTCTCGCCAACCCTCTTATCCTATATAGGGTTTTTATGTTCTGCAAGTGTTGCTTTTTTGCTTTCAATTGGGGGGTTGCACTTGCCATTTTATACAGCTTGGATGGTACCTTTTATATTGTTTTGGGCGGGCGCATTTGATGTGTTCGATGGAGAAGTAGCCAGAAGAACGAATTCAAATTCTAAAGCTGGAGCTTTTTTAGATTCTAATTTAGATAGACTTTCAGATGCGGCGTTAATAATAGGGTTGACTCTGGGGAATTATCTGCATTACATTTTAGGGTATATCCTTTTATTTTTAGTAATTATGATTTCCTACATTCGCGCTAGAGCAGAAAACGAGGGCATTGACATGATGGGAGTAGGATTTATGGAAAGAGCTGAGCGATTAGTTATTTTATGGCTTGCTTTTATGGCTGAATGGTGGATTTATACTTTATCAAAGCTAATACTTGGGACGCCTTTCACCTGGTTTTTTCCAATATTTATTCTATTTTTTACAGGACTACTAATTTTAACCATAGTCCAAAGATTAATGTTTTCTTTTAAAGCTCTAAATAAGTTAGACGAGCAAAATAAGAAGTAAAAACATCTTTTTGAAAGGAAATCTTAATAGAGCGTTAGTTTGGCAACTTTCTAAGAGAAAAAATAAAATTTTTAAGGTTTGCCTTATTCAAATACAAAGAAATAAGAGTTTAATTTCGAAATAGAAAAAAAAAGCTGACTGAAAATTGCCAAAAAAAAGAAAGAGCGGGGGAAAAACTGGATCAAGAAAAGGACACTACAGTCAAGTTCAGTGCTCCAAGTGCGGGAGAATGGTACCGAGAAGTAAAGCCAAAGCGGTGACTAGAAGAGTCCCTTTAGTTGATGGAAGAATGTACGCTGAACTAAAAAAAACAGGAACGATTATTCAAACTCCTAGCAAAAAAAAGTACTATTGTATATCCTGTGCGGTCCACAGCCATCAAATTAGCCAAAGAAATAAAAATTTAAGGAAAGGATAATTCACAAATTTAACGTTTTAAAGAAAGACGGCAACGAATAGATTATTTCACACTCATTTTTGGATACAACTTCAATAATAGCCCGGATTAAATAAGTATCCCTCAAATCTTCGCTAGGTTTATATATCTTCACTTTAGACATCGGTTTAAATTTTAAAGTGTAATTTTCAGCTATGCCAATCACATTATCATCAGTTTTTACGATGATACCTAATAATCCTAGATCGTAATGGGATACTATAAAAAGATATCGGTCCACTCCTACTCCTTTCTTATTCTCTAATTTTTCAAAATGTACGACTTCTAAATAATCTTCTTGCAGTTCTTTAGGAAGTTTAATGTAAGGAATTATTTTTTTCTTCCCTGAGATGTAAGGGAATGGAGTGTAAAATAATATGTTAAAGCTAGAAATCTTTTTGATTTGCTCGTTATATTTCTCTACATCTTTAACCGAATACGCTTTATTAAGTAAAACATCTAATTTATCGATCATAATATCTTCGGTAGAATAACCATTTAGAACGGTCGCGATATATGCACGTTTTAATTTTTCTATTAGAATATCGCTTCTAATTTTAAGTTTATAATCAATACTAATCTCTAATGCTTCGTTGTAAAGGTTTGCTGCCAATTGCGAATGACCTAAAGCTAAAAAATAATCTCCGAGCTCACTAAAAACAATTATTGCATCTAAAAAGTTTTCCTCCATATTTATGGAAGAAATCTCTTCCATAATAGCCATAGCTGTCGCGGTATTATCTCCTTGGATATAAAGAGCTATTGCTTTCCCTATAGCACATTTAAGCTTAAGCCTTTCGTCGTTATATATGTCAGCGAGCTCCTCCGTGAAATTATAAGCCATTATAGCGTTATTATAAAGCCCATGAAATAAAAGTATTAATGCCTTTACATAGTTTAATGTTAAACAGGTTTGATGATTATGTATAATCGTAGAAAACAATGCTGCTCTTTCTAAAGAATCAATAGCGGGATTGATTCGACCTAATGAAACTAAAAGAAAAGCTCGTAAAAATTCCATCTTTGAAATTTCACTACAAATTAATTGCTCAATAATTTCGTAGTCTTTTAAATTGGCCTGAAGCTGGCCTGAAGCTATTTGTAATAATGACACTAAAAAACCGTTGCCTTTCTTTAAAAATTTTACAGCGTTTTTCGAATCGTGCTTCACGATGGCTTCTCTTGCTTGCTTAACATATTCCCGAGATATTTTTAAATTTTCAAGGAAATTAATTATTCTAGATACTAGGTTTTCTTCGCTATTAGCTAATTTCTGGTTCAAAATATATTTTTCACATATAATGATTTCTTTTTCATATTTATTCGCTCCTATCTCAAATTTAACAGGTTCTTTTTGAAGTATAGATTCTTGTGTTACGCTAATCGCTTTTTCAATCAACCAAGTTATTTTTTCCTCGGCAGGATAAATTTTAGAACGCTCAATCATATAAGAAAGAGTATAGTTCAATGATTTTTTCCAAGTACTCTTGAAGTAATACCGCAACTGCTTATTGGAGATTGTTCTGTGTATTTTTAGCAAAAAACTTGAAAGAGATAGAATATTGATCTTCCCGCGAAAATATAAATTTGCGTTCTTTACGAGTTTAAAGTCATCAGAAACTAAGTTAATAGAAATTTCTTCATTACATTCTAATAATTTCTGCGACAAGGATAACAAAGACAAGTCTGGGTCTTGAGCAGGGAACCGAATACCTTGTTTACTTAAGGCGTTTTTTATATTTTCAATTTCCAAATTCTCAATTTCTTCTACATTTATAAATTCTTGAAATTTTTCCCTGAAAGTGTGAGAGGCCTTAATTTCGTTAAAAACAATTAAGCTAATGTAATAATCAAAACCCAAATCTGAACTCACTCGCCTTAGATTTTCAAGAATATCTTTAGCTCTGATAGAATTCATGCATATAAAGAAATTAGCATCGAACACTATTATTTCGTTTTTCTTAGTCATAATTGCAGAAAACTTCTTCTTCAGTCATAAAGTAATGTTAATTACTTTAAAGTTAATTAATGTTAATTAATGTTAATTAATGTTAATTATATTAAATCTTGAGCATTTTTATATATTTAAGAATCTGTGATTCTGAATGATAATTATTAGCGTTATTGGGTATTCTGGAAGTGGAAAAACGCATTTCATACAAAAGACGATAAGGAGATTAAAGAACAAACTAAATTTTGAAGTGGCGGTAATAAAAAATATTCATCAGCATAAAATCGACGAAGAAGGAAAAGATTCAGATAAATTTACTGAAGCTGGAGCAGTATATTCGATAATCAGAAACAAATATGACGAAAACGCGATATATCTTAAAAAGAAAATCAATATTGAAGAGTTAATAAGATGGGTTATAAAAGGTCCATTTAAAGTTGAAATAATCTTTACAGAAGGTTTTAGGAATTTGGATTTTCCAACGATTTTATGCGTAAAAGAAATAAATGAGATAAAACCCCAGTTAAACGAAAATGTGAAAGCAATCTCTGGTCTAATTGCAGCAAGTAAAATCAATCAAAAAAGTGAAATTAAGTTGCCAATTGTGGATGTAGAAGAAAACTTCGAGAGCTTTTTAAAAATTTTTGAAATCAAATAATCAAATAATTTCGTTAAAAATTAACTTTTTACTTGGATTTTTCCCAAAATACTGCGAGTTGCTGGCACACAAATTCAATATCTTGAATGATTTCATCGTCTTTGCTACCTTTAACAAAAAATTCTTTTAATTTTTCGGAAATCTCAGTTATATTTGTAAGATCTTTTATTGATTTGCGAATATTTAAAATGAAGATATTTAACGGAATAATAATCTCGGTGATTAACCACTCTTCGAAAATGATTTGATCCTTTGATGATTGAAAGTTATATGTAACAACAAACCTAACTATGTCTTCATACCGATAAAAGAACTTTTCCGGGATAACTATGTTATGGTCTTCTAATTCCTTTAATAGAGCTTCCTTATTCATGCTAATAATGTAATCTGGCCAAACATCATCTGAAACATTTAAATCGCAAAAAATAAATAATTCTAATACTCTCAAAGCAATGTTTCTGCCCACATATCTGCTTCTCGGGTCTATAAAATTTTTAGATGCTTGCCCAGGAATTTTTCTAATAAAGATTTTATCGATTAACGTGTAGAGCATCCGACATATGTGGTCAACAACTATTTTAAAAGTTAAAGGTTCGTTATTTGGGGCTTCAGATAAAACCTTGTTTTCTCGGGCGATTAAACGAGTAATACTTATATTCAGGCTTCGCAAAAATGTTCTTAAAAAGTCGTAATTAATCTGTGAAATATTTTTATTAAAGATTTTTTCAAAAAATACATTTGGATGTTCTACATTTGTTAAAATTGAAAAAATGTCCATAAAATCTTGGATTTCTTTAATATTCTTAGCATTAATCGCTCCATCCAAAGTCTTATTAAGTTTATTTAATCTGTTCCTAAACTCTCCTGGTAAAAATAATAGATCGCTTACTTCCAAAGCTTCTAAGCTTCCACTACCAAAGTAATATTTCATATACAATAAAAATAAATTAAACTGAGACTTTTGAGAAGGTAAATTATTAGCTTGAAATGTGGCATATAAGGTCGCTTTCTTGTCAATGTAATCAAAGATTCTAATAAAAAAATTCTTTTTCTCATCTGTATAGTCAAAATTCTGGAGGAACTCTTTCTTTATTATATCTAATTTAGGGAAAATTGAGTCCTCTACTCTTGAGTTAACGAAATTCAAGAAATCTAAAATTGGCGAAAAGTTCTGAAGTAGATTACATTTCTTATAGAAATAATATAATAAATCTACGAGTTTTTCTTTAGCAAGAGAGTATTCCTCTAAAGCAATTTCATATACCCTATCTCTACCTTTTAATAGTTTATCTGAATACGCTTCTGGAACATTTTCAAAGTATTTAAGAAAGTAGTAAAGGTACATAGAATAGTAATTTTCAAAAAGTTCATCTTTGCTATTTTTAATTACAATCAAAAAATTTAGAGTATTGTTATTATCGCCGTTTTTTATAACTGCTGCGTCTAAAATAATATAAAGCTTTTCTCCGGTTAGCTTTCTCAGAATTACCCCTAATATTGCGACCACTAAATATAAATAACCGAACGGGGAGGTAATTCCATCTGAAGTGTCTTTAAAACTTTCAGCAAATTCGTTAAAGTATTCCATCTCTTCGGGTGATAAGTAATAAGAATACTCTAAAAATAAGTGGTCGTCAGAAATCTTCTCCTTAACAATTAATTTCAAATTTGATTTTGTATCGAATCCACAAAAGTTTTGCAAATAATTGTGAAAATATTGATCAAAATATTGAAAAAAAAACGTACTATAAGTTTTTTGAATTATTCTTTTTTGATTTTTTAATTTGAACTGTTCCCATTCTTTTCTAATCCCTTCTTTAAAATCACTAAACAAAGCTCCTTTACTTTTTAAAATATCAAAAAAGACATGGGAATTCATCTTAAGAGTTAATTCTTTCCCTTTCGCTTTTTCTCCTATGGATTTCAGAATGGTACTTAATTCTTTATTCGTAATTCTTTAACCACTTTAACTCAAATATTAATTTAATAATGTAATTTTAGTAAATTTAGTAAACAACCCTTAATTATATAAATATAATGAAAATTCAAAAATAAAAATCTTAGCTAAAATCTTAGCTAATTTTAAAAATTAAACAATTTTGTGATTTCGTCTGTTTCTGTATACAACATTGGCGTCTTTTTATTGTTATCATCTATTACTAAATAGTTTTCTTTTTTCGAAGTGAAATTACCAATCAATTCAGAATTTATGCCGTTTTTCGCCAATAAATCAATTAAATCTGCAGTAAATTCTTCTTTAATTGAAATTAAAAGAGAACCGGAAGAGATTGTGTTATATGGATTTAAATCAAAGATTTTACTTAACTCCGTTGGCTCTGGTAAAACATTTATTTTGTTTTTTTCGATTAATACCCCTAAATTCGAGGCAATTGCCATTTCCGCGATGCCACAAAATAGACCGCCTTCTGTAGGGTCGTGCATAGAATTAATTTTGAAATTATCGTTGGATAATAAAGCTTCTTTAAAGATGCTGATGCCTGGATTATATAGGTAATCTTTACATTTTTCAATAAATTCGGCGCTGTACCCTTTATCCTTTAATATATTCTCTTTTTCTCGCGCTATAATGGATGTGCCTTCGATAAAAATTCCCTTGGTTAGTATTATTGAGTCTCCTGCTTTTGCTCCAGATGTCAAAACCAATTTATCTTTCTCAACCTCGCCAAGGAGAGAACCAACAATAATTGGTCTGGTAAGGTCTGAAGTAATTTCAGTGTGACCCCCTATTACAGAAATCCCAAAAGATTTGCAAGTATCATGAATGTTTTTGAAAATGTTTTCAATTAAATTTTCATCTGTAAGTTTCTTAGGTAGTAAAATTGTTGATTGAAACCACTTAGGAGTAGCTCCAGTACACACAACGTCGTTTACATTGACATTTACGGCGTAGTATCCTATAGCGTCTGTAGCAAAAGTAATTGGGTCGGTCTTAGCAACTAAGTAATTATCGCCCATATCAATAACAGCCGCATCCTCTCCAATGCTCGAGCCCATGATGACCCTGTCATCCTCTAAATGAGTGTTAGAAACAAAACTCTTTAACATCTTTAAGAGAAACTTATGTTTAAGCTTACCAATTGGAAATTTATTTTGGTTTTGATTCTCTCTCATAACCTTGTCTTTATATATATTAATATGTTATTGAAATTTATTGATTGAAAGCTATTGTCACGATTACTTTTTATTATAAAAAATTACTGCTGTACAAACCGAATTTACAATAATTTTTATTTTATTCCTAATTTAATAAATTCTAGGCAGCTTAAATTTTTTCTGAAAAATTGTTTAAAATTATTGGGTTACATGCTGACGTTTAAATACTCTATCCCCTATATTAATTGTAGTGAGAAAGTAATAATGAAAATAAAAATGAGCTTATTTAAAGAACATGAGAGTATAAGCCAAAATACCAAATTAACCGAAAGTATATATTCGGTTAAACTCCGAGTGCCTACATTTAAATACTCAATTCAAAATAGGACATCGACCAACAAAAAAATAATAGAAAAAAAAATAAAAAATAAAAAAATGAGAGTGATTAAAAAAAATGCAAGAAATTAAAGCCATAAGTAAGACAGACTTAGGGGAAATTTACGGAAAGGAAAAAATTGATGCATGGGAAAAACGATATTCGGTTTTTAGAAACGAAGACGTTAAGAAATGGATTGAATCTAAAGTTAGAAAATTTTCCAAAAAAGGTAAAGATCCTAAAAAGTTTAGTATTACTGGCTATTTGAACGAGTTAAAGAAATACTGCGATTTTTATAGCTGTGAAAATCCGTCAGAATTGTTAGAAGAACATATAGACGACAGAAATGCGAGATTAATGAATTATCTTACAGAAATGATTAAGTTAGGGAAAAACGAAGTTTCTATCGTTAATAACTGGCAATCGAGAATTAAATCCTTTTACTCTGCCAGAGGATCGTCTATAACCGAAGGGATTGAATCTTACTCAGCAGGATTGAATAAGAACGAGATGATTTTTGAACGTGAAGATTTAAAACTTTTTATAGCCAAATTACACAGAGCAGAATATAGATTACTTATGAAAAGTCAAGCGTTATTAGGTTTAAGAGTAGACGACATACTAGAAGAGTTAACTAATGGAAAATACAAAATTGAAAAGTATAAGGAACACTACTTTGTAAGAAGATTTGTAAGTCAAAAGTGGAACGTGATAATAAATTTTATGTTTTTACCAAGCGAGTTAACCACTTTGATGCAATCGATTTACACAGTTGATTTGACTAAATTAGACTTAACTACGATTTTTCAAACCAAAAAAGGCACTAGAATTAAGCAATACGATTATTTGGATAGGATAAAAGCAATCGGAAAGGAACTGGGCATAACTCAAAACGTTAAAACCCACTGTGTAAGAAAATACTTCGATAGTTCATTAGAAGACACTAAGGACGTTAAGGGATGGTTTAAAGAGCATTTGATGGGACATAAAGCAAAGGATTTGAGTGAATCTTATAACACTAAGTTAAGAAAAATCGATTACTTTTATAAGAAATGGTTAGAAGTGGAAAAATCGATTTGTATTGATTGCGAAATTTACGACACGACAAACGTGCAAATAGTTGAGTTAACTAAAGCAATGGCTAAAAAAGATGAGCAAATTGACTTATTGATTAAACAAAACCTTAGCTTTGAAAAAGACATCGATAAGCTAAAAGAATGGGCAAAGGAACTTTATAAGGAAAAATTACTAAGGGATAAGTAAATTATCCCAAATACTTCTTTTTATTACTGATTTTTTATTACTTTTTTGTCGTTACTAAGTTATCTATACTATTTCTTAAATTTTCAAAAGAATATAATATTATATTCCCAAAGTCTAATAATTTGCACAGACAGACATCGTCTTCCTTAAAGTAAGCCATACATTTCCATTTTTGGCATATACGGAACTCGGCTTTGAATGGACAATATTTATCTTCTTCTTTACCCATTTTTCTTTTATCACCTCATTTTTGTTTATATTAACATCATGTTTCCTACTTCGTAATCTTCGTATCCTAAGTCTGCTAAAGTTCTCTTGTCGTTAAATCTCTTGTCGACGTCTTCTTTTGAAATGCTTGGGTTAATCTCGTAGCCTATCCATTTGATGTCGAGTAAGTCTGCTGCTTTTAAATAACTCCCACTTCCTGCGAAAGGATCGATCATCGATTTAGTTTTAGTTTCTTTTAGTATTTTTATGGCAATTTCGATACCTTTTTGACTAGGATGTTTGTATTGCTTATCCGATAAAAATCCCCACGGAATCACGTATTCTATGACGTTTGAAAACAATCTTTTGTTAAGTTTTCCGTAGACTAAATAGGGTGAAAATTTGTTCCAACGAGATACTTTGGTAGAACTGTAGCCATTTTTATGAGTAATGGCGATTATACCGATAGGATTTGTATTTTGTATCCACCAAATTACTCTTTTCTGACCAACAACTAAGATAATGGCTTTGCAGATACGTTCTAATTGTTTAAACCACGTTAAATTCCAGTCAGGTCTCCAAGAATCGTTGTACATTAGCTCTGCAGGTTTAGCCTTTAAGATTCTCCCATTTATGTATTTGCGATCTTTTATCATGGTTTTATGAATGTCCACTCCCCAAGGCGGGTCCGTGAGTGCGAGATCGATGGACTGGGAAGGCAGGGATGGGAGACCTTCCTTCTCGTCCATACAATCGATATATTTAATCTGATTCCAGTTCATTATTTAAATCATCCATCGTTACTGCAGGATTTCGCATGTATTCTGGAAGCCAGTGGGTTATTGCATCTAATACGTCGGAGTTTTGAGTGTTTGAGTGAAAACAACGACAGCATTTTAACACGAAGATGTCGTTTTCCCATATTTCTTTGAGCATTTTCATGCCAAACGTATAAAAACCCACTCCTATTCGAGCTCCTGCGAGAAATTCAGACCATATCATAGGACGTCCGCAAGTATGGCAGTGGCGGAGTTTGCTATGAAGAGTATCAAATTCTGTCATTACTCGTTTACCAAGAAAGACATCGGGGGGAATAAACATACTATATACACGATTAAGTCGAGATGATTCAGTGTGTGCCATTTTTAATCGCTCTTTTTATGATAGCCCATTTTAACAAAATCTTTAACCGATAATGGCTCATCGAATGAATCTCCTTCGTACATGGGCTCTTCTGGCGGATTGTCTTCGTTATATGGTTTAGACTTCTTAGGTTTAGATACTTTTTTTGGTTTTTCCGAATTATTAGTTTCGGTTATTGTCGTCTTTGGATTTTTCAATTCTTTGATGTGTTTGGTTAAAACTTCGGTTATTGTCGTGTTATTTGTTATAACATAATGTTTTAACCAACTGTGTAAATCTACATCTAGTTTAAAATTTACATTCTTTTTCATATTAATCACTGTAGAAAATTGAATTTATTTCAATTCAATAATCTTTAATAAAATCTTTATATAAGGATTTACATTTTTTATCATTTCATTATGAAATAACTAAATAACCTATTTTTTTTCACCCAATGCACATGGAAAAAAAATATACTAGTTAATTACTTAGTATAGAGGATGTATTGGAAAACGTGTTATTTTGTTATTTCACATTATTTCATTATTTCATTATTATATACCTAAATTCCGACGTTTTGATTACTCTCTATCTACTAGAATTAAACTAGTATATTTTTTTTCTACATGCATTGGGTAAAGAATATTAAGGAATTTAGGTAAATGAATTGTATGGGTAGTATGAGCATTCATTATTTCATTATTTAAAGTGTAGTAATCTTTTTACTATTCTAGCTGAGTTTCATTCATAATATACTAGAAGAGTGGGAAGAAGTTATTACACTACATTTCATTATTTCATTATTGTATGCAAATGTATGCAAATGTAATTTTTGTAAACATTTAAATACAAATTACGTTAATAATTATTGATAGAGTTATGCATTAGATGCATATTCTTCTACCTTTTCAAACCTTCGTACATGGGGAGCTTATGGGCTTTTCTGTCTACTCCTTATAGAATGAGACTCAAAAAGCCCTACTCTGCTTTGTCACATGAATCACGGCATTACTGTGATAACTATCTAATGATTGTAAATTCAGTGTGCACACTATATATTTCAAGTAATTAATGCACATTAGGTTTAGTATTCTTAGAGAGTGATAGAAACGATAGGTATCCCCCGTCGATTTATATGAATGGAATTGAAAAAAATGGATTGAGTATTCTAAAAATATTTGCAAAGCGTGACAAAAATTACAAGTACTTCAGTAACTGCACAGGTAAGATTCCTGCTAAGTGAGAACCCTTTCTGCGACAACGAAGACCTTTACAACCTTACAAAGGCAATTTCAGTCAAAGAAAAAAACACTGTAAGACAAGCTAAGAAACGGATTCTCGATCAAATTCAAAACAAAGACGTGTTAAACAAACTTAGGGCAAACTTACCGCTAAACGAAAAGGTACGAATTTTGCCGAGTCTTTTCACCGAATTTGTTAAAAACTGTTTTCCTTATACAATCTTATACAAGTGGCAATATGAGCTTTTCAAGCATTTGGAAGAAAACGACATGTCCTTAATTGTCGTAGCCAGAGATCACGGTAAATCTGTTCTACTCGTTATGTACATCGAATATCTCTTAGATGTCAAAAAAATGGACGTTATGCTCTTAGGTTGGACAGATAGAAGGAAGCAACTCGCTGAATTTATCTACGTCTATTTTCTTAGGAATAATTTGATAACTACTGAATCAGTGGTTAAAAATACTGCTAATCACTTCAAAACAAAGGACGGAAATAGATTTGATTGCTATGGTTTAAAAGATAAGGCAATTCTGGGAATGCATGCGGATATATATGGTTCTAAACAAGGATTATGCCTTATAATTGACGATCCAATTGACGAGAGTTTTGAAATGTATCCTAGCAAAGAACGTGACTTAGAAAACCGATGGGAAAGTACTATCGCTAATATAAACCCAAATAAAACGATTATCTGCGGCACACGTAAGTTTGAAGGGGATTTCTTAGATTACATTCAGAAAAGCTATAAAGACAAAATCGCAATATTCTTTAGAACTCCCATTAATGCCGATGGTAGCCTTCTGTGTCCTGAACGGTGGACATTTGAGAAATTAGCTCAGAAACGTGCTGAAATTGGCGAGTATAGATACTCTTCAGAATACTTAGGTAATCCACAGCCGCTGACTGGCGGAGTGTGGACAGAAGATAATATCCATTGGGCATCTGAGGTAAAGAAATGGTCAGAATACGAAGCAGTATGCATTGCTTTGGACCCAGCATGGACGACCAATAAGGAAAGTGCCTTTTCTTCGATAATAACCATTTTTAAAAGCAAAGAAAAGGAAAAGAAAAGAGAATACATAGTTTTTGACGAAGATAGTGGAAAATATAACTTCGATGACATTCTTAAGAGAATAGAAACTGCTTTTATAGATATTAGGGAAGTTTACAAAAATATAAAGGTAACTGTTGCGATTGAAGAGAATGCTGGTGGCAAATTCTTGATAGAGATTGCCAAAGCACGTAATTACGAGTTTGTACCTTATATTATAGAAGTACATCATTCAAGAGCTAAGCAAGAACGTATTATGTCCTTAGAAGTACCGATTATAAACGGTACTATAAGGTTTATGAATAGTTTACGAAAGAAAGAAAAAAGAAGTGAACTAATTTGGGAGATTTTAACATTCCCAAATTGTAAGAAACTCGATGCTATTGACGCATTAGCAATGGGATTCACAGAATTAGAAAAGATGCGTCGAAGAACATTTCACATATATAGAAAAAGTATTTGGTAAAAATGACACAGTATAAAACGATTTCTGATATTTGTAGTGGCACTAGAACTAGTAACCGTAAAGTTGGCGATTCAGTTACTGCTGAAGATTTATGGGATGTTTACGTACACGTACCAGGAGCAAAGGCTATAATCAATAAACCAATAGAAGCCATGTTTCATAACGGATTCGAAGATTTTGATTTAGATTACGACAGAAAGTTAGAATTAGAAAAAGCTATTAAATATAGAGATCTCTTTGGTATATCTGCTATTATCTTTGACGATGATGGTAATGTACAAGCATGGAATTTGAAAGTTGGGGGCATAGGTTTTGTTATGTCCGAATTTGACGAAAAAACTGGAGATTGTACAGCAATAAAGATTTACAACAATCCTAACGTTATGCAAGGAACTGGCACTAGAATCAGTGGTAGAGATGAGAATTTTTTCTTATTAAGAACAGCAGATGGATTAGCAGGAGAACGTGGTTTGTCTAAGCTATTAAACTTGATAGACGTTACAAACCAAAGTTTTAAGATATGGTCAGAATATTCAAAATATGCCTTTTTTCAAGGTCTGGCTAATTTAGTGCTTAAAGTTAAAGGTTTGGATGCTGAGAGTTATCAAAAAGCAGAATCAGCTTTAGATGCTCCTACTAAGGACGATGCTATAACTATTGATTCGGAAGACGATTTAAGTTATATTTCTCCCATGAAAAACGCTTACGATCCCATTAACATGTTAGAGTATGGCGATACATACATAACCCGTGAATCTAGTTTAAATAGATTACAATTGTATGGTGATCCTACGGGAGTTTTAGCAGCAAGTGATACAGCAACAGCAAATTGGTATGCTCATATCAAAGAATTACAAGACGAGTTATTACCATCAATTATATCCATTCTTATAAAGTTAGGAGCAAAAGAAAAGGTTAAATTTAATGAACCTGCAGAGTATAATATCGCAACTCAAATGAACGGTGTTCTACAAATCAGAATGGCTTTAGATAAGTTAGTTCCGCCTGAACAAATCGTAATCTTGATTAACCGATATTTAGGATTACAAAAAGATAACAAATTAACAGCTTTAAAAGAAAAGGATAAACCAGAAGAACCAGAAAATGATTCAGAAGGTTTTCCTCAAAACCCACGTGGTGAAAATAATCTTGCCAGACAACGAAGATCAGAATGAAGAAGAAGAAGAAATTGAAGAAGAAGAAGAGACAGAAGTTTTAGATAATAGATTACAAAAATCTGTCAATTTTCTTATAAAGATAACTAAAATAGATAAAGAAAAACTAAAAGGATTGACACTAGAGGAACAATTTGACAGATTAGACTTTTTGGCAGATAACATGCCTGAAGCAACTAAAACTGTAAAAAAGAAAAACAAACCAGTAGTTCCTAAACCAGTGGATATTGATGCACCTACTTTTGGTAAAGTTAATAAGAATTTACCTAAGGGAATTTTATTCTCGGCATCTTACAGTCCTATCGAAGTATTTAAGAAAAGTACAACCAAAAAGTAAAATTGACGTATGAAATAAACGGTGTATAAACGTATCTTAAAGGATACTACCGAAATAATAAAATAAGAGTGAAAATTTATGGTAACTGTTAGAGAAACAAAGAAGATTGTATGCGACGTAAAACGATTTATTGCGGGAATGTCTCCATATAGTAATCCAAATGTTCGATGGCTTAAAACTACTTCAGCCAATATAAAACCTGGTATGGGAGTTATACGTGGTACTGGAGCTGGCGGAGAAGCTACTGCAACAGAAGCTGGTTCAAGTTCTGCTATGGTTTATGCTATTGCCGAGTTCGATCCTAAGCAAATAGCCAATAATGGAATTGCTTACGGAAGTGGTGATCTTATCCCAGTTCTTCCATTGCACTTAAATCTCGGAGTAGAAATGAGGAACATCAGAATTGACGATGCTAGTGCTAATGTTCCTGCCGATACTCCTATGTGTGTATCTGGAACGATAGATGGGGAATGGATGATTGCTGTGGAAGCAGACTTAGCTGATGCTAGTGGAGATGCTTTTGACTTAGCTGTTAATCAAGTAGTTGGTGTTAACGGTGTTGCAGGTTCTACTATTCATAATAGAGTGTTCCTAAGATCGTTGTATTACTATGTAGACGAAGAACCTGGACCTTTACTCATATGTGCCTACGTGGTGGCGTGTTAAAATGCCTACAAATAACGATTTTGACACTTCGTTTGCAAAAACGATTTCGCAAATTATGGCTACTGAGCTTTCTACTTATTCTGCATCTCCCGATACCTTATTGGGAAATATAGATGTTTTAGAATTTGGTTATGGAAAACAACACGTAACTAGACCAATTAGCGATCCTTATCAAGATGTTCAAGCAGATCGCAGATTTAGTGCGCCAGAACAAGAAGCTAGTAAATTAATGCAAGACATAGACTTTGTCTGCCTTTCTAAAAGACTTCGAATTGATAGAGTTGATTACGCTGCCGATCCTAAGAATGTTGCGAACCATATAAGAGATGCTATGAGTATCGTCAAGAATGGTATTGAAAAATACTTTATTGAAGGTTCTTCAACAAGAGTAACTATGTATGGTTTAGAAGATTTTCCAAATGCTACAGCTGGAACGCTAAATCGCCCAGAAATGAGCGGACAAGCAGCAAGAACAGCAACTTGGAGCACCACAGCAAACTTAAGAGCAGATATAATTACTAAAATGGACGAGTTAATTGCCGATAAGTTCTACGGACCTTTCGCACTTCTGGCTCCATCGATTGTTAGACCGATGATTGCCGAAGTTATAGCAAATACATCTGTCGGAGTTTCAGAATGGATAAAATCCACTATTGGTATTCCTATAATCTTTAGCCCTTTTGTACATGAAGGAGCAACAAAAGCAGATTTCAATTGTTACTTAGTTGATCTTTCCAAAATTCATTTTGGAATGAGTGATCTTAAAGTAGATGCATTCTACTCTAATGAAAAACACGCATACTTCGTAGACTATGAAATTTATATGGCTTTCTTATCCGATCCTTTATGGGAAGAAACTGCTGAAGAGTATATTAAAGGAATTGCACGATTAGATGGATGTAGTTGGTAAACTTAAAGATAAGTGCGAGTGTGCACTTTTCTTAATATTTTTTTGAAGTAGTAAATTAGAAAATTACAAAACAATTAAATAAATAACTAAAAATTGACGTATTTTATTCAAATTAAATTTAATAAGAGATATTATTATGGCTAAAATTAAGGAAGATGATTTTCAAGGTTACCCATTACATAAGAAAGAATTTCTTGTATTCCAAGAACTAAAGAAAATAGCATCTTTATTGAGAAAGATTATAAAAGAATTAGAAAAGGAATAAAACGATGGCAAGTGATTATGAATACATAACTGTCGCAAACTTAGAAGCGTATCACGGAGATATAAATTACGACACGCAGTTCGGACTTGACGACGGTGTGGTCGAAGCTAACATATCTTTAGCGGAAAGGAACGTAAATAAAATAAAAAAAACGAGTTATAGTGGTACGATCCCCGATTTTGCTATTTCAGCAACTTTATTGATGGCAAAACGATTAATGAACAATCTAATAATCGAGTTTGGCTTTGGTAGCGAAGGAGAGCAACCAGTTAAAGTAATTGACGATGTAGTTTTAGGTATATTGTCTGATACTGCCACGAAGTACGATTATAAGTTAATTAAAAACGTAACTAGTTGGTTTTTAGATTAAACGATGTCTTTCGCAACAAAAACCCATTACGAAGTTGGGTTTGATAAAACTGATATTACTTATATTGCGGGTAAACAGACTAAGTTAAATTATCTTCAAGTTAAACAGTTAATCGTTAACATCTTAAATAGAACTTTAGACGATACTATAATGGAATTAGAGTTATGGATCGATTCAAAAGTGGCTAAAAGAACGGGAAAATTGCGCAAAGATTTAAAACTAGAACTTAGTTCTTCCTTTGTAAGAAATACGCTTTTAAAATTAAAGTTAGGTACGCATATATCTTATGCCGAGTTTGTAAATAAGATGACAATGGCTACTGTAAGGCATGTTAATCAAAAGGATTACGCATATTACGGTGGGTATCATGGACCTATTATATTGAACGATCCCCGTGCAATAGGTTTCTTTTGGGAAAAATTTCTCGAATATGCTAAAGAAAGATTAGAACTTAATTACGCTAAAGCTAAAGCTATGTATTTGGGAAATGTAGGTAAAGCGGGAAGAATGATTTCAAGTAGGTTTAAGTGGAAAAAGTGATAAAAGATGGCAGATGCGACAGAATTAGATTATATTAGAACTTTTATAGGAGCAGTATGTACTGGCAGCACAGTTGAGCATGTAGTAGAACACGGTAAAAAAACTGACAGCATTATCGATGCAACTTTTCAGAAAATATTAGTTAAGCAGGGAGAGTTAATAGAAACTTATTGTAACGTGTATATTAAAAGATTTAAAATACTACTGAGTCAACCATCGGAAATTTTACTTATAACGACACTAAACAATCTTATAGACGGAATTAACAAATTTAATAAAAGATTAACGATAGCTGGTTATACTAAACCAAGTACGTTAATTCACATCGAATTAGTTAGTTGTAACGAAGGTAGTATTAATTATAAGAGTGGTAAATGGGATAATCAGTTAATTTTAGACGTTAAATTCACGACTAGTTAAGATGTATTAAAAGATTAAATAGAAAATTAAAATAATTAAAATAAATTAAATAAATAATTAGATAAATGGTAAATGCAAACAAATCAAGCAAATTTGTATATGCTTATGAATCTGTGCCAGGAACTGCAATAATTGTTGCTGTGGATAGTTTAAGTTATGAATTTGGAGAATACGATGAGTTATGTAAAAAATGGAATTCCCCTTTTACAAATAATCAAGTTTCACCATTTTACGTTTATAATTCACGCACTCCCACTTTAACAGACTTAGAAAAGAAATTTCCAACTTTTTCACATGCTTTTAACCCAATAACTGCGCAATATCTAAGTTGGATTCTTAAATCGCCTGTAGTAGGACCTCCTGTGGCTATTTCTCCTTTAACTGAAGGGATGACTTATCCACTGACAATTAGATTAGAAGAACTCGAAGGCACTAATCCAAGTAATATTCAGGCAGTAGGTTGTTATTGTATTGGCGTAACTGTAAGTGGAGTAAGTGGAAATCCTTTAATGGTAGATTGCGAATTTGCTTGGCAAAAAATAGAAGATATAGGGGATAATCCAAATCTCACGACAGATCCATTTCCATCAGGATCTGGTGATACTAGTACGATTACAAACACTTTTGAAGGACGTCCACAAGTTATTTGGGATAAGGGAGTAGGAGATGTGGCTTTTAACGAAGTTGTAATAGCTAATTTTTCGATAATTCAAGATCATAAGATAACTTCAAGCGCATTAGGAACAACCCAAACAGTTCATACTTACAAATATAGACCAGTAATTATAACTCTTCACGCAATACTCAAAACAAACCTTCAATGGAACGATTACGTTGACAGAAATATAAAAGACTTAGAAATTAAGTTTTGGAAAGGAGATATGAGTAATTACGTTTCTCATATATTTGAAAACTGCCACATAAATAGTGTTAAAAAAACAGGTGCTAAAAACGAAGGTCACTATGAAATAATCATAACGTTAACTGCTGAGAAGGTAAATGGCACTAATAACTTTGCTAATGAATCTGCTGAGATATTTGCGAACCACTGGAAAGGAGTGGTGACATAATTGGCTTTTATATTTGATATGGATATTGATACTAGTAAAGGACATAAGTCTTTAGACGAGATAGAGCAAAGAGCTAAACAAATATATGCAAAACAAAAAGAAATAATCGAAACTATCGATAAAGAGTCAAAAGCATCTTTTAACGAAGTTCTTGGGATAGCAAGGGCAGGATGGACAGCAACTCAGCTTGTTGCTAAAGCTAGTGGTTTAACTATTTCTACTCAGTTTGCTGCTTTAATTCAAATGGGAATATCTGGTATTGCAGTATTACAACCTCTACTCACTGCAAAAGCTATGGCTACGCAAGACTGGATTTCTTTTGCTATTGGAGTGGCTAATTTAGTTCAAACTGGCATTGCTATTAGTGCGGCTGCAGCAGGTAAAGAAGAAATGGAAAAAGAAATGAGAGAATCTATGCTTGCGTTAAATAGTATAGGTACTCTTTTGGGTAGTATGAGTTTTTTATGGTGATTTAAAATGAAAGTGTATCACGATCACGACAAGAATGGTTCATGGACAGAAATAACCGATATAATAACATATCCCGTACCAAATCCACGATTAGATAATATTGGTAATGTTATAGTTGTTATAAGGGATTTCGAAGGAGCTTTATATGCTACTTGGAAAGATTACGATTTTATTCCCATGAAAGTGGAAGATGATTCTTCTAATGTATTATTTAGGGGATTTCTTACGGGAAAATCGTTTAAACACGATCAACTAACGTTAACGATTTCTGGATTAGGAGTAAAATTAGAATGGGAAAGTTTTAGCAATAATTACATCTTAGAACAAGGAAAGGTTTCTAGTGTACCTGCTGGCACTAATCTTGTATTAGAAGACTTAGATAGTAATCCTTTTACATGGGATGCAGATTATTGGAATAGTGGCGAACAGAATAAAGGATTTTTAATAGTAGATAACACACATAATAGTGTTTGTATTGAATGGGATGCATCTGCAGATGTTTGTCAAAACGGTTCAGGTAAAGCAGGAACTTATGAAGGAACTTTAACTAAAAACGATGGAGAGTGGTTATATTACCATGATATTGAATCTGCTTCTTATTATAATGCTACTATAGGGCTAACTGTGGATGGTGAATCTATTTCTGATACAGTATATTTACAAAAAATTGAAATAGAATATAATCTTCGTACAGCATTAGAATTATTTAATGCAGATTGGACATATGGGAGAGTTGATTTACAAATCAATAAAGACGGTTCTTATAAGACCATAAAATCGATTTATAAGATAGTACATTACCCAGAGGATTATCCCGATGGATTCGATAGTGGCTGGATCGATTCTCCCCTTATATCGATTCAAGAATCTAATTCAGAGTTATTAAAATACTTCAATAAAACAGGGGCTAATTATACTAGTTTAAAAGGCATAAGGATTAAATTTGATGGGGTTATCCAACCAGCTGGCGAAGGAGATGGGCAAATATCTTGTGCTTGGGATTTTCTAAAAGTAAAGATTTATTATAATACAGCAGATATATCGCCGATTATGAAAAAGATAACAGATTCTGCAGATTCATGGTTATCTTGTGAAGGTGTCGATGATTGGACTGCTACTGGTGTTGCTGTAGGAGATTCATTTAAAATAGGGGAAAGTACTAATAAAGTATTAACAGAACTTTCAGCAAAAATAGGAATAGAAATTCACACTCAAACAACACTTTCAAAATACATGGCACGATGGTTTAGGGGAACTAACGGCTTAGAAGTACTAACAGCAGTGTGTGATTTGGAAGGTACACACTGGTGGGAAGATTACGTTAATAATAGAATAATTATATCTTCGGAAACTGATATGATAGATTCTGAGGTTGATCTAACTCAAGCAAATTACGGTTGGGATTGGGAATATCAAGATGATTGTAATTTTTACTATAAAGTAGAAGTTTTTGGAAGTTCTTCGTTAGGTATTTACACTTATGCAGAAGACACTAGCGTCAATTCTGAAATGGTTAAACAGATTTATGACGAGAGCATAATGACTATAGGAGATGCTCAAGAAGTAGCAGATACTCAATTAGCGATATGGAAAGTTAAAAGACCATCGATTAAATTAAGTTTAAATGGAGTTAATGCTGATTTATCGGTTGGGAAAACTGTTGGTTTAACGATGGTGAGACCTACAGTTGATTCTGCAGATTATCCAATTAGAACTATTCAAAGGAGTAAATTCGGAATAGATGGGATAAAAACTGTTATATCTTGTGGTTTAGGAAAATCACCAATTCAAGAAAAACTCGCAAATATAATTAAAGAATCCGCTTATCTAGCACGTAAAGCTCACACAGATAGAATAATTTCCACTCCTTTAGGGGAAGGCGCAATTGTTACTTGGGATTCTATTGGCGGGAAAACTGGCGGAGTAGAATATATTATAACTGCCGAGTTAGTAGATGGGCAAAGTATTGATAATGGGATAGATACATTAATTAGTAATCATAACGTTGCCAATAGACACAAGGATCATTCAGCAATTTCGATTACTGCAGGAACTGGCTTAACTGGTGGCGGTACTATCGCAGCAAATAGAACTATAAACTGTTCAATAACCCAATATACCAATGCTATGGTAGAAGGTATCATAAATGCCGAGTTAGTTAACGGTCAATCGATAGATAATGCAATAGATTCTTTAATTAATACTCATCACGATGCTGATTCAGTAGATCACGATGATAGGTATTATACTGAATCAGAAATAGATGCATTTAAATTAAATAAATGGGTTGTTCCAGACGGAGCAGTTGCTATGAACTCTCATAAAATAACGGGATTAGGTGCCCCAACAGAAAACGGTAATGCTCTTAGATGGGAAAACATATCTAATGTAGTTTACGATCCAGATACTTGGACTGGCGGATTAAATGTATCAACTGCTCCTTCAAAACAAACTTGTAGAGATGTGTTTGTATCTTTAACTGGAGCTGTAATATATAGTGGAACTTGGAATCCTGCTAACGCATATCCTGCAACTGGAAAGGGCTTTTATTACATCGTTTCTACCGATGGTTATCATGCAGTAGATGGTAACACTCCAGAAAGATGGTACGAAATCGGTGATTGGATCGTTTGGAACGATACAACAACCAGATGGGATATATTAAGAAACCTATATGGAGACAATATAATTGGTGTATCGCCTGGCGATAACATTCAAACAGCAATAGATGAGATTGAATCTATTGGCTCAGGAGTTGTTAAATTATTACCAGGCACTCATACACTATCAGCAACTTTAACAGTTAATGATAATCCAAATACATTAATAAAAATTAAAGGTAGTGGTGATACAAGTGTTATAGATTGTAATGGAAATAGAGCAGCTTTTTTTGTTACTAATTGTAAATCTTGCGTTTTAGAAGATTTTAAAGTTGATTGTTCAGATGTAGGAGATTGGCAAGGAGTAGTAATGATTACTGAAGCTAATAATAATAAATGTGTTGCCAGAAACATAACAGTTGTAGGAAATGGAGATAGGGGAGGATGGGGTATATTTATTCAATCTGATAATTGTTTGGTTATAGAATGTGATGTAAGTTATACTCAATGGGGTATAGCTATGATAGGTTCTAATAGTAAAGTTATAAACAATACAATAAGTAATTGTCTATCTGGAATAAAATTAGACACATCCCCAGATAGTTTAGTATCAGGTAATCACGTGACAGATAGTATTCAGTTAATAACTATTGACGATGATTCTCATAGAACTGTTGTAACTGGTAATTTTACTAATAACGATGCAACTGGGCTTTTTACAAGAGCAATAGCAATTAGGAACACAGATTATTGTACTATTAGTGGGAATAATTGTTGTAACAATCAATCTAATCATGCTAATAGTTATGGAACAATTGATTTAGAAGATTCTCATTATAATATAATTGATGGTAATAATATATCTAACAACAACAATGCTGGAGCTGGTACTCAATACGGTATTAAAATAGATGCTACTTCAACTGGAACTATGCTTGGTGCTAATGTAATACACGGAAACGATGCAAAAATATCTAATCTTGGAACTGGGACTGGAACTGTTCTTCTCGTTGCAGATTACGAAGCTGATATGGCTATTGGCATAGCAAATAAAAGGTGGAAAAATTGTATTCTTGAAGGTATGGATAATTTCGATAATATGCTATACTCAAATTACAAGTTATCAAATAAGAGTAGTGCTGATATGCAATTAAATTACGCAGTTCCTTTAGATCATATAATTGGTGATAAAAATTTAGTGATTACAAGACTCAATATAGGTTTGCGAGATGCAGACGCAACTGACCTCATTCTACTTGTACGATTAGTTGGATGGACGGCATACAATAATTTTAATATAATAGCGACCAGTGGACTTTACAGAGATCCAGCAGAAGTTATTTGGAATTTTGCCGATGAGACAATTGGGGGAACGTATAAAAAGATACTTTTCTTTTTCCAATGTACTTGTACTAATGCTCAAGATTTAGATATAAGTTATGTTCGAGTAGAATATTATTACGATTAAAAGGGATAAAAATAACAATGGGATTAGTAGAAAAATGGAATAAATTGGCTAAGAAAAGTTTATATATTAACAAGAGTTGGGAAATTCCGATGGGGAGAATTATGTTTATGTGTATATTAAACGGATTTCTTACTTTAGGGATGCTCTTAACTGGGGGAAATGCTGCAGGTTTGGTATGGCTTTGGGGAGACATGATCGGCAGTTTCAGAAAACAGAATAACGATGATTGAAGATAGGATTAAAAGGATAGAAATAATAACAGCTAGAGCTTACAAATTAGCTAAATTGGTTAGAAGGAAATATAACAGATCTATGAAAAGTATTAATAAAAACTACGAAACTCTTAGCGAAGATATAACGAGAAATGCTGAAAGCATAACCGAACTCGTTAACAATATTCGAGAATTAATGGGTACGGAATCAGAAAAAAAAGAAAATTTGGATAAAAATAATATCGATTTTAAAACCTTATATCTTTAATAAAAATTTTTTTTCCTAATGTGTTACTTATTACATAACTTTTTTTTTAACGATTGAAATTTAGCTTTTTTTGTGTGTTTAAATCGATTTTTTTGCTAATTTTTCAAATATCAGAAGTGTCATAAAAGTTAAATAAAATTTAGGCAATTATTATCTTGGCTTATTAAATTTTAAATTAAAAAAAAGGAAGTGAATGAATTGAAAGAAAATTCAAATAAAAGGAACTTGAAAGAAAAAATCAAAATTTTCGGGAAGAATCTTAATAAAAACTGGGTTTATGTTTATATTGGAGCTTATGTAATGT
>JAHLWS010000077.1 GCA_019057795.1 Promethearchaeota archaeon | reverse complement strand
GGCATTAGAAGCGTATAAAGCACTCACAATCGATGGAACGGGTTTTAGTTTAGGAAATAAACTGTTAGGAAAAAAAAAAAATGTGCCCTTAGCATCGGCAGTCAAGTTATCAAACGGAATATACTTATTGACCTGGTGGGAATAGAAGACTTTGAGAATGGCTGTCGTTCTTTACTTGCTGTAAGAAAAAAAGCACCCATTAACCCTTATATTATCACGTGCGATTTTAGTCCCGCATTAATCGCCGCAATCAAAGCGATTTTTCCAGAATCTGCCGTTCAAATCGACGGCTTTCACGTGATGCAAACACTAAATAACGGAATAAGACGAGATTTCAAATATTACAGGGCTAAGCTTTATCGCGATGAAATAAACGAATTATTAGGGCTTCGTACTTACCTTAATGTTCTCCAAGAGAAGCGTAAACACGCCGACCTCCTCACTTCTGATAGCATTCCTCCTTTAAAAAAGATTAACCCTTCCCATTCAGGCGCAAAAAAGTGTAACGAAGTCATAAAACAGCTCCTTTTCCTTTTAACCACACAAGATCCTCGCTCTTTTTTTATTGCTTTTGACGTGGAGCTTAAAAAGCTTTTAAAAGAATACGGCGAAATCTTAAAGGAATTTTGCGATACGTTGCGCTCGAAGTTTCCAAAAAGGAAGTTTACGATTAAAGGACGCAACCGTGTTCAAGGAGAACTTCTAAAAAAATTGAAAACGCTCTGTCTAAAATTTAGAAAACCGCTAAAAGAAGAGGCACGAGAATTCAGTAAAAAGCAATTTCTTCTTTTTAAACAACCAGAAAAGGTGATTCCTAAAGCAGAAACACTTATAGAAGAGTTTTTAAAGCAACATCCAACTCTCAGGAAATATCGAGAAATGACGCTCATGATCGGAGAGATTTATCGGGAGTCCTATAATCTTGTAGATGGTCGGCAAATAGACGCCTTAACTCAAAAAAAGAACTACTCTGACAAATTAAACACTGCCATAACGACTCTCAAAAAATATAAATCGGAAATAATAGCATTTGCAAGAGTCTTTCTCGAACATCCAGAATTAGGGAAAGCCTGCCGGGCAAACCTGGAATGGCTCAATAAACGCGTGAAAGCGCCATTTAAAGCAAGTTTGAATCGACAAGGTCTCGCTCACATTGTAAATCGCTTGCAATTACAGCTTGGATGCGAAGTGCGCAATTTTATTAATTAAGAAAAAATTATTTATATATACACAAGATTTAGGAATTAATCTATTTTCTGGTATTTTAAAGTAATTTTTTTACCTAATAAAAATTGAAATATTTAATATAATTTAATTGAATTTATAATATTTTTAATGTTGGAGATTATGAGTGAAATTCTGCAATTTATCTATAAAGAAGAGTTTTGGTTCATTAGTGCGTTCGTTAATACTGCTAAAATTAATACTGAATTAAAAAGTAAAGAAATTGAGAATCTTATTAAAAATAAATTCCAAAACTTAAAGGACGAGGATATATACAAAAAAGAACTTAAAGAAGATTTATTTGAATTAATTAGGAATATTTCTATTAAATGTAGTTGGGTCACGTGCTTATCTAATTTTCCCTATAAGGACGAAAATTCTGAAAGAGACTATAATACATTAGGATATTTCCAATTTGAAGTAGAATATTATAAAGATAATCCTTCTAAAAAAGAATCCATAAAGCCGATGCTAATTCAACAAGTACCATTTATTCTTTTAAAAACCTTAAAAGGTTTTATTAATAAAGTTGAAAACACGGGATTATATTTTGATACAGAAAGCCCTATTTATATCTTTCTAACTTCCAATAAAATTAAACCCAGCGATATAATTTGGAATCCAGAAAATATTGAAAAATATAAGAAGGTAATAGGGTATTGGACAGAAATATATTCGGGGCAGTGGGATGATTATTCGGATACTTTATTTAACAAACGAATCCAAAATAATTTATCTAACAGGCTCTCAGAACTACATTTTATACGAAGGAACTCTGGATTTGTTTATATGGCTGAAGAAAATTACGAAAAATTCTTTTAATCCTATATGAAAGAATTTGTACTTGATCCTACTCCAAAAATGAGAGCAGTATTATTTTCGCTGCGTTCGATAAATGAATCGCTAGATTTACTGTTTTTAAAAACGCAAACGCAAGCGTTTCAAGATATAAACACAATACAGAAAAAAATTAGGAATTTAAGGACACAAAGGGGTATGATTCAAACGACCTTAAGCGCAATATATAACGAATTAGATTATAATAGAAGACAACACTATACCAGCGTGCTGAAACATCTATTAAATGAATTTGAAGTAACTAATATTGTTAATCGCATAAATGTAAAATTTAATTCAATATACGATGTAATGGAAGATTTACACCGTAAAAAAAGCGAAGAAAATCAAGAAAGAACTGAGAGAGGTCTTAATTTATTAAACCTACTTTTTGGGGCGGGAATTTTAGCTGACCTAGCTGGAGTTGTAATGATATGGTTAAATCTACAAGAAGGGAATTTTATTACTTCCGTGTTAAATGGATCCATCGCTGCGATTATAATAGGGATCTTAATTGTTACAATTAGCTATTATTTGTATATAAGATTACAAACGGAAAAATCAGAAGTTGGGAAAACTGTTGACGCTGTAATCGAGGATCGAGAAGGAAATGTTATCTTAATTAAGAGAAAATATCCGCCGTTCAAGAATTTTTATGCACTCCCTGGTGGATTTATCGAAAAAGGAGAAAAACCAATCAACGCCTTGGTCAGGGAAGTTAAGGAAGAAACTAATCTAAAAGTAGAGATTAAATATAAAATTGGTATTTATACTGAAAAAGGAAGGGACCCAAGAGGGAACATTCATTCAATAGCTTACAAATGTACTATTATTGGCGATATCTCCGAATTGAGAAGCGGAGACGACTCTAAGAAAGTTGAGATAATACCCAAAGAAAAATTGAAAGATATCGATTTAGCTTTCGATCATAAAAAAATTCTTGAAGACGCAAAGCTCTTAAAATAATCTTTTTTTATTTATTTATTTTATTTTAAAATACAATAAGCTTATTATAATTGCTTTAATTCTACAATTTCAAAAAGCAATAAAATTGTGAAGAGATAATGCCATTAATTATACCAAGCCCTAGAACGGGAAAAGAACCCCAAATTCACGAATCAGTATTCATAGCACCAACTGCAGTCATTATTGGAGATGTTACGATTGGTGAAGGAAGTAATATCTGGTTTGGAGCAGTCCTCCGCGGAGATTGGGGTACAATTATTATTGGAAAAAATACAAGTATACAGGAAAATGTTACTATTCACAACGAAGTAGGATCCACTGTAGAAATCGGCGATAACTGTATAGTCGGACATCACGCTATGGTGCATGGTCCTTGCACAATTGGGAAAGGTTGTCTGGTTGGAATAGGTGCTAATGTACTACATCGATCTAAAATGGGGGACGGCTCGATCGTAGGCGCGGGAGCTGTTTTAGTTGGAAAGGAAATTCCCCCTAGAACTTTAGCTGTTGGAGTTCCCGCCAAAATTAAGAAACAGCTACCCCAAACTGGCAAGTTGGAGGGGATGAAAACTGCTGGCGTCTATGCCGACAATGGCAAATTGTTTAAAGAATTTTTTAAAAAGAATTCTTAACATATTAAACTCTAAAACTTTTTCTTTTTACTTAATTCCTTTTAATCATTTTTCTTTTGTTGTCTAATCCTACCTTGATATTACATTATTTTAATATTCTTTCTAATTGAAAATAGACTAGCTCTAAAATATTTATATACTTAAATGAACTAAGATTTAATATATAGGAATCTTTAATTAAAAAAAATGAGCTTGATTTAAATGAATTTGAATTTATTAAAAACTTTTATAATTTCTCTAGTGATCTATACGGGATTGAATACAGTCTTTACGCTAATTGCGATGTTTACAGTCCCTGGTTTCCATATAAATATTATGGTAATTACAAACATGATTTTCGCGCCAATCTTTACCTTCCCCGGAGCTGCCTGGTCCACAAACGGGATCTTACCATTATTTACTTCTACTGAATTTTTCATTGATTTTATGGTATTTCTAAATTTAATAGTCCCTCCATTAGTTACAGTAATCGTCGCTTCATTCTTAGGAGATAGTAAAAAAATAGTTTTTAGAGCCTGGATCTTAACTGCCTTAATAACTTGTGTAGGATATGCTTTACTTTTAGGAATAGGTCCATTGCTCTCTCCCAATATAGCGAATGTTTGGGCTGCTAAAGTAGCTATTTACGGTGAATTAGGTACCATTTTGGTTGTTATTATAGCCGGAATTGCTAATGGTTTGTTCTATGGTGGTGTAGCCTTCATAATCACTAAAAAAGGTTTTTAGACTCGTATTTAAAATTTAAAATTAATTTTTTTTCTCTTCTCTTTTTCTTTTTCTTAACCTATTTTGAGCACATGCAATTTTCGCTTTTGACGATATCTATTGTATTAAACATTAAATCTAAAAGATTAACTATAAGGAGCTTATTTTCTAAATTAGGTAGCCCTAAAGTAGTTTTAATTACCTCCAAAGCCTCTAAAGTGCCTAGAATGCCTGGAGTAACGCCAATTACTGGTAAAGGACCTTCTGAAGAATCAAGAGTGTCCGGTTGATTGAAAACACATTCATAACAAGCAGTTTTTTTAGGGTCTATCGTAATTATTTGCCCGAAAAAATCTTTAATTCCGGCAATTATGGCTTTAATGTTATATTCTATTGCAATTTTGTTGACTAAAAATTTAGTTTTAAAATTATCGCTACAATCAACGATAAAATCTTTGTCTTTAACATACTTCTTAATAGAATTTTCATCTAAATAATCGTTAAATACTTTAATTTCTACTTCAGAATTAAGATTAGATAACCTCTCTTTTGCAGCATACGCTTTCTCCTTTCCAACTTGGGCTTCATTGTAAAGTATTTGTCGTTGAAGATTGGAAATTGATAAAGTGTCGTTGTCAATGATAGTCAATTCTTTTATTCCAGCAGCAACAATATAAAGAGCAAAAGGAGAACCTAAACCTCCCGCACCGATTTGTAATACTCTAACTTTCGACAATTTTTCTTGTCCAACTTCTCCAATAGAAGGGGATAATATCTGCCTTGAATATCTCTTTTTTTGACTTTCAGTAAGAATTTTTTTCACACCTCTAATATATTTTTAATAATTTTAACACATTCCTCAACTTCAATAAGCAGTAACCCTAAGTCAATGTCAAGTTCAAGCACTGCTGCAAAAATTATTTCAGTACTAATTATAAAAACAATTAATTGATAATCGTTAAATTCTACCGTCAAATTAACGATTTTATCTTGTAGCGTAGTTATAGCTGTTTCCATGGCTCCAAACATGGTTGCGGCCATCGCACCAAATTTACGCTCTTCAACATATCTAGGCAACCGGGAGATAATTGTTAAACCGTTTCTATTTACTATAGCGGTACCGATTATTCCATTTACTAATTCTAATCTATCCAGTTCCTTATTGACGCTTTCAGTTTTTAAAGATTCCATCTTTTTATTGAGATTGTTTATTTTTTAATTCTCTTTATTTTTAATTATTCTTTTTAAATTTATTAATTTACGCACTCTCTTTATTTTTAATGATAACTATTAATAACTCAAAGACTGAATATATGTTCAAGTCAATAATGAATCAAAACCTAGATGTAATTTAAAACATGGATTTAAAGAAAAAAAATGTAATTTGGTTTTTATTTTTTCTACTAAATTCCATTTTATTGATAATTTGGGGGACCTTAATCTTCTGGTTGACAAAAAGCCACATCATATGGAATCCTTTAACGTTTTTATTATCTTTTATACCAATTCTTTTTCTAATAATAATTCCGCTATATTTCTTTATTAAATCTATCGTTAAATTAGCAAAGAATTTTAAAATACAAGAGAGGCTTACAATTTCGAAGAAATATCTTATAGCTTCTTTCTTTATAACATTCCTCGTTTGGTCTCTTTCTATTTTGGCATTCGTTTTGTACTTTTTTCCTAATGCACAATTATACAATTATGACGATGGACCTTACTTGTTGTGGAACGACGATCCAAAAACAACGATGACAATTATCTGGCATACGAAAAATCCTACCGAATCGGTATTAGATTTTGGCGAATCTATTGGAGATATGGAAACCTTTCGAGTATCCGTCTTAGAAAAAAGACATGTAGCAAAACTTAGGAATTTAAAAGCTGGAACATTATACCATTATAAAATAACCGATTTCTCAACTGTTATTTACAATTTTACCACCGCCCCTTCGGCTATAACTCCTTTTAATTTTACTGCAATAAGCGACACGCATGCAGGTCTAGACCCAAGCGAATACGGGGCTGTTACAGATGCAATGACGCCGTATCAATACGATTTTATCATACATGCTGGGGATCTTGGCCCTTATGTAGGCGAAGAATTAGACGGATGGCATGTATTCTTTAATCACATGGAAAGACACGCTTCAACTAGCCCATATATGGTTGCAATTGGAAACCATGAATACGGTGTTGATATATTTGCTCGGAATTTCAAATATTTTTTTCCTTATAGCTATGTTGAGGATTGGGGTCATTACTACAGTTTTGACTATTCAAACGCTCATTTTGTCATGATTGATGTTTTTCAAAATCAACTCGATTGGGGTGGTTTTCTATTAGAAGCTCAAGAAGCGTGGCTTAGGCAAGATTTAGCGCTAAATAAAGACAAATGGCTTTTCGTTGTTCTTCACGCACCACCTTATAGTACTGGGGATTTTAACATGCATGAAAAGTTAGCTACCCAATTAGCCCCAATTTTTTACGAAAATCAAGTAGATGTAGTATTATCGGGACACGACCATCATTACGAAGCTTTTTGGACTAATCGCACTGAAAGCTGGGGAGGTACATACTTTTTTGTAACTGGTGGTGGAGGAGACCTCGACGAATTTATTATGCATCGCAATCGAGATCCCTGGAAAAGATTGTGGCATAACGCATCCATTGAAGCTTATCAAAACGATTATATTACTCGCAATTATCAGATTTATGGAGAATTGACTCATCACTTTATGCATTTTGAATTAAACGGAAATAATTTACACATTAAGGCAATAAGAGATAACGGTAGTTTAATCCAAGAATTCTTTATAACAAAATAAAATTTTAAAATCTAACTACAAGTTCTTTAAAAAAAGGAGATTAACGCACAAAACTAAAAGGTAATTTAAGCGTAGAAGCCTTTATTTTTGTTAAAAGCTCTATATCTGTTTCTCCAAGCTGGTTGTCTCAACTTAGCTGTTCTTCCAAATCCGCAAGAAGCACAAAACTTTTTTCTTCTATGGTAACTATGTTTTCCGCATCTTCTACATGTTTTATGACTTGCTGCTTTATTTTTTTTACCCTTGCTCGGAGTTCCTTTACCCATTATTTCAACCTCTTCTCTTTTTAGCTATCTTCTGCTTCCTTTCTATGCATCAATTTATCGTGTAAATCTTCCTCAACCGCATCCTCATCTTTAGAATCAGTATCATTATTAGAAAAAATCAATTTCTTTCTATCCTGCCCAATGAAAACGATAGAAGCCCCTCTAATCATAACGGTCCCAAGACTCTTGCTTCTTTTTCCACCCCGACCAAAATATATTTCTTTGGCGTCCTCTACTATTAAATTCATGTAGCCATCAAATTGGGTTAGCTTCCCTGTCAAATAAGTGTTCCAAATCTTTAATTTGATTCTAACTTTATCCTTTAAAATCGCTTTACTTAAAGTTCTTGAGATTGTTTGTTGCGACATTTGAAAAACTCTGTAATTACTTATAGAATATTCTATAAAATGTAGTTAAAATATAAATATTTTTTTATTCTTAAAGATTTAATTTCGCAATACTATTTAGATTTGTAATCAATTTCATATGGAAGCAAACTATGAAAAAAATTGGGATTTTTGATAGTGGTGTTGACACACCAGAAGAAATAATTCTTGCCGCTGGATTTGTCTCTCATAGGCTTTTTGGCGATCCAACTATCGAACCAGATAAAGCCAACGAGCATATCCCGCCAACTCATTGCGTTTGGACACGGAACCTCCTAGAACAAGTAATAAAAGGCCTTGATAAAGACATTGTAGGGATAATTGCGACTCATGGTTGCGATCGAACCAATCGGGAGTTTGATATTTGGTTAAAGTGTATTAACCTTGATTTCATGTTTTTTTTGAATTCTCCCTTCAAACGCCATAAAATAGCTTTAAAATTCTTTATAGACGATATGAAAGAGTTAATAACTCAATTAGAAGATAGTTTTAGCGTTAAAGTGTCTTCTGAAAAAATCAAAGAAGCAATTAAATTGATGAACAAAGTTAGATCCTTGTTAATGGAGATTTCCGAATTTCGAAGTAAAATGGTATTGAAAGGATCAGAATTTCACGCACTCGTCAAAGAAGTCCAACAAATAGAAAAGAACGAGGCATTAAAACTACTTGAAGCTAAATTGGAAGAATTAAAAGCCAGAAAACCCATAATTAATAAAAAATATAAAAAAATTCTGTTAACAGGTTCAGATTTAGACGATACGGAATTCATTGAGTATATCGAAAATCTCGGCTTTCAAATAGTTATCGACGATTTAGGCATAGGTACAAAATATTTTTGGAATAAAGTTGACGAAAATAAGGAGCCCATCGAAGCTTTAGCCAAATATCATTTAGAAAAACCGATTCATTCGACTAAGTTTCCATCTTACGAGAGATTTGACGTCATTAAAAAATTGGCTGAAAGCTATAATGTGGATGGAATTATAAACGTTGCCCATAAGTTTTGCGAACCAGTTTTATTCGACCATCCTTATTTAAACAAAAAATTTAAAGAATTAGCTATACCATATCTTTTTATTGAAACAGAATATAATAGAGAGTCTTATAAGCAGTTAGCAACAAGATTCGAAGCGTTTGGAGAGATTATTGAAAGGAGGGATTGAAAAAATGTCAAAAGATAAGAAAAGTGGGATAATGTTAAACGCAACCAACAAGCTTAAAAATGAAATGGGAAGGCATTTTCTAGCAATTGAACAAGCGTACAGAGATGGAAAGCCAACTGCTTGGGCAACTGCAGGAACTCCTGTTGAACTTTTATACGCGATGGATGTTCAGGTAATGATGCCTGAAAACTCAGCAACGATAACGGCAGCGCTTAAACAATCGAAAAACTTTATTGAAATCGCCGAAGATCAAGGATATTCCTATGACTTATGCTCTTATTTCAAAACGAGTGTTGGTGTCGTGTCAAGTAAGGCTGAAATGAGTGTTGGTGGAACTAGAAAACCAACTTTTATGGTATCAAGCGATGTGATATGCGATACTCATGTTAATTGGTTTCAAGTCCAAGCAGAAAGACTAAATGTACCTCACTTCACGCTAGACATACCACATGTAGTTAGTAATACAAATAATAGGCAAAGAGCTTACTTTAAAAAATACATAAAAGAACAGCTTTGGGAGTTATTAGATTTTATTACGGAAGTAACTGGTCACGAATATAACGAAGAAAAAGCGAGAGAGATTGCTGCGAATTCCTATGAATTAGGAAAAATATGGCAAGACATTTTTGAACTAAGAAAAAATGTTCCCAGTCCAATATCTACGCGTGACACTTTTGGAGGACTCTTTCCATTATTTACAATGCCTGGTTTAAAGTCTCCGATTAAATTATACAAGCGAATGTACAAAGAAGCAAAAGCAAGGGTAGATGCTGGAATAGGTGCGCTTGAAAACGAAGAATTTAGACTCATGTGGGAAGGTATCCCTTTTTGGTACAACTTAAAATTCTTTTCGAATTTGGAACGCTGGAACGCTATGATAGTCTACGAACCTTACGTTTACGCGTTTAGTAAATATACAAATCCGAATATCACAAAAGACGATGTTTTAAATCATCCAGTAGAATCAATGGCAGAATTAGTTTTAAGTTTTTGGTATATATACGATCTTGAAACTCGGGTTAAAAAATTCAAAGAAACGATTAAAGAATGGAAAATTGATGGAATTCTTTTGCATAATAACATGTCATGTAGACCAAATTCGTGTGGACAATACGATTTGAAGCGTATATTAATGGAAGAATTAGATATTCCTAGTTTAATAATTACAAGCGACATGAACGACCCAAGAAAGCTAAATGAGACTCAAGTGATTAATCAAATCGAGAGCTTCATCGAAATTCTGCGTCAAAGAAAAAAACATTAATTACTTTTTTTAATGGGTAAATTGATTAAAATATCAATAAATTTGATGTAGAGAATAAATAAGTATCTTACATTAATAACTTTCAATATAATCGATAAATATGAGAATTCATCTGAGGAAATATGAAATAACTTTATGAATTTTAAAATGAATTAATGAAAAAGTAAAACATATAAGTAAAGAAATCTTTATTAAATAGTAGGAATCAATAGGTTATCAACCATGATTGTTGGAACATCCATTATTAGTGAGAAGGGTCAAGTTACCATCCCTAAGGAGATTAGAGATAAATTGGGTATTGTTCAAGGAGATAGGTTAGTCTTTGATTTAAAGGGTAATGAGATTATTATCAAAAAAACAGGAACTAATAAAGTATCAAAAATATTAAAAAATCAAAAGCCATGGAAAATTAGTAGCGTTGAATTTCAAAGAAAGTTGCGTGATGAGTGGGAATGAAAATTGGATTAGATACAAATATCTTCCTTAACGTTAAGAATAAAGAAAAACCTTTTTATCAATATTCTGAAGCCATATTAAACGCAATTGATGAAGGGGAGTTGAAAGCGGTTATTTCTATTATATCTATTGCTGAATTATGTGTTGGATATTATAGAAAAAATGAATTAATTGACAAGGATGAATTCATAGCAGGAATATATTCAAATAAGAATTATAATATGATTGAAATGAATTTAAAAGTGGCGGATAAAGCTGGAGAGATTAAAAATAAGAGCAATCTAAAACTACCAGATTCCATTATAACTGCAAGTATAATACTAGAAGGTGCTTCTTGTTTAATAACAAATGATGGAGGGTTTGAAAATGCAAAAGATTTTATTTCTGTCTTTACATCTAAAGAATTTTACGAGAATTATCTTCAAAAAGAAATGGAAAATTGATGGCATCATATTGATTTTTATTTTACAAAGTAATTACTCTGGAAATAGAGGTTGAAACTCATTTTCTCTTGCCATATTAACGATCTTTTCTAGTTCTTCAGCATCAAGTTTCTTATATCGCTTAACGGCATTCAATACTAATGGCCATAATCTCACATCACAAGGTAAGGAATAAGTTGTAACTCCATCTTGTGACAATGTAAACCACACGGCTTGGTTAACCAGTTCTTGTTTATCAAGAGGTTCGTACCACGTTTTGTATGTAGGAACACTCTTCCATCTGTTTTTAGAAATGGCTTTAATAGCTGTAACTCCAATGTTCTTATCTCGAGCAATTTGAAGAACCTTTTTAAAATCGTTGACGGGATTAGGGTTTACAAGCGAGGCAACATAAACAGGTAGAAGAACAGTGTCAAAATCATCGGATAACTTGAGTGCTTTCTGCAATATTCTTACATCATTGTGTGCTGTAATACCAATATGCTTTATTAAACCCGTTTCCTTAGCCTCTTTGAAAGCTTCCATGGCTCCATCTCTTCCAAGGATTTGATGCAATTCCTCCATTATCGAGACCGCGTGAAACTGGTACAAATCAAAATATGTCGTGTCCAGACGTTCTAACGATCGGTTAAGCTGTCTCCAAGCCCCTTTCTTTGTTCTTTTCAATGTTTTTTCAGCTAGAAAAAACTTGTCCCTATATTTTTGTATCCAAGGGTTAAGTCGTACTTCTGCCTTACCATAGGTTGGAGCGACATCTATCATGTTAATTCCATGATCCATTGCGAGTTTTACGGCCTTATCGGCTTCAATTTGATCAACATACCCGAGCCCGCATCCTCCCATCGCAATTATTGTAATTTTAGCTTTGGTTTTACCAAAAACTCGAGTTTCCATTTAATCACTCTAAAACATCTAATTGATATAAAATATTATACAATAAAATTTAAAGGTTGATTAATTCATTTAGAATTATTCTTTAAAATTGTATTTTTAATAAAATTTAATAAATTTTCGAGTGTGTTAAAATGCCAATAATTGGGATTGATTACGAGAAATGTATCAGTTGTGAGATTTGTATAAGTGCTTGTCCGTCCTTAGAAGTATATTCCAAAAGCAATAAAGCAGATAATAAGATCATTTTTGATCCCGAGAAAAAATGCATATTATGTGGGCAATGTATTGCACAATGCCCTGAAGATGCTATAATTTACGAAAACATGGGAGAAAGTTTCACTTTCGGCGAAATTGGCGAGCTTTCTTCCCTTGTACCTTATGAAAATATGTTCAAGTTTCTCGCAGGAAATCGTTCAATTCGTAGATATAAGAAAGATAAAGTGCCTATAGAAATTTTGAATAAAGTTATTAAGGCGATGGAATATGCTCCCACAGCAGCTAACATGAGACCTGAAAATTTTGTTTTAATTTCCGATTCAGATTTGATTAAAAAGATGTCTGATGCGATTGTAGAAGAATTCAACAAGGATCCCTCTTTAAAGAAGCAATTCAGCAGACAACTAGAAATTCTCGCAAAAGAGATGCGAAGCCCTGCTTATTTTGACGCGCCTCACGTGATATTCGTGTCCTCAAATCTCAACATGATGATGGGAGGTTTTAATATTGGAAATATTATCACCTACGGGAGGTTAGCTGCCCAATCGCTCGGGTTAGGCACTTGTTGGAATGGCTGGACCCACTTAGCATTTCACAGGAATCCCGCGCTAAAAAAATTGGCCAAGATACAAGGTAGTCTGGTAACTGCATTTATAATTGGATATGCGGATAACAAGTATTATCGCGTTCCTCCTCGTTCAAAAAAGAAAGTAAAGATTTTTGAGTGAAACGGATTCCAAGAAATAATTTTATTTCTACTTTAGATTCTTATAAATTTTTATAGACCTTTATCATAGTAATTGTTACTGATTATAGTACAATCAAGTTATTTAAAACCAAGATATAAAGTGATGAATTAGTAATTAATATTAGAATTAAAATTAACCAATAGTTATTTGTCTCTTATAAATGAATAATATTAATGCAATTTTAGGATTGTTTTTCGCAAATGAAAATGAAATGGTTTATGATAAAATCAAAATTTCTGAGGGTCTAACTGAAGAAAGAGAGAATAATTTGAAAATGCTCTCTTTTAAATATTTAGGACCTGTATTTTTAACTGAAATGTGTAATAAAGGAAATCCTTGGAATATTGATCTAGTTGAATCGGCCTTACTTTTACAGAATCTAGGCTCATATAACGAGAAAACATTTCAATCCTTTTTTAATATAAATGTTTCGAATGAGAGTGAAGATGGGGTAGCTAATCTTTCAGCATTAATAGCATCTCCTTACACAGAAGATATTAAGGAGATTGGTGACGAATTAAGTGAATATATCCTCCCTGCTATAATGCAAGGAAAGATTGTAGAGGAGAATTTTTTAGGAAGCAAATTTAAGTATTCTAAATTTATCCAGAAAGAATTAACCCGAGGTTTAAATTTAATCGATTATTCTCTTGGATCATCAAGAAAAGTGTACTGGGAAGAACAACATAATTATTATTGTGTAGGATTAATTGAAAGGACAGTATCTAAATACTATAAAGCATCAAATTTGTTTACTTTTGATAAGGATAACTTGTTAAGAAAGAAATGTTTAGAATTTATCCCTTCTTATTATATTATGGCGATTTTACCTGATTACTATGAAAAGTTAATAGATGAGACTTTAAAGTTATTCAATGTCACCACAATATATCCTAATATTAGATTAATTAAATTACATTCTCATGAGAAAAAAGTGATTTATTTAGAAGAATATGTTGTTGAAAAAAATATAAAAAAGAGCTATGGCGTTATTCTAATTGAAGATGATGAAATTTTTAACAATTTGAATAACATTGCTTTCTATAGAAAAAATTTACGATTAATTTTGGATAGTAACAAGGATGTTCATGATATAATGGTAAAAATAAATCCTAGTTTTGGATTTAAAAGATGGGATACTCTTTCTAATGAGAGTCTTAACGAGTTGGAAGCAGACCTTGATAATTAAAAATAATAATAATAATAAAAAAAATGGAATGTATGGAGTTTGAAAACAGGTACAAAATTGACAAAGAAAGACTGATTTCTTATTACAACAGGATTAAAAGGCAGTCTAAAGATCAAGACCAATTAAACGTGATAGCAAAATTTCTTTTCAATCAATCTATTGGGTCGTCTTATGAAGAACTTTATGGTATTCTTCTGTATTTTAAAGATAAAATTATAATCGGGAAAGGTTTGTTAGATTTCGCTATAGAATGGATAAGGGCTCAAAAAATCCGATTAGAATACAAGAAATATCTTATCAGAGCGCAATATCCACAAAACAACTTAGCGCTTGCTATTGACGATTGCATTTTTCGATTTTTCCTTGATATTAATAAATATTTGAGAACATTAATGAAAAAAAATATTCAAGAATATAACTTTAGCGCCTTATATGAAATATTTTTTAGTCCTTATGATACTAAAAACCTAAATATAGACGACATTTTGCTTAGACACATGCATAATGTTCCTACACACTTCCAAGGAAGTAATAAAATTGATGTAAATATTATAATCTTGCGTTCTGCTCTGTCAAATCTAATTGTAAAAGATTATGAAGATGTCTTATTTTCAAGAAAAGAAGAAGAAGTAATGAAAAATAAGCAATTAATTAAAAATGTTAAATCTAAAAAAGAAATAATTTACGAATTTCATGGCTCTCTGTTAGAAAGAATGATTAAAACTTATTGTATTATTAAAAAACAGATTTTACCCAGTGAAATTGAAAAAGCAGTTAGTCAATTCTTATCGTCTTATCTTCGATTCGGCTCATTTTATAAATTCGCAGAATTTAAAGATAATATGATTAAATGTTTTGCAGAGGATATAATTAGTGGACTAACTGATAATGTAAAAAACCAAGTACAAAAAGATCATCTAGAAACACTAATTTCCAATGCTTTAATGGAATATAATACAAGAAATTCCGATTTAGAATTAGATGGACAAGCTTTGAAAAATGATCTCACACCTATTTTAAAAGATATAGTCATCCGTCTAATCAATGTTAACCTTAATCTATAAAAACAAAGGTTCCTAAAAAGCAAATTCCTTAAATCTAAAGAAGAAAAGAAGATAAAATCTTTTGAAATTAATTTGAAATCTTTACATAAGAGTTCGGAGTTAGGATTAAGTACTGGTCTCCAAGACGGGCCATAGAACCACCATTCTCTCTTAAAAACGATTTTAAATCTTCAATCCCTCTTTTTAGTTGAGTGACGTCAATATTTTGAAGAATATCTTTCGCGTTTAATATTAGAATTCTTTTGCCGAGAAGTTCCTTTTTAATTTCTTCGACTTGCTCAAGAGAAGAGAAATCATACTTTTTAATGACAAAACTTTGTTTAAACGAAGAAAACTCTCGGGAAAACCCCATGGTTTCTTCTGGGGAACCTAAAAGTTGATTTTCTTCTTTTTTCCATAATCTACCCAATTATTTATCACGACCAACTTTTTTTTAAATCATCTTGCTGTTGGGAGTATAATATGAATAAGCTCACTTTAAACATTATGACATTCAGATATTATATTATTTAGATAATTATTTTTTTAAAAATTCAGAAAAAAAGTTTTTAATACATTTGATCATATTATTCGTTATAATAATTAAAAAAAAACCGAAATCAAAATGAGTGAAAATAAAGTAATTGTTGCAAATAAGGGTATGGTTCGGGCAGATTTTAACTTCTGGGTCGGTCGATACATGGACAAATTTTACGATAATTTTGAAAAAAAGAAACTAGTTGGTAATAAATGCCAAAAATGCGGTGATGTTTTTGTTCCTCCCAGAAAGATATGTGGAAAATGTAACATAGTAATTCCACTAGAAGAGAATTGGGTTGATTTGCCTGATACGGGTATCTTAAAGAATTATACCATCACGCCATATAGAGTTAACGATAGAACTTCAAGAAAGGCTAAACCTCAAGTTGTTGGCATGGTACAAATTGATGGGAGCAATACAGCAATAATTTATCGATTGTTAAACGTAAAACCAGAGGAAGTTAAAATTGGGATGAAGGTTAAAATAGAATGGAGCGAAAAACCTAAAGGAGACCCTTCAGATATTAAGGGTTTCGTTAAAATTTGAGAGGTGAGATGATAAGTGGAAAAAGTAGGAATTGTAGGTTATTATCAAGTACAACTGCAGTCAGAATCTAATTATGGTCGATATGAGGTTATTTTTGAAGCAGTTAGGGGCGCTTTAGATAACGCTGGTTTAAAAAAGAAGGAAATTACTACGGTCATATCTTGCACTAATGATTATTACGACGGAAGAACCATCTCTAATGCGTTTCCTGTAGAAGTGGGTGGTGCGTATTTAGCTGACGAATCAAAAGTAGAAATGGATGGGGCCCACGCTGTTTTATATGGTTTAATGAGGATCTTATCTGGGAACCACAAATTAGCAGTGATCTGGGGGGGAAGTATGGCATCTTGCTTTCCTTACCATTCTGCCAGGTTATTTGAAACGGACCCAACTTGGGAGCGACCTAATGCTTTGGTAAACGATATCACATCGGCAGGCTTCCAAATGAGAGCATATATGGAAAAATATGGCGTATCTGCAGAAGACATTGCTAAAGTAGCAGTAAATAATAGAAAGAACGCTGCTAAAAACCCTTCGTCTCTAAAAGAAGCTCGATATCCAAATTTGACAACGAAGGATGTTTTAGAATCTGATAATTATGCAGATCCTGTCACTGGACTTATGGTATCTCCTCCTTGTGATGGGGTAGCTGCTTTAATATTAGCTCCAGAAAAACAAGCTTTGAAAATTACAGACAAACCCGTTTGGATTACTGGAGTAGGATACAATCAAGAGGCATATTATCTAGGCGATAGAGATTTATCTACTTCTAAATCTATGGAATTAGCTGGAAAGATGGCGTTTAAAGCTGCAGGAATAAAGAACCCCAAAGATGAAATAGATGTGGCTGAATTATTTGAAATGTACGCTCACGAAGAACTCATTTTTAGTGAAGCTCTTGGATTAGCAGAAAAAGGTCAGGGGAGCAATCTAAACTATGAGATTAATGGAGATCTTCCGATTAATCCTTCAGGAGGCGCTCTTGGAGGTAACCCTCCATGTGCAACAGGTTTAATAAGAATAATAGAAGCAGTTAAACAATTAAGAGGAGAAGCTAACGGATATCAAGTTAAAGATGCTAAAAAGGCTATTGCTTCTGGTCAAATTGGAATGTGTGCTCAAAATAATATAATATATGTGTTGGAGGGAGGTAATTAAAAATGGGGAGACAAGTAGCTGTAGTTTCGGCTGGTTTTAGTGAACATGCTTCAAAACGCACCGATGTAAGTATGCCAGAACTAGTAAGTGAAGCTATTCTTGATTGCTTAAAGAATGTCCCTAGTGTGGGAATCGAAGATATTGATGCTTTTGTTAATGGGAATATGCCCGCATTTGAAGGCGCTAACGTTCCAGAACTTTGGATGACGGATTGGATGGGAGCAAGGAATAAACCATTAATGAGAGTGACAACTGGAGGGACAACTGGAGGATCGGTGGCCATTTCGGGATATTATAATGTAACAGCAGGTATCCCTGGCGTTGATACTGTTTTAGCAGTAGCATTTGAACAGCAATCCATAGGCACTACGAGCGTAGGGTTAGCAAGTGTAGCATATGGTGAAATATCTGTCCTTAATTCATTAGGTATGCCTTACGAGGAATTAACACGTTTGTTATCTGGTGGCGCTGCGATCGGTATCGCATCATATCAAGCGGCGAATTACATGCGTAGAAGCAGTATAACTGAAGAAGATTTAGCTAGAGTTGTAGTCCAAAACCGTCATAATGCTGCAAAAACCTGGTGGACACACTTAAAAATGCCAGATCTTACAATTGAACAGGTACTAGACACACCTTACATATCTTTCCCTTTAAGATACGGTATGGTTTGTCCTGCCTCAGATGGAGCTTGTGCTATGTTGTTTACAACAGAGGAAAAAGCTAAAGATATGTGTGATGTTCCCGTTTATGTAAATGGTGTTGCGAGTGTTTCGCATGAAACTGCTATTTTAGGATATAATGGAAGTGGTGCTGGGCAATTAGATCCTTCGGAACAACTAGGCGCTATGAAGTCAGCAGAATTAGCTTTTAATCAGTCTGGAATTTCTTTTCCTAATAAGGAAATTGATTACGCTGAAGTTTATGCCCCCTTTCCCAATCAAGAATTAATGTGGGTTGAAAGGTTAGGTTTATTTGAAGAAAATACTGCTTCTTCTATGTATGAGAGTGGAGTAACTGCATTAAACGGAGAACTTCCAATAAATTGCTCTGGTGGAGTAAACTCAACAAATGCTATAGGGGCTTCAGCGATGGAAAGACCAGCTGAAGCAGCTCTCCAGATAATGGGAAAAGCCAGTAACCAAGTCCCTAAAACTGTTCATACGGCTTTAGGTCACGGTTGGGGTGGGATTATTAATTTAATTACAATGATGGTGATGTCAGATGAACCAGCTCGTAAATTTAAATAAATTTGGAGGTTGAAAAAAGTGTCAAAACAAACACAAAGAAAATCTATGGATTATATAAAAAAGGATTATGTTAGAACTAGAACGATGCCAGGCAAGTGGTACTTGGCAAGTTACACATTTAAATTTAACATTACTCATATGACTCCCTTTTTAGAGAAATTAAAACAGAAGAAACTTGTAGGAAACGAATGTCGGAGTTGCAATAGAGTATTTTTCCCCCCCAGATTAGTATGTGGAAAGTGTATGGTTAAACCTGATCGATGGGTAGATTTACGCGATACTGCTCGAGTGGCCACTTATACAATTATATATCTCAAAGATCCTGAAACGGGGGAAGTGTTAGAAAAACCAATAGTGTGTATTCACCAAGACGGTTCTGACACGACTCATATGTCTCAATTAGAACCCAATATAGACTTTAAAGACGCATATATCGGCATGCCACTAAAAGTGCATTGGAAGGACGTTACAACTGGTGGCTTTGGCGATATTGAATACTATGATGTTTTAGAAGACGATGCAAAGGATATTGAAATAAAAAAAGAATAATTTTAATTCTTACTCAATTTTATTTTTTATTTTTTTTAAAAATTATACCTTCTAAAGGAGTTAATTTAATATTTCCATTATACGCTTCAGTATCTATACCTTTTCTATTCGATAATGTTGAGAATAAAAGTTCTGGTTTTTCTATAGGAGTTTTTATTAATAATTCTTTCTTTGTAAAATTTAAATATATAAAGATTTTTTGAGTTTTATGGCCTCTAGTATAAGAAATATAAGTCCTCTCCAATTTCTCATTTTCAATAAGCTGCAATTCACCTTCTTGTAATGCTATATTTTCTTTTCTAACTTTTAATAGTCTTTTGTAGCAGTTTAACAATGAAGCAGGATTCTTTTGTTCTTTTTCAACATTTATTTTCTCGAAAGTATCTGAAACTTTTAACCAAGGTTCGATTTCGATATTAGAGGAGAATCCTGCATTTTTCTCATTATTCCACTGCATTGGAGTTCTACAGCGATCTCGAGTTAAAGAAAAACCAATTAACCTACTTAATTGCGGCATTGGAAACCATGAAAATTTACGTCCAATTGGATCCTCACTAGTTTTTAGCTTGAACCTAACGTTGGGCATCCCAATCTTTTCCCCATAATAAATAAATGGAACACCTCTTAAGGTTAATTGCATAGTTGCGAGAATTTTTGCTTTATGAAAATTGTTTTTTAAAAGAGATATGTAACGATCTATATCATGGTTTCCATAAACAAAAGTTGGAGTAAACGGAAATGGCAATGCTTTTTCAATCCTTGATAATAAGCTTATGTATTTTTTTGGGTCAAACGGTGTTGAAGCAAACTCGAATAAAAAACACATGTGCAATCCATTGTTATTAGGGCCATAATACTTTTTAATCTCCTCAATGGAACCAAAAACCTCACCTACAAGAAATCTTTCAGGTTCATACTCATCCATTACTTCTCTTAATTCCAGAGCAAAATCAAAGGTTTCAGGTAGGTTTAAATCGTATTTGTGCTTATGAAAAAGCGTATCCACTTTTTTGTCTGAAGGAATGATTGTCCAACTAAATTTATCATTTATTAAATGTTCATCTTCATAAATAGCATGAAGAATGTCTAATCGAAATCCATCAACTCCTTTATCTAACCAAAAACGCATCGTATTAAACATTTCCTCCTTTACTTCAGGATTACGATAATTTAAATCAATCATGCTCGGCAAAAAATGGAAATAAACCCATTGATCAGTGTTTTCGTAATATAACCAAGCACAACCTCCAGTCATTGTAGTCCAATTGTTTGGTGGCTTCCTACCACCAGATTTTTTGCCATCACGCCATATATACCAATTACGCTTTGGATTGTCCCTACTTGAAGCAGATTCAATGAACCATGGATGATCAATAGATGTATGATTAAGAACGAAATCCAAAACCATTTTCATGTTTCTATCGTGCATTTCCTTTAGGAGTTGATTAAAATCTTTTAATGTCCCATATTCCGGTGCGATACTACGGAAATCTCTAATGTCATAACCGTGATCTTGTTGAGGAGAATCAAAAAAGGGGCTAAACCATATGGTTTCTATGCCTAACTCTTCTAAATAATCTAATTTTGAAATTATCCCCTGTAAATCTCCAATACCATTACCAGTACTATCTTTAAATGATCGAGGGTAGATTTGATATACTGTAGTTTTTTGCCACCATTTATACTTCCATTCAGCCATATTAAAATCAAATTGTAGAATCATTTATACTTATTTTAATTTGATTGTTTCATGTTTCATACAACATTTAAGCAAAAGTATAAATTTCTTTATAACAAATTCTTAAAATATGGAATCAAAAACAAACAATTTGTTGGATTTGATTAAGTCGCGAAAATCAGTCAGAAATTTTATTTATAAGAAAATTGATAACGACACGATAAGAGAGATATTAGATTGCGGTCGATGGGCGCCTTCTGGTCAAAATAGCCAGCCTTGGAAAGTTTGTATTGTCTCACATCCCACTGTTAAGCGTATGATTGCAGAACAATCGAAGTACGGAGGAATTATTGAAAGCGCTTATCTTAATTTCGTTGTCTTCTTAGACTTAGAAAGAGCTTACGATCGTGTAAAGGATGTTTTAGCGATGGGAGCTTTTATTCAAAACATGCTTTTATGTATTCACGCTAAGGGATTAGGAGCGGTTTGGATAGGCGAAATCTTAAAAAATAAAGAAAAAATTAATGAAATCTTCAAACTATCGAATGATAAATACGAATTAATGGGCATAATTACTGCAGGACTAATTGACGACGCTTTAGAAAAAAGCACAGACGAAAGGGAAAGAAGAGCGATAGACGAATTTATAGATTGGTTTTAATTAAATTTCGTTAAAAAATTAAAAATAAAAAATAGTTATTATTCATTATTCTTTCTTTTTTTTCATTTCTAAGCGTCTTATATTTTTAAGCTCAGCAGCAAAGAACTCTTTTCCATAGTGGGAAAACAGAATAGCTGCAGGATTATGAGGGGAAGATCTATCTTTTGCGATTAAAGTCGTTACCGGCGCTTCCGACAGTCGCGTAAAGTTTATATCGTGTCCGACACAGAGACCAACGAGAACATTCATATCGGTGGAAGAATTATTTAATAGAAGTGCTTGAGCTACTGGATTACAAGTGATCCACCCGATCGTGTAGCCTGTTTTGGAAATCATAGTGTATTCTTCAGGTACGCCCACATCTACCTTTTTTACGGCTCCAGTTTTACAACAAACAGATACGACTTCAAATCCATATTTTTCCAATATTTCTGCAATTCTTTTTGCTTCTTCAATCATTCCTACACAGAAAGCTAAACCTAATTTAGTATATCCCATTCCTTTCGCATATTCTATGGTATCCTTTAAGCGAGGCCAGTGAATATACCCTTTTGCTTCAACAATAGATGCAACTCCCGTTGATCTTTTAACAAACTCATCTTTCTTATAAAGTTCTTTTGCTTTTTTCTCAATATCGGGATGCATTTTCATGGGACAATTATCTAAAATCTTGCTAGCCCTTCCAACTGCACAATAATTTATAGAGTTGCATTTATGACATGTAGGATCATTATCATTTCTAGTCATATTCAACATCAATTTTAATTTTTTAATTAACCTATTTTCTAATTCGTTATGATCATTAAAAAAGTAATTTCCTTTTTTGTTAATTGCTAATTCCCGAGTTAAATTTCGTATAGAGCGGGATAGTTCTAGATTCCCTTGGATTGAGAGCTCCGTTTTTGATATCAATTGTAGTCGAATTGTGTTTGATCCCCTTTTAGATAATCTTCGTTCATATAATGAAACCTCATTTAACAGAAAAATACGACGAAACAGTGAAAATTTAAGAAAAAAATACAAAAATTGAGAATTTTATTAAAACATTTCTCTACCTTTATGTTATATATACAACCAGAAAAGAAAAATTCGCGATACTATAGGCCCGAGAAAGTAATAAAGATCAACCCAAAAGGTGTAGGTAAATCCAAGGTATAACAATGCGTAAAGGGATGCAAATACAAAGCCAAAAATCACATCGCTTGGAAAATGGACTCCCAAAATCAGGCGCGAGAAAGCCATCACTACGTCTAATCCTAAAAATATCAAAAAAATGATCCAACTATTAAAATAAAAAGCAAAAACAATTCCAAAGAGAAGGAAGAACGTAACGTGACCGCTTGGAAAAGATTTTGCTTCAGATTCTGACATAATATATGGGATCCTAATAAAATCGTCGTGTTGCTCAACACCTTCAGTCTTAAGCTTGATGTAAGGTCTATTTCTTCTAACAATTCCATAGCGAATAATTATATGTATGATGACAGACTGGTCAAACGCTCCTGTGAACAATACTAAGAGATAATAATCTTTTGTGAAGAAACCATAGATGAACCAAGAGAGCCAGACAAGCCCCCAAAAATGCAAGCTTCCAAAAAAGCTAAAAATGTTAGCAAATTGTTTTGTTCGCTTAGAAAAATCACTCTTATATAAACTAAGGAACGCTTTGCGGTCCCATTTTTCAATTTTTTCAATATATTCCGAAAACAACGACATAATACAATTAAGATCGTGGATTGGGGATAATCGTAAATTTTGGTATTAAAACTTTTTCATACACATCATAAGTTTGATACTTTTAATCATCTTGATAAGATTTATAAAAATCGAATAATTTTTTTTATTCTACTAAGTTTTTTCAACAAACGATTATTGTTCTATAACAAATGACTATTGTCAAGTCTACATAGGTTTATAAATGATTATTTCTTTATATTATTTGTAATTAAAAAATATTAATTTAAAATAGAATTAAGCAAAATTTAAAGTGAAGTGAACAAAAAATATGAATGAACATAAATATAACGGTTTTTCGGAAGATAGTCTTCGTCGTATAGCCCTCCGGAAAGTGAATTATAGAATGTCTGTAAAAATACACATAAGCGTATACATTACAGTTTGTACGTTTCTTAGCGGTATAAACTTGGTTTTTACACCAACATTTTGGTGGGTGTTATTTCCTATCTTTGGATGGCTTATTGGCGTAGCTGAACACATCACATCTTATATAATATATGCGAGAGGAGTATATCCGTCGGCAAAGAGAGGCGCAATTTATCATTCAGTGGCATATATATTCGTAATGTTGCTTTTATTTGTAACTAATTATTTCAATTCACCTTTTTATTATTGGTCAATTTTTCCGGCGTTTCTCTGGGGTACAGGATTAGTAATTCACTTAGTTACATATTACATCTATCATCGACCTACGACTGATGATCAAGGTGTATTGAAGTCAAGAAGGGAACGTGCTGTTGAAAAAGAAATGGAAAAAATGCAAAGTAGATTAAAAAAGGAATAGTTGAGGAGCTAAATTAAAATGTGGCTGGGAAAATTCTTAGATCTTGAAGACGATATTGAAATGTTGAGATCCAAAATCAAACAAGAAATTTTTAAAAAAATTAAAAAAAATAAGCTAACTCCTCTCGAATTCACTATAATCGAAGTAATTTTCAATAGTAACGCCCTCTCAGGCTATGATATTATCCAAACATTAAATAAACACTTTGCTGGAACCTGGAAAGCTAGGTCTGGTACTATCTACCCAATTGTGTCAAAACTGGAGCGAAATGGCTTCTTAAAATCTAAAATGGTTAAAAGTCCAATTGGACCGATCCGAAAGATATACTCATTAACTGACGCTGGTGAAGAAATATTAAAATTGAAGGTTAATAAGAATTTCTTGGACCAACTTAAGTTTTTGGAGAACTTTATCATAGAACTAGCTTCCATCTATGTGAAATCACATATTAAACAAGTAAGGAAAAAAATCATCAATGATGTGCTAACAACCTTAAACGAGTCTTTCGAAAGGATAAAAGATAGTATCCCCTCAACTCTTAGGTTTAAAGCAAAGTGCACAAGTTGCGGTAATGAAATCGGTAGGAAAGTGGCTTACTGCCCTTTCTGTGGGACTCAATTAGCTCCTGAGGAAGAAAGAGAAGTAGAAAACTCAAATGTACAAGAATAAAATCGCTTCTTATAGCGTTTAAATTAACTTTAAAATTCTTTTTATTTTTTTTCAAGAAATTCTTTTAGTAGTCTAAACAAGATGTATTTCCTATGGCTATGTAGAATCAACAAATTTTTAAATAATTAAAGTTATTAAATAATCAGCAAATCATAAGTTAATCATCATAAAAAAATACAGAAATCATATAAAGATAATAAATAAAATTAAAATTACTTGGGACGAATAATCGTGAATGAGTCTAATGAAAATGGTTTTTCAGAAGAAAATCTCCGCCGTATAGCCGCTTTGAAAATAAAATTTCGACTTTCAGTTAAAATTCATTTAACCGCCTATGTATTAACGATAGTATTATTAATTTCAGTAAATGTGCTATTTACTCCATTCTTTGCATGGGTTATATTTCCGATTTTTGGTTGGTTGATAGGATTGGTTATTCATATAACCGCATATTTAGTTTATGCGAGAGGTGTTTACCCCATTGCTAAAAGAGGTGTAATCTTTAACACCGTATCATATATTGTTGTAATACTATTTTTGTTTATTATTAATAACTTCATTAACGCTATGCCAAATGTACAAACTTGGTTTTTGTGGTCTGCTTTTCCCGCCTTCTTTTGGGGCTTGGCTTTGATAATACACTATATTGTATACAAAGGGTTTTATAATAAAAAACTCTATGAAGAAGGCGAAAAACAAACGCGAATGGAGCGAGCAATTGAAAAGGAAATGAATAAATTGAGAAAAAAAAGTGCGTAATTAAAAGAATTGTAAATGGTAAAATCCGAATGTGGTTAGGGAAATCTCTAGATCTCGAAGAAGATATGGCGGAAATACGTTCCAAACTTAAACGGGAAATTTTTGACAATGTTAAAAAGAGAAGATTAACACCGCTAGAATTTACGATTATAGAACACATATTTAATAACCAAATAATCTCGGGTTATGATTTAATCAGGGTTTTAAACGAACACTTTGCGGGGACATGGGAAGCCCAATCGGGGACCATTTATCCGCTTCTATCCAAGTTAAAGAGAGATGGATTCTTAAAAGTAAGGACCGTCAAAACTCAGGTTGGTCCGCTTCGAAAGGTGTATTCTCTATCTGAAGCTGGAGAAGAAATATTGAAAGTAAAGATAAATAAAAATTTCTTTGACCAACTTAAGTTTGTTCGAAATGTTTTAGTTGAACTTTCTTCAATTTACATTAATTCTTTTCCCGAAGAAGTAAAAAAAGAGAAAATCACGGAAGTACAGAAGTTAATGAAGGAAATTACCGAATATGTAATTGAAACGATCCCTTCTTCAGTTGACTTTAAAATAAAATGTTCTAACTGTGGTTCTGAAGTAGGTCGCGAAGGGGCTCGTTTTTGTCCCTATTGTAGCGCTTCATTATTCAAGGAAGATAACAGTAAAGAAGGAGATACTTAAAAAAAGTAAAAAATAAAAGATCAATATTAAAGTTTAAATTTATTCGATCTCAATATTTAATTTCCTGAATATTTTTTCGAGCTCTTCGCTCGCTAGACTTTTTAAGATGTTTTTTAAAGGCGCTAAAACCTCGTCTTTCTGTGCCGTGCGATTCCGGCTAATTCGTCCTTCCTTGACTTCAAAACTACTTTGCGCCCACGATTCTTCGTCGTTAAAAGTAAACCAAATGTTTCGATAAGCATTTCCCTGCCCACCATCTCGCGCTAAGGGTTTTTCTTCAATTGGAACCTCAGGATCTTGCAAATAACACCAGTCTAGTATTAACCACTCTAGTTTTCGTTCTGATTCTGGACGATCTGCCAAATATATACAATACGCGTGCCCTCCTAACTCTGAATCTGAAGGAGCAAATACCGGATCGGCCATTACTTGAGCGGCGCATACTTTAACTCTCCATGAAGGAATGCCCGCATTAATTAACAGACTAGCGATGAGGATGGCTCCGTCCTCACAATCCCCGATTTCTGATTGAATTGTCTCGAAGGGAAATAACCAGAATTCGGGACATTCTGACGCGATATCGTCGTACTTATATTTTAGAAAATTGCACACGAAATTTTGGATCGTTAAAGCTGTTTCGTTTGGACTTTCTTTCCTTAGATCAAGTTGAGTTATAACGTGCCATAATATTGCGTCGTTATCCTTCATGAACGCTTTCACATCTACATCGATTTGTTTTTTGTACGATTCTCCTCTCAAAGCTCTTCCAGTGTAGATAATTGGTGCCGTTTTCCATTTGTTATTCCAATAACCTGGACCAAATTTACCATAATCTTTCTCGAATTTTTCAAAAGGCTTATAATTTTCTATAATCGGTATATCTGAGGATGGTCTTTCTTTAGGTGAGGGTTTTTTCTTAGGTGATGGCTTCTTTTTTGGTTTACCATCCTTTTTTGGCACTTCTGCTAAACTTTTTGCGTTTTTAGTCCACTCTTCTACGTTTTTAAGCGTTGGAAGCTTTGTAAGGACTTTTGGATTGTCTTTCTTTAACAGTTTTAACTTTTCAACTGTATTTTTAGAATTTCTGTAAGCAAATTCTTTGACAGAATCGATACCTATTAGATTTAGAGCGTTAGCTATTTCAGGATTCACGCCCTCGATTCTCATTAGATCGGCGTGTTCTTGCCACGTATCAAGTCTATTTACCGTCACGCCTATATTTCTTGCTAATTGTTTAATCTGATAGTAACTAAGAGCCAAAAGATCTTCTACTTCCTTTATACCTGCTTTTCCTAAAAGTTGAGCGTGCTTTTCTTCTAAACCAATAATTTCAATTAATTTCATATTAATCTCATTTGATTTTTACTAAAATAATAATTAATTAGAAATCATGCAGTTATTAATATTCTATCCTAGATTTTATCAAACTTACTTATTTTTTTTGTAATTTCTAAATGAAGTCATTACAGAATAGCCCCTATTTAAACATACCCGAATACTGGATTAGTAATATCTATAGAATGAGAGTAGAGCGGTGGGAAAAAGTAAAAAGAAGATGGCGGGAGGGAGAGTTTCATTATTAGGTAAATCCCCCAACAATTTTGAACTCCCGAAGGCCTTTGCCACTGGATCTTAAGTCCAGCACCTATAATCGGTCTTGACCCTTCTAAACCATAAGACCTTTGACCAGACTCGGTAATCCCGCCAAAATTTTATGCTACGATACTAAATGTTTTATAATACTAAGATGTTTTTTATTAAACCAATTAGGTTTTAACTGTAATATTGAAAAGTTATAGTTTTAATTTAAATTTTTTCTTTAGAGATTAGCCTTCTAATTGTTATTCTATATTAATTGAAAGATATCTACATATTAATTTAAATAATAACTAACCATATGATCTCAAATTAAAAATCGTAATAATATTATATAATTTATGTGACTAATTTTATTATTCATGACATGTAAAATTTAAAGTGATAGTATATAATGAAAAAATTATCTAAAGAAGAAATTGGAAAACTCGGAATTTACGAATTTCAAGCATATATAGGTGCCATGACAAGCCCTACTTTTGGTGGATGGAAAGGAACTGACACGTTAATTGAGTTATTGAAAATAAAAGAGATTGAGAAACCAAAAATTTTAGATGTGGGATGTTCTACAGGGTATATTACCAGATATATTGCAAGTAAGTTCGACTGCGAGATAATAGGTATTGATTTAGGGGATCTTGTAATAGAAATCGCTCGTGAAGAAGCGCATAAATCAAATCTAACAAATGTAACTTTTCAAATTGCAAATGTAGAAAGCCTGCCATTTCCTGATAATTCATTCGATATTGTATACGGTGAGGCGATAACTGCATTAGTACCAAATCCTATCAAAGTTCTCAATGAATATTTACGAGTTTTAAAACCTAATGGCAAGATAGCTACTTTAGACTTATTTATGAATGAATCTCTCAGTGATGAATTTATGGAAGAGACAAATGAAATCATGTCCAATGTTATTGGAACACAGATTAAAATCAGAAATTTTCAAGAATGGGAACAAATTCTCAATGAATCTGGATTTAACGACATTAAGTTACTCGATTATTATGATGATCTCTTTAAAAGGGCTTACTCATTCGGTAAGCTGGTAAAAATTATATTTAAAATGCTTTATCATATGATAGTGAATAAAGAAATTCGACATAAATTATCTCCAACCCTGAAATTTGCGAGAAAATTCCAAAAAGTCTTAAAGGGAGATAATTTTGGGTATTTTATTTTTACAGGGTTAAAATAAATTTTTACTATAGAGATTAGCCTTCTAATTGTTATTCTCTATTAATTGAAAGATATCAACATATTAATTTAAATTATAAAGAGATAGAAAACATTAATGATTGAAGAAGCGATTAAAACATAAGTAGAATAAAAAAAATCTGGAAAGAAAAACAAAAATAAAACAATATAAAATATTAAATATAAAATGTTATAAACATAATTTTTAATTATTTAGTTAATTAGTTATTAAATAAATAGATTTTCCTAATTAAATTTCAAAAATTAAAGATCATAAAGGAGGTTGACGGAGGAATTATAAAGTGCCTGTAGGTATTCTAATTATTCGCTGGGACAATGAAATAGGCCCCATAAACGAGGGTTTTTACCCCGAAAACCTGAAAATAACGAATAACTTGCTCACGCAGGTGTATTCTTCACATAGATATCAATCGCTCAAACCTGGTTTTGCTAGTATCTCCCTAAAGAACAATAAAGTGGTTTCTTTCTTTTCTGGCGTAGGGGATGACTATATTAGCGTGGAGAATTATGTAGTTGCGTTGTTATTGCGTAGAGATGAGAAACCAAATAAATATCGAGAAATTTTAAAAACGATAGCAGCAGAAATACTCAATCTGGTACAAGATGGAAAATTTATGAAACGTTTACCCGATTTATATAGAGATTTAGCAAAGATTTGAATCTCAAATTATATTTTGTAAAAACCAACTAACTATACGTCTAATAAAGGTTTGCTAAACTTTAATTCAACAATTATTAAAAAATAAGAATAAAATTCTGTTAAATTAGAGTTATTCTATTTTTTTAACAGAAATCTTACCAGCATCGTTAATTTCAAATAGATCGACTTCCTGTAAATTTTGCACTATTTTTCTTACCAATACGATAGGAGATCCTAAGGCATTTCTTAAATCATCTAATGTCATTGAACCTACTTGTTCTACTATTAAGAATGCTTTAAATTGTGCTTCGCGTTCCATTAATTCGGTTAATTTATCGTAATAGGTAATCTTTTTAATGTTATTTTGTCTGAAAATTCTAAGTTCTTCCATTTCCTTATTGAGTTCTCTAACCTTTTCATCCGCTTCACGTTTTTTGTCTAAAGCATCCTCTAATTTATTAATCATATTTTCCTGTTGTGTTCGGATATCTGCAAACCTGGATTTAAGGTCTTTAGCCTCAGAGGTTGCCTCTGTGGAGGTCAGTTTAGAATCAAGTAAAAAAGTATCTAAATCGGAAATTTTTCCAACTAAATCCTTCTTCTCTTCTATATGTTCCAATCTCAATTTCTCGAGTTCTTTTTTCCACTTTTGATCCATATCAGTCAACAATCTAACTTGCTCGTCTTGAATTTTATCAGCAAAAGCTTGAATTTCTCGTACTTTAATTTGTAAAGATTTAATAGTTTCTTCTTTCAATAGAAGTTCTGATTTTAAATTTCCAATTAATTCAAAACCTTCCTCTAATTTTCGTTGAGTGGGGATGTTTTGTTTCTTTATAAATTCTAATTCTTTTTGAATACCAAGAACTTCGCCTTTTGCGAGTTCAATCTCTTTTTCTCTTTGATTCAGCATTGCTCTTTGACTTCCAACTAATTCTTTTAGTTCTAAGACATCTTCAGGAATGTCATACATTCTTGTTATTTTTATTTTTTGTTTTTCAATAATATTTTCATGCTCTGTCAGAACCCTCTTCTGTTTTTCTATCATTTCTTTTAACCTATCCATTTTAGATAGGAGAATAGCGCTTTCTTTTTCGCTCGATTCGATATTATCTAATACATTTTTTAAATCTTTAGGCATCTTTTATTTACTCGATTCTTTAATTATAAGTATAGTTCAATTTTTTTGATAATTATAAACTCTATTTATTATTTATCTATTAAGACCAATAAATATTAATATTGAGATAATAGATTCAATTTATATATTTATCGAAATGATATATATATTGTGTCTAATACTGAACTTGTTATATTTAAAGATGTGGAGGTATGTTGAAATTTCTGTATTTTATTTTAAACCGAATATTATTGATCCGTTTATAATCATATCTTATGATTATCTAAAGAACCAGCAAAAAATCAAATTAACCGAGATCAGCTTTTTCAAAAGCGAATCGGCTATTTTGGAGTATATTAAAATAAATAAATTTGAAGTATCTAACCATAAAGATGCTAAAGAATGTAATATACTGCTTCAGTTGGAAAACGCGATTAACGATTATCTAACGGGTACAGAAATAGATTTATTCGAGGAGATGAAAAGTATGGATATCTTGTTAGATATTTCAAATTTGTTTAAAACGGATTTTTCCCAAAAAGTAATAAACTCTCTTATAAAAATTAGACCCGGTGAATCGACCACTTACTCAGATCTAGCAAAAAAGATAAATTCAAAAGCGTATAGAGCCGTAGGGAGCGTTCTAAGAAATAACCCACTGCCTCTGATTATTCCATGTCATCGAGTTATAAAAAAGAATGGAAAAATAGGGGGCTTCATGGGAAAAATGGATGAAGATTGGCAAATAAATCTTAAAAGAAGTTTACTTCGAATTGAAGGTATTTTATGATTTAATCTCTACAAAATAATGGAAACTAATTTAAAATTTAATTACTTTTTAATCATATTATGGTTAGAATCTCAGCTCTACGACCCTATTATCCAAATGACCCGAACGAATTTACTACGAATCCGTATGATGTTATTGGAAAAGAAGAAGAATACCAATTGAAACAAAACCCCAATTCGTTAATTCAACTTATACTACCTGATGGTGAAGGCGAAGAAATTTATAATAATGCTTCGATCGCTTATGAAAAATTTAAAACTAATAACATTATTGTGCAAGAGGACACTCCAAGCATATATGTTTATCGTCAAGAGTCCGCTCAATTTAGTCAACAAGGGTTAATTATGGGAATCGCACTTCAAGATTATGAAGATGGTAATATAGTAAAGCACGAACATACTCGCGAAAAACCTCTTCAAGACCGAACTGAACATATAGTAGCGACTAATGTCGCAGCGGGTCTCGTATGGTCAGTTTTTCGCGCCGATCGTGAGATAAATAAATTAATAGAGCAAATTAAACAAAAAAAACCCAAATTTGACTTTGAAAAATACGGTTATCGCCACTTAGTCTGGCAAGAGACAGACCCGAATATTATTAAACAATTATCAAATCTCTTTAAAGATAAAAAAGTCTACATAGCAGATGGACATCACCGCGCAGCGAGCGCAGCTGAATACCGAAAAACTCAGTTGAAAAAAGCAACTGAAACTAATAAATCCAATGCTCCGTGGCAATATTTACTGTCTTATGTGGCTTCAGATGATCAAATACGGATTTTGCCTTATAATCGCGTAATCAGGAAATTAAGGAATGATGAAGATGACTTCATAGAGAAGTTAGAAAATGTTTTTGATGTTAGAAAAGTTAAAAAAGCTTTCAATCCCGATATGAAAAATACAATTGCTATTTGCATTAAGGGAAAATGGTTTGAGTTGATTGCTAAAGATAAATCTTTCAACTCACAAAGAGATAGTTTAGATGTAGCCATCCTGCAAGATAAAGTTTTGGAGCCAATTTTAGGAATTTTAAATTTTCGTGCTGATGAAAACATCTTTTTTGTTGGGGGTATTAAAGATCCAACAATTATGGAAGAATACATCACAAATAAGGGAAATGACATTTTCTTCAACCTATTTCCCGTCGATATAAGAGACCTAGAATCAATTGCTGATTCTGGAGGAGTAATGCCTCCGAAATCAACCTGGTTCGACCCTAAGCTTTTATCCGGTTTAGTATTACACGATTTACGAGAAGAGTGACCAAAAATCTATAAGTCGGGCGCTTAAAAGTTTGAGTAATAATTTTGAACTAAAAAAAAGGTATGGAACTTGCTCCAAAGATTGCTACGGTTCATGTGTATTTATGGGAGAATGGAACGATCAAGCTCCCGAGAAAAAACTTATAACTGCCAAGCCTTTAGAGGAACATCCTTTTACTAACGGCTTTTTCTGTCCGAAATTAAATAACAGAGAAAAACTGCTTTACCATCCTCGTCGAATAAAAACAGCCTTGATACGGTCAGGTCCTAAAGGTTCAAATTCCTTTAAACCAATTAGTCTTGAGAATGCGGTAAATCTTATTTCGGAAAAACTAACAACAATCAAAAACGAATTTGAACCCTCGTCTATTGTAGCTGCTCATTATGCAGGAAACAGCAGTTTAATATCACAATTTTCTCCAATTAGATTCTTCGGCAAAATTGGCGCTACAGTAACAACTGATGGTATATGTAATGAAGCTGGAAATCATGCGCTAAGTCAAATGTTTGGTAATTATTCCACCACAAATCCTTTCCAAATTTACAATCCCAACAATAAATTAATTGTCGTTTGGGGGTGTAATTTATCTGATCGAAACAATCACGCTTATTTCTTAGTTAAGAAAGCAATTAAAAATGGTTCGCTTGTCGTCGTAGTGAATCCGATTAAAACTGAATTAGTTGAGAATTCGAACTTATTTGTACAACCTTTTCCAGGTACCGATTATCTAATTGCGAAATATATTATGAATAAAATCATAGCAAACGAAAAATATGATCAAGAATTCCTTATCCAGCATGTTGATAATTACAAAAATCTTATAGCAAAGGTTGAAATAATTGATGAAAACAAAATTATTCAACAATCCGGTCTAACCCGTGAAATTTTGGACGATTTTTCTAACCTACTTGTTAAATTTCAGCATAAAACTCTGTTCATTGTAGGGTTTGGACCTCAGAAGTATTTTTACGGTGGGAAAAATCTGAATGCAATTGCGTTAATCCAAATCCTTCTAGGGAATTTTGGAAAACTTGGTACGGGTTTTTTATTTTCTCAAAGCGGCTTTAATAAAGAATTCACAGCTCCACTTATGAATTATATCACCCATTCAAAATTATACCCTCCAAATAACAGGATTCCACTGGTAACTCTAGGTCCTTCTTTAACTTCGAATAAATATAAGATTGTATTTATATATAATCTTAATCCTGCGAACTCTCTCCCAAATCAGACTATATTAAGAAAATCTTTATCCCGGGACGATCTTTTTGTGGTAGTGTTGGACATGTTTCTAAACGAGACAACAAAATTTGCAGATATTGTTATCCCCGCAAAATTCGACCTTGAATGTTATGATTTAATAACACCTTATTTTACACCTGGGATATCGATAAATCAAGGAGGACCATGTCCATACTCGGATTGCTTATCAAATTACGAGTTTTTTCAATTATTAGCCAAGCAAAATGGATGGGGGGATGACATGCTTCTTCAAGAAACTCAAAAAGAGATTTTCGAAAAGTGTGTTGAACTATTACCTAAAAAAACTCAACAAAGTTTAAAACTAAATGGATACTTTATCCCGTTCGGAATTAATGATATTCCGTTCGAAGATTTAAACTTTCCAACTTTCAATGGAAAAATTCAAATTCAACATTCTGATTTGGAATTATTTGACCCCAAGCTAGATTTTCTCTTACATCGAAATCAAAACGAGTTTCATTTACTCTCTCCTGCTCATAAATATTTCATACACTCTCAAATGGGCGAAATTCATAGAGAATTCGAGAGTGTTTTCAGCAAAATCTTTTTAAATCCCTATGATATTGAATCAGTCGGGCTAAAAATACACGAAAATGTGCTAGTTTCTAACAAATTTGGTGAAGCGAAATTTATCTTAGATCAAAATAGTGCTTTAAAATCAGGAATTGCTTTAATTTATTCCGGTTTACCATTTGCTAACACACTATATGAGAATGTTAATTTTTTCACTTCAGAAAAACCCGAGGAATCACAGCTATCAGGAGCCTATTTTTCTGTGATTGTAAAAATATCTAAAATTTAAGTGTTAAAGAGTCTCAAAATAGAAGTAAAATTAAAATAAAAAAAACAATTTTTATAGATTTTTTAAGTAAATTGACATTTTTTCAGCAATTTTCGTAGCTGCGTAGACTTGAGTTTCTATGGTCTGAGCTCCAAGATGAGGTGTAAGAATTAAGTTCCCTTCGCACTTGATTAATTCCATATCTTTCAGTGGTTCTTCTCTATAAACATCTAATGCTGCACCACTTATGTCTTTATTTTCTAACGCTTTTATCAGAGCCTTTTCATCAATAAGTTTTCCTCTGGCAGTATTAATAAGAATAGCTTCCTTTTTCATCAATTTTATATTATTCTCATTAATAGTATTCTCTGTCTGAGATGTTGCGGGGAGATGTAGAGATACAATTTGTGACTCTTGAAGTAAATCATCAATAGAAGAATAAATCTTGCATCCTATGTTTTTAGCTTCTTCCACAGCTTCAGCTCCTTTGCTAAATCTTGAGTATACCCCGACTTCCATTTCTAATGCTATTGCTTTTTTCGCTAGTTGTTTTGCTATATTTCCAAACCCTATTAAGCCTAATTTCTTCCCTTTCAGTGTATAACCAAGATATTGCTTTTTGTTCCATTCTCCATTATGCATAGTTCGGTCTGCATTTGAGATATGCCTGGCTAAAGTAAACATTAAACCTAACGCTAATTCTGCCACAGATACGGACGGTGCTTCTGGCGTGTTTAAAACTTCAATATTTAATTCCGCAGCTTTTTCCCTATCAACATTATCTAAACCAACTCCGGCTCTGCCAATTGCTTTAAGGTTTTTTGCGTATTCTAAAACTTCTGCCGTTAATTTTGTTCTAGAGCGTATGACAATTCCATCATAATTCCCAATTTCTTTTTTAAGCTGTTCATTGGTTATTTCGAAGTTTTTAACGACATCAAACCCATTATCTTGAAAAATTTTCACTCCTACTTCTTGAAGTTTGTCCGAAATCAGAATTTTACCTGTCAAAAATTTCATCAAATTTTTATAATTTTATATAAATGGATAATATTTTTAGTAAACTAATGTATAAAAGAATTTTTGCTGATTTAATTATATCCCTTTAAATATCGTAATTAATTGTACCATTCGATATTCTACATCGATTTTGACTTAATTATCGAAATCTTATTCGTAATCAGAAGAATGCTTAATAAACTAAAAAGTATAATAATTCCTAAAGAAATAAAAAAGAAAGGAAAAAACATACTTGACAAATAGAGTAACAAGAATATAATGAAAATAGGTATCAATATAACTTCAACAATTACTATTTCAAAGATAAGTGTTTTAAATTCTTTTTTCCTTTCCATTTTTTGTTTTGTTCCTCTTTTCCTCTTGTTCTTGCAAATTATTCAACAAAATAAAAGAAAATTTTAGATTTAATAATTTCACTGGTTCAATCTTAAATCAGAAACGATATCTGTTAAGATCTTTAACATGTTTTCGAGATCTTTTACTGTCACTTCACCCATATGGCCAATCCGGAAGGTTTTATTCTTCAAATCTCCATAGCCGTTAACAATGCGATAACCCTTTTCTAGTAATGTTGAAACCATCTTCACAATGTCGATATTCAACGAATTCTTCATAGTAGAAACTGTATTGGATTCGTATCCTTTCTCTGGAAACATCTCAAAATTAATATCTCGTGCCCACATTCTAGTACGTTTTCCTAATCGTTCATGTCTTTCAAATCTTTTTTCTAATCCTTCATGATTTAGGATATAATCCAATTGAGCCGCTAAAGCTCTAATTTGCGGTATTGGTGGTGTTGTTGGCGTTTGATGTTTTTCAGATCTTTTGACTAAATCAAGAAAGTCAAAGTAAAAACCTCTGTTTTTAACCTGAGAAGTTTTTTCGATTGCTGCTTTGGATATTGAACATAAAGCCAGTCCTGGCGGTATTGTAAAAGATTTTTGAACTGAGGCTAAACACACATCGATTCCTAATTTATCAACCTCAATTTTAATCCCGGCCATTGATGATGTTGCGTCAACGCATACTAAAGCGTCAAAATCTTTAATAACTGGGATTACTTCATTAATTGGGTTGTAAACTCCTGTGGAAGTTTCATTTGATTGGATAAAAACTACAGCGTATTTATCCTTATTCAATGCTTCTTGGGCAAATTCGGGAGTTATTGGTTTACCCCATTCTACGCCCTCTTTTACAGCAACCTTCCCATTTGAAACTCCAATTTTGTACCAACGATCTCCAAATGCTCCAATCGAAAAGAATAGAGCCTTCTCGTCTTTTTTAACTAAATTTCTTACGCAAGCTTCCATTAATCCAGTAGCGCTCGATGTAGAAATTAAACAAATATTAGAGGTAAATAAAAGCTTTTTAAGCCCTTCTTCTACAAGTTGATGCATTTCTGCGTATGGTTTAGACCTATGCGTGTCGTTTGGTTTTGCCATTTCCTTTAATATTCGTTCTGGGATGTAAACGGGCCCAGGTGTGAATAATTTTATTTGGGAACCTTCTTCTTTATTAAAGTGAATTTCAGACATATTCTATTCAAAAACCTTGAATTATTGATAATATTAAATTTTTATAATAAATATTAATGAAGGATAATCATTTAATATTTTATTATTATTAAATCATTCAGTTTAAGCACTAAAATTCAAGAGATATTATGGTAATATTATAATTGATTAATCTCTGGATATTTCATATCTATAGAATTCATAATAAGAATGACAAGTTTTAAATTTCTAATTCTGTTTAGCGATAATCCAAATTCGCTCAGATATAATGCCGATCTTAAAATACCATTAAGAATTAGCGCTATTAAAAGAGAAAAAAGAAGATATATAAAACCTGATTCAGCAAATACAATAGATATGATTGTCAATATAATGGTACTTGCTCCAATTAGCATGTTTAATCTTCGAAAAAGAGGAGAATATACTTTAATAATAAACCCTTTTAAAAATCCCGCAAGGCCTATAAGAAATGTTGGCATAGCTAAGAAATAAATAATAAAACTCGCAGGTATATGAGGTTGTGTAAAAATTATGCTTAAAATAAGTATCGCAAAAGAAATATACATTATTCCTAATAGTAAACCTACTACCTTACGTGTAGCATTCAATTCCTTATTAAATATACCTTTATGTATTTTATATATTCCATATAATAACAATGCAGAGATAGGATATACTGCAAGTGCCATAATAGCAATTAATACAAAATATATAACTAAAAATCCAAATAATATTATCAGGACAACAAGGATAATATCGTCAACCATTAATTTCTCTTTATTCATTAAAACCCGAATACTCATAATACAATCATCGATGTTTTTATGATTTATTTTAATACCTAACTTTATAACTTTTATTGTTTAATTACTAATCCTTTGAAAAAGATTAAAAATCTTTTCGATAACGTTTAATCAAAATATCTAATTAATTAAAAGGTTTCTTCTAAGACTTTATTCATTATATTCATTAAACATAACAAAATAGTAAGAAACACATATCCGAATACAGGAGCAGCGAGAGAAATTAATGAAATGAGTAATGTAATACCACCAACGAGAATATTGAACTTACGATACCACATTGGAAAACCGGTATTAATCAATGCAAACACGATATATGGACAACCTATAATGAATAAAGTAAGTGCTATTAAATCACCTATTACTTTTAGATTACAAATAGAACTTTCCATTACATGAGGTATTGAATTTATTGAAAACATAATTACGACAATTGAATAAAAAGCATTTACAACTTTTTCTACAATACCAATTCTTCTTGACAATGTAAAATAAATTATTGTCGCTAATGAAGAACTGAATAATGATAAAAAAACAAAAATTCCTATCATTGACAAAAGATTAAAAATATCAAAAAAGGCTAATATGATATAAACGCTCATAACTGCAACAAAAGCAATCAATCGTGGATTAATAGTTATGCCTTTTTTTAACCTAATCATTGTATAGAATACGAGTAGAATTTATATAATAGAAAATATTATATAACTTTTTAATTTTGTGGATTTAAAGAAAAGCGTTAATTATTTATTTCAAATTTACAAATCTGTGAACTGATTTAGAGATAAACTCTTATTAAAAATTGAAGGTTGTCCCTACACTCGTGTTAAACGCCTTAATTCTACTATTACTGTTTTTATTAACCATTTCGATAATTTTTTCTCCGCTACAATGAATAGGAAAGATATATAGCGTATCATCAAACATATTTAGTTTGTTTAAGTAATCTATTGTAACTCTAATTCTTTCTTCAGACGCTCCCGCCATATGAAATCCCCCTATTATATGACTTATCGGTTTATTTGAGTAATACTTTACGTAATCTAAGGTATTCATTAAACCCGAATGGCAACAACCGTTTATCAAAACTATGTTTTCATCAAACTCTAAAATCAAACATTTGTCATCTAATATTTTATCCGTCTTTAGATTGCCCTCTTGAAGCGAAAAGAAGTTATTGAAATCTTCTTCAATGTGATTTCTAGGAATTTCTCCGCTTACGGTAATTTTGAGCCCATCCATATTTAGGATTTCACAAATATCTTTTGTAAATTGAATTTTTCCTTTTAAACTCTTTATTTTTTCTAAATCTATTGGCTCTTGATTGACAATCTTTGAAGACGAGAGCAATGGCAGAATCTCTTCTCTTGACTTTCCTTTTAAATCTTCAATTTTTAAATTTTTCTCACGCCTGAAAAACCTTTCGAAATTGGCGCTCTCATGGCAAATAAAAGGCACTTCTTTTTCTATCCTTTCTAATATTTTTAGTAATCCACCACTATGATCATAATGCCAATGTGATAAAATTAACATATCGATATCGTAAAATTGGTATCCCCTTAAATCTGAATTGTGTAAAAAGGTTAAGTTTGGCCCCCCAGTATCAAAAATTATTTTTTTTAATAGTTTTGAGTTTGTAAAATTATCAGAATCTTGAACTTCGTAAACATTTATCAAGAATCCTAATCCGTGTTCTGCTAATGATTTAGTAGCAAATAATTTATTCAGTTCGATAAAATCCAATTGATAATCTTGTTTTAGTTGTTGAAAAGGTAAAACAATATTGTTGGTTAATAAAATAATTTCTATTTGAATCATTAAATCAAGTACTTATATGTAGTTAAAAAAATAAAATTATGTAATTGCCTAAAATCAATAATAAAACTGCAATAATAAATCTTTTACGAAATTTTTCCTTTAAAATTAGAATTGATAAGGTTTGTTGGACCATCGGCGTGTTTGCAGTAATTGTTGCGGTTAATACTAGCCCATTAACTGCTACTGCCATTATAAAAAGTGAATCTGCTAAACCTAGCGATAACGCACCTGCGATTCCGATGTAAAGATAATATTTCAAATGTGGTTTATTTTCTTTCTTGAAGGCCTCATAGTAATCGCGCCTAAAAAATCCTAAAGTCGCAACAAATATTGTAGCAAGTGCTATTCTTACGAAATTTGAGGCAAATACCTCATTTGAAATTATTCGTGCTTGATTAAACGAAACATAAGAAATTGCCCATAAAAACGCGGTTCCAATTGACAATAAAACTCCGACAAGTAAATTTTTATTGGCTTCTTGAATAACTTCGCTATTACTTATGTCTATGTTAGGTTTGTCTTTAGTACTTAATATGAAGACGCTTAATAGAATAAAACCCCCTCCAATAAGAATTGATAATGTAACTTGCTCACCGAAGAATATAAAAGCTAAAGGATATACGAAGACTAAAGATAGTTGTGTTAATGGATAAGCTCGCGAAGCATCAATCTTTTTAAGCGCTTTAAAATAGAGTAAATCTCCGATTGTTACGGAAATACCTGATAATAAACTTACAATTAAAAAAGCAACAAGCTCTTGCGAAGTAAACGAAAAAAAAAAGGAGAAATCTCCAAAAATTAGCGCGAAAATAAATGTACTAAGTGTAACTATTAAAATTCTGAAAAGTAATGTCGCTTTCGGCTGTGTTTTTCCTAATCCATATTTATATACTAAAGATGCTATTCCCCAAGTAAATAACGCATCGAGCGTTAAAATGTATCCAATTAATTCGGGCATTAACTTAAAATTATTAAATATCGTTTTAATACTATTTTAAAAATTAAAACAAGAAAAAGTAGTCTTGATAAAAAGAGTTACATTTTATGATAAAGCATATAGATAGAAATCAGGATAATCCAAATTGTAATGCCAAACGTCATAATCCATTCTGTTATTGGGTGCCATGAGAACAAAAATGGGACAATACAGCTTATTGTTATTAAAGGTAGATACCCAACAAGCCCTGAAAACTTCTCACTTTTAAAGAAAAGATAGCTAAAAGCGATTAAATAGATAATACCGCTTACTAAACTAATTAACGCAACCGCTCCGTGAACAATAAAAAGTAAAATGTTACTTCTAACCGATGGGAAAACACCAATTAAAGCAAAAAAAACGCACGAATTAATCGCAAACACTTTTCCGATTCTGAGTACTTTTGGATGATTGATATTTTCGTTCTCAAGAATTTCTACTATGTGTAAATATGTTAATAATGCAAAAACACCAGATAAAAACGTCCCGATGTTGAAGTATATTGCGCCAGGACTCGTTCCTAAATCGCTTATCATGTAACTTAAATCAAAATTAGGAAAGAGTAATATAGCTATGATATCTCCAGCTATACCTACTATTGCTGATAACAACCCGTAAAACGGGCGCGGTATAAAATTCAATATTTGTAGGATATTTATCTTTAGTTTTTCCATAGTTCTTTAATTAGAAAAATATAATAAACCCTTTAAACATTATTTCAGCGCAATAATATAAAAAAAAAAGGAGAATTGAAGTTCTAGAAATATTCTTTATTCAGGAAATGGTGGATGAGGTACGTACAATTCTGTTTTTGTCCATTCGATAATTGAATCTAATTTTTTAGATAATTTTACCAATTCAGGGTCTAAGAAACCTTTTGTCATAGTTTTTTCCATTTTTGATAGGCTTTGCCACTCTCTTTCAATAATAATTACGTTATTATCGTAAGCCCCCGATAGAATACGGTATCGTTTTTTTGGAGGATAACCTAATTTATCCTCGAGTTCATTGAATTTTTTTTCGATCTCTTCTAATTCTTCCCATTTACCATTTGCTACTCTTTGAATTAATTTCATAATAACTATTACCATTTAATTTCACCTCTTAATATATTTCACATTTTTGTATAATTACCAAAAATGTATATATGACTATTCTCGATCATTTATAAATTCTTTTTCAAAAAATATCTAAGAAAAAATCACGAAGCAACAAATGCTATAAAATTAAGATTGGATTTTTAAAAGCAATTCTTTAGATGGTGGTATGGAAAATAAGAACATGTTAATGACTTCTTCTCTTATTTTATCATCTGTATCTGCAAGTTCAAACATTTTTGAAAGATTCTGACCGTTATTTTCAAAAAGAAATTCAACCATAGAAACTTTCATTTTAAAATTTCTAATTATTTTTTTAATATTAGGATGTTGTTTGTACTTTTTCAAGCTTTGTTTAGATATATCGTCGTTCTCTAAGGCTTCAATAGCGGTTTCAGCTGCAACTTTTCCAGATACTATGCTAGGATGTATCCCTTCGCCGCTTATAGGAGAAACAAAACCTGCTGCATCTCCAATAATCATAATATTATCTCCATATAAACTTTTCTCTTTCACGCCTAATGCGGGAATTGGATATGCACCCTTCCATATTTCTTTATAATGAGATTTAGGAAAGAACTTTTTTATGTGGGGGTCGTTTAAAAATTCCGTATATATTTGATTTAGATTAGAATTCAAATTTTCGTCTAACCATGTGCCACATCCAATGTTAAAGCGTTTGTCATCTAAGGGAAATATCCAGCCATACCCTTTATATGCTCTAAAAAATAAGGACATAGAATCTTTCTCTAATAAATTTTCCCCTTCCATTATAGCACACTTGCATAGTCCTATTTCGTCAATTTTCCATTTTCCTTTCAAACCAGATTTAAGCGCTAATTTAGAGCTCATGCCGTCCGCTATAATTAAAATTTTTCCGAGATATTCCTTTGTCCCCGAGGGGGTTTTTGTTTTGATCCCAACTCTGCGACTATTTTTAATTACAAAGTCGTAAGATATATTTTTGTTAAATAATTGAGCTCCAGCTTCTATAGCGATATTCCTTATAAAATTATCAAATTCTAAGCGATCTACATTTATCGAATAATCTCTAATATTTTTCCAAGAGTATTTAATCTGATGATAATCCATAGAATATATAGTTATTCCAGTATTATGGGGATAATTTAATTTTCGCAGTTGTGGGTAATATTTAAAGATTCTTGAACTAACTGCACCCCCACAAGGCTTTCGCCAATTAATATCTCTATCAAGTAATGCAACTTCAAATCCTCTTTCAGCAAGAACTTGAGCACATTTAGAACCGCTAGGACCAGCTCCCGATATAACAACATCAAACATTTTCATTGTCTGTTTTTTTTTTAATAAATTAATTAATGGTTAAAGCGTTAAAAATTATATTTTCCTCATAAAAAGAAATTTTAATTTGTTTCTTGTTCATATGCATTTGCAACAAAAATGATTAATTTATTCTATTCATATTTATAAACTATGGCTATTAAAAAATCAAAGAATTACGATTTTATAATCGTTGGAGCTGGACCAGCTGGATTAACTGCGGGCATCGTGGCTGCAAGGAAAGGATTTAAAGCTGTGATTTTAGAAAAAGGTGAACTTGCTGGACCAAAACCTCGTGGTGAAGGAATGGGCCATTATCCTATTGTTGATATTATTCTAGGAAAGAACTTCTTACCTTCTATAGGAATTAAATCCAACGGAGGAAGAGTTTGGCATTCTCCGGGAAATTTACAAACAACAACGACCTACCGAGAATACGACCATTATTTTTTCGAATGGAGAAAATTTATCGATAGATTTGTAGAAATTGCAAGCGAGTTAGGAGTTGACATCCTTTTAAAAGCTGAGGTTACAGAACCAATTGAGAAAAATGGTTTTATTATTGGCGTAAAATTTAAAGATAAGAATGGAGATCTTAATGAAGTGTATGGAAACGCACTTTTAGATTGCAGTGGATATTCAGGCATTATTGGAAGCCATTATGGAGTTCCTTACGACGAAGAGATAAATTGTCCCATAATAAAATGCTTAATTAGCGAAGCTAACATAGATATAAGCGAAACTCCAGATTTACAATTTTATTTCATCGGGAACGGTGATTTGGATTACTCTCCTAATTTTCCTCCAAGTATTGCGTATGTATTTCCATTAGAGAAGAAAAGAGCAGAAGTGGGTTTAATGTTGCGAATGGCACAAGTCCCTCAAATGAAAACCGTTAATATACCTGATCATGATGAAATCATGATGGTTTGGGAAAATTTGAAGAAAGGTTTTCCAGGATTTAGTGAGTTTTTTAAAGAGGCTAAAATTGATTACGAGGAATTAACATATATACCAAACGCTAAAATGGTCGAAAATTTTGTTCCATGTCCTGGTGTCGTTCTTATTGGAGATAGTGCAGGATTTGTTAATCCGTTTGGATCTTCAGGGTTGTACTATTCAATGGCGATGTCACACTTCTGGGTTGAAAATATCTCGAAAAAAATGAAAGAACTTTCTGATAGCACTATGGACTCTATCAAATATCAAGAGTATATATGGAGCTCTGAAAATGTAGAGGAATATATAAAAAAGTTTGAAGAATTTGAAGTATATAAACAAGTGAAATCTATGTATAATCTTATTGGGGCTTTCGAATATAAAATATTTAATCGATTAAGAACTTCCGATAAGATTAACAAAAAATGGGATTACATTTCTTCACTTCTAAAACAAGCTTAGATCGATGTAATAAAAAAAATTGAAAAATTTCAATTATTATTTTCTTATTCTAAATTACTAAAATCAATTTATGTCTTCATCTGGTCTAGGTGTAATTTTAAAGGAATATGCTGGTGAGTTAAAAAGATCATCTGGAATCTTTAGTTTTAAATTTTCTTCCATTTGGGACCATTCAATTTCATTATTGTTCCCCAATAATTGAACTGTTGAATTTTCTTTGATTACTAAAGATTTAATCTCTAACTCCTTTTCCTCAGGCTTTTCAAGTAATATTACGAAAAGGGATTCTTGAGTCTTGGTATATCTCACTTCTACTCCATCTATTGTTATCCCTTCTGCTTTTACCCACGGGCGTGTATTGTAAATAGATTCCCCATTGATTTCAAGCCATTTCCCTAAATTAAGTAAAACTTTCCTTTGAACTTCTGGGATCGTACCATCTACCATGGGACCCACATTTAAGAGGAGATTTCCGTTTTTACTTACGATATCTATGAACATTCTAATTAATTTTTCTGAATCGAGATAATCTTCTTCCTTTTCTATTTTGTTATAACCGTAGGAATTGCCAATTCCTCTGTTTGTTTCCCATTTTTTCTTCTTAATTTTTTTAAGTACTTCATATTCTGGTGTTATAAAATCGTGATGGTAGGCGACTCGAAAGTTATCCTCTTTTTTTTTAGTATATTTCCATCGATCGTTAATTACGCCCTCAGGAAATTTATTATAGAAATAAGTAAAAATTTCATATGCATTTGTTGGTACATAACCAATATCGTTCCATAAAATTATGCCATTATACTTGTTTATTAATTCATACCAGTGGTTATTAGCGTATTCAATATATTCAGGCGTTCTAACTCCATTTTCAACAAAAGATATTCCATCTTTGATCGGCTCTAATTTAAAGGACCAATCAAGTGTACCAGAATAGTAAAAACCCATTTTTAAACCCTTTTTCCGAACTTCTTTAGAAAGTTCGCCAACGATATCTCTACTTGCCTTATAATTCTGTTTTTTTGGATTAGGATATTTACTAGGCCATAGAAGAAAACCATCGTGATGTTTTGTTACTAAAACTACATATTTTGCTCCGGCTTTATTGAATAGCTCTGCCCATTCTTTAGGGTTCCACTTCTTTATTTCTTCATTAAAAATAGGAATAAAATCATCATATACAAAATCTTCACCATACATATCTTTATGATATTGTTGAGTAGGACTTCCTTCAATTCTTAAAGAATTGAGATACCATTCAGCATAGGGGTTATTTTTGAAGTGTTCTTCCAAACCTCTTTTCATGGATTCTACTAAATCCAAGCCAGTAACGGCAAAGGCAGGCACAGAATAAAGTCCCCAATGTATGAAAATCCCAAGCTTTGCATTATGAAACCAATCTGGCACTTTATGTTTTTTAACTGATTTGTAATCCGTAAATCTCAATTAAAGTGTCCTCTTTAGAATTAAATTAAAATGAATAATTCTTATTAAAATTTAAACTAGTATGAAAAGAACCAAAAAGAAGATCTTTATATTAGGAAAAACGCATGATGTTTTGATTTTAGAATAATATTGATAAAAAACACATAAAAAAAAGAATGTATATAAAACGAGTAGTTGAAATATTATACAAAAATAGTTTGAAGTTAAAATTATATAAGTGATATAATTTGAAAAGATCGAAAACAAACAATGATTTTGTTGGAAAATTGCCGAGAAAAGATGTGTTTATATATTCACTAGGATATATTCCTAATACTTTCCTTGCGGGAGTTTTCATGTTAATGTATGTTAATTTCTTTTGGAATTATTTAGGTTTAATTGATTCATTATTTATCGTTGGGATGGTAATTTATGCTACGATTAATGCCCTAAACGATCCACTAACTGGGCATATGAGTGACAAAACTAATATTGATAAATGGGGCAGTCGAAGATTAATTTATATAAAATGGTTCGGGCCATTATGGGCAATATTTTTCTTCATAATGTGGTTCCCTTGGAGTTATGACAACCAAATTATAATATTTCTTCAATTTGTATTAAGTATATGTATTTTTGATACCTTTCTTTCTCTAGTAATTGGATTATATATGTCATTAATGTCAGAAATGTCTGATAACATCAAAGTTCGCTATAAATTATCCTTTTATGCCAACATTGCAACATTTATTGCTGGAATTCCAGTTGTCTTCGCACAATCTATATTTGATGCGAGCTTAGAAACTTTTCAAATGTTTAATGGCGTACTTGCTATTATTTCGATTATATTATATATAATAGTTACTCGCACTTTAAAGGAGAGACCAGAATTAAGAGTTGAAGAAGACTATACCTTTTTCCAAGCCATGAAAATGGTTGTTAAATCTAAAGCGTTTTTGACACGCACTGGTTATATTTTTTTCAATACTGGTGCAAGGGCTATGGGATTTTCGTTTCTTTTTGCCTTTTTATTCATCTTAGGCCCCGGACCGCTAACACCCATATTATTTATGCTTCTTACATTTGGTATAGGCTTTTTCTCAAATATAATTTATATGAAATTAGAAAAAAAATGGGGGATTCGAAAAACTATTCTTATCCTTAAGTCATGTTTGATTATAGCAAATTTAATTAGTTTTGTAATAGTCTCCGCAGTAGGATCGACAACAATAGTATGGATTTGCGTTGCTCTCGTATCAATTTTATCTGGATTTGGAGTCTTTGATTTTGTACTTTTAACTATGGCAATTGACGAAGACGAAATCAAATATGGAAGTCGACGAGAAAGTATATTTCAAGGAACGAGTTCTCTCTTGTTTAAACCAGCAGATAGTTTAGGACCAATAATTGCTACAATTACTTTAACTATGTTCGGTTTTGTGACAGGTTCGACGACTCAAGACGCAACTGCTCTCCTCGGAATAAAGGTCCTTTTATTTGTAATGCCCACCCTTATGCACGCGATTAGTTTAATCTTTATATATCTATTTCCTTATCACGGCGAAGCTTTAGAAAAACTGCAATCTGAATTAGTGAAACTACATGCAGTGAAGAAAGAAAATTATGAGAGTAGTAAGTCGGAAAAATTTAGGAGTGAAATTTGATAACACTTTATAAAAATCATTATTGATTTCTAATATAATCACGAATTTCTTTATATCCAATTATTTTTAAATCGTACTTCTCAACACATTCTTTAATATGCGGATTAGTGAATGCTCCAAAATCTAAGTCTCGCCAACTTGCTGAATCCGGGGTTATAGCTTTCAATTCAGGGCTCATTTTAGCGGGGTGGAATAAGAAATGCGTTAGACCAGGTTTAATTTCTGCAAACCTTTTGCAATAATATTCTACTTTGTTAGGATGCGGTCCCAGTGTATCAATAATAATCTGGTTTATAAGAGGAGTGCCTTTTTCCTCTAAATTTTCAAACATTTTTAGGTAAACATCGGCATGCTCTCCTCGTCCCATGGCAATTAATTCTTCTTTAGTTAATTTTGGTAAAAAAGCTACAATATTGAATTCTCGAGCTAGCTTCAAATAAGACGGAAGGAATTTGGGATTCATTACAGTCCCCATATGCGAATCAATGTGGGTAACATCAATACCATTATAGAGAGCCATTTGAATCTGTGAACGCATTTCAATTTCTGCTGCTTCAACAGTTACATTTTCAATTGCCTCCTCCGAAGTACGCCAGAGCGAACTCTCTGAATCCAATAAGCCAGTTTTAGGATCAACGCTACTCAATGCCCGCCAACGATATAATTCGTATTCACATGTAAGAGTTAAATGCACGCCAATATCATATTTAGGGTTATTTTTGCAAATAGATGCGGCTTCTAAAAACCAAGGTGAGGGGGTAATAATAGAGCCACAGCTAGCTACTCCTAAGTCTAAACATTTAAATGAAGCTAAGTTTGAGGCATGAGAGAAACCTATATCGTCAATATGGAAAATAACAACTCTATCTGAAGCTTCAAACCCTAATTTTTCTATAAGCGTAAGATTTTTCATGTTTAATTTTCAAATCCTATTAATTAAGTTCTAATGATTAAAGAAGATCATTTGACAAGTGTTATTATTTTTACCTAATTTTATAAAACCAAAATTAACCCTTCTAAATTGGGTTAAAAGCGCTATAATTATTTAAAATTAGGTAAGTATTCTTTCTGAAGTTCAGTCATTTCGTTAAATATTGCTTCTGCCATTTTAAAACTACCGCAATTAACATCTATGGCGATACACGCTATAGTAAGATCCTTAGATTCTTTTAAAATTGCTTCAACGCATAAATCTTGAATTGAGGCTTCTATGCGGAGTATTGCAGCAATATTTTTTGGAATCTCACCTAGTTTAACTCCATGTATGCCCTCTTTATTTACAATTGCCGAACATTCAATCACCAAATCTTGAGGGAGATTTTCAATAATTCCATCGTTAGGTATATTAACTGCAATTTCATACGAATTTTTATCTTCAATTAAAGCTTCGATAATTGGTATCGCCCGTTCTCCAGATGGATCTCGCATAAACATTCCTTTTCGAGGATAAGTTCCTTTCTTAAGCCTTTTATAATATCTAGAAAGCTTAGCATAACTCCCTTTATTTACTTGTTCCATTCTTGTAATCCAATCCTTTAAATCTTGGATTGTTGTATATTGAGACCCAATTTGTATATATTCGCATATATGATTGTCACCCACGTAAGGAAAATTGCCAAATCTTTTGTATACTTCGAAAGTTAAATCATTATAATGAAACCTATCCCTTTTGTCTTTAAAATATTCTAAGCATTTTGAGTTAAATTCTGGCATTAGATCCTTTCCAGTGGTTAAATCCTTTAATCCAAGTAGGAAAGCAAAATGATTTAAACCACCGGTAGTTAATTGCATTTCACTTATATCCTTATTTAACATATTTGGTAAATGGTGATTTGTTAATAACTCTATTTGATGGCAAAGCCCCACAAACTTTAGTTTAGGAACAGCTCTTTTAATTGCTAAACATATTCTGGACATGGGGTTTGAGTAATTTATAAAGAAAGCATTAGGACAAATTTTTACAGCATCTTCCGCAATTCTAATGATTTCAGGGATTTGTCGTGCGCTATGGAAAAACCCACCTGGGCCCCCATTCTCAGCCATCATTTCCGTAGAACCATGTTTTCTCGGTATCGTATTATCTTGCCAACGCAATTCAAACCGATCTCCCTTTTCAATGGCAGAAATAACAAAATCCGCATCTTTTAATGCCTTCGCTCTAATTGTTGTTTGCTCAATATTGAACTTATTACCAAGCTTTTCATTATCTTTTACAACAATTTGATAAACCATTTCTAACTTCTCTTCGTTAATATCATGAAGAACAACAGTTGAACCTGATAAAACAGAACTAAGATTAAGATCCATCAAAGTAGCAGGACCAAACGAAGAACTACCTGCCCCTATTAAAACAATTCTTTTTTCCATGCTTCTACCTACATTAATTTTGATAAGAAAATATCGCAAATTAGATAAATGTCACTTACCTTATAATATAATAGAATATGATAGAAGCATTACGATATGGCTTAGTAGGTTATGGTCTCACTGCGTTGGGTCATACATCAGAGCTAAAAAATCATCCAAGATTAATAGGGCGTACAAAATGGATAGTTGGGTTCGATCCAGATCCTAAAGCGAATCAGATGCTAAATAATGTTAAAAGTATAAAAGTAGCAAAATCTTTTGAAGATCTTTTAGATACAGCTGATCTTGATGCTGTTATAATTAGTAGTCCCCCTCAATATCACGCAGATCAAGCTGTTGCGGCACTAGAAGCGGGATTACATGTCTTCTCTGAAGTTCCTATGGCAATTAATGAAAAAGATATTAAAAAAATTATAGACGCTGAAGAGAGTTCAGGAAAAGTTTATCAACTTGGAGAAAATTACTGTTTTTTCTCAGAAGTTTTATTTGCGGGGCATCTTGCATCTTCTGGCAAGATTGGGCCAACTATTTATTCGGAATCTGAATATTTGCACGATGTAACTTATAGGTGGAGAGAAGGGAATTTTGGCGATGTTGACACGCCACGCATAGATTCTTGGTATCAATCATTTGATCCATTAATGTATGCCCACACAATTGGTCCTGCTCAAGTTGCATTAGGTGGAATTAAAAAACCTATGCCATTCGTTGAAGTTATAAGCTACACAAATGATATTGGAGGTTATCAAGCAAATCCAATCTGCCATCCCGCTAAAGCGTTTCAAGTAGGGTTATTTAAAACAGAAACAGGGGCAATATCAAAATGTGCTAACGCCTATATTTTTGCCAGAGAACCTTCTCGCCTTATTATTCAAGTTACAGGGCGTTTAGGTACATACGAATGTTATCAAATAGGGAAACCAGGGCGATTATTTCTAACTGACGGACATAAAATTAGTAAGAGTCGTCATCGAAAAGGAAAATCAAAAATTATTGATAATAACGAGTTATCAACAATAATACCTCCAGTTGAAGGTTTATATTACGGTTCTTCCGTTCGTATTATGGAGGATTGGTTACAAGCAATAAATAATAATATTAAACCAGTCATCCACACAAAAATAGCTGCTAATTTTTGTCTATCGGGAATTGCCGCCTCTAAATCGGCGGGTTCTGGAGGGAAACCTATAAAAATTAAAAAATTTTCAGAGTAAAAATAAATTAATACTCTTTCTATAATTTAGGAGGTCTGTTTCGGGCTACTTAGCTACAATCTCCCATATTTTTAGAATATGGCTTTATAAGAAAAGAATATTTAAATTCATTTTTTGCCTTTAATTTGTATTTACTATGAAGAACTGCTAAAGCGGGGATATCACCACCAATACCTTGTTGTTTATAATCGACATTGAGCGTGATATGCTCACGTTGAGGTAAGTTGTGATTATGCTTTGCTTCTTCTAAATCTTTCATTGTATACGGCCACGCACTTATACTTAAGTTCGTCCCACCCAAATCCGATATAAGTATTCCTGATCCGTCTATATTGGTCATGGCAACCCAACGAACGTCAGTTCTATTTCCATTTTCTTGTGGTCTAATATAGGGATGGATCAAATCTTTTATAAAACCAGAATAGATCCCAACAGCAGCTCCGGCCTTTCTATCTAACATGGTTTCGTGAGGTCCTCTACCAAACCAAGTCATTCTATTTAATTCTCCAGAAATTGCCATCTGCATACCAAACCTAATCATGTTTTTACTAGGGGTGAACTTATTTTCAATTAAAATATCTCCATTTCCATAAATCGTATATTTTGTATCAAGTGGTTTATCAGCATTTAAAACCCTTGATTGTACAACAATGCGGAGAACTTGGGGTTTTATTTTTTCACTGGTTATATTAAGTACAGTTCTTGTCTCGTTTGCTTCTTTCCAGCTTCTATCTAAATTATATTTGATTTCCTCAGGTAAATCTACATCACCTATATCATTATCAGTTGGAGCCCTCCAGAAGTTAGGGATTAATGGATTAATGATTAAATCTTTTTTTTTAAATGTAAAATACTCAATTGCCCCTAATTTCTTCCCAAATCTGATTTTAAACGTCTCTCCTTTTATCAAGTAAAAATCAGTTGATTCCTCAATACAAATTTCAGGCATCTTTTGATAAGCTATATCTACTTTTTTTGGGACATCATATGGTATCTTGAATTGATCCCATGCAAGAATATGACCTTTTTTTGCCCATAATGAGTCTTCAGCAAGAATAGAAACGATTTTTAGATGATATTCTGTATTTGATCTGATTTCAGGGGTCTTAAATGGAATTTTTACTTCTTTTAATCCTCCAGGTTCTACTTGAAACCGATCTAAAAAGCCTTCTTGTATCTTTGCGCCATTTGCAGTTACTTCCCATTTAATATCGACAAAATCAATGTGAATAAAAATATATTTGTTATGAATCTTAACTTCACCCTCCAATAGGTTTACAGGCAAAACATCGATATTTTGATATACTTTTTTAACTTCATACAAAGATGGGTTAGGTTTTCGATCAGGCATCACAATTCCATTAATACAAAAGTTACGATCATTTGGTTCGTCCCCAAAATCACCTCCATAAGCCCAATATTCTTTCCCATCTTTACTGACCTTACGCAATCCTTGATCAATAAAATCCCATATAAAACCTCCTATACAGTTGTTATATTTCTCAAAAACATCCATAAATTCTTGAAAATTCCCTAAACTATTCCCCATTGCATGAGCGTATTCACATAACACAATCGGTTTTATTATTCCATGTTTTAAATTTCGTTTCGCTTTTCTTTCGAGGTTTTTTGGTGAAAGATACATAAAGCTTTTCATATCTGGTAATTCATGACTGTAGTCTCCTTCATAATGAATAGGTCGAGTATCGTCAATTTTAATAGTTGCGATTTTCATTTCTCTAAAATTAGTCCCTACTCCCGCTTCGTTACCAAGAGACCATATTATAACACAAGGATGATTTTTATCTCTTTCAACCATACTAACCATTCTATCTAAGCACGCGTCTGTCCATTCAGGATCGTTTCCTGGCAGAATTTCTCGTAATTCATGTGATTCTAAATTACATTCGTCGACAACATAAACACCATATTCATCGCATAAATCATACCACTTGGGATGATCTGGATAATGACTTGTTCGAACAGCATTTATATTATTTTGTTTCATTAATATAATATCTTGAACCATCCTTGTATAAGGAATTGCTCGTCCTTCGTCGGGATCGTGTTCATGCCTGTTTACACCTTTAAGAATAATAGATTTCCCATTGATAAGTAAGCTGCCATTGTTATGGATTTCAACCTTTCTAAAACCAAATTTGCAACGTTCTACTTCAACTATCTCTTTTTCCAAATTTTTCAATGTTAAAATTAAATCATAAAGGTTAGGCGTTTCTCCCGTCCATTTCTTCGGATTTTGAATCTCAGCTTGTAATTCTATTATGTATTCACTATCAGATTTTATCCCAAAAGTCTCACTCATAAGAATTTCGGGACTAATAAATTGCTGCTCTGCATCTAATAGCCCAATTTCCACATTAAACTGGTCGATATCACTTTCTCCATAGTTAGAGACATTTATTCTAACTTTTAATATAGCATCTTCATAATTTTCATCTAGTTCACATCGAGCAAAGAAGTCTCTAATATGAACTTTTGGAGTTGAGAAAAGATAAACATCCCTATATATACCACTAAATCTCCACATATCTTGATCTTCTAAGTATGAGCCATCAGACCATCTATAAACTTCAACTGCAAGGATATTATTTTCTTTTTTTAAAAACTTCGTAATATTAAACTCTGCAGGTGTCATACTTCCTTGGCTGTAACCAACTTTTTTTCCATTAATCCAAATGTAGAAAGCAGATTTAACACCTCCAAAATGAATAAAAATCTCTCGTCCTTTCCAACTGGACGGAATGTTGAGGAGTCTTAAATAAGAACCTACGGGATTGTAATTATGATCAATACTTGGAATATCATTAGTGTTAACACTATATGGGTATTTAACATTAGTATATATCGGTATTCCATACCCTCGCATCTGCCAATTACTTGGAACATCAATTTCTTCCCATTTATCAGTTTTGAAATCTTCTTTATAAAAATCTTTAGGCCTTTCTGAAGGCATTTTTACCCAATTGAATTTCCACATTCCATTAAGAGATTTATAATAAAGCGAATCTTCCCATTTTCCTAATGCTCGCTTAAAACTCTCAAAGGGAATTAAAGTTGAGTGTGCTGGTTCTTTATTTATTTTGAATATTTTTGAATTTTCCCAATCTGGTATAACATTCAGTTCTTCGTTCATAATTCTAACTCTCTTAAATGATTTCTAGTTAAAATTATCTTCGATTATTTCTATTTGAGGATGAGATAGAAATGTAACATTTCACAATTATTTATACAATTTTATAATTAATATTATTTAATAAAGAAAAGAAAATATGAATTATGAGAATAATTTATTTTGATATTGACACTCTAAGACCAGACCATCTAGGATGTTACGGTTATCATCGAAACACTTCGCCTAATATTGATAAAATTGCAGTAGAAGGATCTATTTTTACAAATTGTTATACTTCGGATGCTCCTTGTTTACCTTCTAGAGCTTCACTTTTTACTGGAAGATTTGGGATTCATACTGGTATAGTCGGTCACGGTGGTACCGCGGCAGATATAAGATTAACTGGAAAAGAGCGAGGATTCGATGATAAATATTTAAGGAATAACTGGATTGGAACATTGAGAAGCGCAAAATATTACACCGTATCAATATCTCCTTATGCGGAAAGACATTCAGCGTTTTGGTTTTGTTCTGGTTGGAATGAAATGTACAATCCTGGTAAAAGAGGTCATGAAATAGCTGATGATGTCTTTCCTTATGCAAAGAAATGGCTGGAAGATAACGGGAAGAAAGATAACTGGTTTTTACATCTAAATCTATGGGACCCTCACACGCCTTACCGAACCCCTTTATCTTTTGAACCTTCCTTTGAAAGTGATCCCCCTCCTTCTTGGATAACAGAAGATATTATTAAGGTACACCGAAATAGCTATGGTCCTCGCTCAGCACGCGATATTGGGGGCTTTGACAAGTTGAAACTCACTCAGTTCTATAAAAGAATACAAAATATACGGGAAATAGAAAACCTTGATGATTTTACTAGATGGATTAATGCCTACGATGTTGGAATAAGATATTCTGATGATTTTGTAGGTAAAATAGTTAAATTAATTAAAAATTTAGGGATATATGACGATACCCTTATAATTATTAGTTCGGATCATGGTGAAAGCCAAGGTGAACTAAATGTGTATGGAGATCACGCAACAGCTTGCCACATTGTTAATCGAGTACCGATGATAATAAAATGGCCACAGAAAAAATGGAAGAAACAGTATAACTCTTTTATTTATGCTACAGATATTGCTGCTACTATAATTGAAGGGGTTGGAAAAGAAGTCCCCGATTTTTGGGATGGGAAGAGTATATATAAAGAAATTGAAAATGGAGAGGAATTTGGAAGAAATTATCTCGTAATTAGCCAAAGTGCTTGGACTTGTCAGCGTGCAGTAAGGTTTGGAAGTTGGACTTTGATTCGGACTTATCATACAGGGTTAAGAGACTATCCCGAGATTATGCTCTACGATTTTGAAAACGACTTTCACATGATTAAAAATCTTGCAGAGGAGAGACCAGATATTGTTGGAATTGGTTTACAATTTCTTGATGAGTGGCATAAGCAGATGATGAAAATATCTCCATCACCTAAAGATCCAATGTGGACCGTAATAGAAGAAGGCGGACCTTATCACACAAGAAAAATGTTAAATACCTATCTTAGAAGATTAAAACGATCAGGAAGAGAAGAATTTATTAAGGTCATTCAAGAAAAAAGGGAATCTGATTGAAAAGAAGGTGATTCTGATACCAAGCGATTTCACTCAAGATGTTGTTAAAATAATTAAGAATATACCTAGTGGGAAGGTACTCACTTATGGAAGAATCGCTAAATTAGCAAGTAACCCGCAAGCTGCTAGACAAGTTTCATGGCTATTACACTCATCAACAAAAAAATACAACTTACCATGGCATCGAGTCATAAATTCACAAGGAAAAATATCCATGAAATCTTTTGATGATCGAGAGTATCAAAAACATTTGTTAGAAAAAGAAGGTGTTGTGATTAGAGATAACTACAAAATTGATCTAAAAATATTTCTCTGGGAAATTGATTCTATTGAGCATTTATAAGTTCCTATTTAAGAATGTTAATTTCTGACTTTAAAAAAAATTAGACAGATAATTCATATTATCTCATTCATTCTTTAAATTAAAAAGAATCGGTTTGAAACAAATGGCTAATGACATTGGTTCGTATAAATTTGAGACCAAACTTTTTTTTCCAGAAGATATTTTTTATAAGATAATTGAAGTAAGACTCAGTAAAGTAAACGAAATTCTTGATGAGGAATATAACAATCGCGTTAAAAGAAAGTATCCTTGGAACAAAAATCTCGTCATGATTGCTGCTGATCATCCAGCAAGGGGCGTTACTAAGATTGACTCAAATAATATGGCAATGGGTGATCGTCACGAATATTTAGGGAGAATCCTACGCGTTCTTACGCTTGATCAAGTAGATGGTATCATGACGACTCCTGATATAATGGACGATTTGTTTATATTGAATTATCTTTTTAAACAATTAGGAGGGAAGAGCTTCCTCGATAACAAAATACTTATAGGAAGTACAAATCGAGGAGGTCTTTTAGGCTCGCCTTACGAGATGTACGATCCTGTGACTGCTTATACTATTGATGATATTAGGAAATTAAAATTGGACGGCGCAAAAATGATGGTTAGGTTAGATTTCGAGACGAAAATGGCGAAATATAGCCAAAGGACTTTGGCGTTATGTTCAAAAATGATTAGGCTATGTAACGAATCCAAAATACCCTCGTTTATAGAAGCGCTCCCGGTGACACGCGATCAAAACAGTAATTATACAATTAACAAGAATGCAGAAGCAATGATTAAAACTATTGGAATTGCAACAGCATTAGGAGGGTGTTCGGTAAACACTTGGTTAAAAGTGCCATATGTTGATAAGTTTGAATCTGTTGCTAAAAGTGCAACCAACCCTATTTTAATTCTAGGTGGTGAAAGTACTGGTAACCCCATAGATCTTTTTAAAATCCTTGAAATGGGATTGACTGCTGGGAAAAATGTAAAAGGGTGTTTAGCTGGAAGAAATTTATTGTATCCCGGCGATGACGATCCGAGAGCAGTTGCTTTAGCAATCTCAGGAATAATACACGATAAAAACAATACTGATAAAGCCATTAAAATTTTAAATAACAATCGCGGAAGGCAAATGGATGTTTTAACTTCCAAATTCAATCCCTAAAGTTATTAAAAATTAAAATATTATTAAAATTATGAGATTTCTTTCTTTTCATTGCGATTACTTCAGATTTAAGGCGACAAAGAGAAGCCGTTCAAAAATATTTGAAGAATTGACAGAAGAAAATAGAGAAAGTGGATTTGAAAACGTAATTGCTTTATACATAAGCGTAGAAAAACGAGATGAGGATAGTTCAGAGTTCATTCCTAAAGCTATAAAAGAAATCGAAAAAATTGCCACTCAACTCAAAGTGTCGAACATAATTGTACTTTCTTTCGCCCATCTGTTTGGCGAATTAAGTAATCCTGAATTTGGCTTGAAAGCATTAAAGAATCTTGAGAAAAAGTTAGTTGAGAATGGATTCAATGTGCTCAGACCTCCTTTTGGGTGGTTCAATGAGCTTGAACTCAAGGCAAAAGGGCACCCCCTTTCACGAATCTCAAGAAAAATTGAATAAAAAACGATCTAAATTTTAACCAATCATATTTATATCAGTTTAAGAGTATAACGACTTATAAAAAATTAAAAAAAATTATTAAAACAAGAGACCTTTAAAGAAATTATGAGAAAAGAAGATTTAATTATACCCTCTAAGTCGGTTTTTTCAAGAGATTCCGATATTACTGCCAATAATTCTCAAAAATTTAAAACTCAAGCTTTCAAAACTGGGACTACTACAGTCGGATTAGTTGTTAAAGACGCAGTAATCTTAGGAACTGATAAAAGAACGTCAATGGGTTATTTTGTTGCTAGTAAAACTGCTGAGAAATTGCATATGATTCAAGAACACTTGTATATGACTATTGCTGGAGGCGTAGCAGACGCACAATATCTCATAGATGTTTTACGGGCTGAAACTTCGTTGTATCAATTAAAAAGAGAAAAATCTATCAAAGTTAAAAGCGCTGGGAAATTGTTGTCCAACATTTTATACCAAAATAAAATGTATCCTTTTCAAGTTGGACTCATACTTGGGGGAGTAACCGAAGAAGAAGGGCCTACTCTTTTGAATGTTGGTGCTTATGGGTCAATTTTGCCCGACAAGTTTTGCGCAGTAGGGAGCGGTCAAAATTTTTCATACGGCGTTCTCGAGGCTAAATATAAAGATAATTTAACAATTAAAGAAGGAAAACAAATTTTAATTAAAGCAATCTCCTCTAGTATCATAAGAGATATGGCATCCGGAAATGGAATTGATATTGCCATCATCAAAAAAGAAGGAGAAGCAGAAAGAGACTTCATTTCCATAAAAAAATAAGCAATAAACCTGTATTATCTTTTCTATCTCTTATCTTTTCACCTCTAAATATTTAAACATGACTCAAGGATAAAGTTTAAATAGCCTCTTTTTTTTAGAAACCTTTAAAAATAATAACATATCTTTAAAAATAAAAATTATATTATTTTAGTTAGAAGAATTAACACTTTAAACAACTTAGGATAAACAAATACACTTTATCAAAAATTAAAGCAAATTAGATCGTGGAGTAGCATTAAGATGCCATATAGTATAATAGTTGATTTATCTCACAAAGAAAAGATAGAGGAATTTCCCGATTTTTCTTTAAGCGAAGACGAATTAGAAGTCGATTATATTGACAAGAATGAAGGACCTATAGATTTTGATACACTTGAAGATTATGACATTCTATTTATGGGAAATATTCAGCATACTAAAGACGGAAAGGCAGATAAATTTACTAAGGACGAACTACTAGCAATTAAGCGGTATGTTGGGGGTGGCGGGAGCCTTTTTTTAACTAGTGGAAGTGGGGGCGATAATGACATTCCTATGAAGCTAGGTTCTATTCGGGTGTTGTATAAAATGACGGGAGTGCGACGATTTTGGAACGGCGTAATTCAAGAATCACACTCACATTTTTTAGTCAACAAACAAAATGTACTAATAAACCTCTTATTTAACCATCCGATAACTGAAGGAATTACTGAAGTAGTCCTACCAAACTGTACTTTCTTTACACTAACGGAAGAGGATGTTGAGGATTTAATCGTTACTTCCGAAAAAGCAGAATTTAAATATGCAATTGACGACGATATAGAAGCAGTTGGGCTGGTGCCTATTTGTGTTGTATCCGAGTTTTTTAGCGGGAGATGTGTAACTATAGGTTCATCAGATTGGCTTATTGAAGATGATTTTGGATTAGATGCTGGTGATAATATTAAATTTCTTTCAAACATCATCAAATGGTTGTCATTTGAAACATAATTCTTTAACTCTATTCTCGTCCATTTCTCATTCTTACATTTAAAAATAAATTTAGCGAAAATCATATTAAAAAATGTTTCTAATATATTAATTATGGTTTTTAGAATTTCTCGACCAGACTCAATTTCGGTGTGGAAAAACGAAGAACTGCTCAAAAGATTTCCTAGGTATCGAGGGATCATTGACAATAAGGAAGTTGCAAGGTATAATATCGCAAAAAGTATAAAATGTGAATACGATACAAAAGATACTATAGAACTTTTAGAGAATTTGTTAAAGAAAAAATCTGTAGAATTTAATAAGTTGTTAAGAAATCCAACTGAAGCTCTTAAAAATCGTAGCATAGCCTCTAAAAGTTATATTACTCTAGCTGAAGAATTAGCAAATAAATATCTTGAGAGCTGCATTTTTTGCGAAAGGCAATGTAAGGTTAACCGTATAGATGGTGAAAAAGGATTTTGTCTGATATCGAAAAATTCGTTTGTTTCCTCTGCTTTTTTACATATGGGCGAAGAAGCTCCGCTGATACCAAGCGGTACTATCTTTTTCCAAGGTTGTAATTTTGGTTGCGTCTTTTGTCAAAATTACGACATTTCTCAAGCTTGGAAAGGTCGAAGAAATATTGAAGATATAGCTCAAAAAGTTGATGTTTTTCAATTAGCCGCTCTTGCAGACAAATTAGTTGGGAAAGGTGCTATAAATATCAATTATGTAGGAGGTGATCCTATCCCAAACCTCCATACTATTGTAGGTAGTTTTCACCATCAAACATCAAATATTACGCAACTCTGGAATTCAAACTTTTATCTTACTAACAAGTCCTTATCATTAATTATAGATCTAATTGATTTCTGGCTCCCAGACTGGAAGTATGGAAATAATAAATGTGGAAAGAAATACTCTGGTATTGATAATTACTTCGATGTCATTGCCAGAAATCATAAAAGAATTCATGATGAAGGTAGTGGAGAAATAATAATCCGGCACTTAATTATGCCTAATCACGTGGAATGTTGTTCTAAGCCAATATTAGATTATGTAGCAAAAGAGATTCCGAAATGTGTTGTAAATTTGATGGGTCAATATCACCCCGAATATTTAGCTCATAAATATAAAGAAATAAACAGAAGACCTTCAATAGAAGAAATGCATGATGTTAAGAATTATGCTGACGAATTAGGAATCTTGTATGAGCCAGTATCTTAAATTTAGAAAAAGTAATAAGTAATGAAAAATTTTAAAATCTAACTGTTTATAACTTAACTAATAATATTTAATGGTTTTAGGAATGAATTTAGAAGATGTGAAAGGTGTTGGCAAAAAACAAGAAGTTCTAATAGAAGCTGGGATCGATACAGTTGAGAAATTAGCAAATGCGAACGTAGATGAGTTAACAAAACTTAAAGGTATTGGAAAGGCTACTGCTGAGAAATTCGTAAGTAACGCAAAAGATATGTTAGGTGACTCAAATAAGGCTACCTCAGATGGTAGTACAGTAGAAAACGATAAAATTTCCGCAGAAGTGGAAGCAGATGCAGATGCAGAGGAAGAAAAAAGAATTCAAGAAGAAGCTAAGAAATTAGAAGAAAAGAAAAAGAAATTCCAAGGAAAAAAAGTTGAAGAAGGTGATTTTGTACTCTTAAAAATGACAGCAAGAACCCAAAAAGGTAAAGTTTTTAGAGTTTCTACCGAGGAGGACGCAAGAAAAGCAGGGATTTACGAAGAAGAAAAGGGTAAACAAGGTTATTACACTCCAGAATTCATTATTGTTGGAAAGCCAGGGTTTGTAAACGAGGGATTAACTGACACAATTAAAGAAATGAATTACTTTGAAAAAAAATCAGTAAGAATACCCCCTACTAAAGCATTTGGTAAAAGAGACCCTCAAAAAATTGAAAGAATTGGCATCGCTAAATTTAGAAAATTAAATGAAGGCAAGAACCCCGAATATGGTCAAGATTTTACCAATAAAAAAGGTCAAAGAGGTGTAGTTTCTAACATTATGCAAGGAAAAGTTATTATCGACTACAACCATCCTTTGGCAGGTCAATCAATCGACTATAACCTAGAGATTGTCGATAAAATCGAAAACTTTAACGAAAAAATTGAATATTTCCTGATTTCAAAGGGGATTCCTAAAGAGAGCGCTGCTGAATTTATTATAAATCATGCCGAGGACAAAACTCTAGAAATTACAGTCCCTAAAATGTTTCTGTTCCAAAATCTCACTTACTTAAAATTTGGTCTTGCTATGGACCTTCAGACCCATATGAGCGAAGATATAGGGGATGTAAAATTTATTGAAATTTACGAAAAAATGTCAATTCCCACAGCAACACCCGCGGAATCCGTTATGGAAAAGGTAGAAGCTTATAATAAAGAACTCGATAACGAAACAGAAGAAAATAAATAATAGTTAATAACCTATAAAAAATTTAATTTAATTTTAGATATCAATTCTTCCTTTTTCTTATCCCTTTCATTTTGATACTCAATCTTTTTCTTTTGGTATTCTGCTCGCTTTTTTTGGAATTCAAGCCTTCTCTTTAACGATTTTTTCTTTCTATATCTCTTTTTTAGATACTTTTTTTTAGCCTTCTTGTATTCCCTTTTTATTTTGTTATATTCCTTTTTCTTTTTTTTATACAATTCATACTTTTTCTTGATTTCTTTCCGATCTTTTATGCCTATATCGTTTAATTGCTGTTTAAACTTTTCGAAAGATTCGAATTTTATAACGATTATTCCTAATTCATGTGCAGGAATAAGATTACTTATTTTATCGTCAATAAAAATACATCTTTTTGGTTTGGAACCTAATTTTTTTAATACATATATGTATTTATCCATATCGGGTTTAATTAATCCAATTTCGTTCGATAAAAACACGTTATCAAAATTATCGTAAAATCCCTTTAATTCATTTGATTTCGCATGAATGTCATAAGTATTTGACAAAAGACTTACAGTATACCCCGCTAAATGTAGACGCTCGACAATTTCTGCCATATCAGACGATATGTGGGTAACTTGAGAATAAAGATTAAACCAAAGCTCCAAGTAATACTCGACATTAACTTTTTTTGGCGGTAACGCTTCATTCTTTTTTTGGAAAGGGATGTAATATGTCTCAAATATCGATTCTAAAAATGTTCTAGCAGAAATCCTTCCAGACGATAACCTTCGTCTTAATTTTTTGAGATATGGATCAATTTCTTTTGGTGGAATTTTGATATTTAGATCATGCTCAATAAAAGCAAATAAATTATTTAACACAAATGTCTTTTCTACTAATACTCCTCCAAAATCAAAAAGAAAGTGTTTTATCTCGTATAATTTAACCTTTTGTTTTTTGAATATTAAAGATTTTGCGTATTCATATTCGTCTGAACCAGGAGAATTGTTGGCCGAATTCATTTTTAATGTAAAAACTCTATACCTCTTTTTTAAACTTTTACGCCGTTTTATTTTTTATTTGTTGATATTTATCCAAAATTAAATTACATATTTTCGACACGGGATCAGTATTATGTTTCCAATTTGAAAATTCAGGAAAGGTTCCTGCATCTACAACGTATAATTTATCAGTGTTGTTATCTCTTACAAGATCTAGATGGCCAAATAATAGATTATACTTATTCTTCCATTTCATTATATATTCTTCTATCTCACCATCGGAATGAATTATTTTTACCTTGTTGTGTTCGTTTGCTAAAGGTTTTTTTTCACAGATGCAGATCTCATTGGCTATAAAATATACTAAGTAGTGAGTGCCTTCAATAAATTTTTCTAAATAAAAACTCTCTTCGTCAATAGTATTAAAATCTTGAAAAGAATTAATAACTTTAACTCCCTTACTTCCAGAGCCTAAAATTGGTTTTGAAATAAGGGGTAAATCAGTTTTTTTTAATTGATTTTTTAAAGTATCAATAGTTCCCATAAAAACATTTGGGAGTAAGAGATTAGTATTTTTAATAGAAAAGTAGGATTCAATTCGATTTTTATGTCGATAACTAATATCTGTACTTGGGATAACGGGAACATTATTCGCTTCTAAAAAATAACCCGCATATAGATAAAATAGATGCTTAGATTTTAATATGTAAAAATCGTTTACTAAGAGAGCATCATTAATGCAAAGATTACTAGCAGTATAAATATTTACGGCGTGTCCTTTTTTTTCTAAGTAAAGCTTGATTTTACCCGTAAAATTTCCTGTTCTTTTTGATAGTATTCCAATTTTCATGTTATTTGTTAAACTTAATTTTTTGCTTGTTTAATTAAATAATCTCCAATAATTTTTGGACCATTTTTTATGTAATTAAAATTGGGCGACGAATTTATGTCTGTTAGGAAGAATTCACCTTCCTTGGATTTTAAAAAATCTAAAGAACTTATTTTTAATCCTGTCGTTTTTAAAGCTTTTAAGGTAATTTCTTTTAACTCAGGAATTTTATCAATTTTTCGTCTAGTTTTCATTTTATCGGGATTTACTAATAGTGGTAGTTGTTTGTAATAAAACAAGTCATCACCAATGCAATATACTTTATATTCCCATTTACTTTTAATAAATTCTTGATAATAGAGATAGGCATATTTTGCTTTCTCACCGTTTACTTCGTCTAATGCTCTTTGGTCGGCAATATTTAAGTATTCGTTAATTCTTTGAATTTGGGGGCTAAAAGCATAGTTCTTTTGATCTATGATATTTTTTATAATATAATCATTAAAAGGCGGAAGAAATCCTTTAGCGTTTAAAGTAAAATTAGGGACACGTACTCCTGATTGTCTTAGCAAAGTACTATTTAAAAATCTATTAATTGCTAACCATATTCCTCTTGATGAATTAATTACAGGAATATCTGTTTCTCTTTCAATCAACTTTATTAGATTTAATATTAAATCACCTTTAGCCTTGACAAAAAAGATATCCTCATTAAAATCAAAGTTAGAATAATCTATTAGATAATCTTCTTCAAGATATAGAGAAATTTTTGTTACTGTGGACAAATATTCTATAAGTTTTAAGGCTTTTTTCTGCAAATGGTACTTATCGATAATAATACCAATTTTTATCAAAAAATTAACCTTTTAATTCAATTACTTTAAATTCTATAAAGATATTTTACTAACAAACTAATAAAATTCATCTTTTTATAATATATTGAATTTTTCTTGAATTTATTATTATAATCAAATTCTTCATTAATGAAATTTTTTTTTTATTAAATTTTTTGAGAATATTATATAAATTACTTTTGACCTATATTCTTTAAAGTTTTTCTAAATTAAAAAAAATTAATTTCAATCATAGTATTTAAAGTCTAAAAATACGCTCAAACAATACATTTATATACTATGGTTTGCTTTTAAAAAATCAAATTAATAGGGTTTTTTAAATGGCGAGTAATATAAAAAGGAAATATGTAGGAGCCATTTGTAATAGGGATCTTGAGGTTTTAGAACATATCAAGAAATTCCTATTAAAGAATTACAATATTTATTTAGTCAATTTAATGAAAAATGGACCTGAAAATTTTAATGAAAAACATTTAGAAAAAAGATTGAAAAAATACCCTATTTCCTTTTTTATTGTTAAACTTACGACCCAAAAATCTAACGAAAATATCTACAAAGTTATTAGAAATGTTTCTCCAAATATTCCAATTCTAAATTCGTTAAAATCTGTCAAAATGTGTGAGAGTAGAACAATCACTTTTGAATTAATCAAGAATAGTTGTAAGAAAATTCAAATACCACTCACTTATTATACCAAACAAGACGCTTGGAAAGCGTGCCAGGGGGGGATTAATATTATCGTTAAGTTGAACTCACATAACATACCAGAGCTACCTAAAAACGATAGAATTATTGGAATTGCTAAGAACTCGAAAGAATTAGTTGAATTGATACAAATCTATAACGAGAGTGAGTTATTTTTACAAGAATATTTAGGTGAGCATGATATTATCTATAAAGTATATGTAATAGGTAATTGGGTTGTTTCAATTACTTCGCATAATCGCTTACAAAAAAAAAAAGATTTGTCTCCGTTAGAATTAATCCATATTAGGGTTCCTGTAGACGAGCGATTTAAAAGAAGGATTTTAAGATTAGGACGAAAGTTTGGAATGTCTATTTTTGGATTAGATTACATCATGACTGAAAAAGGTCCTTACATTGTAGATGTAAACGACTTCCCAAGTTTTAGGAGTATACCTGAAGGAGTGAGTTTGGTTTCAGATCACATTTATAACTCGATAAATATGAGAGAAACTTACCGAAGTGCGCTTATTAAAGCAAAAAGTTAAATATGTAAGTGAAGAAAAAGTTCCTTGAGTTTACCTTTCCCTTTTATTTTCTATAAACTCTACAAGGCGAATTTTTGCTATGTAATCATCTAATTGTTCTGGAGGATGTTTATTAAAGAAAGAGCAAGCTGAGTGTAGAACACCTCCAATTTTGCGATCTTTAGCAATTTTAGAAACTCTAATACAATCTGCTATTACTCCCGCAGAATTATTTCCATCTTCCACAAACATCGTAATATCAACCCTAACTGGAGCACCTCCAAAAATCCGACCTTCTAATCTCATATACGCTTCCTTTTGATTCTTTAAGAAAGGAATATAGTCTACAGCTGAGATTTGACATTCTACAGTGTCTTTATTTTGAAGACTTGCTACAACTGCTTCAGTTTTAGCTTGACGTTTTCCTTCTTCATAAACCAGTTTTCCATTGGCTCTTGGAGTTAATAAATTACAAAAGTCTGACGATCCTCCCCAATCTAATTGAATTGTGCGATCGAGGATTGCTCCTCTCATAGAAAAGAGATTAGTTAATGACCGATGGATAATAGTAGCGCCTATTTGCGATTTTACATCGTCACCTATTAATGAAAGGGATAAATCTTCGGCTTTCTTTATGATTTCAGGGTCCTTAGCTATATATGATGGCATTCCATTAATAACACAGGCGCCAGCATCAAGGGCAGCCATTGCATAAAACTTCACTGCGTTATGGCATCCTGTAGGAAGTAATATCACTGCGACATCAACACATTTCTTTTTCATCTCTTTAGAAACATCAGAATCAAGTTGATTATCATCAACAGGAATAATCTCTTTTATGTTGCTATTTAATCCATCTTTAACAGGTCCTTTTATTACAGGAGCATTTAGAAAACCCGGTTCAAATAGTTTCATATTGCAATTTGGTTCAATAAAAATAGCTTCACTTAGGTCTTTTCCTACTTTATTTGAATTAACATCAATACCTAGCACAAAGTTTATATCGTTAACGCTATATTGAGTAATTTCTGGTAATAAACCTATGATATTATCTGGATTTTTCTTATAATTTTGTACTCCTTGTACTAAAGCAGAACAAACATCACCACAACCAATAATGCATACATTAATTTTGTTTGCCATGATATTTTCTATAATTAAATGATACTATTTAAAACATTTTAAAATTTTTGAGAATTATTTCCAAGCCAAATCACTGAGAATATCACTAACTTCTATGATTGATGAGTTAAAGGGTAAAATGGTGAATGATTTGAAAATTTAGATAAAATTATTAAATTCTTTAATATAAATTTATTCAGCCTTAAACCATAACAAAGAGTTAAATAATTTTGAATATTGAACAAAAGAAAATCTATTTTATATTATCACCTCATATTAATTATTATCATTCTTATAGAGGCGATTCAAGAGGGGACACTGGTTTTGGTAAAGATCTCAAAATGATGAGAGGAATTCTTGATGAATTAGATAGAATTGAAGATGTAGGTTTTAAATTTGGAAATATGCGAATTACATGGGATTATGGTGATACATTTTGGTCTATCCAACTACAAAAAGAATTTCAACAAGATGTACTTGATAGAGTTATTGAAAGGTGTAAAAAGGGAAAAGATGAAGTTCTAATTGGTTCTTGGGGAAATGTTGCTCAACCAATCTTAGATACTGAAGAATTTATCCAACAGCATAAATGGTTCTTAGAAAATTCAATGGGATTTGGTGTAAATCAATTATTTCCAGGAAGGGTAGCTCCATATGCCCGCACACAAGAGACGATGTTTACACAAGGTATGATAGAATTATATAATAAATTGGGCGTAGAGGGGATATGTATTTATTACTCTATGTATGGATTTGATGTAGCACGACCTTTCATTAATCCCCGATTAGACTGGAATCAGAGATATGGTGTAGTTAAATTTAACTCAACTATTACAGATGCCTCTTGTTTAATGATACCAATGTATGGATTTGGTGATATTCTTGACTATTGTTCAATTAAGAGATGGTTTGAAATCATTAGACAACAGCAAAAGAGCGGAGTAATAAGTGGACATGCTTTAATATTCCTAAACTTTGATATGGATTATGAAAATTGGATTGGTTTAAAATTACCTAAATTTCTAAGCTGGATGCCAAACTCAAGAGGTTTAATGGAGTTTGCCGAAGCAGTAGACCAATATGATTATGTTGAATTTACTAACCTTTTAGAAATTATACCCAAATTGAAGATACAAGGTGAAACTTTATTAAGAGAAGATGTTGCTGATGGGATGTTTAATGGATATTATAATTGGGCTCAAAAATTTAATAATACAAAATTCTGGACTATAGGGCAAAGTGCTAGGTGGTTAAAATGTATATCAGATACCTTAATCTCTGAAGGTCTAGTTAAGAATTCTAAATCTGAAATTAATAATTTTTTAAGAAACACTAACGATTCTGTTGACTCGTACCTAAAAAATAAAATTCTTTTTGCCTCAACGACTAATTTTGGTATGGCAATGCCATTTCTTCATTCAGATAGACGTAAAACCGCTATGAGTTATGTACTAAAGTCTTTTATTGCATCAGAAAAAGCTGTAAATTTATCAACCCGAGAAGTAATAAAAACAATTATTAATGATTATGGTAAATTTAAATCTATTATTTCAATTTCCCCAATAACAAATAGAGGAACTTCAGAAAAAGAGAAAATTCCCGTGAATAGCTCAATATTGATTCAATTAGAGCTACCATCACATTTTAGCGATCACATAATAAAACAAGGAAAATTTTTAAAATTATTAAATCTAAGCTCAAACGAACTCTTAAAATCCTTTTCCGTTTATAATAATGAATCTGGTCTAAAATTAGAAGCAATTATACCAAATTCAGCTTTCTCTAAAAATGATATGAAAATTGCTATTTTTTCAATAAATTTTTCAGAATCGAGACCTCAAATCAACAATCAAGAATTGATAGCAACTAAAACTTTCATGAGAAATAAATATATTGCTCTGGAGTTTAACAATAAAGGTAAAATCAATTCATTTAAATTCAATAATGTTGAGTTTGGTTGCCCAAGATTTTTAGAGTCATCAATTAAATTTGATAAATCAAATAAAGGGAAAATATGTAATTCAGATATAGATGAGATAATTATTCAAAGAGATGGAAGTGACGGATTTTCTGCTTCCATTAAAATTAAAAGCGAATTTGAAATTGAAAAACATTATCGAGTTTATTCTGAAAAGACCATTAAATTATATTCAGAGCTGCCATACTTATTTGTAGATGTATTAATGCATGTCCCTGAAATTAAAGGCGAGACTACTAACATAGGAAAAAGTGATGGAACATCCTATTTTGTTGAAGAAAAGTACAATAAGAAATGGAAAGAGATTATGCCATGTGAAATAAGATCCAATATTCTAGGAACAAATAAAACGCTAAGAATTTGGAAAAAGAATTTTCTGGGTAATGTGGATTACTTTAACCTTGATATGAAAGAAGTAGATTCTAAAAATGCAGATATTGATTGTTTAGTTGCTAATATATCAGATGGATGGATGGCTTTATCTAATCAGGAAAAAGGGCTACTTATTGGGTTCGATTCTTTGAAAGCAGCAAACTTCGCATTTTCTCCATTAAAATTTAAGGATAAAGGCTTTGGTGACATTAAAATGAAAGGACAACAGATCAGAATAAATCCTTTTGGTACATATTATGGTGAGGTTTTTCATTATTGGACCGAGGGGAATGGTCATGCTCAAAAAATTACTGCAAATTTAATAGGAACAAATGAATCTACAGCCCCCACTTTTAGTGGTAAAACAATCTCATTTAATTTATTATTATCACCTTATATTGGTGATTCTCCTCCTAAGGTAATACAATCATTTGCTGATCATTTTTCGTTTAAACCCTTGATATTAATGAAAAAAAAAGGAGACCTTAAAGTTTATAACAACCTTAAAAAATACGCTAATCAAGCAGAAAGGATAAAACAAGAATTTGAACTAAAAGAAGTAATGAATATGTCATATATTGATTGGGTAAGAAAAGTGAATAAAAATTACGATCCATCCATTTCTGAAGTGGGTTCTTCAAAAGGATTGGGAATTCCTCTTGGAATCATTTTAAGGGTTTTAGTTGATGGGATTAAAGGAAGATAGAAATAAAGATCTAAACTAATATTAAAAAATATTCGTGAAATTAAAATGGAGAATAAGATGCGTGCTTTATTATTTCCAGAGCCATGGGTTGTTAAATTAATAGACATTGAAATACCTAAGCCTGGACCAAGGGAAGTTTTAGCACAAATAATTTCTGTTGGAATCTGTGGCAGCGATGTTGGGATATTTGAAGGAAGCCATTGGATTACTGCTCATAAACCTGGTGGACACGGGCATGAAACTGGCGCTATCGCCGTAGAAGTAGGAAAAGAGGTTCAGACTATTTCAGAAGGCGATCATTTAGCGCGAATGGGTCAAGGGTATGCAGAATACTCTACTTATGTAAATGTTATCGGACATGGTAAAGATGAACTTGTTGAAGCATTACCAATCGTTAGAAATGATCTTTCAATGGATGAAATTTCATTTGCTGATGCAGTTGGTTGTGCAATTAACTGTTACGAAAGGGCAGAATTCGAAAGAATCGAAGGTGAGAAAAAAGCGATTGTATTAGGGTTGGGTCCTATTGGGTTAATTCTTACTCAAATATTATTAAAAAATGGAATTGAAGTCGCAACTTCAGAACCTTATCACCATAAAAAAGACTTAGCGAAGCATTGGGGTGCAAAAGTCTTTAGTCCAAGTGAATATTCGAGATCAACTCATGGAAAGGAAACTGTTGTTGATGGGATTAAAAAGGATTTTGGTGAAGCCCACACTGTATTTGAAATGGTTGGAAATAATGATACTCTTCTTGATGCTATAGACTTAGTGAAACCTGGCTTTCGAGTTATTGTATTTGGAGCTCAAAAAATGCAATATATTCCATATGTAAGCTGTAGAAAAAAAGGTGTAGAATTAGTCTATCCTGAAGCGATGGTAAATTCAAAAGCAGATAAGGATTATTGGAAGGAAGCTTTAGATTTAATTGCTACTAAATCCTTAGATTTAGATAAATTAGTTACTAAAAGAATAACACTAGAAGACACTGTTAATGCATTTAAATACTATGATCGTAAGAAGTGGATAAAAATAATTGTAGAACCGCAAAAAAAATAAAAAAAAAGAGAAGTTCTATTTAGTTCTTATATTATTCTCTGATTACAGTTTCTTTTACTTTTAGGAAAAGTGGTATTGAAGCAATAAAAAAGACAGGACCTAATAAAAAAATCCATTGGATTCCGAATAAGGTTGCTACTATTCCACCCGCAATTGATCCGATTACTTGTGATACGGTAAAAACTATATTGAATATACCATTAAATGTCCCTCGCCTATCTTCAGGTAATAAATCTTGCGCCCAAGCATTTAGAGGAGTTACCAAGGCTAGCAATCCTACCATGATAAATGGAAATAGCACTATGAATAGAACGAAATTTACATTATTACCGCTCACTGTGAATGGAACGATTAGATATCCTATACTAGTCAATATAATGGATAACGGAACAAACTTTTTTCGACCAAATTTATCAGCCACTTTACCAAGGTATAGGGTCACAACAAATAATATAGGAAAAGCTACAGCAATTACCGTAAACAATTCTAAAGTCGATAAGCCTAAACCAAAGATAAAGACAAACAGAAATGGCATCACTGATGAGATTCCCGACTGAAAAACCATAAATGCCAGCGTAATTTTATAGAATTCTTTTTGAGCTTTAAACTCTCTCAAATTAAAGGAATTTTTTAATTCTTTCAAAAACGGTTTCTTTTCAGGAAGCTCAGATATTGGTTTTTCTTTAATAAAAATGAAACCAATTAATCCGACTAATCCAAAGATTATACCCCCTACAGAAAGTAAGATAAAATGTCCTTCTTGAGTAATGATCGTTCCACCATCGATAGGGTCCTGGACTCCAAATAGTTCATTACCAACCAACAAAAAAGCGACGCCAACTAATAATCCTATATAGCTAACAGCATTAATTATGCCATTTGCTCGACCTCTATTCTCAATCTCAACTGTGTCTGGGATAAGAGACCTTTCGGCAACTAAATACGCGTTCGAAAAGATTCCTATAATGACGACATCTATGAATAGGCAAATATAAAAACTAGGTGATAATCCATAGAAAATCATAGCAGTTCCCGCTATCATTCCTAAAAGTAAATATGGACGCCTCCTTCCGAATTTAGATCGCGTATTATCACTAAAAACGCCCCATACAAAATTCATAATCAATCCCATAGTAGCAGATAAAGAAACCATTAGTGATATATAGATTTCTGGAAGATTAAGAACGTGATCAATATAAGTGTTAAAGTAGTTTTGCTCAAAAAAGAAGAAAATATAATCACCGCAATAAAGTAATCCAATCAGTAATACTTGTCTCCTTAAAAATTTGCTAAATTTTTTTTCTTTCAATAGAATCTCCACATTCTGGTTAAATTTAAAGATGTAATTAATAATAATTAATTAAATTTTAATTAATTTAAACTTTAAAAAAAATAAGGATTAAGGAAGATTTAAGAACATGTGCCGCTTTTTTAAGAATTAATTATGGTCAAAAAGGTCGTTTTTTCAGCAAGAGAAGATCACGAAATCATAAAAAGCGTTATAAACAAGCTCAAAACTATTCCAGATGTCAATTTATACTTTCACGATCCTACAAAGAAATTTTTCAACCTTTCCAGAATGCCTAAAGCGATTAAAGAAGCAGATTTAATAATTGCTAAAATAAGAAACGATTGTTCTATTGATCTACTTCATTTTGCTAAAATAAATAAAATTCCGACATTCCATAATGTTGATGCTGTTTTAACATGCAAAAACAAGATCGCTCTTGATTATGCTCTAAGAAGAGTCTTTAAAAACAACCCTCAAATCAGGAAGAAATTCGCTCTACCAAATTCCTGGAATAATAATATTACAGATGTTCAAAAATTTAAGAAATGGGCAACTCCGAAATTACCTATTGTACTTAAAAGTCATTATCAACACGATAAATACAATAGATTCAATTTTCTAGTTCGAAAGATAGAAGAAATAAATATTTTTTGCGAAAGATATAAACATTTATTATACTACGACATTTACATTCAAAAATTTATTGAGTGTGATGGCTTTGAAAGAAAGATTTATGTAATAGGAGACAAAACGTTTGGGATTATAAGAGAAAATCCGATTTATATATATTTGAAAAAGAAGCATGATAATATCGATGTTGACACAATCAAAAGAAAAGAATTTAAAATAACTAAAGAAATTCATAATCTAGCCCAAATCCTTTCAATAGAAATGAATTTAAAAATATTTGGGTTCGACCTGATTCAGCCCGTCAATAGCAATAAGTATTATTTCATAGATCTTAACGATTTTCCAGGATTTAGAGGAATAAAAAATATTGAAACTATATTGAGTGATTACTTAATTAATTTTATCAAAACCAGTTAGAAAATTTCACAAATATTTTCTTAAACCTTTATCCAAACATCTTTTTATCTCGTCCCGAGCTTTGCGAAAACCTTCAAGTCCTTTCATTGAAGGGTCTTCGATGTCCCCATTTTCTCCCGCAAATTCTCTTAGAGTGTAAATCTCTTTATTATCTGAGTTAGTATAGTCAATAAGTTCTTTTTTATGTTTATCAGTTAGCGTGAGGATTAAATCTGGCCGTTGTATTAATTTAGGTCGTTTTTTTAAATCAATCGAGAGTGCATCTTCTGGTAGGTCTATAAAAAATTCTTTCATTACAAATTTCGCGTCAAGAGAAATAAGCATTCCATCTCTAGCGTTCGAAGAAATTCCACCAGAATACACTTCTACTTTCATATTATTACGAGCAAAGAAATCTTTTAAAAATCCTTCTGTCATTGGACTTCTAGCGGTATTTACACTACAAGCTACTAAAACTTTGCTGTATGGAAAACTCTTAGGTTTGTCATTCGTAAAAGGCTTCATGATTTTACCCTTATATAAAACTATCCTTAACTACGAATTTAATTCCTTTATTTCTCATATTCTCTAAAGAGTTAGAGATGTTTCCCGGGGGCAAATCTATGCCTTTAGTTAAATTTACTAAAAAGTAAACCTCAAAACCAAAATCGATGCCATCAATCGCAGTAAAATAGCAACAATAGTCTAACGCTAATCCACAAATAAAGATCCTTTTAATATTCAATGATTTCAAAAGTCCCGCCAAACCTGTTTCTGATTTTTTATCGTTTTCAATAAATCCAGAATAACTATCTACATCGATATTATAGCCCTTACGAATAATAGCATTAGCTAAATCCGATTTTAATTTTTCGTGAAATTTTGCACCTTGTGTGCCTTGAACGCAATGATCTGGCCAAAGAATTGGACCAATTCCTTCGGATTGAAACTTATTTCCGGGACTTTTCCCAGCATAGCTGCTTGCAAATGACTTATGATTTTTTGGATGCCAATCTTGTGTTAATACAACTATCCCATTGTTATTCTTAAAAATTTTAGCGACTAAATTAATGTTATCTATAATCTGATCGCCTTCTTCGACAGGTAAAGCTCCCCCCGGCATAAAATCGTGCTGCATATCAATTATAAGTAGTGAATCGTTGCTGTTAATCGTAATATTTTTTTGAAATTTTAAATTCTCAATATTCATGGTGCTACCCATTTTGAAATTTAATTAATAATAAACCACAACTTGTAAAAAAATTTATTTATAAAATCTCATTTATTATTATTAATTTTCTATATTTTTGCGCTTGTAGTATAGTGGTAATATGCTGGCTTCCCAAGTCAGCGTCCCGGGTTCAATTCCCGGCAGGCGCATTTATTTGTTCATTCATTTATTAATTCATCTTCTATTCTGATATTTGGAACATGGATTTTCTAAAGAAATCTCCTCCCACAGTTTCACAATATTCGATATAATATTTTTCTATTGAACGTTTTCCACATTTAAGGCAAAATAATGGGATTTTTAAATGGCTACCCTCAATAAATCCGTTTTTATGAGTTACTTTCTTAGAATCACAATAGGGGCACACATGAGGGATATATATAATTGTTTTACTTTCCATTTTCATCTCAGTTTTCATATTTTAATTATTAGTATTTTAATATTTTAAGTATTTCTTTATACCGTGCTCGTAAAGTGATTTCAGCTATACCAAACCTTTCAGCAATAATTTTTTGGGTGATCTTAACATATTTAAGTTTTGCAGCTAAATATATTGCTCCAGCACAAAGTCCTCTTGGGTGTTTTCCGTTAACCTTAAAACCGTCTAAATAACATTTAAGAATCTTAATTGTTAACTGTTCAATTTCGATGCTTAATCCTAATTCAGCTATATATCTTGGAATAAATTTGACAGGATCAATATTAAATCCATTTAAATTAAACTTTTTAATCAGTATGGTATAACATTTTTTTATCAATTCTTTTTCCGATGAAGATTCATTAATTATATCTATTAGAAATATAGGATAATTCATTTTTCTACATACATAATATAAACAAGCCGCTACCATGCCCGTTATGGATCGTCCTCGAAGGAGATTATAGTTAAAGCGGAAAAGCCATGTATAAAAACATTTATTGGGCCCCCCGTGAATTTTTGTATGCCTTCTATAGATGTATTATTTATATCTGCTGCTAAAGTGTATAAACGTCGAGTATTAGGGATTTTACTAACAGGAATGGGGGTAGATGGCGTTATAGGACTTGGTGTTATCCAAAAGTTTGGAGGAAAAACAATAGTGGAATCTAAAGAAACGTGTGCCGTTTATGGTATGCCAAAAAATGCCATTAAAGAGGGAATTGTCGATATTATTTTACCTAATTATGAGATTGGCAGTTCTATTATGAAATTTGCCTCTTAAAAAGTTTAAATAAGTAGTTTATTTAAAAATAAAACAACAGTTTTATCGAAATAAATTATATAAATTAATATACCTTCATAATAATTTAAAAAAAGTCTAAAAAGAAATATCGGGGGTAAGAATAAAGTAATATTTGATTAATGAATGAAAAATCATAAGGTTTTTATAAAAGTTTGCGTCTATAGTTAACTAAGAAATAGAAGAAAAAGAATCTTCGAGTAAATATTTTTTGAATTTACTTTCTTTTTCTATTAATGATTCAGAATTCTAAAAGAAAAAATGAACATTATTTTTACCTATCGAAGATTAATTATTGATTAAGAATGAAAAGATTTTAATTAAACTTTAAAAAGTGTTTTTAATTCCGAAAGAAAATAAAAATAGCGAGAAAATTAAACGGATTGGAATTCTGGTATCTGAAGCGACAAAAACTAAATGGGAAAACTATGCTGAAAATAATAATTTTTCTACTGTTTCCAAATTAATCAGAAAAGCAGTTGATTCTCTTATTGAAATAAAAACCAAATATTCATTTTTAGAGGATTTAACGAAGTTATCGCATGATTTAAAAGAACCACTCACTTCGATAAAAGGATTTTCCCAATTAATCCTTGAAAATTATGCAGATAAATTAGATTCTAAATTTCAATATAGACTCAAAGAAATTTATAAGCAAAGTAATTTTCTGGAAAGTAAAATAGATAAATACTTTTTTAATTTAGAAGGAAAATATCCTCAATATGATGTTTTAATCGTAGAAGATGATTTACCAACTACTACACTTCTTAACGATTTTTTTGAATCTAAAGGATTTACCACTTTTGGAGTCTTAACAGGAAATAAAGCATTAGAAGAGTTAAATATAGTAAAACCTAAATTAATCCTACTTGATATAATATTACCTGATACAAGTGGATATGAAATATGTGAAAAGATCAAAAAAGATCAAAGATTTAAAGAGATTCCGGTCTATTTTATAACCGCAATTCCAGAATTAGAAGTAAGTAAAAATTTTAAACAAAAAGGAGCAAATGGATATTTTCTTAAACCTTTTAACTTCTCACAATTTAAGACATTATTTGATTATTTAAAATAATCATATATTACAACTTAGTATATTTATTTTTATACTATTATTTTATTTGTGTTTATTTTAAATTTTTTAATTTTAGATTTCAAACTATAAAAAAATAAAGAAAAATTGAATTTATTGCTAAAAAAATTGAAAATTACTAATTATCTCAGAAAATATATTATAAGTTTAATAATTTCTTTTACCAAAATATTGGTTATATATCGGAAACCATTCAATAAATGGATAATTTGTGAGTTGTATTTAATTTCTTTAGTGAAAACTTATAATTATATAAAAGAATAATATAATAATAAAAAAAATTAGTCAGAATGTGATGAAGATCACTGCAAATGAAAAAAAATCTGATGATACAAAACGAATAGGCATATTAGTATCTGAGGATACTAAAAACAAATGGGAAAAATTCGTAGATGAATATGAGTTTACTACAATTTCTATGTTAATTAGAAAAGCAGTCAATTTTTATATTGATTCTGAACCTCTAATATCACTTATAAATAATTTTTCCAAAATTACTCATGATTTAAAGGAACCGCTCACTTCAATTAAAGGTTTTTCTCAATTAATCCTTGAACATGAATCCGATAAATTGGATACAAATATTTTATTAAGGATTAAAGAGATATATGATCAAAGCGTATTTCTTGAAAGAAAGATTAATTCAATTATTAACGAGTTTGAACCGGTACATCCTACTTATGATATTTTAATTGTTGATGATGATTCTCCCACAATCATGGTGTTAACTGATTTTTTTGAAATAAATGGATTTTCCTCTTTCGGAGTTACAACTGGAGCCAAAGCATTAGACGAATTAAGCAGAACAACTCCAAAACTGATAATTTTAGACATAATTTTACCTGATATTACTGGTTATGAAATTTGTAAAATAATTAAACAAGACGATAAATTAAAACACATTCCTATATTTTATATATCAGCCATCCCAGAATCGGAAGCTAGTAAAAAAATTAAAGAAACTGGAGCAGATGGATTGTTCTGTAAACCATTTAATTTTTCTGATCTCAATATTCTTTTTGATTATTTATAATAATAAATCTCTTGGAATTTTATTAAGGAGAAATTCTCCTTTTATATTGTTTAAAAATTTTGTAGTATTAATTATCAAAATTTTTTAGTTTCAATCTAATGGAAGACTTACAATGAAAGTGGATCCTTTATTCCTTCCTTCAGATTTGGCCCAAATATCTCCATCATGTAATCCTCCAATTTTTCTCTATAGTTAAGAAGAACTAAGTTGTATTATATTAATTTGTGAAGTATATACTAAAAGAATACCTTTCATGTAATTAGCATCAATTCTTACCACGATATACCTTTCATAAAGCGCAGATCATTTATAATTAGTTTAGCTTCGTGATTAGGAACCTCCATGAAAGCATAAAACTCATTTTGCCAGAAGGCTTTTCCTGAAGTGCTAGAACGAATATCTTCAGCGAATTTAATAGAATTTCTTACTGGTAAGAGTACTTCTATGATTGCCTGATAATCCTTTTCTTGGTTGACATTTTTTATTTTTGCAGAATACTTAGAAAGCAAAGAAAGCGTAGTTTTTATGTAATCTGGGGGTAATTGAATAATTGTATGATAAATTGGTTCAAGTAAGATAAGGTCAGATTCGTTTAAAGCCTTTTTAATGGCATCGTAAAACATTGCGGCTAATTCTGTAAACGCGTTTTCTTCGTCAAGCTTGTTTACGACGAGTTCTTCAATTATAACTTTTAGACCTGTTAATTTTTCGCCGCATAGTGGACCATTTAATAGAATTTTATCAATAATTTCTACAATCGTATCTTTCAAGAATTGGTTTAAATCATCTTTTAAATTATATATTAAAACATTATTAGCATCGAAATATGTCCAAAAATCTTGGATTTCATCCGTTGTTAAGCCTGTAAATTCTTCTAACAATTCTTTCAATCTTTCTATTGGTTTTATAGACTTGAAATCATGAGTTCGGAAGAACCGGCTTGTTTTATCACTTAATAGTTCTATTCTAATTTTTAGCGAACTTTGATTGTTTGGCGATTCTACAGCTATAGTAGAAGAACCGTTTTTGCAAGATTCTTTAAAGACCGCTCTTGGTTCTGACATTGAAATCTCAACACCTCGTTTTTCAATTTCATATGCAGTAATTTCAAGATGTAAAGGTCCCATACCTGAGAGGAGGAATTCGCCGTTTTCCTCGTTTATTTCAAATAACAAATTAGGATCTTCGATTAGTATGTTTTCGATGAGCTCTTTCATTTTATCTAAATCTCTTAAATATTCCGGTTCGATCGATACTGTTACGACGGGAGTAGAAACATATTTTACGTTTTCAAATGGAACCATTTTATCAATATAATTCTTATTAATTAAAGTCTCGCCACTTTTTACTTGTTTTAAACCCTCTATAGCAACGATGTTTCCAACAGGTATTTCTTCAACTTGTTCTCTTCTTTGACCCATGAAAATTGCGGTTTTTCGAATTGTCTCGAAATTATTTTCTCTTAATAAAAATACTTCCTCCTTATTGAAACAATTTCCAGAAAATATTCTTCCAGTTGCGACCAAACTGTGCTTATCTGCTTGTACTTTACTCAAACATATTATTAAAGGTCCATTTGGATCGCAATTAGTCATAGATTTTCCAACTTCAGATGTCAAATCTCCACCCCAAATCTTACCTATTCTGTATTTTTGAGCTTCAATAGGATTAGGGAGGTGATCAACAACCATTTCTAGTATTGCGGTGTGAATTGGAAAATAAACAGCTAAATCAGCATAGGTTTCTTTAGTGTATGTTTCTTTTTGATATCGCGATCTAATATCTGAAAACTTTAACTCGTTATTTTCTAAAATACCTAATGTAAAACCCCATTTGTGGAGCGCTGAGCCGAATGCGACGTTTCCATCAGCAGGAGATACTTGCCACTCTTTTTTGAAGGGTTTATCTGCGTATCTTTTAATAAGCGTATTAAAATCTTTAATAATCCTTGTATATTTTTTTCTTATTTGTTCATCTGTTAGCTTTAACTCTCGGATGAGGCGATCTACTTTATTAATATAAAGTACTGGTTTCACACCTTCCTGTAGAGCTTGTTTAATAACCGTTTCAGATTGAGTTATTATTTCCTCAACAGCATCGACAACTACAACGACTCCATCTATTAACCTTAAAGCCCTTGTTACTTTGCCGCTAAAATCTAAGTGGCCTGGTGTATCAACAAGATTTATTAGAAAGGGGTCGTGGTCTTTAAGAGATTTTTCATAGTATAATGAAATATTAGTAGATTTCATGGTAATTCCACGTCTTTGTTCTTCTTCTAAATAATCTAAGGCACGTGCTTCACCTGCTAGATCGGGTGAAAGTAAACCCGCTTCACTTAAAAGAGAATCGCTTAGCGTTGTTTTTCCATGGTCTATATGGCCCACAAACCCAATATTTCTAATATTCTGAGTCTTTTCCATCATATTTAGAATCTCAGAAATCTCCTTACGACGAGGCATCCTTACCAACTTTATTCTCTTGTTAATTATAATAATATATTATTAAACCATGATTGATTTGATTAAAATTTTAGGTTTATTTGAATGTAATAGGAGCGGGAAATGAGTAATCTCATTACTCAAGATCTTCTTCATTAAGTTATGGAAAATACCAATACTTTCAGTTGGGTCAGAGCTTTCAACGAAATCATTTCCCGCATATTTAAGTAATTACAATTATAAGACAACATCACCATCGATTCTTACAATTCTTCCATCGACATGCAACCGTTTATCGCAATATAATTCTATCGCTTTAGGAAAGATTTTATGCTCCCATTCTAAAACTCTTGGTCCTAAAGTTTTCTCTGTGTCGGTATCGTACACAGGAACGCATTTCTGGATGATGATAGGGCCATGATCCGATTCTGGATCCACAAAATGAACTGTAGAACCAGAAACCTTTACCCCATATTCTAAAACATCTTTATGAGCGTGCATACCTTTGAAAGAAGGCAAAAGGGCAGGATGTATGTTCATAACATTCCCATTGAAAGCATCAATAAAACTTTGGCTTACTAATCTCATATAACCGACTAAAACAATTAATTCACAATCGTATTTTTTTAGTACAGCTATCATCTTTTTATCGAATTCTTCCCTGGGGAGATGAAGAAACTTAGTAGTTTCAATTAATTCATATGGTATGTTATGATTTTTCGCTCGTTCCATGCAAAATGCTTCAGTTTTGTTACAAATAAGTACTTTTACACCCGCCTTATGTTTCAAAATGCCTTCCTCGCATGCTTTAATTATCGCTTCGAAATTACTCCCAGAACCAGAGGCGATCGCACCTATTTTTACTTTTGACATAGTTCGTTTTAATTTTCTCTTTTAAAAAAAGTTTATCATTAAAGCAAAAGAAAAACCCCCTCCTTTAGGTGAGGGATAAGATTTGCAGCATATCATTGATCCTCATTCCATAATGACAATATTTTTATTCTATTAAATCATATATTATTTAGAAATTAGAATTAATTCGTTGTTAAATTTAATCTCTGGTATTAGTATTAATATCTAAGAATTGTTCTTTTTGTTTAAAAACATCGTTTAAAAAAACCAAATTAACTGTACATATAATTTTAAAGGAGATTATAGCTAAGTTATAAAAATAGTTCAATTTAAAGAAAAGACTATTCTAAATAATAAGAGAATCAATAACTTATGCATTTTTAAAACTAAATAAAAATTATATTAAAAAATTGAATATATATGAGTTTTGAAGGAGAACTACAAAGAATTAAGGATCAAATCATTTCGCATCTCCCTGTTGATATTAAGGTTAAAAAAATTGAATTTGAGGGTCCTGAAATAGCCGTTTATTCTGAAAATGAAAATTTGGATCTTATTGAAAGTTCAGATATTTTAAAAGAATTAGCGAAAACTATGCGTAAAAGAGTGGTTTTTCGCTGGAACGCGGAGAAGCGCAAGGATCCATCTGAAACAGAAGATTACATAAGAAATTTAATAGTCGAAGGTGCTGAAATCACCAATATTGAATTTGATCACACTCGTGGAGAAGTTATTATAGAATCGGTAAAACCAGGGTTGGTTATTGGAAAAAAAGGTGTGAATTTAAAGGAAATACGGATGAACACTTTTTGGCAACCTAAAACAATACGAACGCCACCGTTGCATTCGAGAACCATTGATTTAATTAGAGGAATGTTGAGTAAAGAAAGACAAAATCAAAAAGATATACTCTTGAATATTGGAAAGAGAATTCACCGCCCTACCATTTTTAAAGATTTAGATATTCGCCTAACTTCCTTAGGTGGTTTTAGAGAAGTCGGTAGATCGTGTATTTTAATGCAAACAAGAGATAGTAACATTCTTCTCGATGTAGGGTTAAATGTCGGCAATAAAAAGGATCCATTTCCAAATTTTGATATTCCAGAGTTTTCAATAAGGGATTTAGACGCCATAATAGTATCTCATGCTCACTTAGATCATTGTGGAATGGTACCTTTTTTATTTAAGTATGGGTATAAAGGTCCCGTATATTGTACGCTCCCTACACGGAACCTTTCGACCATGTTACAATTAGATTTCGTTCAGATTTGCGAAAAAGAGGGTATACCTGGCCCTTATTCTAAAAGGGATGTAAAAAGCGCTGTACTCCATACGATACCTCTCTCATGGGGGAAAGTTACGGATATTGCTCCCGATATTAAGTTAACACTTCACAATTCTGGTCATATATTAGGCTCTTCCATAATTCATTTACATTTCGGAAAGGGTGGATTCAATTTTATATACACAGGAGATTTTAAATATCAAAAAACAAGACTTTTAGAAAAAGCGGCTGTAAAATTTCCTAGAGTAGAAGCCCTACTTATTGAATCAACTTATGGAGGCCCTCAAGATCGAATCCCAAGTAGACAAGATTCTGAAAGAGACCTTAGACAAATATTAAATTCGACAATCAAGAGAGGTGGCAAAATTCTTATTCCTGTATTAGCAGTAGGGCGAGCTCAAGAGCTAATAATAGTGTTAGAAGAATTCATCTCAAAAGGTATTATTGATCATGTCCCAATCTTTTTGGACGGATTAATCTCAGAAGCAACAGCTATACATACCGCAAACCCCGATTTTCTTAGCTCTGACTTAAGAGAAAAAATACTACATCAGGGCAAAAACCCATTTTTAAGCGACTTTTTCACGACTATTTCTAGTCAAGAAGAAAGGAACGATGTAATTTTGGGTGGATCTTGTATTATCTTAGCTACAAGCGGTATGTTAATCGGAGGACCCTCAGTTCAATATTTAAGAAGGTTAGCCGAAGATAAGAAAAATTCTCTTGTATTCGTATCTTACCAAGTGAATGGAACTTTGGGAAGCAGGGTTCAGCGTGGTTTCCGCGAGATTCAATACACCAATGAGAAAGGAAGGACACAGCTTATAAGATTAAACTTAAATGTCTTTACTTTAGAAGGATTCAGCGGTCATTCGTCGCGTAGTCAAATCTCACAATTCTTGCGTAGAATTCAACCCAGACCAAAATTAGTTATAATCAACCACGGCGAAGAAAGCAAATGTGTAAGTTTATCGACGATGATACATAAAAAATTAAGAAAAGCCACTAAAGCTCCGAGAAATAGAGAATCTCTTTCGCTCAAGTAATCCATTCATCTCTCTATTTTATTATATTAAAGATTTAAATTACAGCTAAATATTTTACTGTAATTTTTTAAAAAATTATAATTTATAACTATTAACTAAAGAAATAAATTTTAAAGGAGTTGATTTTTTGCCAATAGTAGAAAAAAAAATAGAAATTAAGGCTCCCGTAGAAAAAGTTTATGAGATATTAAACGATTATATGGGTTTACCAAGATGGAATATCGTTGTAAATGAAATCAAACAACTCGAATCCAAAAAATATTTTTTAAAAACTAATGTAGGGGATGTGACAAACATAGAAATTGAGAACATACCTCACGAGAAGATTACATCAATTCAAGAGGGAAGCCCTATGAAAAAAATTGGTTATATTTTCGAACCGAAAGGCGATGTAACTATAGTGACGCTTTGGGCTGAATTTGAATTAGAAGACCAAAGAATGATTATGGAAATGGCTGGGGATTTATTTTTAAAAAGTTTAAAGGTTTACATAGATTACCTTGGTACGGGTGGAAATCCCGAAGAGTATAAAAAGTCTTTCAGTAAAATTAAAAAAGCTTAATAAAATTACTTTTTCTAATTTTTTTTATTTTCTCTTTTTTCAATTCTAAAACGCACATTACCTTTTTAGAAGACTAAATTTTTTTAACCAGCGATTATTTATTAATTTAAAATTTAGCAAGTGATATCTTTGAGATTTAAAAGGTTAAAGATTAGAGCAAACTTAATTACAATCACTCGAAGAATAATTCAGATTTTTGCTTTTTTACTGATAAATTACATAATTATTGAAACAATTTTTCCTATTAACCTATTAATTTTAGAAGGAATTATTAAGGCACTACCCGTTTTAAACACGCCAAGAAATCCTCTTTCTAATGGAGCAGGAATGTTAGAATATATCTTCTTCTCCATGGCAGAAGGTGTATTCCCATTTTTTCTTATTGCAGTGTTAATATTAATATTATTATTTTCAAACCGGTTTTTTTGTGGATGGATATGTCCGATTGGGGCGATCCAAGATGTGTGTGCTGCGATACCCACTAAAAAAAAGAAGATAAAACTTGAAACCCATAAGAATCTTCTCAACTTAAAGTATGTTTTTATAATTATTATCACATTAATTATATTCCCATTAGGAATTACAAAAAATACGAACTTCTTATTTCATCTTGATTTAAAAACCTATTTAGGTGTTTTTGCTCAACGACCAATAGGATTTTTTTCTTTGTCTGAATTTATTTTTGTGTTTCTTCCAGATATTATTCAGAATATCTTTTTGCCGGTAAAATTCGATGCTTTAGAACTTGGAGGATATATTATAATAGGTTTCTACACTTTAATCATTGTTCTTTCAGTGTGGTATCCACGAATATACTGTAGGTACATTTGCCCTTTTGCTGCAGTTTCTTCAGTCGTAACCGATTATTCTTTTTTAAAATTATCCAGAAACCCTGTTAAATGTGTAGGTAGGTCTGAGTGTGGAATCTGTGAAGATGTTTGTCCAAAACAGATTAGAATATTAGATGAGCCGTTTGAATTTTTCACGGGTAAAGGCGAGTGTAACTTTTGTTTGAAGTGTAAAGAGAAGTGTCCTCATGACGCGATATTAATAAAATTTGGAAATATATAGTGCGATTTGATAAAATATTTGATAAGAGACCTATAATAAGCAGCAATGGATCCTAAAAACCTTAAAATATACAGGTTACATATGCGTAGAGATTCCGATATTGGATTTAAAGCTATATCCGATTCTCAAGCGGTAAGATTGTACGATGAAGATGTTGAGTCTAAAATCGATATTAGACCCTCTTTTTTCAGAGATGTTGACCGTATCGTTCATAGCAAAGCATATGCGCGATATATAGATAAAACACAAGTTTTCTTTGGTGTTAACAACGCAAATATTACTCATCGCTCGTTACATGTTTTATTAGTCTCAAGAATTGCTCGTCAAATCGGGCGTATATTAAAACTAAATACTGATTTAATGGAAGCTATAAGTTTAGCACACGACATAGGGCATAGCCCAAGGGGGCATCTGGGCGAAAAAATACTTAATGACATAAGTAACAAGTATAAAATGGGGACATTTAATCATAATGCTCAAGGAATAAGATGGTTGTCGTACCTAGAAAAAAGGTTTCCAAATAAACCTGCGAAAGGATTAAATTTAACACTACAGGTATTGGACGGGATTCTCTGTCACGACGGTGAAGTTTACGAACAAGGGTTAAAACCAATTGAAGTAAATGGAAAAACTTGGGAAGACCATTTAAATGAATATAACGATGCATTCCACGAAAACAAAATAAAAAGAATCCCAATGTCTTACGAGGGAGTAGTGGTTAGATTAGCAGACACCATAGCATATATCGGAAGAGATATCGAAGATGCGATTTTAATTAAATTCATTAAAAGGTCTGACTTACCTAAAAGTTGCACAAATGTACTTGGCGATACTAACCGAAAAATAATGAAAACTCTAATTATGGACCTCTTAAATAATAGCCTTGATAGCGACATAATCGGTTATAGTGAGGAAATTTTTGAAGCGCTAAAAAGATTGAAAGAATTTAATTATGAACAAATATACAGTCGAAGAGATCTTTACAAAAGCAAAAGTTCAAAAATTTCTTACATAGAAAACTTAACTTATCAGTTTGAATTAATATTTGAAAGTTCTTTGAAGGATTTGGAGGAAGAGAACTTCGACGCGCCAATTTTTAAAGATCACATAGAATACATCGACGATAAAAATTATTCTACTTACTATAAACCTCTTAAAAATCAAAATAAGTTAACTTTGGTCGTACGTGATTATATCTCCGGAATGAGTGATAAGTATTTCAACGAGATTTTCGCACAGTTAAAACCTGAGTAGAGAGAATCCATTTCAATTGAGATTTATTCACTAGTTTTAACAGATACATTATGTAGTATTTAAAAATCCCATACAGAAGGCTTAACTATACAAAGAGAAAGTTTATTAATAATTACTATCACATTATTATTACTTTAATTACTGTGTTAAGGAAATTATTATGGTGGATGCTCAAATTATCATTTATTTGATGGGAGCTTTTTTATTTTCAATGAATTTTTTTATCGGCTCATATCTACTAATAAGAATTAGAAGAACCGGTTTATCTAACATATATTGGCTGAGTTTTTATTTTTTTTTCACAGTTATTGAATTTATAATGCGAATGGTCTTTGCTGCTGGAAGACCAACTGTTGGCGTAAACTTAATTTCATGGATTTATTATATTTTCAATTTAACAGGTCACTTTGCATTAATATTTTTCGTAAAATCTACTTTTTATACTGAACGTAGAAGTGCTTTTTCTTTTGTTCTATCTTCAGCAATAATAGCTAAAATTTTCTATATTATAGCATATGCGATAACTGATTTCGAGTTATCTGCCGAATTGTACTACATCGTCAAAGGATTAGCAACCTACATGATTTTTATCTCAAGTTTTTGGCTTTCATTCGCATCTTTATCAGCGTATTATAAAATTAAAAAGAGTGAAATAAGTCCATGGGTAAAAAAGAGATATCTTATAGTTGGAATTTCAGCGATCTTCTTAATAGCACAAAATATCCCTAATATTTTAATGCCTTATAGAGTTAGTTTTGAATCTCCTTTAATGGCTACATTAACAATAATAATTACAATCTTTAATATTATATTTGCTATTTTGAGTTTGATAGCCTGGGTTATGCCTAAAAAGTTAAAAAGTTATTTCAATCGGGATTATTCTAAAACTGAAGACGAAGAATTATCTGAAGACGAATTAATGGCGCAAATAAAATTACAATTATTGAAAGGAGGTCCTAATGGAAATAATTAATTATTTAGGAGAATATCTTTCAAGTTTAATTAATATCAGCCCTCCAGCAGCTCGTGGGTTGATAAAATTGGCAATTAAAGAGGAATTAGGACCATTTAAACCTCTTGATCAAGTTCATTATAAAGATTTTAAGCTCGTTATTGATAGTTCTTTAAAAAAAAGGTTAGTAAAATTAGAAATTAAAAAAACAGATATTATTATAGAAATCTTGTTTGATAAATTGAAAAAATTTCAATCACTAATTTCTATGTCAAATATTTAAGTAGAACCTTTACGCGTAATAGAACTTATCTTATTCATGTGTAAAGCACTCAATTTTTACGAGATTTTTAGAAAATACAATCTTAAGCATTAATAAATCCTTAACTATTCAGCAGTTTCAACTCATTTCTAATTCTTAATTTTAATCTTATAAAAATTACTAAGATATTATATTAACTTTTTAATGAAACAAAGTGGATTACACATGGAGAAGCAAATTTTTTTTTAAGTTTATACGGGGTTTTGTTTTTTTCAGTCACGGGTTTTAATACCCCTCAGTTAGAAGAGTATTAAGAAAAACAAGTTTTTTTTTAGCATCCTCCATTTAAGAAACTGTGTAATCCAATAAATTATAAGGTTATAGAGATATAAAAATCTATCTTTATTCAAAATAATAAAATTTTTTACAGAAAATATATTATAATTTATCAAATCTTTATTTTATTAAAGCCCAGTGGTGTAGAGGTCAAGCATATGGGGCCCTGAACCCTGCGACCACGGTTCGAAAAATTAACGAATTTCTCGTGAATCGGAATTCCGTGCTGGGCTATTTATTCTTTTTTAACCCGTTCTTTTTATTATATGATATCCATATTTAGTTTTAACTGGCTGAGAAATTTCACCAATTTTTAGCTTCATACACGCGTTCCAGAACTCTGGAACCATATCACCCTTAGAGAAATCTCCTAGATTGCCACTCTTTTTTTTACTTGGACAAGTAGAAAATTTTTGCGCCAAGCTTTCAAATTTCTCTCCTGCTTGTATGTCTTCACGTAATTCTTGGGCTCTACTAAATTTGTCAACCAAAATATGACTTGCTTTGATTTTTCCTCCGCGAATGGGTGCTCCTCCAGCACCTTTTCCTGAACCTTTCGAACTTTGACCTTTTTTTTGATATCCTTTTCCATATTTACCACCTTTTCCCATTAATTTTCACCTCTATTAAATATTTTATGTTGTGCCTTTTTCTGCGCGCCTTAATTCTGCTTTTTTAACCATCATTTTTAAGTATAAATCTGTTGTAGTTTTGGGTGGTATCAACTCCTTATCTTTCCTTTTGAGCGTTATTGCTTGTTCTGGGCAAGTGGTTACGCAATTACCACACCCTATACATAACTTTTGTTCAACAACAGCTATACTCTCAACCATCGAAATAGCATCCATCTGACATCGATTTAAACAGGTTTCACAGCCGATACATGAGTCTGAATCAACCTTAGCGTAATAATTAGAATAAAACATTTCCCAAGGACGCTCAATTTTCTTTAAATTTGTTATAAGATCGCAACAACATCCACAACAACAACAAATGAAATTAGGCTCTTGAGCGTTTCCAGGTTGAAGAATTAAACCTTCTTCTTGTGCTTTTTTAAGTATATTTAAAGCTTCATCATTTGTTATAAATCTTCCGTTATCTATGTCTACAACATGTTGAGCAGAATTATTTAGTGCGAAACAGTGCTCGCGCATATTCGTCTGTTTACACGATTCGCCGATTAGATCTTTTCCTTTTTGGCATATGCAATCCATTATAGCAATCTTCTCGGTACTTTCAATTATAGTTTTTAGTTCGTCGTATGTGGCAATATTGTGTTCTGGCGTAATGCTTTCTTCAACTGGAATTGTTCGTAATTGGTTGATTTTAGTGCTTACGATTTCATCTCGGTATTCCTCTTCAAAGTATTGCTCGATATCTTCGTAAAATTCTTTTGTAATCGACTTTACTTGATACTCATACATGCCTACTGCTAAAAAGGCGAGATGATATCGTATCTCTTCCCCATTTTCATCCACCAGTTTTTTTAAATTAATAGCACCCTTGTGATACATTTTGTCTAAGATTAGCTCAAGTTCCTCTATGGATTTTACTTTTTTTTTAACCCTGCGATAAATCTTTTTCACGGGTTCGGGGATAAATCGCAAGTTAAAAGCAATTTCTGCTTCTTCAGGAGTAAAGAAAAATTTTAACAATCGAATTTCTACACCTGATTTAGTCGCAGGAAAGCCTATGGGTAAAGTATCTAATTGCTGTTGCAGCTTTCGGTATATATTATCTTCTTTTTCAATCATTTTTCTCGTTTAAATTTTGCTAAAATAAAGCATCAAATTACTGATTTAAATTAGATATATTTATTAAAGTTACGCCTACACCTTGATAAGTTTTAAATAAAGTTATAGGAATGTTGTAGTGTAATTGTAAAAATAGGAGAATGGAATATTGAAAAGGAGTATAATAATAAAATGCTTTAATTTAGACTAATTTATAATCAAATAACGGAAATTCTTAAGTTCTTTAATTCCATTTACATCAACTACAATATTTTGAAATTCTTGTACTGTCCCTTCAAAAATCATAAAAATAATTAGATTTTCCCCTTGAAAATGTTGATTCTTATTTAATATTTGCTCGTTATATCTACTCTCTATCTTATTTAATTTTCTCTGAATATTCGGATCGTGAGGAGCTACAATTATCATATTTCCAACAATTTTTTTGGTAGTTGGAATTGTTTCTCCGTAGGATTCTCCGTACGACTCTAAATTTGAGACCTCTATATCTGACATTAACCTTAATAAAGCATCTCTTATTAATTTAGATTTGTTTTCATATTGATTTTTAGATACTAATTTATTAATAAACTGCTTTAGGTTTTCATTTATTGAGAATGAAATTATTGGCATAATTTTCCACTTATTATTTAAACTCTTCTTCTATCTTAATAATATAAATTTGTCATAACACTTATAAATGTTTTTATAAAAAATAATTACAATCTTATGGCTCGAGCAATGACATTTTTAAATTTTTCTACATCGTTCACTAGTTTATCGGCGTCCTCATCGCTAATTTTATCGTCTTTGCCGTACTTATTCAACTGCGTCAACCAAAATTCAATTCTACCTAAGATCGCCTCTTTGTCTCCTATTACTTTACGTAATCGAATAAAAGTATCATGTAGTTTATTTCTTATGTTCTGTGCTTTCCATCTAAGCATACAATAATCGCTGACTTCTGCTAAGTTTTGAGTGATTGCCATAATATCAATGGTTTTCTCCCTTTCTTCTGACTTAATCTTCCGAATGATATTAATTTCCTCAAAGAGAATTTCGATAATTTTTGCTAAAAATCCTGTAAGTTGTCCTGGGTTTCCACACCAGACCCTAACTTCTAACGATTGACTCGTCTCGTTAACGTAAATTCTCGTTATAATTCTCCCTCCAGTAGTTTTTGCTTCCGAACAAAACCACGCCTCCCCTTCGTAATTTCCTGTAGCATCTGAACTTTCATGGGAAGTAACAGCGCTTGTATCAAAGTTTTTCAGAGTTCTTATGGCAGCTCTATAAGCTAATCGCGGGTCTAAGTCGGCAATTAAAAACGCCCGTGCATCATTTCCAAGCGTTTGTATAGCGACTTGACAATCCTCTATTGTACTCATAGAAGTGCAAACCAAGGGACATTTGATTTGAACTTCCATTTTCCGTATGTTGATTGTTTTTTTAGTTCCTGAAGCTGTTCGATAAATAACTGTACCACTAATATTCGACACACCGCATTGCTTAGGCTCTAAATAAAAATCTACACCCCTAGAATTCTTGGACTCGATTACTGGAACGTTGATTAATGGTTGTTTTATCTTATAACTTGAGGGTGCGTCCAATAGAATTTTAACATTATTTATTGCCATATTGCTCTTATTCCTAACGGCTACTTTGAAATGTAACTGTCCACCTTCAAAATCGTAATCCCTTACAACCTCAATTTTACCCTCGTCAATTGGTTGGGGCTTTTTCTGTTTCGTACGAGTTGATCCTGCTTGTGTTCGGGGGACACTATAAGCCATAAAAATTCTCTTGTGCATGTCAATGTAACCATCAATGTCGCCCCTTCCAATTAATTGAGCTAGATTTTCTTCTATACTGGATTCAGTAACCCCCAATCGATTCGATAATTCTCTCAAAGGCATAGTTCTATATGCTCTTGCTAGTTCTTTTATTTTATCTTCAAGGTATTTTCGCGTCATAAATTCTCTTCTTTGAGTGAAAATTCCTTTTATCGAACCCGATTTGATAAGGTCGTGGAGTGATTTCCTTGCTAGTTCTTCTGCGATTTTTAACTTTTTTGCAAGCTTAGTTAATTCAAACAATCCGTTTTCTTTAGAAAAATCTTTGATTTCTTTATAAATTTTATCAGAAGTAATAATTTCATTGCCACGATCCGCAAAAAATGCGGTAACGGCATTAGTTCTCATTAAATTGACGCAAAACGATTTCGACAGTTCCTTTGGTATATCAAAAACTTTCGCAAGTTTATCTAATGAAATTCTTCCCTGTTTATTTATTTCTTTAATTAAATGGTCCATAATATATCTTTGAGTATAATAAAATTTCTTAGTTTGTGAAAAGGAACCTTTTATCTGAAATTGACTTATTAATTTATATATAACTTTAATGGCTATTTCAGAACTCATGTCAAGCATGGTGGCTAAATCAGCTACTTTCAAAATACCCTCGTTTTGTATTTTTGAAAGGATTTTTTCTCTCATCTCGTACGAAATGTAATAAAACATTTGGTCCTTCTGATCGAGTATGCCGTAGATACGCTCCTCGTCGATGTATTGATTAATTAATTTTATCATTTGTTGGGCGGATATATTAAAAGACTCCATAATCGTAGAGAAGTTAGCGATTGTCGATCTCTTTAAAAATTCTAAAAAGCAATTAGGACAAACATTTTTTCCGATTATCCTTTTTAAAGACCTACGACATAAATTTAACCGATATCCTTTTATTAAATTATACTTAGTTGCTTCTCTTGCTAGTTGTTCTTTAGTCGGAAAAAATAAACCAGGGGACTTTAAGTAGGAGTTCCAGGCACAAGTTTCATCAGTGCACTCTAAATAATATTGACCAGACGACAGTCTCTCTAACCTTAAAAACGCTTCGCACTCAGGGCACTTACTATTTTCAATAACGGTACATTTATAATACTTTTCAGCAGCGCTTGCTTTTGAATAGAGTATTCCATGTTTTTTACAAAGCCAACTTTCTGTTGTAGCCATATGATGGATGCAAAAACTTGATTTGCATTTCTCACAGGTAAAAGAAATGTTTTGACTCTCGCAGAATTTGCATTCCATTATCTGATAATTATCTCCATAATTGTTGAAAGATATAGATTAGTTTATAATATATATAAAAATACAGATATAAATTATTTTATGAGACCAACTATTGATTTATTGATTTTTTTGAATTATTGATTAGTTTTTAATTTTTTGAATCAAAATAAAAAAAACTATACTTATAAGATTGGAAATACAGAAACTCCTAAAAGCGATAGCACCATAACCGCTACATTAAAAAGTATAATTATTAGGAGCATAAGGTAATAAATTGTGTTCTTTCTGCTCTTGGTTGGCTTAACAATAAGCGCAGTACCTTGTTTAGCTAAAGCAAGTGGAAATAATCCCACAAAAGTGCCTAAAGAGAAATAAAATACTACCAATAGACCTTCTATAAATCCATATCCAAGAGATAATTGAAAAGCTTGAGAATATAACATTAATTCAAATATACAAGGAGCAAATCCTGCTATGATTCCAAAAACATAAGGCGTTTTCTTTAATTCCCAATCTAAACTTGGAATGTCCTTAAAATATTTAGAATGAGGTAAATAGTCCCGTTTTGTAACGAACAAGAAAAAAAATATCCCGGCAAACATAGATGTGAACGCTCCAAAGAAATTAATAACTATAGGGTCGGGTGTAAAATTGGGTATAATAAATCTTGGGATTTGAGTGATAAAAACCGTTACTGACGCTATAATCATATTGGAAGTAATTAATCCCAATCCATAGAGCATCAATATGTAAATACTCTTTTTTGGAGTCTTTGCTATTCCAAACGACCAAAAAAAGAAGATAGCTTTATCTTCACATGGAATTAGCGTATGCAATATTCCTAATAAAAATGCTGGCATTAAAATAATAAAATATTCTTGCACCATTTTTTCAGTAAAGTGCCTTTTGGATTCGTTTAATATTATTTAATATTACATGTAAAATTTAGAATTGAAATTATTTAAGCTTTTACCTTATTATTTTTCTTCATTTTCCTTTTTTAAGCAATATTGGCTAATCCCTATAAAAATAAGAATTAAAAATATTGTTGAAGCGAAATTAAATGGAAAAAATAGCTTTGTTAACCAAAATATTCCCATAAAAGCCAAATCAAAGAAGCTCAAAAAGAAAAAACTAGGTTTAATATACTTTCTGGTTATATCTGAGTTTCTTGGCAAATTAAACAATATAACAACCAAAAGTGGAGTTAGATTGAGAAGATGATGGTCCCATGAGTCAAAGTAAGCAAGGAACATAATTAAAATACCGAATGTGTATCCATAAATTAAACTATTTCGATAAAATCTTCTAAATACATAGAAAATAAAACTTATACTTCCTAAAATGAGCAAAACGCTTAAAAAAATAGGTAAAACGCGTAATTCGGTTGCGGGAACCCCAATATATAAGAAGAAATTCGATATGAGTTTTGTAATACTAAAAGAATGGTTTAAAAGCACTGTTTCAGAGCCGGTAAAATTTGTTTCTAAAAACCCATTTAACAAACCCGGGTAAATTAAAAACACGATAATGTTTAAAGACAAAGGCAATATAACGCCTATTAATCTTAGAAAGCTTCTAGTAAAATCAAGTTTTAATTTTTTATTATTATAATCGTAATTGAGCATAATCAAGAAGGGAATCATGAATATAGATGTTGGTTTAATTATAATACTTATTCCTAATAAGAAACTTGCGATAAATTGCCATTTGATATCCTTATATTTAAGAAAAATAAACAGAGATAATAAAATAAGTAGAGTAACATATAAATTTATTTGTCCTAATATGTAATTAAATACCTGCGGTAATCCAATGAGGTAAAGACAAATGTATAGTATTACTCTATTTTCTTCTTTCTCGTGATCTTCTCTTCTAATTAAGAGTATTAATTTATAAAGAATAATAGAGATCAAAACATTTAAAATTAAATTGATTAAATTAAAAACAATAAATCCTAATTCAAAACCCAATAAATAAAAAGGAACAAAGAGTAGGGCAGAAAGAGGGAGGTATCTAAAAGGCCAAATGTCGGCATAATTTGCAGGGTTATAAAGGTTAGCAGGGTCGTTAACAAAAATTTCTCCAACTTTATAATATACATAGAAATCACTTTGCGCTCTGAATACGAACAGTGTCATAATTATTGAAAATATAAAATAAAACATATGAAGAAATATACTATATCTGAAGAATTTAAATTTCCATAGTTCTACAGAGCGATTCTTAACTTGAGTAAAATGTGCTTTAAAATCCATGCTAATCTTAATAAATAGTGATAAAAGGTTATATATTTCGTTTTCTCTTTACATATAAATAAATAACAATAAAAAATGCACTAATTAAGCCTATTGTGAAAATTAATGCAAATAGAGGGATGCTATCAAGTGAAATATCAATGACGACTACATTACCAGTTAAATATAATTTATAAGAGCTTAATATCCCATTAAGGTTATAGACCGCGATTATATAAACATTTTCAGTGGGAGTATTAGGTTTTATATAGTCTTTTTCAACCTGAACATTTAAAGTTGGCAAAACACGATTATCAACATCGTACAAATTACTTAGTTTCATTTCCCCTAAATAATCGCCAATCGGAACGGGTAACCAAAAAGGCACAAAAGGCAAATAAGTTGAAAAATTAAAATTGGCGGGGTATTGGCTTGGATTTTTTAAATATGAAGATTCTGTTATATTGTCAAGAGTTCCCCAACTCTCTTCGTTTTTCCACATCCATATGTTAACTGATGTTAATATTGTTGTGGAATTTTCTTCGATCGTATTAACATCCCATCTCATCCTTTTTCCTTGGCTTAGGTTTTCAAACAATCCCGCGTCTCTCCAACTCTCCCCAAATAGCACATTCATTTTGTTAATATTACATACATTGCATTTCCAAATTAATTGATCATCTTCTCTAAAACCAATACTATAGTCTAAAGCAATTACTTTTGATGTGAAACCTCCCATAAAGATTAAAACAAGAGCGGTACTTGCAAAAAGATGTTTCGAAGATCGAGTAATTTTAGCCATATTCTCACTGTTATTGTTATAATATATCTCATGGTTATTTAATTTTCTTATCAGTAGGCCCGTCGGCGTACTTTTTTAGGAATTAATCGAAATTAATCAAACGAAAATAAAGAAAATAGTTAGCTATACCTCTCTTTATAACACCGTACGCAGAACCAAGAACGAGACTTTCGGTGATATGTCACGTCTCGATTATTGTTGTTACAACCAGCGCACTTGACTACGGAAGCTCTTAAGGGACGCTCGATCTCCCACCACTTGTCAGTAAGACCTTGTATAATCTTAGTAGTTTCTTCAGAAGCTCGAATATAATTCCCATTTTCATCAAAAGTTAAATTATGCTTTTGATCACTAATTTCTGATCTTCGCCTTGAGCATTCATTTAAAATGAGCAGTCTTATATTATTCCTAATTTTCTGTAATCTCAGGTCCTTAATGCTTATAGTCCTGCCGTTTTTCATTTTTAGTCAAACTTAATACTTAATCAAGCGAAAATAAAGAAAAAAGTTAGCCATACCTCTCTTTATAACACCGCACGCAGAACCAAGAACGAGACTTTCGGTGATAAGTCACGTCTCTATCGTGTTTGCCGCAACCTGCGCATATTACTGCGGAAGCTCTTAAGGGACGCTCGATCTCCCACCACTTGTCAGTAAGATTCTGTAAAATTTCGCTAGTTTCAGGAGAAATCTTTACATATTTTCCGTCCTTGTCGTGAGTTAAATCATGCTCTTGATCTCTAATTTCTGATCTTCGCCTTGAGCATTCATTTAAAATGAGCAGTCTTATATTATTCCTAATTTTCTGTAATCTCGGGTCCTTAATGCTTATAGTCCTGCCGTTTTTCATTTTTAGTCAAACTTAATATGGTTAATTAAAAATTTAAATCTTTGTAGTGCGACAGATTTCTAATAACCTAAAATCTAAAATCTAAATGCTAAAGACTCTCTTAAGGTAATCGATGTCAGCGATACTGAAAACTCTACTTAATCTATACCCTTTAAAATCTGAAAGCTCCGTCAGTGAGTTAAGAATACCCATAGCATCGTTAAAGAATCGCCTGTATGCATCATTAAACTTAGTCTTAATAAATTCTTCATACTCCCCGTTTTTCATCATATCCCTTCTTTTATTAAATTCTTTTAAATAATCTTGAAAATTAATCGATTTCCAATCCCAATAGTTATCGAGGTAAAACTTAACTTTTTTAGGATCTCCAAAATTGTCTAAGAATGCCTTCTCGACATCATTAGCCGTAATTTCTTTATTTGGACCTGAACCGTCGTTTTGAATTAAATCGTTTATAATTTTCAAAAGAATTTTTTGATCCTCTAAGTCTATATGACTATCGTATGTTTTATGTGTACTACTATCTGTAAGCAAAAGATGTTGTAAATACACTGAAAATTTCTTGAGGGTGTCAAGATGATGACGGGCATAAAGACCAGTTGCCGAATTTTTGTCAAAAATTTGCGGATTTAACGGTCTAAATGTTAGGGGATCGAATCCTAGATCTCTGCAAAGCAAGGAGATTACATGGTACGCCAAAATTCTGTCATCATGCCATAACTTCTTATCATATCCTTTCTTGCTCACGATCTTTTCGTCAAAAAGTCTTAAATGTCTTGTAGCTATGTATTCATCTATCTTGACTAAGGCCCTATCGTAAAATTTAAGTTTCTCTTCTGTCATTGAAGCATCAAGTATATACGAGACGATAGTGGACTTTGCCCTAAGAAGATCTTTTACAGAGGCAGAGGTCGACCCTGGAGATAACAGTTTTTCAAAAGATGGAGGGCTCATTTTAAGAGCATTTGCTAATTTCTTTATAGAAGAAATGTCTTCTTCAGTGAAAGCGGAAGCAGCATGAACTAAGGATTGTTTTAGCTCATGTTCCAGTTTTAAAAATGATTTTGGTTGAAGTCTTCCAAATCGACGAGGAGTCTCTGTGAAATAGGATGACCATGGATTAGGTGATGATGGATCACTGGGGTTGCGAAGCATCCATTTATATATTACGTTCTCAACATTATTCCCAATGGCTTCTAAATCGGACTCAGATACAAGCCCAGATACAAGCCCATCGAAATCAAGTACAGTCCATTTCAAGGCGCTAAAGGCAATTCTATAAAGTCTAGACAGATCAGGACGGCTTGTAATCTTTCCACTTCTAAGGAAATTATTTTTTATGAAATTCTCATCGTCAAACAAAAGCGTAGAAAATTTCTCAAGGGACGAGACTCTTCGTAAAGCAGGATGACAATTTTGAATACGCATAAGAAGATCTACCCTCGGATTACTACTGCTATAACCTTTAAATAAATTTCTAGCTGTTTCCGTCTCCCTTATTACTTGAATGAAATTATTTATTAGTGCATCTATTTTATCTACTACTTTCTTAGCTATTTCATTTGTGATTTCACTATGCTTATTCGCATAATCCATAACAGCATCATAAAAACTTTTCTTCAGTTTGTTATATGTGCTTTCCATCGGAATACTATATTTCGAAAGATGTTGAGAGGGTTTTTCTTTCTTATAGTTCACCATAGTTAGAGCACTTTTCGAGCCACCAAAGGACTTTATGAACTCATAAAGACTATCTTTACCTATTAAAGAATTTTTAGTGATGATCTTATAATCCATTAAAATATCCCCAATTTTAAGAGCGTTAAACCTTCCCTCAAAGTAGAATGGGTTAGCTACGATATATCCATATATAGCATACTGATTATTAAATAGCTCATTAACTTCGCAGGTATGCTCAACATACTCTCTTTCTGTCATTTGTCCTTCTTTATAATGTTCCTCCAGCTTATTTAAAAATCGAGCTTGCATATTAAGAAGTGTGGTTTCTTCAATATCAAATTGAGTCCCTGCTTTCATTTTAGCAGCGACGCTTTCCAAGTAATTATAATTGAAGAAAAAGTTATCTGTTGCAGTCTTAGTATTTCTGCTAATTAGGTGCGGACCATATAATAAATCTTGTAATTTTTCTCTAAATTTATTAAAATGGGATACGTAGGGACTTGGATTACCAGTCCCTCTCCAATAATCCTTTTCGTAAAGGGGTCCGTAATAATCCTTATCAACAGGAATAATATATACTGTTTCATCTTTTGAATACCCATTACCAATTAACCATCGAGTCATATGTTGATTACTGTTCTCATCAACGTATATGATTTTATCACCTTTAATTAACGCAAGTTTGACTTCATACGAGATTGTATAGTATTGTTTCTTTAGATCTTTCACAAAGTCTTTAATTGGTTGATTAAAAACAATATCGATTTCTTGTTCTGGATTGAAATGAGGTAATCCGACCAACACAAAATTAGGATCATACATAACAATTCCATTAATATCAACATATCTAAGATCTTTTTTATCTTGAAGCGCGTCTCTAATAGCGGAAATAATATCTTTCTTAGCTATTTGGAAGTCAACATTTTTGAAATTTTGCCTAATAGCTTCAAACTCAGATTTTTTATCTTCAAAGCGATAATCTTGGGTAAGTTCTCCTATCCAATTGGAGAGTTGTATTTCATTAAATTTTTTGGCAAGCTCCTGCCGTGCTTGAACTTCTTTTGGATTGTAGTTTATATGAGAAAGGATAGCTACTAGTGGCTGCTGCTCAAAATAATCGTTAAGTGTGGATTTTGCAGATTCTAAATCAGCGGGTTGTTTTGTAATTTCCTGCAATCTATTAGCAAACATATTTTGCTCAGAATATTCCGGTCTACCTTTGAAATATTTATCAAGTCGGTGGGCTTCAAGCTTGGACCTGATCTCTCCGTAAGCTTTTGGTGAATACTTGATTGTATCCTTAATTGCATGTTTAAATCTGGTCAGCCCAAGAAGGTCAAATGTACCAAAATAGCACATTGGTATGATTAATGAAATAACCGTATAAATCCCTGTCATCAGTAGCTTCTTCCACGAACTTGTACTCTCTTCCTCTTGTCTTTTGGTTTCTTTCTTTGTTTCTATTTCTTGCTCGATTTCTAGCCGAATTGCTTTACGGATGTCGGCATCTACCGTAAACCGTACCTTGAGAAGGGAGATAGAAGTCTTTAAACTGGTCATGGGACCACCGAGTGCTAATTGTCCGAGCGCACCTCCGACCTCCCTTGCGGATGTTGCGAATGAGGACAACCAGAATCCTACATCATCTGATAAAGGAGTCAAACCAACAATATTCTCGCATAAGGCTTCAATAAATCCATCCTTGACGATTTCTTCAACTACTTCCTTGAGCGGGGCCGTAGCAAATGATACAAGAGCTCCAACTAGCATTCGTTTGATTGCAACATTCTTACCTAAATCTGCGGCAACCTTTGTTAAGCCTGACTTAGCTATCCATTTATCTGTGCCCATAACTGTCCATGAGCCGAAAAATACCAGCGGAGCACTGATGAGAGTTGACCAAAACGTCAGTGTTTCTGTGTAGGCAATTTCAGAGATCATATTTGCCGTGGTCTGGGCATAACCATATTGATTAAAGTAGTCCATTACGGTGTAGAAGGTCGCTTGGGATAGAGCTAAGTTAGTTGTTTCTTCTGTGGTGTCTGGTACAACCAGATCAAACACAATATGAATATTATAATAGATGGAAGCGTCAGGAGAGGTTTCTACCCAAATATGCTGTAAGGATTGCAAAGATTCTTTCTGGTAATCATCTTCAAGACCTTCATAGTTCCTTATTATGATTTGTTCAATGGTCTTGGTGAAATAGAGGTTTCCGCAATCAATTGAAAAATAAGAGTCATCGATGATGAGATTTTGAACGATGAAACTTGAACCCTCATATTTATGATCTCTGATTATATCAATAGAAATGTATTGAATTGGGTATTCAAAACTGTGATTGTTTAAGGGAACTTTTGCCTTATATCCTGCTCTAAATTCGAGATCTTCTAAATCGTAAGCGTTTACTCCTTCTGTATTATCGTAATCCTTGGACTGAACCTGTACAACAAGATGACCTGGGACAGGGTTGATCTGGTTGTATAATTCCTTGCTTATCACGATTGGTTTATATAATACTGACTGTAGAAGTACCTGCTCATATGAAGAACTGTCAATAAATTCATATTGTGGCACACCGTCTATACAGGTTGGTCGAATTGCATCTAATTGATAATGAGAAGCACTTTTTACTCGTGTTTCAAGATATCCTAATGTATTAGCCCAATACCAGTTATACAAGCTCAAAAGACTATCAGTATTTTCATAGGTGTAATACTTTTTCTGGTTATATGATGGTAATTCGCTGGTAAGTAAATAGAAATCCAAATTCATATCATCATAATCAAGAGCCCAATATGAGTCTGGGTCTGATTCTCCCATATTTAGGAAATTTTCCCCCAGTAAATTCAAAAATCCGCCAAATGCATTCAAGCATCGAGCAAGGTTTGGGGGACTTACTAATAATTGTGCGGTATATTGATTTCCTGGCTCTCCTCCGCTCACGGTGGTATAATACCCCCCCGGATGACCTATAAGTGCCGCAGCCATACTATCTCCAAGTATTCTATCACCAAGTGATTTTTCATTAAGGGAAATTGGGTTTCGTACTTTGGCGGATTCAGGATAGAAAGTTTCGGAGCGTATTTTCGAATCGGCTTCATGAAGTTGTAAATCAATATAGAATTTAGTCATTAAGGAATATACCATAAAATAAGTGAATGTAGCTAATGGATGACCAGTGCCTACCGTGATTGCATCGATTGCGGCACTCAGCGTTGAGGCAACTACGGACATGAATACCTGTTGTACAATGTCTCCTAAAAGTTGCTTTCTGTATTGCTCCCATGCTTTTGAATAGGTCTTATGCCTGATTTCGTAGAATAACGTGGAAAACTTGCTATTTTGTTCGCTTGGTTCTACAAGTTTGTAGATCTCAAAAATTTGATCTTTTGATTTTAATCCGAATTTTTCCAATTTGGATTCTGTTTTTTTTAAAAGTTCACAATTTTCAAGTCTTGCAAAATTATATATCCATTTATCGCCAAACATTTTAGTTTCTTTTGCTACATTACTAAAATCGGAAACTTCATGTTCTGTTTTATCTATCTTTTCATATGGGACAAAGTCAGGAAGAAAATCATAATTGAGCCCGATTGACATTACATTATATTTTGGAATGCCGGAACTATCAGGTCTCACATATGTATCACTTAAAATATACACGGTTTCGTAAAATCCGTCTTTACCTTCATTAGAATCGACATAAAAGTAATGTCCGCTTATTTTTGCTGTACCGTCTATAAAGGAATCTACATCGGAAGTATAATACACCTTCCCATCTTGAGGAGTAATAAGTAGACCTTTCACTTCAAACTCTACCCAACCATCATTTTCCACTGAAGATCTCGATATTTTACCAAAATCATTATATAAGGAAAATCGATTTGGAATCCTGATAATGATGGTTGTTTCAAATGCATTTGTACTGTAAGAATAATCTTCTCCAATAACTTGCAAAGAATCATATTTAATAGGAACATTATCAGGTCCCCATGTTTTTGTATCCCAACTAATATTTACAGGGTGCGAAAATGGAAGTTCGGGATCAAAAGAAACCATGGTTTCTTGCCCTGTATCAACATTGGTGATGGAATGCTCCGCTGATAAATCTGAGAAATAATCCTCTACATTATCAACCTCTCCTGTCTTAAAATCATCTTTATAAAATCTTTGCTCTTCAATCTCTCCTTCATCATCAAAATCTGTAATTGTGATTGTTACCTGCTCAAAAGTATCTGTATATGCTGTAGTGATGTTTTGTGTGAATTTTCTATATGTTGCCCGCAATGTTGGAGCATTAAATCGAGTATATAAATTACAACTGGTAAAATCCTGAGAATCAAGTACATCTTCAGTTAAATGTTTATTAAATATGCCATCATCTGTAGGACCTCCAAATAATGAATTAAAGCTTTTTGTGATATATTCGCTTAAATATCTAATTATATTTTGTTGTTTTGCGGCAAGAATAGTTTTCCTATATTCAGTTACTTCATAATATATACTGACACTGATCCTCTCGTAATTAATTTGAGAATCTGGAATACCATCTCGATTATCGTCAACTTTTACGCTGTAAAAGTTAGAGCTAACATGCTCCTCTTTATTAATGGCTTGTTGGGTTGATTTTTGAGCCCAGTAGTCCACATCGGGGAGAACCATCCTCGCAGCATAATAAAGTAATGTTGGCATTGTAAATAAACATACCATCAGCTCAAACACATTAAAATCAAACTGGGCGAATGTGCGATCATCAATATCAAACCATTCTGTTCTTTTCACATCGTCAAGGTGTTGGTCTATTTTAACTTGTTCGTTATGGATATCTTGAATGATAGTGTACCAATAAATTTCTTCAGGATTTTCTGGGTCGTTGATTCCATATTTAATAATGTCAATTATCCCATCACCATTTAAATCAATCGTATGCTTATAATCTGGTTCGCCGTCCATATCTATGTCCGCTACATAGATAATGGAGCTTTCATCCTTATAAATTTCAAAATTATCAAATAGCTCTGAACCATAGCCAATGAGTTTGTTATTTATGCTCATGTCGGGATTTCGACAATAATCTATTGCTGTAAACGAAGTAGTATCGCTTGTTATTACATCAGAGCCCTCGGCAAATAATGTAGCTCCTGAAATTGCTAAGTAGCGATAATCAAGATCTATATAATTATAAAAAGTATCTTCAGGATCGCTTAAATATGTTTGATTAAATGTATCTAAAAGAAAAATCTCAGTAAAAGAAGAGATTGGAGCGTATGAAAAATTTATAATAACTGTAATCTGGTCAAACTTATTCAGATAATACCCATCACTGGTATCTAAATCGTTAATTATAATTTCTTTTGAAGGTTTATTAAATTCAATGGAATACTCAGTATTATCAGTTAAAATCTCGGTCTCAAACGTAGGGGTGAGTCCAATTACTTTATACGTGCTTAAATTCACAAAATCTTCTTCAAAAGAAAGATCTCCAATATCAAATGTATGTGTATATTCAGAAGTATTAGTATATACGGTAAAAAACTCATAATAATACTGAATAACCTTGTATTCCGCTTCTTCTTTAAACGAATAGGCAATATTCTCATACGAATGCTCCATAGAAAATTCTTGGGAATACCAATCATAAAATTCTGGTTTAAGCAGATAATTGTAGTCATAAATAACACGAATTGACTCAAGATCAAGGTTTTCTACTTTAATTCGAACTGGTTCAGTCCAGGAAGTATTTGTTGTATATTCAAAGAATAAGGTCTTATTGGGTTCGATTATTAAAGGTTCTTGAAATTCCATGCCAAAATACTCAGGAAACTGGTTAAATTCATTATTCCACGTGAATATATTAGTGGAAGGTTCATAATGTAGCTGATGGTCATTTCCATTTATTCCTGCTGTGTAATAATTACCATCCTCATCATATATATTGAGATAATCGAGCCATTCTGAATCAGGATGGAATAGCGGTGTATTTTCTAATGTTAATTGATAGGAATCCTCCTCTGGACTTGCACTGCTAGTAAACATCTCAATTTCAGTATATTGCCATACACGACTGTCCATGCTTCCATATTCTATTGTCGTTTCATAAGATTTTTCTAAGATAAGCACTTCATTTACAGTCAGTTCGTAAGAAGGATCAGGTACAGAAAATATGATATGACTGAAGTTTAGAATAGTACTACTTGTTAATTCATATAAAGATGTGAGATTTAGATCAATTTTAATAGCTTTATATCTATTATTTAATTCAGTCTCAAATGGAGTTAATTCTATTGGTATTTGATAATAATAGTCGCTTGTAAATTCAGAACATGCTTTTTCTGAATCTGCATTAACTAATAAGAGTTCCGCTTTGGGAATATCTAGATGAGCATCATAATTATACCCTTTATGTTCAAAATACATTTTACCAATACCAATAGCAATCCCTCTTTTCACAGGTGAATTATATCGAATTAAGAGTAATTGTTCTTCCTTAAATTCTACTATTTCATGCGTATCTGGATTAGTATATACAGTTGGTATAAGAAATCTATAAGATTCTGTGATTTCGTCATAATTATAGGAAAGAGCAAAGCCTTCTGGGAAGGTCAAATATTGCAATTTATCATTATACACATATGCTAATTCAAATCCGTTTAGCTCTGTCTTTAGATCATGGTCTAAGGTTATAGGCATATATTCTTGACCGTCCTCTAGAACAATAACTTGCTCGGTAGCCCACTGAATTGTTTGCATTCGGGAAATCCCTTGAGTATTATCAATAGAATATTCATTATCTTCTCTAAAATGAGGAATAAACCTGATTTTTTGTAGAGTATTTGACTCAGTTGGTAAATCTATTTTTATGGTGAAATCAGCCATCTCTAACTCTTCGCGGGTCATGTTTTTAGAAAATTTAGACATTTTCCCTGAATTGTTATGAACCTCAATAGTAAGGTATTCTAAACTCTCGATATTTTTTATATTTGTATCAATATAGAAAGCAAGATATTCACCATTATGAATTCCATTATTTAACTCCTGGTCAAACCCTCCCAATTCACCTATAATATTAAACTCTAACTCATACCCTTCGCTAAGGTATGCTGCCACTTGAGAAGCATGGCACACGGTATTTCCTATTGTTGATTCATGTTCATTTAGGAAATAATATGCATCTAAATTTGGAATTACATCTAATCCCTCTAAACCAATGATATCCCAATAGGTCATATCCATGGTTAGTGTTATGGTTTCTGTAGGATCATAGGAGAAGCGATATGCAGCAAATTCTTTATCATTGCTTTTTGGAATAAAGGATATGTAAAATTCTGAGATTTTATTAGATTTTACTAAAAGATTGCCATCGTTTTTGATAATAATTTCGCGTAAGGCAATATTAACTACATACTGGGATGGATCTAAGAATTTCATATTTCCTAGTGTATCGAAATAATAAACATTTATCGAATTTTCACCATCTAACTCCAGAACATCCACATAGTTGTCGAGTTGTTGTGTTATAAAATTATACACATAGCCATCTTTGCTGGATTTATAGTATTCAGAACTTATTTCAAATTTTTCTTCGTAATATTCTCTTTCATTTAGGCGGTAGCTTAGATAAAGACTGTATCTATTTTCAATGGATAAACTATATTCGAAGGGCGAAATAATGGAGCCTCCGCTTAGCTTTCTATATTTTTCTCTATAAGTTATCTGATCATCAGGTACAATCGGATTGTATGGTGTATCAAAAACATTGGTCCACGGATAGGTAACAATTAGGAAATGCTTTCTATCAAGTAACCCAGGTTGAACTTTAAATTTATATATAAGTTGAATTTCACTATTAGGAGCGATATACCCTGGCTGTCCTTGTGATTTATTATTGAAATAAATATAATTATCTTCAACTTTTAACACGTAATCGTTAAATACCGTTTCATTTGAATAAGCGATAAATTCACCGTTGATATATAAAGCGATATGGTAAGCATAATGATCAGGTCCTAAATAGTCGTAATTGAACGGAGTATGGCCCATTGGATATCGCAGTAAAATAGAGTCGTATTCGGCGGTTATATACATAAACGAATTTTCGACTAGTTGATAGCTTGGGTAATAAGTATTAATATAAGTCTCAATTTCGGCGAAATTAACGGTATAATCGTACGAATCAGGAGCGTTTTGAGAAATATAATTATCCATCAAACTATTGTAAATTTTAATTACTTTCATGGTCTCCTCATCGTCACCTATCTGAGCCAACGCATAGATAGTTGGGAAAATTATATGGTCTTCTAAATATTGTCCCTCGGGTACGATATATTGAACGCTAAATTCATCGGTGCTTGTATCTCCCGTATATAACACAGAAACGTTGTAAAATTCTCTCGGTTGGAAGTCAAACGAATCGTCGCCGTCTTTAATGTACTCGTCGTCGAAAATCTCCCATTCTAAGGCGAGATAATCGACAGTGAAATATGTCTCACCGGTGAAGTCAGGGTGTAGATGGAATGTATCATAATCGATATAACTATAATCCCATTCTATTTGGGATGTGTATGGATCTTCTGGATTTTCTTTAATATAATAATCATAATTATTAATAAACTGATGATTTACCCAATAATCAATCATAATTTTGTTTTGAGAATCTGTATAAGAACTCAAATCACTAACCGGTCTAAAGAATAAAACGTAAGCCGTTCCATTCTCATCATAATCTAGAGTATAATCCTCATCAATATTAAGCGTATATAGCGTTGGAGTAGGCTCAAAATCTCCGCTGGAAGTTGTATGAATAGAACAATAATTTTCTTTATATTTTCCTGTGGGAAAGCCTTGAACTGACAAGGAGTAGAAATATGGCTTACCCACAGCCCTAATTTCATCAATATCAAAATTTGAAGTTAGCTGTAAACCGAAATAAATATCGTTGGCATAGTTTGGGAAAATATTATTTATAACTGAAGAGCTGTTTAAATCCGCGTCCAAATCGAATATTTGGTGATAAAACACTCGTCCCTCCGCTGTTATTGCATCTGTAGTTAAAAATTTATTGGTAAAATCATAGGTATTATTCCATGAAGTAGGAGCGTTATTTAAAATGGATGATGTATAATCTTCTACCGGAACACCTGCATAATCCATAAATATATTATTATTATATTGTTTTTCTCCGTCAATTTCTGTTCCACTTCCATAATACAAATCAAGATAACCGTCTTGGTATAACATCTCATCAATATTGTAAGTATCAATAAACATGCCTAAGTTTGGGATCATATAGAAATTATCTTCGCTTACAGAAAGAGTATTTGAAGTACCCAAGTAATTGAAGTTGTAATTATCACCATTACGATCTAACGAGACTAATGTTGAGTTAGGTAAATCTGTAAGAGCGACTGTGACCTGACTGCCATCGAAAAGGTTAAACGGTGAATCTCCATATGCACCATCCACGAAGGGGCGGGAAAATATTTGGAAATAATGGGGTGTGGTAATCACCGAATTTATATCGAGATTACAATATTCATTTAAAGGCATTCTATCGTAAGTTTCAACCAAATGAGTATCAGATAAATAATCGTATTGATTTAAGATTAAGTAAGGGATATAGTTATTACTTTTTCCTGATTGATGTATTATAATCTCAATATCGACGCTATCAGCCCCAACCACGTCATAAATCGCCTGTAAGTCCTTATTATAGCTAATTGCATAGGTATTATCGATAATATTTGATGAAATTTCTGAATAATTCAGAGGAATTATCAGTGGATCTGAATAAAATTCATAATATCCATCGTTTGTTATATATTTAAATTCAATAGCTAAATTATTAAAATCATTCCCGTAACTATCCAATAAATCCAATATAAGGTGATCAAACGTAAAAGTTATGTTAAGTTCAGGTGAATATAGTAAAGGTACGTTAATCAGCTTTAGAATGGTCTTTTCATCTGAATTATCTAGGGAAATATATAACGAAGAGTTTTCAAAAGTTAAAGCAGACATTTCACTATTTGACTCATCGATTATTTTAGGGGAAGTATCATCAGTGTCCATTAACCGAATAGAATCGCTAAACGATTTATCAACCTTCTGGAAGCCATAGCTCAAAATATATTGGGATTTAATTCCATAGGTGATAATAATTTTGGAATTGTTTAAAGGTGCTTGGGAAAATGTTAATGTTGGGTGTTCTTGAGAAACTCCTTTAGCGAACTGTCCAAACGTATTATTAAGCTCCTGTTCATTATAAATAATGAAATAATTATCATTCCATTGAGTCACTCCGCTAAGCCCATAATTCAATTTAAATTGTGTTTGCGAGCCTGTGCCTGTAAAATTATCGGTAAATCGCGTAAACATAGGAGAATACGATTCATCACTTTCTGGTAAGAAACCATCAGGTAATTGCAGTTCAATCGAACTTTCGTTATAACTATTGGTATAACCTAATGTAATATTTCCATAATATTTATTCTGAGCAAAAGTAAACGTTAATTGATAGGTTATTGAAAATTCCGTGCCACTATCTGGTATACTAGCTCCTGTGAAACGAATAATCGAGTTATTGTATAAAAATCCAGAAGAATAATATGGAATTGTCCATTCTGTTCCCTGCTCAAATTCATACTCATCTCCGTCCTTTATTCCAACAACTTTCAATGCTTCAATTCCTGTTAACGCCAAAAGAGATAATAATTCACTATCAGCATCCAAACCATATTCTAATGTATCATCGCTAAATAAGAAGGCAATTTCTTGTCCGTAAATTTGTCCATTCTTAACTCCGCCTAAATTAAGAATAGTATCGTCGTGTTTTGTAATTGTATCATCAATGATGTCTACTGTAATATCGCTGGAAATAAATTCATTATCGTATATTGACCAGATAGTATTTGGAGTATTGCTAGAAGGATTTGATTCTAAGCGTAAATCTAATAGGACTATTTCAACGTTTCTTTTTTCTTCGAAAATTTGGTCTTTATTAAAGTCAATGTTAAATGATAGGTTAAGATCACACTGCAGACCCATCAAAAAGGCACTTTCAGGACCTAAACCTATACTAAAAGTCAAAATTCCATCCCTATTCCCGGGTCTTAACATTATATTATTCTGTAAGGGAAACGTACTGGTGGTTCCATCACCATTGTAAATCGTACAATCTAAATTAATATCAATATAATCTTGAACGGATGATTCTGCGCCTGTACTATTATAAAACGGTTCTACCCACACAGTACCGGTTAGGAACGGGTAATTCGACTCAAAAGTCATTTCCTTTTCGTTATTATATGCAGAGCCCCACGCTGAGACAAATGGATCGATTAGCGGGATTTTAGTGTTCTTTTCACCGAACTTTAACCAATTTGGAGGTCTGATTTCAATAGGTATAGTAACCACAGGCGAGTTCTTGTAATACTCAGATTCTGGGATATATATTACCAATGAGGATAAGCCTGGTCCACACTTAAGTAAAGTATCAACTAAAGATTCGTTATCTATGGAGATATATCCGCCGCCATCAGGAGTTTCGATAATCGGAGGTTTAAATGTAATAATATAATTTCCCGAAGGATCATATATTTTTATATGAGCTTCATAATTATTCTCATCTTCAAGTATACTTTTTGCCGTCGCTTCCAACTCACGCATAGTATACTGTCGAGTAAGATCTTCAATCGAGAAGCTGCCTTTAGCGTTCGGAATTGGATGCGCTTCAGTAACGTATAGGTGTAATCGCAAGTCGTCATATCTATTTTCTTGGAGATCAGGGTCTGGTAAATCGTAGGAGATACTATCTGCAATCGCTAATGCGGTGTCTTTTTTATGCACTCTCACAGGACCTTCAACATAAGTGCTGTCTTGAGTGATCATACCCGTAAAGTTGTAATTTTCTATTATGGTGCTACCATCAAAAATATCACCGTCTCGTGAGCAGATATACTGTTCAGGGTTATTAATTGCCATATCTTCCCAGCTTTCAAAATACGTGCTAAATGCCCTAAGATAGAGCACATTATCCTCTACAGAAGTGATACCTTCCCTACTTCCGAAGCATCGTGCAAAATCTTCCCTAAAATCTTGATCAAACGATACATTAAACGTAACTTCCCCTAATGCATCTGTTATTCCATATACCCACGCATAAGGACCGTACGCATTTTGCTCAGAAGTATAATTCTTGATCTCATATGTAAGAGGCTTTCCAAACATCTTTTGAGGGCCTACACCAGGACCTATTGAGGTGATCTCTTCTGTTCCAAACGATTCGAAATATGGATGTAGATCCAAATCATTGATAAGGGCTCGCTCATTGAGAAATTTAGTTTTACTTTTCGGCATGAAGCCCAGGTGCATCCAAACAATTGAATCTTTTATCGGTTTATCCTCAAAGGTGGTCAGCTTAAATGTAAATTCATAATCGTCTTTTACAAGAGCATCAATCATCACTTTTGTATACTCTTCCCCTTTCTCAAGAGTTTCTAAAGGATTATAGTTATATTGATATTCACGCTCTTCGTAAAATTTCTGAGTAATTACGATATTTTGCGAAGGATCTTCAACCATCTCAAGTTTTACTTTCTTAGGATTGGTAATAATGCTAAAAAATTTTACCCAATTACCTTCTTTATGCGAGTAGATTTTATTACCGTTCTCGACTTCATAACTTAAATTAACAAATCCACCGGAGGAAATGTTATATACCGATATTGGTAAATAGGCTAATGACATGTGGACAATTCGCTCTCCACCGCCAACCGGAATAGAAAGCGGACTATTTTCTTTTAGGGATTGTTGATATTTAAAAAATCCTAAATTATCAACTGGTATATTATCAACGGGGATATCGTGACCGCTTGAATCCTGAAGCATTAAGAGCAGGTTCCGGGAAAGATCAATCTTCCTTGAGTGTGTTGAATGGTAACTAATTAAAAATCTGCTATAAATCGAAAAGTTTCCGCTTTTTAAAATCGTATTATACAAGTCTTTGAAATAGATCGCGTAACCATCTTCAGATATTACATAATCGGTGCCTACTTCAAATTCATATTCAAACCCTGTATTATTAATTACTTTAATGGAATATATTGAAGATACAGGATTGATAAGTGAATGAATAATCGGAGTAGGATTAATACCATAATATAAAATTCTAAATACATCCCCGGAAGAATTATACGGAAGTCCGGTAATATGTAATTCCCCGTTTTGATTAATGTCCCATGAATACCGACTTTCATTTAGCAATTCAAAAGTGTTGGAACCGCTCCAATTTACGTATATACCCTCAAGAGAAATCACTCCCGTCTGAATAACCTGTCCATCATCGTATTGAATTCCCTGTAGGGTAGCACTTGTACCCTCGACATCTTCATATAATAAATTTTTATCAACAATAAATTGTTCTGTAAAGTCATCTTCAAACTCCCAGCTTCTAGTAATCATATTATATCTGGCAAAAGGAATCTCAATTAAATTACTATAAATATTATTGCCGTAGGAATCTACAGTACTGTAGGAAGCAGGGGAAATTGGTCTTCCTCTCACAGCCTTATAAGTTATTAAAAGGTGGGTATCGTAGTCAATAAATTCATTTATGGTTGTATTCCAGTAGATAGTTAACAAATACTTATTATTCACATAAGTAATTTCAGGATTTGTATTATTTTTTAAAATTGTATCGTTTTTGAAAAATTTATTATTTAGAGTAGAGAACAAAGGAAGCTTCTTTAATTCCCTATTAACGTAATAGATGGCGAATTCTTCTTTGCTGATAAAATTAGCGTCATCTACAGGCGCTATAATTTTAAGGACGTGAACCGTCTCTCCGTCCATTGCCTCTTGATATTCGTAAAGGTATATCTCATCTTCAATTAAATACTCATCGTTATCTTTAATGCACCCTTCAAGCAAAAGAGAATTACCGTATTCTAATTCGTATGAATTTTTTGAGAGATATATTGGTTCAGGTTCATAGAGAGATTCTTGAGTTATATTAAGGGTAAATATTGGCGGATTAACAAACGCAATATTGAATATCGGAGTTCCTGTCGACCCAAATGTGCTGTAATATTCTCCCAGAACGGGTGGTACCTGGAATTTGGAATAATAATAATTTGTATAGCCAGATAATGAATCAATATCTGACTTTGTTATCCAATTTGCTATGCTAAATGCTAATATCTCATTGGAACCGGTTGCATTATTTAACGTTATTGGTAAGGTAATAATATCATTTAATAGTACGGGCAAAATTGTATTATTGAACAGATAATTTAGTTCAATATAATCAGAATATTCAACATCTACCTCGCTTCCTTGAGTGATCTGGCTATTATTTGCAAATGCCATCACGTTAGTAAATGCAATATCAAGGCGTTTAATCTTAAATTCATCTTGAGCGTAATAATTGTAATAGTTAGGAGCAATAACCTTGAATGAAGAAGCAACGTAATTATCCTCATCTTCCTCAACAGAATCGCATATTAAATTATAGAGCGAAAGATCTGTAATTGCAATACGTTGATAGGGGAGATTTAATACGCTAAATTCTTCGTATTCTTGCATAAATGACCCCGGCCATCGTTTGGAATCAGAAACCTCAAAAGATATGGTTTCTAAAAGACTTAAATCAAACGTTACTCCGGGATTGGAAAAAGATAGTTCATTAAAATCGATATATAGGGGTATTACCATCATCTTCCCTAACCCGTAGATATCAGTTTCATACTTATCTTTTTCTCCCTCTAAGAAATACTTTCTTAAGTCAAGATCGTAAAAAACTTTTACAAATGAGTTTCCTAAAAAGTCTTGGACTCTCACGGTAAGTTTTTCTATTGTAGTATGGTCGTAAAACACCGCAGGCATTATGAAATTTACAAAAAGACCATCTGCGTTGGATAATGATAGTAGATCACATACCTTAGATGCTGCATATTCAAAATAGATAAGACCACGAAGAACCTCAGAAGTGTGGTTCTCAAATAGATCATGGACAAGAGAACCCTCCGGAAATACGATTGTGCCTGAGGCATCTGTAATTATATAATCTTTTCCATAAATAAGATAACAAATATCGTTATTTGAAGCATTATAATAATATACTTGTTGTAATCTCATAAAATTTGGCAATGCAAAACTTCCGTCATAAAGGTGTGCTAACTCTAAAGTTGCCGTTGCATTATAGGTAAGTGGATTAATAATAACTATATCACCGTTTACTAAAACATGTTTTGAAACGCCGAAGAGATTATCTTCAGTAATCTTCCAGCTGACGTGATTGAGAGGGTTGGTATTGGAATATATATTCTCGCTCATTAATGAATCTGAATATGCCATTAATGAAGATTCATTATTTTCTGTTCCAAACGATATGATATAATGAGTGCCGTTTGATACCGCTGTGCCATATTTAAAACCATTGATATATATATCAAGATCTTCTCCATTAAATTGATTATTATCCTCAAATATTATTTCTCGCTCGTAAATACTGTCGCTATTTAGATCAATAGTATTATCTGTTAAATATATCGAAATTTTGCGCGAAAATAGCATAAATTCATATCCATTATTATAGAGTAATGTACTGTTTTCATTTCCTGCAGCGTCAATTATTTTATACTCAATAGAAAAATTAGTAGGTGTATCTATTAAGTCATTTAAAATAAAAATTTCTGATGAATTAAAATTGATCCACTCAGATGCTTGCCCTGAAATAAGATCTATTATCCTGTAATACTCTATAAAGTTCCCTACCTGTTCATTATTAATAAACTCGATACTTGTTAGGGGATCTGCGTTCATACTTTCAAAACTTTCAGAACCATCTCCTACTGAAATTGAAGGTTGCGGAGGGGTAAAATCAGCGGTTAGATTATAATCATATTGATTGGTATTATTAAAAATATCTGTGAGTTTGAACATAATTCCAACAATATCATTGGTTAAAGCTTCTGTATTTTCCGAAATATCATACCAAGTATACTCAAATAAGGTAGGATATTCGTCGTTAGGTATCATATCTCCTATTTTCTCATATAAAGAACCGTTCTTCCAATATAATTCAACTGATACAACTTCATGATCTGCGACAAACGCGAAATACGTATTATCGGTAAGGTATTCTATGGGGGTATTGAGATATCCAACAGGACTAATAAATCGCATAATTAAATCGGTATATTCTTGATCTAAAATGATTTGGCTCCATCCCTCTTGAGCTTCAGTGAAATTGTAAATTAACTGTTGCCGAAGCATTAACCTTTGGCGCGTATCAACATTTCTTAAAAAACCGCCGAAAACCCCGATATCAAGCTGTTCATCATCGTCTAATATAGTTATAGTTTCATTGTCTTGCATATAGTTTGGAGCTAAAATAGGTACTAATTCATATGGAATATCTATTTTTTGCGCTGAAATTCTCGTAGTTTTGTGGATTGTATAGGTTACGGTGAGATCGTATTTAATCAAGTTTAGCGTGGCTACAATATCGAGCATAGAGTTTCCGCCCAAGCTTAAATCAAGATGGCACGTCCAATCGTATTCTAACATTACACGTATGTAATATTTATCGTTTGCGATGTCATAATACAATAACCTATTAAGATCTCCTCTTAGAATTATAATCGAACCGTCTTCATTCAATTGATATTCCTCAAATTCTAAATATTCATTTCTGAGGTATATATTAAAAACCTCTTCTATTATCGCGTAATCAGAATAGATAAATGCGGTATCGAGCAACACTTCACCTGCAAAACTTAAATCAAGCGTAATTTCGTCGATACAAATATTTTTATTTTTAATATACTGAGTTATGTCCACATCGAATTCAATCTGCGGATTAGCAAAGAAACCCATTTGAGGACTGGAATAATAGATCTTTGCATTGATTGAATTAATATCAAAACCGATAGTGGATAAAAAGCACTTTCCTATCGACGCTTCTATTGTGGGAAGAAATTGCATTTCAAACGTTCCCGCTACAGTTCTATTGAAAAAATTCTCGAATGTGAGGTAATTTCTATCGGCTACATAAGATATGGAATTACTCTCTCTATAATCATCATAAGCGACAAACTGTATTTTCTCCCATTTGCCTTTCATGTAATTATACATGTAGATATTCAGCATTTCTGCGCCTTTCTCTTCGCTCGCGAGTAAGACTTTCCCTGTTGCTTCGTCGATCACCTCCACCTCATAACCCGGAAATCCTGTTGAAGAATATCCCAATTCAATTTCTAAATATTTTGTAATTTTTTCCATGTATTCGTGATCAAAAGAGACTCTGACCGGTTCTAAAGCTGATACCATACCTTTCTTCCATTCAAATGCACGATATGAAATATCTGCAAATAACAGACCAGAATAGTCGCTGTAATTGGCAATTAATAAGAGCTGGGAATTCTCTTGATCAAATTCATAATCAGCAAATTCTTGAAGCTTTACTCCTTCTACATAAAGGTTCTTAATTTCTACCTTAAAATCATATTTTAATGAATCAAATTCATATAATCCATTTTCTGTTTTTGTTAACATCGTGTGATTTTGCACGATTTCCATATATGTTTTATCTATTAGATTTCCGTTTACCCTTAATCCTGAATCCGATGCATCTATTTTTAACGTGGCAGAGTGAATTTCTTGAGCGTAAAAACCTTCGAATAAGTAACCATCCACAGTTGTATTTTCTATTGATGTTTTGATTGTCATATATAAATCATTGCCCAAATTCATCGCAACCGCCTCTCCAAACAACTGCTGTCCATTTTGCTCAAATAAAATATCTTCAAGTAAGTCTATTTCCAAATCATACACGTGAAAACCAAGCAAAAATGTGTCAAGATCTTCTGTTATAGTGCCGATTTTTGTCAATAAATTATTTGAATCAAGTTTATACAATTCAATTACAATATTGTAGGAGTCACACCATACTTGGGATAATTCAGAATAGAGCACATCATTGAACCCTGCGCTTATTTGTAAATTCAGTGTACCGCCCGTCCAGTTCGAAGGGGAGCTTAGTACATCATATTGGTACAATAATTCATCTGTAAGAGAAAACTCAGTAAGTGATATATCATTGAACTTTCCGTATCTCACCGCACCCCGTGGGGTTCCGGTCACTTGCGCCGGATCATCAAAATCTACATACACACCTGCATATTGTCCTGTTATGTCGTACATCAAGACATAACCAACCCCAGTATCCTTATATACATAGGTACCGTAGAATTTGTTATCGTCTTTAAGGTTAGACACAAAGAAAGGCTGCGTAAAATTAATAGAATCGATATGCAACGAATCAGGTAAATACCAGCGATTATGGCGGTATTCCAATTCCACCTCGGGCACGTATTCTATTGATACATTGCAGAATATATCCGCCATTGGAGAATTAATAACAAGCTCGTCATTTTCAATCGTATAATCATCTATTAGATATTCATAAATGATACCATTTTCATCTTCAAAAATCCCTCTTACAGCAAGAATTTCTCCAATATTTTCAACTGCACTCATATTTGCCTTGCTGTTATCTAAAACAAGACTTTTTGTCAAATAATTTTCTAAATTTAATGACCGATCCAAATAGGAAGAAATTGATGCATCGAGTACGGTAACAGTTTGGGAGATATTTATCGGCACCATCGGGTCAAATCTCTCGTACGAGAAATATCCCTGCGTATCAACGGAAAGATTACCCGGCATTATGTATGAAATAAATGCGAGTTTCATTTTTCCTTGAGAGATCATATCACTATTTAGCGTATCAAAGCAAATGGGGTTCAATATAGTGATATCTGAATTATCTTGTATTGGAATGAGCCTATTCGACAATTCAGCACTTGCATTCTTTAAATATACGATATGATTATCAGACCAATCTGGATCCCATACCGGTTCTGCTTGTCCTTCACTTTCTGCCCACAGGAGCGAATTAATATCTTTCCATTTTCCCGAAACATAGTTGTAATATAATAATCTGAAACGCAAGCTCCAGTTAGAATTAACCAATCTGTTATTAAGCGCTATATCTAAATCAAGAGCAAGTTCCAAACTAAAATCGTTTTCAAAATCACTAGTATCATCACTAAAGTCTAATATAATTGGGCTTACAAGAGGTATCTGGATATCATCTAACGCGCTATTCTTGAATCTACTTATCGCATAATTATCGTAATCCCTTAAATCCTCCGGATTGTGTTTATTATTATCAAATCCCTCGACATATTGGTGGGTTGTAGGAAAATTTACATACGATTCATCTGGTGGGAACAAATTAAAAAGTAGTCTTACATCGTCTAATGTTGCATTTGCATAGATCTGTGTGCTTGATCCTCTTCCGAATATATGAGTCAAAACACTGCGTCCCAGAGTAAATCTGACTGTATTATTCCCTAAAAATGGATCGTACTTAACAAATGGATGAGTAATAGTGTCATTATATGTGTTAGATAATGTTGATGGTAAAATAATACCATCTTTGTTTGCGATTGGGATGGTAGTTTGTTGGTTCATCCTATAGAGAAATAGATAATCTATATCGATATAATTATCATCATCACTTAGGGGCTGAGCGATTGGTATATACATATTTCCTAATACAGATGCGTCTACAAGTTTATGTATTGTTTTACTTCCAAGATTACTAATCTCTACTTGATTGTTAATATATAATTCCGATGTTCTATAAGGAGGTTCAGGATCGTAGTATTCCCCTTGAAAGAATAACATGAAATCATTGTTTATTGTGTCATCAACCGCATCAACTTCAAAAGTAGAAGTACTCCCCATCCCCCACATTACATCTACATATACTTGATCTGTGAATAGATTAAGATTTATATTCCAATAATAAGAGCCATCATACTCAGAATACGCGGCGTCCCATACTTGAAGTTCAATGTAATATTGATTACCATCAAAATGGATAAAATCGTTAAGATTAGGACCGTATAGTTGAAAGTCGTAATTAATAGGTTCTACCATACTCCAGTACAAATTACGAAGATTCACATTTTGGCCATATTTAGATATGATATCGATTCCACCTGCAAAATTTGTACCGGGTAAGCACCATGATCTTGCACTAATTCTACCACTTATAGAGTCTACTGGATCTGAAGGGTTGAAGTTTGGACAAGGTATCCTAATACCTTGACGCAAAAGATGCCAGGTATCATAGCCAGCCATAGATGGGATACTACCGTAAGCTCTTATATATGCCTCGTAACCATCTATAAGTTTATACCAATTAGAAGATTCAAAACCAGAAGTGGAATCCACATGGTAATTCGACATATAAATTTGATAAAAGTCCATCACATTCACATGATTACGTGTATTAGGATCCAAGTAAATCCAATTTTTATTCCCATGTCGGGTCACTCTATATGTATTTCCGTCATCATCATGCATGTCAGACAACGCATCCCCTGAACGTAAATCCCACCTTCTGACTTCTTCCCTATTCACATCAGTGATATACGTGAAATCCAGCGATTGGTAACCGTTTGGAATAAACCCTTCTTCATAATAGGTGTACGGTGTATCATAATCATCATCCATTCGGTCATACTCAAAAGTAGGATCAATAGTCATGCTCCACAGACCGTTTTCAAGATTTTCTTGTACCATTTCGTCATTGAAGCTATAGTACAGATCAATATCAGAAGATACTTGTGCAAATGTATTTTCTGGAGTCATAAAAGCTTCTTCAAAATCCATATCAAGTAGATCCACATACTGTCCTGTTTTATCATTGGCAACGAGTGTTTTGTAATCCGCAAAATCGTATTTATCACGAATTCTTTTTAGAAATTGCGATTCCATAGAAGAAACGATAAGTTTTTGAGATCCCGCACACTCTGATGTTACCTGAGGGGCGATTTCAACCTGCGTAACACCTTCTTGGTAGTTCCATATAGGGGTTGAAAAATCTTGCGGGTTAAGATATGCCTCCCACCATCCTGTCGAACAGTTATAATAAAATATAAATTCATTACCATACCCTGGGAAATAAAGCTGACTGTTGTCATCATTTACACAGTAAGTAACATGGTCATTTAATGAGAAATAAAATTTACCACCTTGATCTTTAACGTCATAATCAAAGGTAAATGACGCTTTATATACATCGTGTGGTTCATTATATTTATCCTCTAAATACTTTGTATCTACTTCTTTAAATCCGCTTTTCCCTCCTAGTTCTACACCTGAGATCGTAACATCAATATTATCACTAACATGGTGAATCCCTTCATATTCAAAATTTTTGTAGTTTAAGTAATTGCTGTCGGTATGGACATACGTTTTTAAGTCCCCTATACATAAATACGCACTACCTGCTTGTCCAGCTTCCTTTTGTGTGATGATTCTAACTTTAAACTCACTATTCTCGCTAACAAAATCATTGTAAAAATTAGCGGGTGAAAACACGGTTGAACTTGTTGGGGCTGGAAATGGTGTGCTAGTTGTACAGAAATCTGATGGATCTACTTCTAGATTGGTAAACTGAAATTTATTAGAATTTGAGATATGTGAATCATCGTAATATAATACTCTATAGTCATCGCTCCACAACGTATTTCTTACATAATTGTCAGTGTGACTTGGTATCATGAAGTTGGACCCATATATTGGATTAAATACAGTTGTATCGAACCACGCATTGCCACTAGCATCCACAACACTTGGGAAACAGTCTCCGAAGTTTATTGTACTCATATCATTTGAAGCAGTAGTTCCCCAGTTTGGTCTGAATGCATCAACAAGGGTGGAATCTTCCCATGTCCAAAAATCATAATCAAATACATTTCGTTCTTTAAACGGAAATGAAGAACTAGAAATATCATAGTAATACTTACCGGAGCTGTAATAAACATTACCCATTGGAATAGATTCCCAACGACCCTGCCCACTATTATAGTTGAAGTTAAACATTTGTATTGAAAGTGGATAATTCTTGCTGAAATCCGATGAAACAATGGATCCATCAAGTGCGATTTGAATAGAATCGATACCATTTCTATCTACAACTGGTAATTCACATGTAAGTTCTAGACTGTAGGTATCTTCGTTATTCATGTAGATAGAAAGATATTCGTCCCATGAAGATAATGCATACTCAACATCTTTTGTAGACGCTTGTGATAAATACTTATATATTGAACCTGAAGGGAGGGAACCTGTTGAAGAGATACCGCTTTGGGTATAGGAAGCGTCCACATAATAGCTATTTATTCTATTTTTAACAAGAACCATCTGAGTGCTAAGGTATTCATTATATATTCCGTTCGTGCTGTAAATTATATCATTATACATTTCAGTGAAGTTGTAATTTGTACTTTGTACTGGATTACTTATCCATACCCCATCTATATAATTATTTTCAAATTGACCGTAAAACTCATCATCGGCAAGATCATCCCGTGTAAATTCTTGACCTGACAGATCTTCCACTAATATTCCCGAATCGTAGGTACCATCGTAATGAATAAGGCTGTTTTCTAATTCCGGTATGTTATATTCAGGACCCCATGTATTAGATATTGCTGGATACATAGTTGATGTTCCTAATTTAGATATAACAGGGGAATAACGATATGTCATCGCGTTTGGTAAAGAGTTCCAATTTGGATTTATATAAGTAGAGGTAGGATTTAACCACATCAGCGGTAGAGTGGATGCATCAAAGAACTTTCCAAAAGCCGAAATACTCTGAGTGTTAGAAGTGCCCTCTTTCCAGTCAAAAGAGGGATCAACCATAGAGGTCTCTTCTGCGACAAAAGATTCGAATGCATAAGCAATTTTCAGGTAAGATAAACCGGACCACACAGAAGTTAAATCTAATTCAACGTCCCGCCGTGAATGGCGCACAAGAACTTCATCTATATCCAATTCTATCCATTTATTAGCAGACTTATAAAATATTTTTTCAATCGAGTAGATCGGCTGGTGAACCAGTTCTATAGTTGGAGTGCCGCTGGACAGTTCATCTCTCGCAAATATCTCATGAATAAAGCAAATTGGGCTGGTAATGGTGCTTAAGTCTTCTTTATATTCGAATGTGGTCTCATACACTCCTGTCTCTGATGCTAATAATAGTTTTTTTATATTATTTTCGCTAATGATAAGCATATCATAAACCTTGAACTTTACATCGTCAAATCCGGTCAACTCAAATTCATTCCAGGTCTCTGTGCCGGCGATTTGGTTTAAAGCAATAACAGCATCCATTCGTCCAATGGTAATTCTATCGATACCTAGCATAATCATGTCAACACCGTCCAATTCACCGTAATCTATAACAGATATTTTTCCCAGAATTGATTCTAATACGATATTTTTAAAGTTTAAGTCAAAATCGTACTCAAGTAATTGAGAGGAATATGAATTTTCCATTAGGCCACCGATAAGTATTGCCTTTCTACTGTCTGAAGAAAATTGATTTATAATTTTAATTGAGGTAATATCAAAATTTAAAGGCGCTCCAACTTCTTTTATAAATTCAAGATTGAATTCTGAATCAAAAATATATTTTGATAAATAAGAATTGCCTGATGTGTCTTGCTGATGAATAATCATCGTACAATCGCCAAATGAATTAAAAGAAAAATCAAATGAGAAATATTCAAACCCAGTACGGGCTATAATGTTTTCTTTTATTACCCATATTGAGCTTTCTTTCAGATATAGAACATCTAGTTGGGAGGGAGAGATTCGAATGATCTCACTAATACCATTACCGTCAATATCAGTTAATTTGAACACTTGTCCCTCAAGTGTTCCGATGGTTGCTTCAGTGCTTATAGAATAATCCACTAACCACCCCAATGTTTCGTTAAATTGATATATAGTAATATCCAAGAGAGAACCAACTTGAGATACAATGATCGGTTGCCATGTGCCGTTTTCCGTGAATATACCCCATGAGCCCCATAGATCTGCATCTGTCTTGGGAGTTACGTGCATCGGTAAATAGGTATAATTAAAATCATACATTGATTCCATAAACATGTAATCAGCATTGATATCCCATGTAATAGTATATGTCCCCTGGGTTGCTATCACTGCAGGATTAATATTTAGCGGAATCCATTCGTTTGCTAAGGGATCGTAATATTGGGCGATTACATCCCATAAATTCACATCTCCAATGAAATTTTCTATGGTTCCGGTGATATCATGGATATTCTCCAGTAAATTTTCGTCGAATTCTAATATTTCTCCAAACACTAAGTTGGTTATTAAATTAAATTCAATATAATCGTATATGTGTATTTTACTATTTTCTATTATATAATTTCCAGCTTTGTCAAATAGTATAGATTTTATAAAATAATTCTTAGGCGGAAGTTGACCCTGTGATTTTAGCAATTCACCGTTCCAGTAATAACTCCAGAGAGTTTCTTTGGAGGAATAGTATGCCCTTCCGATAATTTGCCATGTTGTCTCATCTTCAGAACCATAAAAGTAAACTCTAGTAATATCTTCTTCGTTCCATACATCCAGTGCTATAGAAGAAGTGTCTATCTGAATAGTACTATCTTCATAGGTATCAGAGCCGAATATCAGAACTCCTGCACCTGTGCTATTCGTTCCAAGATGCCAGCTGAACAAACTATTATTAGAATTCCGTATAATAGCACGATCATAAATTCCTTTAAATACGTGTGAGATAAATTCATTTGGTAAGTTATCCTTTAGGGAGAACCAGAAAAGAAATTCTTCCCCTTCTGAAAGTGAAAGGAATTCAGAAACGTTAAAATAATTAGTTCCGGAAGACAATAAATCCCATTCTTTGTTAATATTATCAAATTCAAGTGGAATACCGTTTTTGTCAGTATATTCATAGAATAATGCGGTTATCTCATCAGTATTTTCAGACGACAGCAAGAAGCGGTACTGCTCATCAATCTTAAGTATAAGTGAAGTTCCGCTCATCAATATTGAGAATTTATCTACGAGATGACCTGCAATTTTTATTGCTTGGATGTTTTTTATCCTTGATTTATCAGAACTTTGATCATATCCTATTATTTCGTATGATAGTATATCGTAATTAAATGTTCCTGCAATCGATAAATTATGCCACGCCAAAGGTTCGGTATAATACATTACAACTGATTGAACGCCCATTTGATAGCCTAATTCTTGGCTTACAGAAGCCCAATCAAAACCGCTCTCTGTTTCATCCACTGCGGTAAGTGAGATGTATTTCTGGTCGTTGAAAAATATGGTATTTGCAATAGTATTATTATAAATATTTTCTCCTTCTGCAAATATTTTATCTGTTATAGAAACTATCTGAGGAGGGGTATTATCAAAATATGGATCAATGAGCTTTTCTGCATAATTTCCCGCACTATCTGTCCCGCATATGTATACATCATAATATCCATTCGGTAATTGAGACGTATCAAATACGATTTGCCACATATTATCTTCGATTTCAAGTGCGGTGTACTCCATATCATCATATACAACGCTTGAATAACAGTTTACACATTTCAAATAAATGGTATAATCAGAGATATCGCTTATTGAAACGTTAATTAAAAAGAGATGGTTTGAAATATCGTTATCCTTATATAATTGCACGATATTAGGAGCAGTTTTGTCAAATACAATGTTAAAGTCAACGCTGCTATTATACCCAAGAGAATCCTTACATGTCAATTTAAGAAAGGTAATACCTTCCGGTACGCTATCACTATTGAAATAAAAAGTATATAGGGTGCCATCGAGTACCCAGTATCCCTCTGTAAACGATACATTAAAATAATAATCCGCGATATTTGAATAATCGGTAATTATAAATGAAATAGATCCAGTATCAGGGTTTACAGAAACTCCATTTTCGAATTGTTTAAAAGCATAAGGACCTTCAAAGTCTATCGGAATTGTGTCATTCATAGTAAAACTTGAGATACTTCCCGAAATGTCGCAAAATTCTCCAAGAACAACATATTCATCCTGAGGTATTGTTGTAAAATCGAAAGTTGTATAGAACTGACGCGTATTGCGAAGAGCAGTTGAAACGCCATACTTTACCTCAATTGGTCCTGATGAGGCATAAATTCCATCTATATCTTCTTCGGTTAGTAATTGAACAAATAGGTCGCCATCGCTGTTTATAAGATATGAAAACTCGTATTGGGTAAAGTTTACCCACACTTCTTTAATTGAGCAAACTTCACCTGTAGCTGGATTTGGAAGCGTTATAATAAAATGATTATCTACAATTTCAATTGAAACTGCATCATACACTTCTGTTGCGTAATTATCGCACCAAGGTTGTAAAGGTATTGTTGCTGTTAATATATTGTTAGAATCATATAATTTCACTACGGGGAAATTATTGTTCAAAACAAACGGAATACCGTGAGTATTATTGTATGCATTCGTGCCATTGGCAAAACTCATCCATATATTATGCGTTTCAATTTCAGTATCGATTTCAATATTTGAAATTTCTACAGTGTCTTCAAAAATTGTATCAGTTGCGGTAATTACTTTTTCATCGTAGGCAATTAAAGTAGCGCCTTGATATAACTTTATATCGATGGTGATGTAAGAAAACTCAGTTCCTATAACATCATAGAAACTTGCATTTAGACGGATATCTTCTGAGCCTACATCTTCAAAATAAATGAAATCTTTATTATAATACACGTAGGTAAGCTCAAATGTTTCGTACAAAGTGCTAAGGACTACTTTATCTATATCATTATCAACAGGGATAACTTTAAGAGATAAATCTATCGTGTCATCTCCGTCAAGACCATACAACTCGTTGTCTAATCCTTCGACGATAAAATTCCCGTGGTTGTTCATATCCTTGACGATCCATAGACCTGAATCGCTTAACACTAGACTATTTGCCAGATCATCTAAACAACTAAATCTGAAAATTATTTTATTATCTCTCATGTTTAAAATGCTGAAATTTACTAATAGTGAAGGACCTTCTCCTACAAAGGTGCCAATATTTCTCCAGATTTCTGATCCGACCTCATGCGTGTCATACATGTAATCTAAAGATACAGAAGTAAAATGTTCGTCTGTAAAAGTAATATTTGCGGTTAATATGTGATTGTCCGGATCGTTATAAGTTGTTCCAAATGGATTGGGTGATCCAATAGTTATATCGGGACCCTTAGTATCAAGTATAACTTGGTCTAATGTGTAATTATACGCATATGTCGGAAATTCAGGACCGAAGGTGTAATTTGCAGCGATTAAAAAATTAATATTAGTTTCTCTATTAGATAGTCCCCTATTTTCGATCCAGGATTCCAATATATCTAAATCAATAAACTGATGATTATAATATAATTCAGTAATATTTACGGAAGTTAAGAATTCTATATTTTCTGAATAGTTAACATATACGTCTAAATAATTGATATGCCACCATTCAAATCCATCATTTAATATAACTCCAATTTGAGAATTTTGATTAATTCTATTACCTCTTGCCGTATAGGTAAAAGAAAGCGAACCATTGATGAAATGTGAAATTGAAAATGGAGTTGAAAAACAATCAAATGTGACGTTTTCTATATCATTTTTATATACAGCCCGTACAATAAAATAGAACTCCTCTTCATCGGGTAGATCTCGGCTGTGAATTACGTAAGAATTAGAAATGCTGTCATATGTTATTGTTTTTATTAACGACCAATCATCCGGCACAGGATCTTCAAAAAATGCAGGCTCATAGGTTGACAGGTAAAACTCTAATGCTTTAATTTCATTTTGGATTCCGGCGGTTTTATTACATTGAAAATTAATATAGCCGGCTAAGACCTCTGAAGAATTTACAGGCGTCCAACCGTTCTGTTCATCATCTTTTAATACAGTACATGAAATTTCTAGCAAGTTCCTGTAAGCTTCAATTTCTTCATGTGATAGTGCTCCTCTAAAAACGGTGACATTATCAATTTTACCTGTGAAGCAAGAAGAAAATGATATAGTCTCAAGACCTATTGCAAAATTGCCACCACTCGCAATATTTCCGCTAGCATTCCACGGCTCTGGATTTGCCCCGATTGCTGAAGTGTACCAGAAATCGTTAATAAGCACATCTACGTTGCTCTGATTATACAAAATTGAAATATAATTAAATTGATTTAATTTAACTGCGTAATGTACTCCATAGCTAGCTGATGTTTCAATGTCTGAGGTCTTAATATAAAGTTCAACGAATCCGTTCTCATCAATTCCAATTTCCAAATTTCCATTCTTTGAAATAAATACGTTTTTAATACCATTCTCACTTTGTTTTGATGAGAATATTGTAGGTTTTATCCAGGCAGAAATCACAAACTCATTACTAGATGTACCAAGGGGATTATCAAGAATATCGCCCCAAGCCACATAATCATAGTTCTCATAAATCGGGTCTGCTAGTTCTGGTTGTTCTGATTCAAATTTTATTTGCATACTATCCAAATCCGACTGAGAAACATTTAAGCTAGACCATATATAAGTATGCCACCCTGGGTTCGTATTCATATCAAGATTTTTCGCGCCTAACCACTGACCTCCAATGTATACATCAATGGTAGATGCGATATTGATCTCTTTTCCGTACACCTTAAGTAGAATCTGCGAAACTATCCTATCGCTTCCAATAGTGATTGTATCCATTTCAAGGATGTCCGAAACACTCTCATTATTAAAACTGGATGTATAAATATAACTTTCATTGATATATGGGGCTGCAGGATCTATTACATTGTCATTAAGTAGTTCATAATGACTATTCGCTTCTGATGCTTCCCATTGTGCTAAATTATCATTATTTGGCCGCACGATTCCATTATAATATTGCACTAACTCCCACTGAACTACTTCCCAATGTCCAATTCCATCTTCACCGTTGGTATATCGTTCCAACCGTATTGTATTATTATCAATAAACTCATGCTTAACAAAAGAAGGTTTCACATCATTACCTTGTGTGCCATCACACTGTATGATCCCGTATATATTCGATTTAATCATAGCCGAATACAAATCTACTTCTGTAATATCTGTTTCCTTATAATCGTCGGAAGCCCCCCATGTAAAGTCTCCGCGCTGCACACTTTCATTTCCACTAAATGTAACTACAAATACATTAATTGTAGGTATTGCTCCAGAATAATACGATTCAGAATGCCGTTCTGCCCGAACTTCTGTTGGAGAGTTCAGCCATACATCTACGGCAGCATCTTCACTATCATCATTCATAACAGCAGCTTCATAGGAGGATACAATAAACGATTTTGACATGTCAATCGAATTGATCGTCGCCGTATCATAGCCGTCGCTTGTTGACATGCTCAATTCTGCTTTTTGTACGGAAAATCCCGAACCTTGGGTTTCGAACACGTAATAATGCCCGCTCATCGTACCGCTTGATTGGTCCCTTTCCATGTGAATTGTTGTGCTATCTAAAAAATCTGTGGATACCATCGCCCCGTCCCAATCATCATCTCCGCCATCTACCTTATAATACGCTAGTGGCACAGCTTTAGAAAGATCAACCTCATTAATAGTTGGATCTGAAGTTGTTCCAGACGAGGAAAATGAGCCGCTTTGCACATTAACTCTAGTTTCGTCAAATTCAACAATATATATGCTGAGAGTAACACTATTCAACGACCCTGCTCGTTCTGCGTGTACCGTTGGAGTACCAGTATTTGTAAAATACACATCACACGGAATATTATCCCAGTCATCTCCAACATCTTGTTTCATGGTGACAAATGGTATACAATTATCGATATTTTGAAATTTCGTTAACTGATATGAATTAGATGTACCTGTCAGTATAAGTTCTACATGCTCCACAGATTTCACTAGTCCAGATTTCTCTTTATAGGATACATCTGCATAAGTCGTATAAATCGTGGTTCCTATAACCTCTGGAACATAAACTGTTCCATCTCCGTCAAAAGAAAGACAATACGTACCGTACATACCATTTGTCCATAAGGCGTTCCCATGCAAAATTCCTTCAAAATTATTTACCGAATCATACGTATAAATTCCAGAACCATCGTCAAATTCAGCACAGAATGCGAGTGGTTCTGGTGGAGGGGGTGGAGTAGGATCTCCGGTATAATCAATACGCAGTTGATCGATCCATAAGTCGGCTTCGACCCCACCAGGAGATGCTGTGTGTGGGTTGGATGAACTCAATACAGGAATTCCTCCCGTACTTGCAAAAAATCTAACTTTCACGTAATAATCTTCGTCATAATATTCAGGGGTAAGAGTAACACTTCCACTATTAGGAAATGCAGTAATGTCTTCATATGCTGAAGTATTCCAGTTGTAAATATAAAAATTTTGATATTGTGCATCCATTCTATAAGCATAATGCAAATAATCCATCGACTCTACGGTTCCGCTTGGCTTCCATGTTACTATAGCCCATAGAGATGCTTGAAATTCACCATAAGCATATATATGGTTTTCATTACCGTCATCATACTCTAAATCTCCTGTACTTAGAGTTTCATCGTTCATTCCTAGTTCAAAATCATCCCACTGATGTGGCATTTCATGTAATTCTGCTGATTGTAAAGCAAAAAGAAGATCGTACAGAGAAAATGGCCAATCAGGAAACGAATCCGCGTCATCTCCATCAGGAGTGAAGTAAAACTTATCAGTCTTGTACTCGATTCCCGCATACTCAATATGCTCCAATTTCTTGTAACGGGCATGTTCCGCATTAGATTCAACCTTCACAAGTAGATTTGTTTCCATTGAGCCATATATAGTATGATTGTAATAAAAGTGAGCATTTTCATCGGTATTAACCATTGCAACCTTTACAAATTTATCGTATTCTTCAATATATAAGCTTAAATTCTGAACAGGTACGGCTTCATGCAAGGAATTAACGATCTTTCCTGAGAATACGATATTCCACGAATTATTTTGCTTGATCGTATAAACCGAACCATATTCTACTTCGAGACCAAAATCTTCGTAGGGTACGGCTTTCAGATTATCTTTTTCTAAGCTAATAGTATATTCTTGAGGTTCAGAAGTTTTGAATCCCCCCACTGTAAGTTCACTGTATGCGATTTGAGCTTTATAGGACCCGGGCAATAAGTCTAATGTATTTAGTGGTATATTAGTATACATAGAGAAATTAGATTTTGGACCAACAATATAATCAGAACCGACATCATAATGATCTCTTACATAATACCCTTCCACATCCGAGACATCTTGAGGTATAAGGCGAACTTGAACGGTTGATGCAGCGCCAAATTTAGGAGAAATCGCACAACGAGTAACAAATAAATCGTTAATTGTAAGTTCAAATTCGTCAAAGTTTGAATAATATTGTAACTTAGCAGGATCTATTGAGGATTCTATTTCTATTCTATCACCCGGATTAATTTTTCCGAATTGATAATCAGGAGTATTAATACCGATTAATGAAGGTATAGAAAGAAATAATGGCAACCCAATCAGAAAAATCGCTATAAGGGATACCGGTCGCAATTTTCTATTGTTCCTATTATTCTTCCGCGTATAAAGTAGAGTGTAAATAAGAATTATAGTTATAGGAATTAGTAATATTTGGAGCGGATAAAATAACCAATAATTATAAATTGATGCTCCTAAGATTAAAAATAGGAAAATCCATAGTGCACTTCCTTTTTTTCTTTTATTACTATTTAAAAATAAACTTAATGATAAACTCGCGAAAGCAAATATCATAAAAATAAAAATCCCTGAATTATTGTTGGAAACAACAGTGTTTGAAGAATAACTTAGCGTTAATATGTAAACAAGAAATCCAATACAACAAAATACTAAACAGCATTTTATTAATATAAGAAGTGTTTTTTTCCCCTTTTCAAATCTTAATTTTTTATTAGAATTTTTATCGAGTTTTTGCTTCTTTTCATTCAGTTGTGATGTATTGGAATTTATATCAACAACCTTCAAGGTTAGATGATTTTTATTATTCGACTTTGGTTTCAAAGAAAATGGGTCTTCATAGTTACCGAAGTAGAATTTATCCAATACATTATCAAACGAAACTTTTTTTTTTCTACTGTAGGAAGTTTTTCCTCTTTTTGAAAATCTTTAAAGCATGATTCTTTATCGTATTTAATCGCGTAATCGCAAGATTCTTCGTATCTGGTTACTTCGAAATCAGGTACAAACCTTTGTATAGGGGATTCTACGGTTATTCTCTCAGTAGAAACCCCTCCATTGTAAAAAACTTGGAATTCATAAGTTTTTTCGCACCCATCTTTTTTAAGGGAACTACTTTCACCTTGTTTTTGACCTGAAATAGCGAGATCGTTTTTTGAAAAAAAAGATCGATGATTATTAACTTTCATTTTAAATTACTCCCCATTTGGTAATTTTTATCGTTCTTGGTATATTTCAATAAAATTTTATAATTTCCCATCTTAAGATTTCGTAAGTATTTAAAGAAAAGATAAAATCTTGAGTTTCCAAAAATATAGATCCCTCGCGTTTTTTGAGTTCCATCTCTTTCAGTTTGCATACACCCCCCAGAAAACTTACGATGCGCAGCGCTGAACTCTAAACCTTCCATTTCTAAAATATTAAAGACAAGACCTTTGATAATTGTACAATATATTAATATTATCAAAGAACTAAGGAGTTCTATATTTAAATATGAAATTCTCCACTTTGAGAATTTTTATTCTTTGTAAAAATCAAAAAAGATTTTATGATCAAATTCTGATTTAGCAATATTAGGGTAGTTTCAAAACTTTATGAAGAGTTTTAAATCTTTCGATATCTGGTTTTCTTAAGAAACACCGTAATCCTGGTCCCAAAGTTGCTGGTAATTTCCAAAATGTTGATCAAGCTTTATTCTTTTATGCTTAAAATGCATTCCATGCTCTCTTGTTGAGGTGTGATTCAGAGTTTCTTTAAAGTAACTGATAACTTTTTTTTATCTTTTTCTTTAAATAGATTCGGCTAGAAAATAAATGTATGATGTTTACTAAGAAAGTTAGAGTTGAATTAAAAAGAAGCTTTCTAAAACTACTAACTTTAAAATTTTTCAGTGAAAGCGGAAAATGTACCGCTGAAAAATTAAAGAAAAAATTCGGTTTTCCACAAAGTACGCTTTATAAATTTTTAGGGAAATTGGAAGAGGAAAATCTAATTATAAGGGATGGAAAACAGGAGGGGGAAAATAATCATTCCCTAATAAATTATCGTAGCACTGATAGTTTGAATGAATTTCTCTTTTTTATTAAGCGTGATATTATGGAATTTTTAAAAAAGTTTTGCAAAAATTCCATTGAGAATGATGTTTCCTTAGAAATAATGAGAGATGAAATTGCTAAATTTAAGTATGATATCATACCAAACATAATAATACTAATTAAAGAATATCTTGATCAATTAAAGTCTCAGAAGGATATCAATACTGATTTCTTCAGGAACTTGGAAGAATATATGTATGATCGCGTCAAATCAATAATAGAATATCCTTTTTTAAGAGCTCTAATTTCAGATTCACCTGAGAAATCGAAAGTTAGAGAGCATACTTAAAACAATCAAATACACATAGTGAATAAATTATGGTAGAGCATAGCACGGAAAAAATAATCGAAAGTTTGAATAAAAAAGAGGATGCTGACTTGGAAAAATTGCTTTATAGGTTATTAGTTCAAAAATCAGATTTGTTATATTTCATCTGTCGAAGAGGGTCTTGGAACCACATAAAACAAAGAGGGAAAAAGATTACTTCCTTCGATCCAAGAGGAATTCTTAAGGACAGAGAAATCGATTGTTTAAAGTTAGCAAATAATCCCTCAAATAAAGTTTCTAGAAATAACTATTTAATTAGGGTAAGACCGAGAAAAAACTGGAAAAAATCAATGCATTCTATACCGGCATTGTATTGTGCACTTACTAGTTACGGTAGAAAATTCTATAAGTATCTTTTACGGAACAATATGGTGGAATTTATCGAAGATAATTATAGCATTGAGAACTATGAAGATTTTTTTAATGCTTTCAATAATAATTTTAAATTACCACTTACTGAGGACGATATAAGAAGGTATGAAGAGGAAAACCTTACTAGAAGATTAAACAGAAGAAATAATGTTCCAAGACAAGAAGAGATTAACGTTGTACCATTGAACAATTCTGATTATGAAGAATATGCTAATTCTCGCGTAAGTAATGATGAAAATAACTCTGGATTTGATAATTCTTCAATTCCAATTTCTTCTGAAAAATCAAAACTTGTCCATGACATGATAATAGAATTTGAGGATATTTCAAAAGAACACGCTCTAAGTCTATTATCAATCGAGGATCAGACAATTCTTGATATTATTAATAATAATAGAATTACAAGTAGATGGTTTGCAATTGCATTATTAGATAAGTTGAATGAATTAGTTAGCTTAAAATTGATCGAAGATGGTTTAAAAAATGGAAAAAACGCGTGGAGATTAAAGGGTTAATAATCCTGTTATTATTCTGATAAAACAATTCAACCTAATAAAAAGTTAATTTTAAATTTTTAAGAGGAGAAAGGCATGAATTTTAATTCACTCTGTACTGAATGCTGGGATTCTAGAAGAACGCAGAGGAGTGTCAAGATTAAGTCTAAAGTTTTTTAAAGAACATTATGATGCATTGGGAGATGTAAGATACTATCAATAGAGGAAATTGGAGAAAAATCTAAAATAAATAATCAAGATTTAATAGTAGAGGTGGTTAATAGTATGATAGATGATAAGGAAATTTATGCAGAATATTTCGAGAGCAGCAAATCAGTAGCTTTTGATCAACAAGCGAATATTAACGAGATTGACAAATTAATGACAACCTATAAAGAATGGGAAGATAAGGAATTTGGAAAGAAGTAATGAAAGAAAAATTATTAATAAAGAAAAACTCATAAATCTTAGAAGGTGAGACTGAATTGAAAATTTAAGTCATTCATAGAATCATAGTGCAACATTAAATTTTTATTATATAATATTAATAAATAAAACTAGACATAGTAAAGAAATTAAAAAAAAGAGTATTTAAAATTTCAAAAGAAGAGAAAGACAACCTACTAAGGAATTATTATTCAAATATGGAAAAGTCGCAGAGACCAAATGAAACACTGCGTGGCCAATTACATACTGAAAAATGGCATAAAAAATTCAAAATGTATATCGATACTTCGATGCATATCGATACTTCCAACTTTAAGGAATTCATAACTTTAAGTGAAGCATTAAAAGAAATTGATAAATTACGAGTGGAAACGTTTATAGGTTTTACTAATTATGACTTTCATTTCATTCAGTTTGTACGAGAGAGTATGGATAATTGGTTGTTAGATATTCCATATATACAATACATGGAAAACTCCTCTAAGTATTTCAATTTTGAAAATTTAACCACTGAAATTGTAAAGGATTTAGTAGAAGAATTCTGGGAAGATCCAGATCTTGGCATTAAAATAACTAAAAAAGCATTAAATGAAACTCCACTAAAAGATAACGGAGACGGAGAATACTATGATACGAAAATCCTTAATTTTTTCCAAAAAAGCCTTCAAATCGCTAACGTAAAGAGTTTGTACGAACAAGGATTAGCTAAATTTAACAAACAAAACTATGAAGAAGCACGTGAACTGTTTAAAAAGGCAGTTAGTATTGAGTGTTCTAGACAAGATATGAAATTTAGAAAAGAAATTAAATTTAAATTAAGCAAATGTGAACAAGAGCTTGATCAGATCCATATTACAGAAATTAATAGTATTATAACACAAGCAGATCAACAAAAAAGAGAACATAATCAATCGATAACTCTTCTTAATGACGCTTTATCAAAAGTAAAAGAGATTAACAATTATGCCAAGAAAAATGATCAGACTAAAATGATAAAAGATCTGATTCAACAAACAAAAATTGCTAAGATTAAGAATACAATTTTAACTCTGGGAACACAGTTTGCAAGGCTACAAATAATAGAAATCGTGGAAGAAGTAAACGAAAGGGAAGATTTAATAATACTAACAGTAAAGGAAATGATTTCAAATGATGAGATTTATGCTAAATACTTCGATAGTACAAAATCTGTTGCGTTTAATCTGCAGTCAAATCTTGCTGAGATTGATAACCTGATGGACCAATATAAAAAATGGGAAATGAGTGGAAATGGAAAAAAATAATACTAAATTTCTTTGAGATATGGATACAATTTCTTTCTCGTCTATGCAATTGATTGATTTAAAAAGAGAAAATATGGAGTAGAAATTTCCTCTGGAATATTTTTTAGCCGATTAGCACTTAAGCTTAAAGTTTCTAAGCCCTTGATTTTAAAAACAATTTCCGGGATAACATATTAACTTTTTGTTATCCTTATTCTATCAGAAACTTTCAAACTTTTCTTCAATTAATTATTTTCTTGGCTCGAAGCACTCTTTTTCACCATTTAAATTAAAATGGTCGTAGATCTCTCCTGATTCTTCATCAACATGACATTTCTGGTCGCTTTTATCAAACCAACGACATTGTTTACAAAATTTAGGTATAAATTTTTTTTTTAATAAATTTCCATCATACTGCTTAACACTATTTAAAACCACTTTTTTTCGAATAGACTCCTCGGTTCTCATATTTTTAATTTGGTTAGAGATGAGTTTCCATTTTATTAATAAATAAACCTCTAATATAGTAAATATAATAATAGGGAAAATATATGATAATAAAGGCAATCCAACAGCCAGAAGAAGTATTAGATTTAATATAGAAAAGATTCTTATCTTTGCTTTTTTTGAAATTACTTTTTTAATTTTTAACTCACACATAGCTCTATTAACATTTTCTTCTTGAACAGTTTTTTTTAGTTTTGGATTACATTCCTCACAGATATAAACATTTTTTGTTGATAGATACTTAATTTCCCACCCATCCCACATTACAGGTGTAAAAATATCACCACACTTAACACACATTTTTCTAGGTGAAGATACAAGTAAGATATTTTGTTTTCTTGATGGAGAAAGAATTGAAAATGAGAAGTTTTCTGCTGGTACCACTTCAATCAAAAGGTTTTTTAACCTAATTTGAAAATCCTTTTCCGATGTTCTAATTAGTCGGCTAATATGACGACCAGCGGGGCTTACATAATAATACCTTTTTCCATTTCTCTGATAAATTTCACTTTGTATAACTGATTTTTTTGCCTTTTCTATTATATCAGGCTGGAAATCTAAGACACTCTTTTTAACATCCATATTAACTGTAAATGCCGTATAAGTTCTATCACCATAATCAGATTTTGTCGTAAATTGGTTTTCACCTGTTAAGTGGAGAATAAGAAATTTTCTTTTTTCTTTTTTAATATCCATTTTAAAAAAATCGTGATAACCATCTCCTAAAATACTTGGTATTCTTCTTATTTCTTTACTAACAGCGGATTCATCAATCTTTGTCAACTCATTCATTGAATCTGTAATCCAATCATCAAAATGTTCGGCTAATTTCAATTTTGCTTTATCTGAAGCTTTTTGCTCGAATTTTATAACATCGCCCTTTACATTAAGAAAAATACCTAATTCTTTCGGAAGGCCTAATAGCCAATCATCGATATCTACGAGCGCTTCAAGTTCAAAGACCTTAATAAATCGGTTTCTTGTAATGCTTTTATGGGTAGACAATAAACTAAGAAACTTTTTACCTGCAGAGCCTAATCTTGAATCTCCTAAAATGGATGATTCGGTTTTCGATGTTGTTCTAAAAAAGGGTCTTCTTAAATCGATACTTTCTATTATTTTTCCACTTTTTCGACTATCCCATTTTTCAAATTCATTTAATAGGTCATCGATCGTTTCCGAGATATTAGATTGAATAATAACATTTTTTCCTCTAATTGTTAAATATGTGTGATACTTTTCTGGCAAATCTAGAATCCATTGTTCTAGATCTATAGAGTTTCTAAATCCGATTAATTTAGCCATTTTGTCTAAATTAATTTCATTATATACATTTAGAATTTTACTAAATTTTTGTAGATTTTTATCTCTATCCGCCATATTTATTAATAATTAAAGAATTTTTTCTAAAACATCTAATTAATCAATAATTATTTTTTGCTTATCCCTTCCTTTTCCCATTGTCGATATTGATCCATTAATTTATCTATTTCTTCGATATTTGCCTGTTGATCAAATACAAGCGATTTAGTCGATTTAAAAAATTCAGCATAGATATCTTTATTTTCAATCATATCATGGGTAACAACAATAATACAATCTTCTGGCTCACCGCATTTCTCAGCGATCTCGGCAATTTGTAAGCGATTGTATTTTACACCTAATTCTAATATTGTTTCTCTTATTGTACTTTGTATTGATAAAGGTATTATAGATAAGACATCTAATTTCTCAATTACAGAAATAAAATCTTCAGGAACTTCTATAACTCCACTTTTAAGAAAATTCTTATAATTGGTTAAATCAAAATCTGGATATTTTTCACGCAAAATTGATTGAAGTTCCCTAAAAAGTTGATACAATTTATTCCGCCTATGTTCTTCTTTAGCATCTTTCATATCAATCCAGGCAAAGATATAATTCGGATCTAACTCGAGTGATTTTTCGTAGCATTCGATTGCTTTATTGTACTCTTTTTTATCACTATAAGCAATTCCCATCCTATACCAAGCAGATACATGATTCGGATCTAACTCGAGTGCTTTTTCATAGCATTCGATTGCTTTATCGTATTCTTTTTTACTTTCATAAGCAATCCCCATACTAATCCATGTTGAGACATAATTCGGGTCAATCTCAACCGCTTTTTCATAACACTGAATTGCTTTATCGTACAAATTTTTTTTTATAATAAGCAATTCCCATACTAATCCATGTTGAGACATAATTCGGGTCAATCTCAACCGCTTTTTCATAACACTCAATAGCTTTATCGTATTCTTTTTTATGTTTATAAGCGAGTCCCATATTATACCACGCAGAGACATAATTCGGGTCAATCTCAACCGCTTTTTCATAGCACTCGATTGCTTTATCGTATTCTTTTTTATCACTATAAGCATTTCCCATATTATTCCAGGCATATACATCATTCGGATCTAACTCGATTGCCTTTTTGTAGCACTCAATAGCTTTATCGTATTTTTTTTTATCATCATAAGCACTTCCCATACTATACCAGCCATTGACATAGTTCGGATCCAACTCGATCGCTTTATCATAGCACTCGATTGCTTTATCGTATTCTTTTTTATTTTTATAAGCAATTCCCATAGATCGCCACACAATTGGAGATTTCGGATTCAAATCTAAGGCTTTTTTAGAGAGATTAAACACTTCTTCCTTTGAAATTTCTTTATAATCAAGCCGATAATGTATATAACCTAATTTACTCATAGCCTCGGCGTAATTAGGGTCAATTTCTAAAGCTTGATTTAAATATTTTAAAGCTATTTCAAATTCTTTATTATCACTATGTTCATTGGCTAGATTAAACAATTTTTGTGCTTCTTTTGGGATTTTCATATTAGATCAATTAAATTTCATTATTTAATTCTTTTAATATTTTAATCGCTCTATTAAATACTTAACATTTTTACTTTTTCTTATCATATTCTTTAATAATTACATTTTGTTGGGCAGCCCACCAAACCCAAACTTGTCGTATAAAAAAGTGAGCAATTCCGAGATTCTCTCTCCAAGCGTGAGTATTTGACATGTGTTCATGGCATATCATTACATATTTCTTACCTTCTTGTTCCCAGATATTTTTCAAAAAGATTTTTCCACAATATTCCACAATTTTTTCTTCAGCAAAACATCGTGGACATACTTTTGGATATTCAGAAGTTAAGAGTACTTTAATAACAAAATTAATTTCGGGATAGTCTGGAACGAGTAAGTTTCCAGTCCAGATTAGATAGTTATAACGAGGATTTTTTTCGGGATATAATTTAAACCAAGGTCTATTTTTTGTATTTCTAAGAAAATTTATGTATTGCATAATTTTTTCGATCTCTAATTTAACACGATCTTTCCAAGCAGGGTGTTTTGGTCCCACAGATACCCATTTTTCAGGAAATTCTTGGATAATTTCGTCTAAAATAGACCTTTGCCAGCGAGAATTTGTAGTACTCAACCAACAATACCTCGATCTATAATATCGAATGTGTTGCCAAATTTTTCTACTAATTCTCTAACAGGGCTTAGTAAATCTGTAGAAGTTAAAACCTGCCCTCCCATATTAGCAATACATATATTTTGAGATGATATTCCAAATTTTTTTGAAATCTCTGGTATAACATCCATTAATTTTATATTCGGAGCAATTGGAAAAGGGATTTGCTTTTTTTCTGAGCCAAATTTGTTAACAAAATATATCGTATTTAATTCTGATGCCATTTTATTCTTAACCTTAAACTTTTTACCTTAAATTAATATCATAAATTATTTTTTTTAATTTTTTGTTAATTCGGGGATATTTTAATTATTAAAAACTCTATGTTTATATTCGATTTATCTAAATTTTTCTTTTTTCTCCTTTTTCCCACTGCTCATATTTTTTCATTAAATTATCTATTTCCTCAATATTTGCTTGTTGATTAAATGCTATGGCACTCGAACTTGAAAAGTATTCAGCATAGATTTCATGATTTTTAATCATATTTTTAATGACATTAACTATGAGGTCTTTGGATTCCACATAACATTTTTCTTTAATTTCTCTTATTTCTAATCTAGTAAATTTAGTACCTAAATCCAATACAACTCTTCTAATTTTATTTGTTAGATTTAGTAATACAACCGCAAATTTTTCTTTAAATTTCTCTTCTTTTTCCAATATTCCAAAATATGCTAAATTTGAACGCTGGATCTTGTTTCTATAATACTCCGCTTTGAGATAATTGTCAAAAGCTCTATTATACGACTTTATTTTGTAATTTTCATTAAATAATTCAATGATTTCTCTATACTGGAAAAACTGATTCAAATCCTCTGTTCTATTTTTTACTACATTTATTAATTCATTAAAATTCCCATTCTTTAGATCATCACGACTAAATCCTCCTACATAGTCATTGACTGGACGAGTGGGAGAACTGTACATTGTTTTATACTTCCTATACCGTTGCCCATAGGTTTTTTCCTTTTCTATTTCTAAAATTGAATCATATATAATTTTAAAATGTTTTAAAACACCATCAAATTTTTTTTGATTCCAAAAATCAATTCCAATTTTTAAGTTTTTAAAGAAATTTAATCTATCTTCCAATATATAGTGAAATGGAAATAAATAACGAAGAAATTTATATTTATTTTCTAATTTATATAGACTCTGGATAGATTTCTTCGATTTAAACTCTGGGTAGATTTCATCGAATTTTAAGAGGAATTCTTCGTAAAATTCTATTATAGTTAAAATCTCATCTGATTTAAGATCATTTATATTGTTCCACTTTAATGATTCAATAGTAAAAAAGTCATCATGAAATTTTAGAAATTTCATATCCTTGGATAAGATACCAGGTTTTCCAAAAGAGATTTTAAAATCGGTCCATCTTGACATTTTTGTTTATCTCAAATACTTTCTATTTTTAATTATTTTCTAATAGTTTTTATTAATTTCATAATGCCAGCTAAATTTTTTAGAGATTTTTTTTATATCATTAAAAAACGTTTTAATTTGGCTTTTGAATTTATTTGATAATTCTTTATTTAGAAGAGAATTAAATAGAGATATAAATTTATATATCAAATCAAAAGTTCTATGGGAAAATTCGAATTCGTTTAATTCGTTTTTATTGAAGTACAAAACTCTTATATAAAATCCGAAGAAATTAAGATAAAAATCATCGGGAGTTATAATAATTTTTTTATCGTAATCGATAACACAATTATAAATCTTTTGGAGAATATTATTGCTCAATAATTCTGTCTTAATTGCGTTATTTATATCTTTGAAAATCTTATTATCGTTGCTGACATAAATTGGAACTTTGGCATTTAAATCTAATCTATAATACTTGTAATCGTTATCAATAGAATCAGTTATAATATTTGATTCATTATCGTTGTCTATTACTATTTGGATTTTACCTTTATTCTTCGTTTCTGCTGAAATCTTTAGTTGAATTGGACGCGCTTTTAAATTATTTACTAAATATTTAGTAACAACATCGTTCTCAGATATCTTCGAATAGTTCGCAAATAACTCTAAATCGCTCCAGATATTCTCTAAAAAATTATTTACTTCGTTCAAAATTCTTATTTTTAAGTTGCTGACATTCTCTACATTATTTAAAATACTTTTATTTATCTTGATTAAAAGAGTTTCATCAAACAAAATTAATAAAAACTTTGGAATCTCTGGTTCGATATATTTAACGTTAATTTCTATAGTTTTACTCTCCTTTCCCATTTGGTAATAATTAATATCTTTTCCATTTGTTACGATCGAAACGCAATTAGAAAACTGATTACTTAGACTTAACAAAGTAGAATCGTCAGTATGACTGTGAAAAATTTCGCTAGAAAACGGGTGTGAATGATATATCCCAATAGGACCTATTCCTTGCGGCATCACAGAACTTATTTCCTGAAATTCTTGGGCGTGTGGAATTGCACTTATAAGTGTTTGTTGCTCAAATCGTTTACATTCAATAATAGCTAAAACTTTTGGAGTTTTATCTTCTAGATACCCGATTAACCACCCATATATCTCATTTTCGCTTAATAACGCTTGATTTTTAATTATCTTAACGAGTGTTTCAGAGATATGAAAAGTTTCTATAGGTTGTCACCCTTTATTTTCTGAATTTCTTTTAATATTTTACTGGATTATAAAATTTTTATTTCTTTCCGACCTCTTTATCTTCCCAATCTTTATATGCGCTCATTAGTTTATCGATCTCATCAATATTTGCTTGCTGGTCAAACGCAACAGATTTAGTGCTAGAAAAATATTGGGCGTATATTTCTTTATTATCAATCATATTGTTTACAGTGTCTACAATTAATTGGAAGTTATCTAGATCGGATACTTCCGAAATTTCTGCAATTTGCAATCGGGCAAATTTAATTCCTAACTCTAAAACAGTTTTTTTAATTATTTGTATATTACAAAGTGTTAAATTTTTCTCTGTCCAATTAATAATTTCGCTTAAATTATATCTTTTGGCAGTATTTTTAAAATCTTTTAACTTCAAAACAGCGTCTGAAAATTTCATTTCTTGTATTAACTTTTTAATAATTGGTCTCTCTCTTTTATACCTTTTTTCTAACCTTTCTTTTTTTAACTTTTCTTTTTCTAACCTTTCTTTTTCAAAAATTTCTCTTAGTTTTCTTAGTATAAATTGAGTATCTCCAGCCATTTTAATTATTCCTTTGAATTCCTGATTTAACGGATTACCCTCTAAATAAAACCGTTTAAGGGAGGAAAGGTTTACTATTGACTCCGGGAGAGTCATTAACTTATTTTCATGTAATAATAGTGCTTGGAGCGATGCTAGATTGCCTATCGACTCTGGGAGAGTTGCTAAACTATTACCCCCTAAATCAAACCATTTAAGGGAGGAAAGGTTTACTATTGACTCTGGGAGAGTCGTAAACTTATTTTCGCCTAAATATAGTGTTTGGAGCGATGCTAGATTGCCTATCGACTCTGGGAGAGTTATTAACCTATTGTGCGATAAACCTAGTGTTTGGAGTGATGTAAGATCTCCTATTGACTCCGGGAGAGTCGTTAAACTATTATCCTGTAAATCTAATTCTTTAAGGGAGGAAAGGTTTACTATTGACTCCGGGAGAGTGGTTAACTTATTATCACTCAGATCTAGTGTTTGGAGCGATTTTAGGTCACTTATAGACTCCAGAAGGGTCGTTAACTTATTATCAAACAAATCTAGGTTTTGGAGCGATTTTAGATCACCTATTGACTCCGGGAGGGTTATTAACCTATTGTGTGATAAACCTAGTGTTTTGAGAGATGTAAGATCTCCTATTGACTCCGGGAGAGTCGTTAAACTATTATAATGTAAATCTAATTCTTTAAGGAAGGAAAGGTTTACTATTGACTCCGGGAGGGTTGTCAACTGATTTTTCCACAACTTTAGTGTTTGGAGCGATGTTAGGTTGCCTATTGACTCTGGGAGAGTTGTTAATTGATTCCTAGATAATCCTAAACCAATAATGTCACCATCCTTAATTCTAACTCCGAATGTGTTCCATTCAATTTTATCCACTTGAGGAATATTTTTCCATTTTTTCCCTAATATTTCCTCTAAAACTTTCTCTTGATCAGACTTTATTTTTTCCATTTTTATTTTATTCCTTTTTGTTATTGTCGCAATTTTTTCCAGAGAGGGTGTGAATTTTAAGATATTCTAGACATTTACTTTTCATTGGAATAAGATGTTCTCATTCGAATATAATATTCTATCTCTGTTTATTTATTATTTATTAATTGTAATGTTTTTTTTGACTTTCACCTTTTATTCTTTGAGTTTATCAATTAAATCGTCTATTTCTCCTCGTGAAATTTTAGGTTTCATTAATTTTTTATTATTTTGAGATTTTATACCGCAAATAGGACAATTCTTGTCTCTTTTAGTTTCATAATTTAAAAATTTCCCCGTTATCATGTCATACATGAGATAGTCAATCATTTCTCCAAACTTTAGAAGGTATTTTAACATTTCTTGAATTTGTATACTTGCTAGTATTGCCATTGTAGAAGGTAAGGATGCAACACATGGATCACCCCTTTCATCTGGAATGTCAATTGCAATAATACTCATACATTTTGCACATGCTGTTTTATAAGGAATAACGGGATGCACATATCCAGATAATCCACTCCTTGAGGCTCCAGCATCAATGTAGGGCACTCTTAAACGAACACATTTAGCATTCAAATATTCTCTAGCAGGAATGTTATCGAGCCCATTTAAAACTATATCCATGTGTGAAATTTCTTTTTCAAAATCGGATTCAAAATTTGGGTTCATAATATCGTTTTCAAAATTGTAAACTTCAACATCAGGATTGATTTTTTTTAATATTTTAGAAGCGATTTTTACTTTTGATTGTCCTATATGCTTTTCCTTAAACATACTACGATTTAAATTAACAATATCTACCGTATCAAAATCAAACAATGATAATTTTCCAATGCCACATCTAGCTGCCATTTCCGCAGAAACGCAACCAAGTCCCCCAACTCCAACTATTCCTATGTGATAGCGTTTAAGATCGTCCCAAGTAATATCGTAACCAAATTCTTTTATAGCGTTCAATCTTGTATATCTATTTTTAGTCATGATTATTTAATATCTTAAAGCTTTTGGTATTTTTGAAATTTTATTACAATATATACATTCAACTACACCATTTATATCTATATTTTTAATAGGGAGATGCCCTCCACATTCTGGACATTGAGTGCTTAAAACTTCAATCTTTTGTTCTAATCCTTGTTGTAATTGCGAAATTCTTGAATCGTAATTTTTTAAAGTTTCAGAAATTATTGATTCGTTTTCTCCTGTAACCCATAACGTTAAAGTTCCCGAATGCCCAGATGCCATTATTTGTATATCTATTAATTGGAATGAATCTGACTTTTGCTTAGTCAAAAATACAGCTGAAGCAAGATAATCTTGTTCCTTCTCATCAAACGATTCTTCTATAGGATCTTCAATAGAATCTAACCCTCTAAAAACGCTGAGAATGGATTTAAATAATTGTCTTGGATTTATTGCTTTAAACTTGTATTTTTGACCTTTATTTGGATAATTATTCTGTTTTATCTCTCTGATTAGCTTAATAGTTTTCTGTTTTATTTGTCTTTCTAAAATATCAACGCGATCCTCTTGGATCAACAATTTTTCTCTCTTGATTTCTGAGAGTTCTTCATTTGAACTTTTATCTATGAAAATCTTGGTTTTATCCCCAATATATACAGGTGGATTTGGAAGCGTTGAATTTATAATTCCCGTAGCAACTATAGGCGCACCACCTTCCCATGGAATTAAGAAAGCAACTTCTTGTCCGTAATCTATAAGTCTGTTAATTAACGAAGGTTTTATATTAGATGTCCAATCACCTTTAGTAATTATGGCGTGTTCGTTTGAAACATTTATGTGAACCTCTAAAGCTTCGGCAGGGTTGTATTTAATGATATAAACCTCCTCTCCCTCTCCAAAATTGCCCAAATTCCTATTATCTATAAAAATTTTTGATTCTTCAGCGTATTCAATTGCTTCAATTTTAGATATTATTGAGTATTTTTTAGTGGGTAAATCAGAAATCAAAAAAATTGTATCCCCAATCTTAAAATCTGATAGCCACTCTTTTTTCGCCTGAATAATTAAGCCATTTCTAAGCTGTGGAATTAATTTGTAAGTATTCATTCTTCTTAATTTCCGACTTTAATTTTTTGATCTCTTCATATTTTTTTATTTTTTTTTTTTAAAGAAGAATCAACCTTTTCGTTGTCTCCTTTACCCCACCCTTCAATTGTAGTGGATAATTCGTCAATTTTTTGTTCCATAATGGTAGAATCTATACCTTCTGAAGCTTCGTCATAGTTTGCTGGAATTAACCCTTTATTTATAAAATTCATAGCTAATTCCTTCACTTTTGTAGGCAACATTTTACCAGAGTTGCCGAATTGTTTTTCAACTTGATGATTAACTTTTTCAACTAACTCAAGTAAGGATAATCTCGAATAGTTTTCTAAAAATTCTAATAACGTTTGATAGACAATGTCTTTTTTAATATCCTTAATTTTTTCTTCGTTTATAAAATATAAACCCGTTTTATTGGGTAGATATTGAATAGAACCTTGAATCATATTTCTATCGATTAAATATCTTAATTTTTGTTCTATCCTCTCTTTAGCCGGCTGATAAAATTTTTCTGTATTATCAATTTTACTTTTTGAAAGAAAATGTTCTACAATATCATGAATGGCAATTTCTTTATAGGGTTTAACGAATTCTATTATCTTTTTATCTTCCAGATCTCTATACTCTTTAGTTTCTTTCCATTCTGCTTTCTCCTTTTCATATTCGATGGCTCTTATTATTTTTATTATAGATTCTAATTTGTTGCTGTAAACTTCTCGACTAATTAGATATTTATTTGGTATATTTTGCATTTTTTGGAATTTTAAAACTTTCGACATACTTCTCAATGCGCTATTGTACTTTTCTTTCTTTTCTTTTTTAAGATGAGAGTTTAAATGGCTCAATAATTGATAATCCTTATTAATAGGGACGTATCCATCGTTAGCTACATCCCTCATTTGATAATCGATACTGTTTGCATTTAAAAATGTAAATCCAATCCCACTCAAATCTTCAGAATTATTAGGCGTTTTATTTGAAATTTCTTGAAAAGATTCAATTGATTTAGAAAATTCTTTCTTTCCACTATAAGCATCTCCTAAACCAATCAAACTGGTGATATCATTTGGTCTTTGTTCAAGTGCCTTTGTAAAGCTTTCAACACCTTTATCATAATGTCTTGCAGAATAAGCCGTAGTATATGATAAATCGTAGTATGTAAAAAGCACACCCATATTTACCCAAGCAAGAAAATGATTAGGATCTTTTTCAGTCATTAATTCAAAAAATTTAATCGCATCATCTAATTTATTCTTTAATGTATAAGATAGCGCCATTTCGAATAATTTCTTTGTGCTATATTTTTTTTTCAATTTTTCTCTTTCTTTTCTAGCACTTTGGGCTCCCATTCTTCTAATTTCCGTCCAAGGATTTTCTAATTTTATCCCAAAATCATTTAATCTTTTGTATATCACCTGAGTAGGTACTTTACATTCTTTTGCTATCTGATAAACTGATTTCTCCTTATTTATAAATTCTTCTCTTAGCCATTCTGCATTATCGAATTTTCCTTTTTTTATATTAAAAAAATATCACCTCACCCATTATTATCGATTATTTTTGCTTAAACAAAAATAAAAAAATAGTATCTCCTACTTTAAATTTTAATAAATCCTCTTTTCTACCTTGAATAATGCAATTTTCTCGAAACTGTTGAATCAATTTATAGGTTCGCATATTGAGTTCTGTTCTTAAAAAAATTAAATTATGAGATTTTAATTATTTTTCATATCTGTTTTTTCCCATTCATTAAATTGCTTATCTAAAGCGTCAATGAATTCCAAAACCGTATCTTTTTTAATTATTAAATAATTTCCATTTATTTCAAGACCGAAATCAGCAGACCATTTTTCAACGATTTTAATAAGAGTTTTTTTATCTATATCAAGTATATCCATCAGCATATCTAGCCTGAAACGATTAGAAATTCTTAAGATCTTTTTTAATTTCACAATAGAACTTCTATCTAATTTTTCGATTTCTATGTTTTTCTTAATGCAGTAATCCACAAGTTCTTCAAGATTGTTAGCGAAACCATCTTTATTTAGTCCTCCTAATTTATTTAATAGAGTTAAGGGTATTGGATTATCTCCCAAATTTAACTCCATATCTCCTCCAGTTCGATCAATTGCAAAGTTCTCAAGCCCCTTGATCTCCTTGATCAGATTAGTTTTTAGATATAAATATCGCAATCGTTTAAGAGATTCTATTCCTTTTATTTCAGTAATTCTATTATTGTTAAGATCTAATTTATATAAATTATTAAGATTCTCAAGACACTTTATTTCAGTAATTTTATTATTGCTTAAATCTAATTCACCTAAAATTTGAAGAGTATCTAATCCCTTTATTTCAGAAGTATCTCGAATTCCTTTTTTACTCAAATCTAACATTCCAAAATTATGAGAATAAAAATTTACCATTTTAATCAAATAATACTCTCCGTTATAAATAACGCAATTTTCTCCGCATTGTAATTCTTGAAAATATATTTCTCCTTCTGGAGTTTTTTTAAATTTAGTGAGATCAGGATCGTCAAATGAATCTAAATATATTCCATGAGTCTTAAAGGAAGGGCTCGTACATTTAAGAGCATTACATAAAGCGTTAAGCATTTTAATTGTAATTTTATTTTTTACATATAGTCGAAATTTCTTTGTTCTTCTATTATAATATAATAGTATCATTTCCTTTGGCAAATATAACGGGACTGCCTTACCCATCCAATTTGCGATATTATCGTGTAAGATAAAAATAAAATTTGTGGTATTAAGAATCCAAAAGCGTCTAGAAAATCGTCTTAACCACCAATTATTTTTTATCGCTGATAAAGCTTGATCGTTAAATGACATCTTAGAATTAAACTTTTTTTTTTGGTATACTACTTTCTTTTTTCCATAAAGTAAAATATTTATCTAATTCATCAATAAAGTCAGAGAGAGTATTTTTATTAGTAATTAAATAATCTCCATCAATTTCAAACCCATATTCTATAGCCCAATCTAAAATTTTATTACTAAAAGTATGAGCATCCATTTTTAGAGTGTCTCTTAAGGTATCAAGACTAAGGGAATCTGATTCAATCATAATTTCCTCAATCTTTTTGATTTTCTCTTTATCCTCTCGATAAGACTTAGTTTTCTTTCTTTGACAATATTCTACAAACTTCTGAGCGTAATTAGGAAAACTATAATAATTATACATAAATAAAGTATTTTCTTTAATAACTTGTTTTAATTCTTCTGGAACATTTTCTTCAGCAATTTGATTTAATGATTCTTCTTCAATTTTAATATCAGTAAGAACAAGATGCTTTAAATTTACCAAGTTTTCTAATCCCTTAATTTCAGAAATTGGATTCTCAGATATATCTAAATAAATTAAATTAACAAGATTTTCTAATCCCCTAATTTCATTAATGTTGTTTGCTTTCAAAATTAAGCCCTTTAGATTAATGAGATTTTCTAGCCCTTTAATCTCCGTAATCTCACTTCCGCTCAAATCCAAGTACTCCAAATTAATAAGTCTTTCAAGTCCTTTAATTTCAAAAATCTCATTTCCATAAAGGTCCAATCTTTTCAATTCAGTAAGTTTTTCCAATCCTTCAATCTTTGATATATCTATTATGCCTACGAAGGGTATATTTAATACAAATCCTTTTTCCTCAGGTATAGATTCCTCCTCGTCCATCATACTATATTTCATATCATCAAAAATTAAGTCTGCTTTTTCCATCTCAACACCTATAATTGAATTAGGCCCAAAACCTCTGGGACTATCAATCAATATATATTTATTATCTGGGTTTTTAGGGAATGCAGGATCATCTTCATTGTTGATCCATAAGATCTCACGCCCGTTGTATGTGATTATTGGTTTTTTTATACTAAGAGTTTCATTAAATTTTTTGCAATACTTCTTTGCTGTAGCAGATGAAGGTTCGTGGTAAATATATACACATTTTCCATCACATTTTGATTTTTGTGGACAATTAAAAATGGAAGACAATATGTAAGGTTCTAACTCTTCGCCATTCACAAAAAATCGAGTTCCACTTAGGCTCCCGACTAGATTATCTAATAATAACAGATTTTCATTGCTTACAGAATCGAAATAGACCTTATAATTTTTCCCATCGAATTCTGATCTAAGAGATTTTGCAATTTTTATAGCCTCAGGAACATCCCCTCCTCTAGATTTGGAGTTAAATTGAAAAATAATTTTCTTTCTCTCTTTTTTTTCATTTGTTATTGTGTTTTGTATTTTAGGTTCTTTAAACTTTTTACAAATCCTCCTCGCAATTTTAAGATCATTCTCAGTCCTAAACATGGTAATTGAACAATTTCCATTACAAAAATCTTCATAATCTGGACAATTATTTTTAAAATCTAGTCTTTCACCCAATCTATAGGGTCGCCCACAATCTTCATCGTCAATAAAAATCCGAGAACCGCTCAGAAATCCTATTAAATTGCTTAATAATAGAAGATTTTTATCATTGATAGAATTAAAAAGTACTTCATAATATTTTCCATCAAATTTGGCTTTAAGGCTTTTAGCAAGTTTAATTGCTTCAGAAATTTTTCCTGATTTTGATTGGGAGTTAAATTGGATAATGATTTTATTGTATTTCATTGTACATTTTTTGACTAATCCTTTTTTAATTCATCTTGAACTTCATCAATAAACATTTGAATTTGTTTTTTCTTCTTATTGTAATCTTGTTGAGTAATTTTATCTTTCAATAAAAGATCTTGCTGTTCTTTCAATTTATTCTTTAATTCCTCAATGCGTTTCTGGAGGTTCTTTTTTTGTTTAGCAAAATATTCAATTCTCTCTTTATCTTCCTTAAAAAGTTTTTCAGCATCATCTGGAGCTTTAATGCCAATTACATTAAGAGTTTCAAGTTCTAAGCCATATCTTAAAAATTCTTCAGTAACTTTAGATGTTATTAAATTAATTACACGCTCGCGATCTTCTAAAAGTATACTTTTAGCTGTATAGGTTTTAAATATATCTCGTAAAGATGTATGCATAAGACTAACAATCCACTCTTTAAGGTTTTGAACGGTCCATATTTTCGTACCTGCTACTACATCGTTATAGAACACTTTTACATCGCTAATTTTAAGTTTTAAATCCCCATATAATCCAACTATGTATCCATCTTTAGTAGGAATGCCCTCCGATTGTGGAATACCCCATGGAATTTCAGTAAAGGACGTATCAATCCAAACAATTTCTGTTCCTTTAATTCGTGCTTTCTTTTCAAGTTCATAAACTCCTCCTCCAAGAACGCCAATCAACTCTCCTTTATTGTAAAAAAGTGTTTTTTCATAATCTTTTACCGCAAAAAATTTCTTTTCTTTAATATTATCTCCTGGTTGAGGAAATAAATACATTAAAGGGGTTTCTAATCCTTCCTTCGTTTCTCTCTGCCACGCAATGATCTCGGGATCGTAGTCTTTGAATTTTTTATCTTTAATTTTTTTAAACATTTTTTTCACTTTCTCTATTTACATTTTTTATATTAAAAAATTTTATTTTTCAGATACAATATACCAACGATCACCATGGAGGTGATTTTTTAAATATTTTAAAATTCCTAATTCAGTAAGATGATTCAAAATTTTTACCACTTGAATAGAGCTCCATCCCGTTGCTCCAACCATATCTGCTAATGTAAAGCTCTGAAATCTTAACGCATTGGTAATTAATTCTAACTCATTTTTAGAAATATCTCTAACTTTAAACTGAACTAATTTAAGGTAGTGATCCTCATCTTCTTGAATTATTTTAATACCTGGCAGATACCCTTCCTCCGCAAGCGAATTTATAATTTCTTCCAGTTGTTCGATAGTAATATCAAAATTTGGATTTTCGTCTAGTATTAATTGATAAAAAGTATATAATGGTATATTTTCAGTTATATCAACACTATAACCTTCGATTTGTTTCTCTCCTTTATTTAATTTTGTTATAAGTCTTATTACAATAATTTTAATTTTTTCAGTTTGTTCTTCTTCAGTAATAGGACTTTCGATTATAGTATTTAAAATTTCTGGAGTAAATTTATTTTTAGAAATTAGTATTAAATTTTCAGGAGATAGGACATGAGAATTAATTTTAATGGACTCTCTTTTACGAATTAAATTTAGAAAAATCCTGATTTCTTCACGTAAATCTTTTGCTGTTGAATAACCTTTAGATATTCCCTCTCTCTCTAAAAATTGAGATAATTTCATATTATAATCATTTATACGATTCAACTCATTGTTCATAATAGAGTCAATGAAGAAAATTTCTGTCAACAGAATTTTCATCTCCTCTTTTGGAACCTTTTTCTGCTTTTCTTCTATTTTCTTCAATTGATAAACTGCTAACGGATCTGAAGGAAAATTTGTAATTTGTTGTCTAATATATTTGATACGGTTAATGATAACACCCATCAAGTCTTCAAAAATGGGATCGTTTAAATTCAACACAATTCCTAACATTTTACTTAAGTCATTTTGCATTGATTTTAATTTTGAAATATTATTTTCGATGTTTTCTTTAATTTTTGCCTTAAGAGTCTCAATGTTATCTGGAATTAATATATTATTTAATAATTCATCTTCTCTACTAGGAAATTGAATTTCTTTTTGTATTCCCTCCGCTTCTTTCAGAACTTTTCTACCAAACTTAGTTATTTTCCATTTTGGAAGAATATTATTTTTTTCTACGACTCTTTCTATTTGATTAAATTTCTCTAATTGCAATAAAATGTTTTTAGTAACTCGCATCGAAAGTCCTGTGTTTTCGCTTATGTTTCTTATGCTTAAAGATTCTGTATTTCTCTCGTTTAAATAGGTTAGTATAATTTCTATCCCTTGAAGGCTTTTTGGTAATTCCCGAGTACGATCTTCTTCTATTGGCATGTATTGAAACCTAAATTTATATTTTTTGTACGATAATGTAATAGAAATTTTAACATATAAATGTTCCCATATGGGAACAATTTTCAATTTTTTTTTAATTATTTTGGCAAATAAATAGTTTTTAATAATTATTTATTTAATTTGTGTTATAGTTATTAAATAATGTTTAGGAGAAGAAGAGAGATATGGATATAGATGGAATTAAAGAAAAAGTAGAGTATTGTTTGCAAATATTAAGAGAAAAAGATCAAGATTTGCTTGATATAGATGTAAATGAGAGGACAATTACCCATAAATTAGCTGAGTATTTACAAAATCAATTCCCAAGTTATGATGTAGATTGTGAATATAATCGATATGAAAAGGATACAGAAAGAATAAGAAGTATAAAAAATAGATCATTAGATATCAGTAAATTCAAAGAATATCAGATAGAAAAACTTATATGGGAGGATAAAAACGCACTTACTATTTATCCCGATATTATTATTCATAAAAGAAATTCACATTATAATAATCTATTAGTAATTGAGGTTAAAAAAACCTCAAATAATATAGGTGAAGATTTTGATATTAAAAAAATAGAAGAACTCATGGAACCTCCTTATAAATATAAGTTTGGTCTTTTTCTAAGGATTGGTTTACAAAATGAAAGTGATAAATATAAGTGGTTTCTCAGGGAGAGTTAGAATAAATTTTTAGGAGATTATTTTTTCTCTTAGCTGTTTTTGATTTTAAATAAAAAAGAATTTTTTTTGCTTTGTTAATTAATGTATCAAAAATAGTATCGTTATTTAAGTCTTTGAAAATTTTTACTTATAAACACTCGTCCAAAAGGTAATCTATGATGCATTCAATAGATATTTCAGATCAAAAATTTAATTGTTTTAAGTGTGGAAATTGCTGTTATAACATTCTACGAGAACAAGACACAGGCGAGTATGGTTACAACTTTCAAGGGGAACTATTACTAAATCCAAGGACCTCATTAATTATTTTATATAATGAAAAGTACGAATTAGAACAAAATCTCCTCAACTACGACCTAAAAGCACGGTTTTATCCTGGTATGGTTTTTTTTATGAAGGATTATCCTTATGGATTCATATACTCCTATCAATTAGGAGTAAAGAAAAAGAAATACTGCATGTTCTACGATCTCTCTAAACGAGAGTGTAAAATCTATCCTATAAGACCTGTAATTTGTAGGTCTTACCCATTAGGATGTAACGCATTTGAAGGTTTGAACCTTCTCCCTGAAGCAACGTGTACGGGAGTAATAGAAATGGTGCACCATGTGGATTCGAACGTTAAAGAAGGAGAATTAGTATACTACCCTTTCTCTCAAGACCAAATGGCTTCTGCGTTTCCTATTGAATTTTTCCTCCGTGCCAATATCATAAGCTTTAAAATATGGGAGTTAAAAATTATCTTAGATAAATTAGGATCGATGTTTCTAGAAGAAAAAAATGTTACGCCCTCAAGAGTGAACAATTACACCCTTCTAAATTTTCACGAATTTCTTGGCTGGGCAAAGGATAAAATTACTGAGAAGCACCAGAGATTAAAGATACAGCGTTTCTCTCAAGAATTTGAGTTTGGAAAGCAACATTTCGCGCAGCAATTGGCTAGTTTGGTTAAAAAACATAAAGATTAGGATTCAGTTAATAAATCTAAATTGCTGGATCCAATCTTTAATAAGCTGATTTAAATAAGTTTATCCTTAATCAATTTACCTTATTCAACCAATAAACTTTTAAACCTCTAATGTGTTTTCATTATACATACGAAATTTTCAAGGAGTCTTAATTCAATAATTATTACTCTAAAATTAAATCATTTTTTCTCTATAATTATCTTTTAACCATTGGATTAAGTTTGAATTTTTAATAATTTTTAAAGCAACTTTTTTTTTAGCTTTACTTTTAGATTCGGCAAGACCAATATCAAAATAATCTTGTTCATCTAACTTCAGATGTAGAAGGATTAATTCGCCATTTGGCAATGATGTGTGCCATGTTGATCCAGAAAGTGTATTTAATCTTCCGCTTAAGGAAATTAAAGTGAAAAATGGTTTTTTTTCTACTTTTCGCATAGTATATTCTGCGATATTTTCTCCCTTTTCAGTGGAAAGTTCCATTGGTTCTTGTTTAAAATAACCTCCACCTATAGTTGATTTAGAAAAGATTATATCTTCACTTGATAGTGATTGTTTGGGAATAGTTGTAACTTCTTTCTTTCTGGATTTAATCCCTATACCATCTTTATCTGTCAATCCAAGATCATATAGAAATTTTTGAGCTGCGTCTTTTCTGGCGTAACATTTTCTACTAAATTCTTCGCTGATTATGAGAAAATCTTTGCTCATAATACTTTCTCTTATTGTGCAACGGAATAATGGAGGTTCATTAGCTTTACTAATCCTTACAGGGTCAGGAAAAAGTAAAGTTCTCCCATTATCTTGAAAGAATTCTATAAGTTCCCCTACTGGATTTGAATCATAAAAATCATTTTTATCTATGATTTTTATTAGTTTTTCAACATCTAATTCACTTTTCGAAAGTCCGTGGATTTTATTATTTGCCCCAATTAATGCTTCAACGCTTTCTTTAAGCTCATTATCCGTAATCTTATGATTAGGATCCGTTGGATTCATCTCGTTAGTAATTTCAAGAAATTCTCCAAGTTGGCAGAGTGTCCATTCGTTGTGAACGGATTGAATTTTTTTAGTTAGCTCACCCGAATTTTTAATCCCCTTTTTCGAAAAATAATTAAATAGCGTGAGATTTAAGACATAATCTCCAAGGAGGGCTAAATATTTGAAACCTTCTCCACCACCGCAAGATTTAGGTGTTATCACATCCATAAATATCTTATCCTTACTATGTAAATTAAAGAATTCTTTTAACTCTTTTTTATACAACTTTCTCATCTCTTTAAAATTATTACCTAATTTATAACAATCTTATAATTAGTTAGTTCTGATAACTTTCTTAATTCCTTAAGATTATCTCCCTCTTGATATAATAAATAAAACTCCTTTCCATTCTGGTAAATTCTATATTTTTGAAGTAAATCTTTAACTTTTTTAGGTAATTTTTCGGGTAATTCTTTTAGTTGTTCTGATTTTTTAGGTAATTGGGGAGGTAAGTTTACCCATTTGAATATAATTTCTTTGGTAGTTTCCTTTAATGCTTCTGGAATTTCAAAATTTGGTTTATAATTATCATAAGTATCAATATTATCTCCTTCAAACACTCCAGCCTTATGAATTTCAGATGGTTGAATATAAAATTCATACTTATTTTTATTCCATTTCCAATACTTTCCTGTTGGTAAATTACTTATAGATTCTTTCGCTACGAAAACTCCAGGGATAACATTTTCCCATTTCTTCACAATATTTAATAGTAAATCATATTGTGTAGAATTTAGAAAGATTCCAACATCATGGCTTTTTCCAAAACTTTCTTCAGTTATATTTCCAGAGAAAATCAAACCCTTCTTATATGAAGCATCATCAATCAATAAACACTTGAAATGTAAATAGGGATGTCCTTTGATTTCTGCTCCCGCTTGTCGGAGACTGCTTAAAGTTTCCAAATCCTTTTTTCTTGGTCTAACATAAATTTTAACTCTTCTATTTTTTTCTAGCTCATCCAATAAGAGTTTAAATATGGAATTCTTGGAGTCGATTGAATAAGTACTTAAATAAACATCTCCATTCGACGATTCAATGTAATCCTTTAGTGTCTTTTCAAAATCTATATTCATGCCAGGAGATATAATATGACTCAATTGGGGGGTATCAAAAAAATTCTTAGTGGGTTTTTTAACAGATCTTAATGTTTTTTCAACAAGATATTCGTGTTTACTCTCATTCCAAAAAATATAACAAAATAAATTAAACAAATCAATTATTTGGTCTTGGTTTAACTGCAGACCTATCTCAACATTTTTAGAGAAAGCATGTTGTGTAAAATTTGCGCTTGATATAAAACCTAATCGAGTTTCTTGTTTTGGATCAATCAATACATATTTAGCATGAAAATGAGGTGCAGTTCTAATTAGACACTTCTTTCTTAGTGTTTTTAGGAGATTTTTATGCTCCACAACCCTTTCATCTTCAAGCTCGTTTTCTAAATCGTAGATTTTATCTAATTGATTTTCAGACGCAGTTATGATATATACCCTGATGGAATTTTCTACAGCTTCTAAAATAGCATCAGTAATTTTTGTTTTTTCAAGTAAAAAAGAACATAAAACAATAGAATCTTTAGCATTCTTAATAATATTATTTGCAATATATGTTTCAAACACCCTTTCTTTACCTGTAAACCATATATCTGGCTCATAAAATTCTAGTAGGTTTTTTTCAAAATCTCTACTATCCCTAAGATGCCAAACATTTTCTAAAAGCGTTTTATTTTTTAATATCTGTTGGTGTTCGATAGGTATTATTTTTTCTACGATTTTAATCATCTCCTTCGTTTTTTATAGGAAAGACATCTAATGGTGCCTGGACAAACCAAAGCTCATTTGGGACTTCATCTTCTAAAATTTTATCAATAAATCTCATAGATAATTCATCTAAATCCTGAAATTTGATTTTGTAGTCCTTAAATTTCTTATTTATTCCTTCTTTATAATTCTCAAATGTATTCGGGAACATGTATTCTTTAATTTGATTCTCTAATAACTTATTAGCCCAAGACTCTGCTTCTGCGTCTGATTGCGGTCTAATGTTAAGATTCAGAGAAAAATCATTAAAACTACCGAAATTCTCGATTTTGGGGGAATCAAATTCAAATTTTTTAATAAATGATAATATCTCCTTTTCGTTTAATTCTTTTAAACTTACTTTTAGAGTTTCGTCATCCCAATTCCATTGCTCATATCTATTTCCTATTAGTTGCTCCCATACTGAGCGAATATCAGGAAATATAGATAATTCCCTTTCATCCTCAAAGAGTTCCGTGAATTTAATCAATTTAGAATGAGTTTTTAATTTTATTTGAGCTTTTAATTCTTCGGAAACAGATATAGGCTCAATTTTCTCCTGAATAGATTCAATCCTGATATCTCTTTTTTTTTCATCAAGAAGTTTAATATTTTTTATTTTTTCAGTATCTTTTAACCACTCTGGTAAAGATTCAATATTTTTTTCTATGGTAACTCCCTCTGGGTTTCTCGGTCCCAAAATTTCTTTTTTAAAATTGATTTTTTCTCCTACTATTTCTATGTTTAGTATTCTTTGGGGTAATAATGGATCTTTAGTTGCCCATACATAATAAGTCCCTGTATATGGGCGATATATCATTCCATCCTCTCGAGCATTTATACCATCTTTTGTTATTTTAAGATTTTCATCGATTACGCCTAAATCTTGACATCTCTGAAGAATACGTTTAGCTATAGTTCTATTCTCTCGAAAAATAAATTCATTAAAAATAATCTTTTCAGATAATACATCACCATGAGATTTCGCAATCATTAGAAGTGCGACAATATCTGTCCGCTTTTCTTTAACGCCTATATCAATGAGAGCTTTAAATTTTTTTACTTTTATTTTTTTTTTTAAAATAATTTCCATAATAATCCTCCTACTAAATACTTATATCATCTTTAATTTCCGCTAATTCCTTAAGTGTAGACGAAATTTTTTGATTAAAAAAGAATTTTTTATTACCAATCATTACTAATTGATATCTAGCTCTAGTTATTGCCACATTAAGTCTATTTATCGAGTTTAGAAATCCTACGCTATTTGTCTTAACAAATGATAAGAAAACAATGTCTGCTTCATGACCTTGAAATCTATCAACAGTACAAATACTTAATCTCGCATTATAATTTGGTAATTCAAATTCCTGTAAATTTAACTTTATATTATATTTCCTATTTATGATAGTACGCAAATAATCTTCTTGATAGCTGTAAAATGTTAGGACTGCGATTTCCCAATAATCATTTCCGTCTTTAGGATTATCTTTAGAGAAATTTAAAAAGGAAGTTAATTCTTCTAGTAGTCTTTGAGCTTCCTTTAGATTAATATTTATTTTAGATTTATTTCTTTCCAGAACATTAACCCAAATAGTTCTTGATGTATATTTTTGATATTTCCATTCTCTCTCTACAGATAAATTAGGATTATCCCTTAATGCTTCTCCTTTATATATATTCTCTCTTGGAAATTTTGAAATTTCAGGATGCATACGATGTTGATATTCTAAAATTTCATAGCGCCTTTCTTTATCCTCAAGATTGAAACCATGACTTGATACGGTATGCTTAAAATAAGGCTGATTTTCTGCTTTATATTCATAAAAACCCTCTTGTAGAATTTCAAGTATTGAGGGAAATGCAATTTTTTTTAGAAGTAAAAAATCATATCGTAATTGGTTTTTTTCATATTTATCCTTCCAATTTGGAAGTATTTTCTCAATATCCTCTAAAAACTCTTGTTTTTTAAGATCTCTCTCAGCAAACCTTAAATTGAATAAACTAATTAAACGCCAAGATAATATTTCCCCAAAATTTCCCTTAAATCTATTTGAATATTTCTCTTTCTCAAAAATTTTTTGCCAATACGAGTGTGCATATTTCAATCTAAGGAAAAAACCTCCTCCTCTTAAATAAGCATCCATTGGTAAATTTTTTTCATATTTTTTGATCATTTCGGGAGTTCCAATAAAAATTTGATGAGCTAAGAAATTGGAAATCTTTTCTTCAACTTGTTCATCTAAATCTAAAAATTCAAGGCCTAACGATTGAAACTGTTCTTTGTATAGGTCTCTAATCTTTTGATCTGATTCTGATATAATAGTATTGAATTTAGGATATTTCCAAGAACAAAATGCATCTCTACAGATGTTTTTTTCGTCATCATTAAGAAATCCATCTATTGTTTTTCTTACTATTAGATCATCTACAAAAGGAGAAAGTTGCTTTATATCTCCAACTAATATCCATTTACTACAATACATAGCAGGTACAATAAATTCTTGGAGTGTTGTCTTGCTTGCTTCATCAATAATTAGAACATCGAATACAGCTTGGGGAGTATTTATTTCAGATTTTATGTCTGGGTGTTGCAATATTCCAATTACCGTACCACATACTAAATTTGCATTATCTAAGATCATACGTTCTACTTCAGATTCACCATCAGTAGATTTTAATACATTTAAGAAATACTTCTGACCTTTATTTTTGTCTTCTCCAAGTTCTGTTAACTTTTTGATTAATCTTTTTCTTTCGGTAATTGTTCTATTACTTAATAAATATTTCTTAGCATCAGGAGATATTGATTTACTATTTTGATTACCAATTCTCACCGCAATTACTTCATCTCTATCCATTAAATACTCTAAAACATTGTCCACAGCAACATGAGTAGAGGCACATAATAATATTCTCATATTTCTTTCTATAGCTTGAAGTATTATCTCACAAATGGTATGAGTTTTGCCTGAACCAGGTGGTCCTTCTAAAAGTGCGAAATCCGGAGTACCCAATGCTATTTGAACGTAATTTCTTTGATTGGTAATTCCAGGAAAATTTGGATCACTTAATAACTTCCAATTCTTAATCTTAACTCGATCAAAATTGGGCCATATGGTCCTTTGCTTACTTACAAATAGTTTTAACAAGGGTAAATGTTCTCTTCTAGGCTTGCTTTGAAGATTATGAATTGCGTTAATTTGTCGCTGTATATCATAGGTATTAGGTTTAAAATAAATCCATTTAGACTCTGGTTCTCGATCAATTTGAAGTATATTATATAAAGGATAACTTTGTATCACATTAATCCAATTTTCTCTATCATTAAAATTCGGCTCGATATCCGTTATAATAGATGATTTAATAAAATCTTCAAAAATATGTTTATCAGCTTTTCCCGTTGGATCAAAAATTTCAATAAAAATACCATCTTCGGTGTAATCATTAATTATATCTTCCATTTCATATCCATAAACTTCCCAAAACTTAAAATGCATATCTTTGAACATTTTATTAACTTGCTCACTTGATAGAATTCGATAAGAGAGTTTAATTACTCTATTAAGTTGTGCATATTTAGAAACATTCAAAAATCTAATAAAATCTGATAAATTATAAAAACAATCTTTTCGAAATCTTTCAATTTCCTCAATATCTGGTAGATTTTCGTAGTAAAGATAACTAATAGTAGACAACCTCCCCTAAATAATTGCTATCATTTAAAGAATACAATTTTTCATATCTTCCGATATAGAAATAGAAGTGATTACGCATGTATGTTATACCTCCTTAAATTTTATATTCTCAAGGATTTGTAGGTCCTTTTGGATATTAGTTATAATATTATCTTTTGATACAATCTTTATGCTCTTATCGAGCCAATGATGGTATTTCTTTCCTTTCCAAATACCAAAAGTGGATAAGGCAGAATCTTCAAATTCCAGTCGAATAGCTCCAAATGTAATTAATATTACATAAAGTAACTTTGCAAATTGCTCCCATTCGCAAGATAATCGACTATTTAGCTTATGAAACGGAATCTTATCCAAATAAATAGGAATGACGTTTCGATTCCCTTTAGCTCTCGAAATGAAGTCGGAATCTTGGCTATACAAGTAAAGTTTAATATTTTGCTGGTTAATATATTCGACAAGACCCTCAAGAATTTTAGAATCCATATCATCAGTTTCTATGGTTTTATCCATATCAACTATTTTTGACTGAGTTGAATCAATCGAATCTAAATAATCTACATGTCCTAGATGCCATAATCTTGATCTGAGTTTATTTTGATTGAGAAAGTTATCAATTACATCAGGATCTTTACAAATTTCCTTAAAATCTTCTATATCGTTTGATTTATATTTCCATTCATACCCCGTCAGCTCTTTTTTAACACCAGTCGAACATAAAAAATTTATCAAATAAGGAGGAGATCCATATCTTTTGCGGAGCAATTCGGTTAATTGATCGAAGAACAGATTGTAATATAAATTTGTATCAAATGCAAGTGCAATAGGTAAATCTCCTTCTAATAAATTTGTATCTTCATTTGCATTTATACTATTTTCAAAAAATTTCTGATAGTAATTATTAAAAAAGAATCCAGAGCGTAGAAATATATCAAAATAATCAAATTTGTTTGGAAATTCATAGGCGTATTTTGGAATTATCTTATTGTATGCATCTTCAATGTCTTTGGGTTTAACCCAAATATTAATATCAACTTTCTCAGATAACTCGACTTCCATTAATTCTAATCCATATAAGCAGTCTTTTATCACAAATCTCGTTTTAGCATCCAAATATAATTCATTCAACAGCAGCATTGACTGTTGAATTGATAGAGTTGCATTATTTTCTTTCATTTCTATTCTCTCTTTGGATTTTTTTTAATAAATCTAAACCCTTCTCTATTATTTTATATCCGAGATACTCTGTTGCTTTATTCCTCATTTTTGTAGTTTTTATTAGGTTTTTACTTTCTAATTTCTTTATTAGTTTTCTAAGTTCAGAGCCTTGGATAGAATCGCCCTCGTCATATAGAAATCGGCTTATTTTATTTTTGGAACTTAATCCCTTTGAAATTGCCAGTAAAATCAATTTTTCCCTTCTCTCTTGATCACTTCCAATTCGCTTCACAATATCATCCAATTGCTCATTTCCAATCTCTACTTTGCTATCTTTGAGTTCTCCTATGTCTTTAGTAAATATCTCCGTTGAATCGATTATATCTACCAAATCATTTTTAATAATAGGAGTTAAAGGATATGGGACATCTTGATATCTACTCTCTTCTAGGTGTAAATAGAAAACTTGGATTGGAATATTGGATCTCTGTAGACCATAATATACGTTAATCGCAGACATGTATTTTCTCCCAGGTGTCATATCTAAGATGATTTTTTTAGGACTGTTATCTATTTCTGTTGAGATTATTTTTTTTAGAGTATTAGCATAATTTTGAATATCTTCACCATCAATTTGATGGATAATTATATTATTTTCCAAAAAATTTTCATTCGAATACCCCCAAGCGATCTCCTTGAGATAAGATTTAACAAGAGAGAGGTTTTTTTTAATTCTTTCATTTTCAGTATGAACCAATATAAACTTACTTGGGCACTCCTTAAATTCCTTGCAATACGCCCAAACTGGATTGATTACAGCAAAAGGGCTCCAACCTACCGTTGTTATCCAAGTAATCATCTTAGTTTTTCTCCTTTATATTATTTAACCTTGATACGTTAATATCTACCACCATGTGTCCTAAATCTGTTAAATTCCTTTCTCTACCATTAAGGATAATGTATTCATACTTTTCTAGTCGCTTGAGCCTCATTGAAATTGTAGGCTGTTTTATTCCTAAAAATTCTTCTAATTCAGTTAATGGCTTTTTCTCCGATAATTTAGACATTAATTTAACATCAATACTGTCTGGTAAATAGTTTGGAAGTAGATTGAATGGTTCATAAGTTTTATCTTCTGGAATTACTACACACTTAATATTAATATCTTTGAAATTACTAATAAATGTTCCCGCATAGATTAATGAGATCGGCATTGATCTTCTACCACCGCTTAGATTTAATAAAATCTCATCACCTTCTTGAAATTCTCTTAGAAGATTAGCCAACTTAAATGTCATTTCTATAAAGTTCTTATAGTTCACATACACCTTCATAATGGGAACATTTAATTTTCCGTAAAATTGAGATACTTCATTAATATTTGAAATAAATTCTTGATTCTCTTGGTAGTTATCATCTTTATTTTCATCACTAAGGATTAAAAATAGTTTTTCTGCATGGAAATGTTTTTCTGCATCATAAATATGACTCGGAACCCCTGCAAAAGTAGCAATTTGTATTTTCATTAGAAATCACTTTATTCATCTTTATTTATTATTGGAGTTTTTCAAATTTAAATATTGTTTTTTCTCTATATTATTGATCTAAATCAATAATATTTATAAATGATCTTATTTTTTTGTTAATGGGTGAAAAAAAAATCGACAAGGAGAAGAGGTGAGAAATAATGGGAAAAAGAAATGATGATAGGTCCAATAGCATGAATCCAAACAATCCAGCATACCAAGCTTCAATGGATAATCGTTCTGATCAATTGAATCCAAATCATCAGGAAAATAAAGACGATCAAGATGAAGATTAGTGTAAAGAAATCAAATATGATTTTTATTAATTAAAAAATACTGATTCAAGCGAAATTTAAATCTTTTAAAAACTGAAAAAAAATAAGCTAACCCAATATTTATCCCCAAATTTTCAAGGTCTTTTTTTTGTTTAAATAAGAAGAAATTATAGTAGTTAAAATCATTATAAATTTTATTTATCTCTTAATAAAATCTGCGGATTTATTAATAGAATAATAGATCAATAAGATTATTACAAAAAGAGAGAATGATTTTGAGTATATATATATGTAAAATGGATTGTAAAAAAGAAAAAGATATAATGAATGAAAAAAAAATAATTCAATTGAATTTAAAGCGATTTTTTAATAACCTTAATAGTACTACAGACAATCAAAACTTAAATATTGAGTCTTTACATAAATCTTTAGATAGAATATCTAAAAAGAAAGAAACTGAAGCTGAATTAGACAACCAAAATACATCGAACGAGGTTTCTTATGAAAGTTTAGTAGAAGAATTAGGAGATGAATGGATTGCTTTAAAAAATAATATTGGATTTGTCAACAAAAAGAAATCAATGATATTTGGAGCGCTTGATTCTTTTGAAAAAGTATTATCAGATAGAAAAATATCTAATTCCTTTTCATTGAAAGGGCTAGATTTTAATAGGGATAAATTTCTTGAGTTGGTTGAAAGTAGAAATTCTCAAATCATAGTTTTTTTTCATAATAAATACTATAATTTTCTCCATCTTGGTGAAGCTTGTAGAATTCTTAAAAAAAATATCTCAATTCTTCAAAATAATAAAAAGATATTACTTTGTAAAAATTCATTATATTTTGTTATAATCTCTCCTCTGGATTAAATTTAAGAGGATTACTCAAACTCAATTGTGATATCATCCCCCCAAAGAACTTTTAAATCTTCCAAAGCTTTTTTCAAATTTTTAAAAACTAATTTTGAAAGAGCAGATTCTGATTTGAATTCAAGGGTGAATTTACCTCTGGTATTTGGATCTTTTTGACCAAGAAAATTGCACAAAGTCACAAACTTTCTTAAATCATTAATACGATCCCATGAAACATCCAAATTTAATTTTATATTTGTTTCTGTATCTGATAATCCTGGTGGTTCGTCAATTGGTGGTTCATCAATCGGGGGTTCAGGAGGTGATGCGTTAGACTCAATTTTTTTTAAAAAGGATTCAGACATAAGATATGATGTTCCCGAGACTTTCAAATCTCTCATTTGAACTTGAGTTCCCGGTTTTGCAAAGAAGGTAAAATCATCAGGTTTTAAATTATCAGTGAAATTTTGATCTTCTTTAAGATTACCAAAACCAAATTTTTCATGTCCTTCTTTCGTGGTACTGATAATAGATTGAATAGCAGATAAGAGAACCTTCTTATCGTCATACAATTCGAGCCCTGGAACATTGAATTGACGCTGCCATAGTTCATGTGTAGTGATATAATCAGAAAAATTCGAGGGAATTATTTTACGCCCTATTTGATCTAACAACCAATCACGGGTTTTCATTTCTTCTTTAATACGTTGAACAAAAATTCTCTTAGAATTATCTATACTATATAAAGAGAGAGTTACCTTCGAAATCCCATCAATATTAGAAAGGGTTGGTCTACCAATATAAGAATAAGAGGAAATAATTAATTTAGGAAGGTATGTCTCTAAATTCTTTTTCTTTATCGTTAAATCATTTATTTGAGCCTTTTCAAGAATTGAACTGTTTTTAGCTTGCTTAATGACATTCTCTATTGCCATTAGGTCTAAAACATTATCCCTTAAGCTTATATATTCGGTTTCCTCAAAAAATATAAAAACTAACCCATTTTTATTTTCTCTTGGAACTGTTCCTCTAGTTGTCATCCAATCTTCGATTTTAGAAGCAAAAACATTTGGCAGAAGCGATAAACCTTTTGGAACTAAATAGTTAGGATTCATTGCGATTAGCGTGATATTGGATTGATCTGGGATATTTTTTGAATCGTCAGGCCAAATTATTACGCTATGTGCTTTAGGAATAGCTTTATCCATGAGTTTTTCAATGAAAGCTTCTATTTTAATTGTATCTTGAGATAGATTCTCTTTTTCAGCTAAGATCATGGAAACTGGATTTGCTTGTGTTAATAAATAATATCTGTCTCCCATCTCGAAAAGATGAAATAAATGATTTTTCATTTCTTCCAACATATCAATTACTAACGCTGGATATTTGATACTGGGTTTTAATATAGCTAAACATAGTTCTTCTCTTGTTGCACCAATATTAGTTGTGGTAGATCTCATTGAATGGAAAAAAAAGCCTGTAAATATCGCTTGTCCTAAATGAAAAGTTAAATAATCATCACCTAGGCTTTCTTCAAGGTCAGTAGCTCGCCCCAAATCTGTTGTTAATACAGGCTCAAAATTAGTACCTAAATATCCAAGCAGTTCACCTTTTACGGATGCATCCGTTAGGGGAACATCTCCTATTGTGATAATATCCGATTTTATATTTCTATAAGCGGCATTTAAAATTTTAGCAAAAACTCGTAAAATACCACGCGTCCGTTGAAAATCTGGATGAGGCCCCCATTTTTGATATAAAACATCGATTAATGCGGGATGAAAAGGATATCCAATATTCATTTTTTCATTGAAAGAAAGAGATCTCTTAGTAATATCTTTTTTAGTTACTTTTTCTGGAAAAAATTTCTTTTTCGACATATAATAATTTAGATAATCATTGCAAACTCTTTTTATTCCATCATCTTGAGATTGATTTACTGGTTCAAATAACCTACATCGAATAATATGATATACTTCTTCATATTGAACAGGATCGATTGTTGTTTTATGCCTTTTTGTGTGTTTATCAATTGTATGAAATGCTTGGCGACCCAATTTATTCACTAATTCCAAATCAGAAGCAGGTAATGTAAAAACTAAAATGACATTAGGATGATTTGATACTTCCTCAACTAGAACTTGGAAAAAGTTTATCATAAGCCCGTAATATTCTGGGTTTTTTTTATGTACATTTATTAAATAATGCACAATCTCATCAAGTAGAATTAAACACGGGTTATCAATCGTTTTAAATACTTCATTAAGAGAAGACTTAGAGGGCGGTATCCAATCTTTATCATTCGATTGTATTTTTTTATACGCTTTTTCACCTCCTAATTGATAAGCTATCTCACCCCACCAAGTATTTAAAGGCATTTGTTTACCATCAATAGAAACAGATCGAGGTTCACTAATGTTATAATCCAAACCAACAAGAACACAGCACTTTACTTTAAGATTCGAATCGACCGCTTTTATTTTCAAAGACGAGAGATTAGGATGTTCATTTAATAAATTTGGTCGTTGAGATAAATGATATAACGCAACAAGACAATGCGTTTTTCCCCCACCAAAGCTAGTTTGGAGTTCAATTACATTATTGCCTGGGCATTTATTCGTAGAAAAGGTCTGACCAGCTATATTTAATAGTTTCTCCATACCTTTAGTAATATGTGTATTATCAAAAAACAAAACGGGATCTCGATAATAAGGAGCAGCTCTTCCTGAGACTACTTCGTCTAACCTTGCTGCAAAGGTGCTTTCGTTTATAGGTTCATTTACAATTTCACTTCTGGGGGTTATATTTTGCGTCCATAAATTCATATTTATTTTTCCACCTCTTTATCTCTCTTTAAGATAACATTGTTTCCTTCAATATTAAATGTTTTTTGAACAATTTTTGATTTCTTTTTTACTCCATTGGATTTGATTTTTAATTTCAATCCTTTTCCATATTTTCTCATTAAGCCCAAGAATAACCTGGTTTCATTTGCCTCTGGTTGAATGTTGGATAATGCTTGAGCTACATGCCAGAACTCATCACTATATTTTTCTTGATAGGTATTAATAATCTCGTCAAGAAAGGGAGAATTCTCACTCCATAAAAATCCAGAATGTTGGAGAGCTTCGATTAGGGATGATGGAGTAAATTTTTTTTCTAAGAATTTTTCTTTTTTATCTAATGTTTCAAGACATTTATATAAGGTTTTAGATTTAACCCGTACTTTTATTATAATTTTACCTTCTAAACTGGAGTCATCTAATCCTAAAGTGTGTGTAAATTTCCAAACTTCATCATAAGGTAATAAAGATAGCTTATATGAAGCCCTCCATACTAAATAAAATTGAGTTTCAGCATCAATACTAGAATAAACTTTGTTTAGAGTTTTACTAAGAGTAAATTTAATTAATATGGTATCAACAAATTTAAGGTATTCGTGAATGTTTAAAGATTTATCCGTTTTAACATCAAGTACAGCTTCATACTTACTAAACGCTTCAATGGCAGGCCCCAACGAGCTTAAAAAGAAATCGGCCCCTCTTAATCCCAATCGCCATTGACGTTCAAGTTCTTTCAGAATTACTTGTTCTAATTCCTGTCTAAAAATTTCATCGTAATAACGTTGATGTTCGCGCCTAAGTTTTCTACAGACGAGTAATACAACTGAATCTAAAGATACAACATTTAATGTTCGCATGCCATGAGACATCTCCATCAATAATGGCCATGTACTTGTTATTACCAATTTTGAATCATTTATCGCTTGAAGTAATGTTTCCCAAGCGTTTATATCCTTATGAGCAAAAACTATCACAGCTAAACCATTTTTTTTAAGAACTCGATAAATTTCAGAAAAAGCCTTACCCATTCCTTTTTCATAAAAGATTTTCGCATTTTTTATAGAATTATCATGACGAAATCTATCTTGAATTAATTCTGTATCTTTTGGTGTTGAACTAGTTAAAAATAATTCTGGGTAGGAATTTTTTAATAATTCTCTTAACCAAGGATAAAAAAAATCCATAGATGAAGCATAAGGCATATTATCATAATAAGGTGGATCTGTAAAGCAAAAATCCATACTTTCATCTTCATATTCCAAGTCCATTGCATCCATTTGCTTAATTGTAATCAAATTATTATTGATTCTTGGTTGTGAGATCAGATTAATTAGTGCTCTTTTAAGTGAATTAAAATATCTTAACCAGCTTCCAGATGCATTTTCTTTCACTGGATTTCCTTCAATATAAGCACCAACCATAAAAAGCCCCGCTCTTTTAAAAGTGTTTCTAATTGCTGGACTGGAAGAAGTTTTCAATTCTGTTAAAACTGAATTAAAATCTGCGATCTTAGTTAAACCAAATGATAAATATAAAATTATTGCGTTAGCGAATTCAGGATTATTTAAACTTCTACAAATCTCAGATTTTAAATCATTTATAATATCCAGAAGTGCTTTTAAAAATAACAGTTGACGAGAATTAAAACATTTCAAAATAGATGTAATACCAAATTTTTGAACTCTCCAAAGTAGTACTTTTTCAGGAAATCTGAGATCTATTTCGGGATAATCTTCTAGGAAATTATCAATTATTTGATTTTTATCAACTTCTGCATTTTTTTTTTCAGTTGAGGTTGGAATTCGAAAACTTCCAGTTGCGCTAGATTCTCTATCAGGAAAATCTTCATATAAAGCAATTAATCGATGATGATCTCTATTTTGAGAAATAAAATTAATAACCTCTTCTCGAGGAATTGATTTTCCGCATCGTGGACATGAAAGTACTCCTCTCGAATAGTAACCATTTAAATTATTTGACCACTTAATAGAAAATTTTATTTCATTATTTTCTTCTCTTTTAGGTATTTCTGGAAAGAGACTCCATTTATATTTCTTTGAAAGTAGGAATCTCTTTATCAGTGGAATATTAAGATCACATTCGGGACAAGGAATCTGTCGTGCCCATAAAAATAAATTAATTTGATTATCAGGATGTAAGTCATTATTATATTTTCGAGAGATTCTTTGTTCTAATTTTTTTTGAACTATTAAAAAATATTTTTCAAGTTCTTCAATTAACTTCAATCCAAATTTCTGAGGATATTCACATGTAGCTTTCTCAATTAAAACCGCGACTGGATTCAAATCTGAAGCATAAGTATCAATACCAAGATTTTCCATTTCTAATGGGAATGTTCCTCCTCCAGCAAATGGATCAAATGCTCTTATTTTAGAAGGATGAGTATTTTGTTTTAATAGAATTGATTGAATAACATTATTGATTTTCATATTCTTTTTATTGTATAGCAATTGATTAGGAATTTTTCTTAATCCGTAATTTTCTACAAGGTTTAGTTGAAATTTTAAGAGATCATCACTATTGGGGATATCTAATAAACTCGATAAAATAATAGCTCTTGCAGCGCAAGTTGGCCTTCTAGCAAAATACAAATGAATTACTGGAATTCTTCCAATAGAAACTTGTTTCTCCTTTTGACCCTCAATTCCGATAGTATTGATTGGAAACCAATATTCAATTAATTTATCTTTCATATTAACCTTTTCGTGAAGAATTTAATAATATTCTTTTATCTGTTTTAATGGTATTTTGAATCTTTCAGTAATAATTTTCTCGGGTTGGAATTTATTGGCTGGATCAGAAATTGGAACAACCTTAGCCCCATCCAAAGCTTTATTAACAATGTATAACCAATATCTACCCGAAACATCATTTTGCGCTTTCATCCACTCATTTTTGGAAATAAAGACATCTGCTTCACCAGCATGACCTTTCACTTCTATATGGCGGATCTCAGATGGATTATTTGGATTAACGCTTTCAATATCATATCCACATCTAATTAAAGATTTATCCGTTGGTTCCCAACCTCGTTGCTTTTCAAATTCAAAAACTGATTTCATAGCAGCCATATCAATGGCATGTTTATCCGCTAATTGTGTAGCTTCTTCAATATTTTCTGCGGGTTTACCATCATCATAAGCAGGAACTATAATAGCAACAGAAATTAATCTTGGACTTTGTCTAATAATAGAGCATTCTCTCTCAATATGTGTTTTTAACTCCTTAATTTCCTCGCGTATATTATCTCTCTGAACTTCCTTTTCTAAAATTTTCTGTTCAACATCTTCGCCCTCTGCTTCTTTATCTAATAATAAACTTATTTCCGCTTCAAGACGGCTCCTTTCTCTTATTTCTCTATGTTCAAGGGCGTTCATTTTAATTTTCTTAGCTTTTTGTCGCCATTGAATCAATTCAAGTTCTTCATTTTTACATAACCCTGATCCGATTCCTTCAACCACATATTCTTTATAATGTGAGAAGAAATCTAAATAAGGTTTCATCTGAACACGACTCGCTGCTGAAAAAGCATGTCTCAAATCCCATAATATCTGTGGTGATAAAACTTGAAATTTTATTTTATCATTAGTTCCATTATTGATATCCATATATGATGTAAAAAGCACAACAACTTGTCGAGAAACTTCTTTCGCACCGGTACCATCACTGAATATTATTTCAATAAACCAGAGTAAACCGTGAAGACCATGTGAAGGGTCCAGAAAAATAGTTCCCTTTTGAATGTCCTTTTGTCCATTTTTTATCGAAATGTCAATTATAGCCTCCAAAAGAGGATGACCTGCTGTAATATAATCATATTGTTGGACATTTAGTAAAAGTTGTTTCTCAATTGGTTTATAAAATGTTATCTCTAAATTACGATTTGCTATTAGACCGAATTTTTTTTCGTTTTTTTTGATTTGAGCATTGATTTTTGGAGGAACTTGGATCTTGAATGACTCCTTGCCGGAAACATGGATCTGAGCACCTGCATCCCAGAAACCCAATCTAACATATTCAGAAATATATCTTGGCCAAAGTCTAGAATCTTCTGAAATTTGTCTTTGTCGTATGAAGAAATCAAGACCAGCATCCATATTTGATTTTAAATCTAAGAGGTCTTTTATTTTTTGACTATTTTTTTTATTTAATTCAGAAGTTAAATCAATTGGCTCCTTATTTAATGATTGGATTAAAAGCTCTTCAAATTTACACTCTTCAAAAAAATTCCCTATAACATCAAAAACTCGATCAGTTCCTCCTAATTCTTCCCTCATCAGATCTAATTTTTTAAAAATTAATTCTACTACTTGACCTTCAGCAATTGGTTGCCCATCAGATGTCTGAATTGCAACTAAATTGAAAAATGTACACTCATGATCTTGGAGGTATCGATGAATTCGACCCATTCTTTGTTCAAGTCGGTTAGGGTTCCATGGAATATCATAATTTATTAAGTTCCAACAGCATTGAAGGTTAATACCTTCACTGGCTGCGTCAGTACATAGTAATATCTGAATATCATTCTTCCAAAACTTTTCTTGAACAATTCTACGTTCATTGAGATTCATTCCTCCATGAATAATTCCTTTTGAAAAGTTCTCTGGAATTCTTTCTAAAAGGTAGTCTAAAGTGTCTTTATATTCCGTAAAAATGATTAATTGTTGAGATCCTAATTGTTCTTCTATTAATTCTAATAGTTTATATAATTTTGATTCACATTGTTCAGTTTCAGCTTCAGCAGCAGAATGTATGAGTTTTTTTAATGTATTAATCTCTGTTTCCAATTCAGCCCGATTACTTGCCATACTTAAGCAGAAAATTTCTTTATGTAGTTCTTCAACTTTTTTTGGAGGAATATCATCATTAAGTTCAGCTTCTTCGACTTCCTGAGTTCTTTTCTCGATTTGTAAACGTAATTCTTTAATAGATTTATCAAAATCAGGATTATTTAGTATTTCTTCTAATTTTTCTTTTCGATGAATAAGTGTAAGATGGATTGATCGAACAGAAGAATTTAAACGACGTTGGAGTAATTTAAGCATGAATCCTATTGAAGATCTACTTTGACCTCCAATAAAAATTGCTAGATTAAAAATATGTCTCACATAATCAGTTACCTGTTGGTATAATACAGATTCTAAAGGAGATAGAGTGAAAGTAATAGTTTTAGCATCTCTTGGGGGAAAAATATAAGAATTATCCTCTTTTCTCATTTCTTCTTTTAAACGTCGAATGAATATAGGATAACCCTCATCCAAAAATTGATTTAAAACAGAATTGATATCCATATATGCTGTATCAAACGAATCTGGCTCTAATAATTTAAGTAATAAACGGAAACTATCAGATTTCCCTTTGTGTGGTGTTGCTGTAAGAAATAGAAAATGATCTGTGCTGTCTGATAACGCTTGACCTAATTGATATCTCCGTGTTATTTTTTGGCGCATTGTTTTTGCAATCCATTCTGCATTCATTTTATGAGCTTCATCGACAATTACTAAATCCCATTTTATACCAATGAGAGAATTTCTAATGATCCTTTTACCCTTTTGACGCTTTTTTTGCACTTCATTCTTCGCAAAATCCATTGAAGTTATAATTTTATCAAATTGAGTCCATGCTCTTGGACCTAATGCCTGTAATATCTCTGAATTAACTATAGTGAAATCTTCATTAAACCTGATTTTTAATTCCTCCTGCCACTGTCCTGTTAATGAACCGGGCACGACGATAAGAATTCTCTTGACATCACCTCTAGAAAGTAATTCCTTTATAACTAATCCACCCATTATTGTCTTTCCCGCACCAGGCTCATCAGCAATCATAAATCGAATATTTGGGCGAGGTAAAATATATTTATATACTGCGAGAAGTTGATGAGGTAATGGATCTATCTTAGACGATCCTACTGCAAAGAGAGGATCTTGATTAAAATTTGAACGAATAGCATTTCCCATCATATGCATAAAAAATCTATATGGATCTCCTGAAAAGTTAAACTCTAAAGCAAATTTAATTTCTTTTAAATCATCCTTTTCTAATATTAATGGTAAAAATTGATTAGTTTTAGTATTTACTAATGAAAATTTAACCTTTTCTGAATCTCCTGGAATGTAATTAATATCAACTATTTTATATAACTCAGTATTACTAAAGGGTCCAACTATAAGCCGATCTTTAAGCTCTTGAGGATTTCTCTCAAAAATATCGTAAAATTCTTCCATAATCAATAATCCTTAAACATTTATATCACTAACTTTTTCATTTTTGTCTACGAATTTACCTTTATCACTATATATTTTGTGATATTATATATTAATTTACCTTTATCACAATAAATTAGTTATTATTAAGCTACCATTAATGAATGTTATACTCTTAAACTCTTTCCTCTACTAATACACATAAAATGATTAAATGAAGAACTTATAATTTAATTTTTCACACCTTAATGTTTAAGTGTATTTTTCATTGAATATATTCTATTTAGTGAAATGTTTTCAAAACAATTGAAACCTAGTTCTAAACCTTTTAAATAGTTTTTTTCCTTTTTATTAAGCTTCTCGTTACTATTGAAGATAGTGACAAATGAATTTTCGAATAACTTCTTAAAAGGGTAATGATCTCGTCTGTTAGAACAAATTAAAACGCTGGACTTAGACTCAGAGTCGCCAATAATTAAATAAGGGTCAAATTTAAAGAAAATATATCATCTTTTAACTTGTAAACTAAATTTTCACCAATTTCAATCCATTTATTGGGGTGAAAAGTTCTTAACTCTTTTAATTTATTTTGATCCCAGAATGGATATCTATTACTTAAAACATTATTCCTGTAAAACCTCCTGTCTATAAAAAGATTGAACCTAATTTCGAGTGTTTTATTAAAAGTAAAAGGTTTAAAATCGCCTGAAACATTAGCGATATTGACATGTTAAGAAATTATGGTTTTTTACCAAATTACGCGTTTCCAAGCGATACTACATTGTTGACTATGTTTAATCAAGATAAATCTAAATATTACGATAATTGGCGATCTTCCGTTATAGCGATTCGAGAATTTGCTCCTCACAATCAAGTTTACTTTTTAGGTAATAAGTATAATATTAATAGAGCGATGGTTAAATCTGAAGGGGGCGAGTTAAATATCGATAACATTTATATTTGCGAAAATTGTAATGAAATTTTGATCGATAGCGCAAGTTCAACCTCTACTTCTTTAATAAAGTGCCCGATTTGCGATGCCGAAATAAGATTAAGTAGTTTTAAATCGAGCCTTAGGTTTCCTCAAATGTTCTCGACAAGCGGTCCTAGGATTACCTGCGACGAAGAAAGTAGGCAGATCAAGGGATATGAAATAACAATAAATTATAAGCATAAAAAATCCAAAATTGTAAATTATGGAATCACATGTGATCAAAACCAAATCGCAAAAATCTCGTATGAACATAATGGAAATATTTATATGGTAAATAAAGGTTCTCGGATCAAATCGAAAACTACCAATGAAATAGAACTCCATAGTTTTAACTTTTGCAGTGCTTGTGGTCAATGGTTACACGACAATGAAGCCGGAACCCATATTGAGGCGTGTCCGAAGGGTGGTAGCGAACGCCATCTCCAAAAAGATTTCTGGTTATTTATTGATGGAATTCACGATGTAGTAGTATTTGATTTTTCTTTAATTGGAGATTTCGATCCAACTTCTTATTACACTACTTTAAAGGAAGCTATAATTCAAAGTATAATGCTCACATATAATTTAGAAGAGTCAGAAATAAGTAGTTTTCTCAACCCAATTCCAGGCAAAAATGAGCAATCGATTGTTATTTTTGAAACAGAAGAAGGAGGCACGGGAGTATTAAAATCGTTGCTAAATACCTCACTAGACCGATTTGATAAATTTATTGAAAACTTATTTAGAATATTACATGTTAAATCGCTAGAGCCTTATGAAGAAACTATGGATGCCTGTATAACCGCGTGTTATAACTGTCTATTAAGATTTCGTAATCAATTTGAACATAATCTCTTAAATCGTAAAATAATTCTTCCTTTAATAAATTCCTTAAATAATTGTAAATTAGAAGAAATATCAGAAGTTTCTAAGCTTAATCTGAGAGAAAAATTAAAAAATCTTAAGGAAAAATGTGATTCTGAACTAGAAAAAATGGTATTGGACGAAATATTACGCCAAAAATTACCCTTACCAGATGAAGCACAAAAATTATTTACTGATAATGATATACCAATAGCTACAGCGGATTTTTACTATAAACAAGATAGAAATGAGATTTATGTCTTTGTTGATGGACCTCCTCACGCTTCCGACCACGTACAAGAAGAAGATAAAGAAAAAAGGAATAAAATAGAGTCCAAAGGTTTTTCTGTAATTCAATTAGATTTTATTGATGGGAACTACCGACAAGATCCCACTTTGATAGAAAAAGAGGTATTAATAAAATTGAAACCTTATTTAGAGGATTAAAACTATAGAAATGTGATAAGAGATGAATTGGGAAAATATCGAAAATCTGCCAGTTTACGAAGGTAAGGGCGTTTATAGATTTCGACTTGTCGATAATAATGGAAAATCTATATCTATCCAGAGATTTCTTGGTGAAGATAAGGATGGAATTATAGCAATAGGACAAACTAAAAATATAAAGACTCGCTTGAAATAGTTTAATAAAGTCGTAATAGAAACAAAAAATTATCCCCATTCAGAAGGTTTAACAATCCATTTATTAAGAAGGATAACAAAATTTGATGATAAATACGGAACGTGCACTTTTCAATATACTTTTAGTAAAGTAGATGATTTGGGACGGTTTTATAACCTTTACATTGTCTAAATTCTTGTCTTCCAACATAAATATGCACTTCCTTTCCAATAATCCTTAGTGTAACATATTTATTAATTTTAAACTCATTTTTACTATTTGGATTATTCATTTTCATTCAAAATAATTTTTTTTTTTTTTTCCCATCTATAATGATATTTCCTTATTAATATAATAAGACTTTATTAAACCTTAAATCTCTTCTATTTAAATAGCTAAATTGCGTAATAATTCATAAAATTAAAAAATCCTTTTAGTTATTCAACTATGACCTTAAGTTCACCACGCCAAAAAACTGTAAAAAGATTATTCGCAGTGTCTGATAATCAGTGTTATTTTCCTAATTGTAATACTCCTCTTGTCGATGAGGAGAGCGGAACTGTAACTGGAGAGATTTGTCATATTAAGGGTAAAAAACAGGGGTCTCCAAGATATGATCCTAAACAATCCGATGAGGAGAGACACGGATTTGATAATCTTCTTTTAATGTGCCCATTGCACCATAAAGTAATAGATGATGACCCTGATTCGTATACCGTTTCCCGATTGGAGAATATTAAGAAAAACCACGAGCAATCAAACATTGGTGGTGAAGAACCAAGTGATAATATTACAAACTTATTCATACTTAATGTTACAGATAATCAATTAAAAAATTTATTTCCGAATGAAGAGCTTGATTTTAATCAAATTTTTAGGATGGTTATCGTTTATAATGAAGATCTCAGAATGAATTATCGTCTTGATGAACCAGAAGGAATAAAGCAACAATATGGTTCATTTTTAGCAAACCTACCCGAGGAAACAAAATTAAAACTCCTTGAGAATAGAGATAAAATAGATCTTTTCTTATTGGAAATATCTCCATATCTTTTATTAAGAGATATTGCATATTTCTTCCAAAGGGGTTGGAATATTAAAATTAATGATCTTAATAAGGATATGCAACATCGTGTAGAAAATTTAGAAGATTTAGAATATAGAGGGTTAACAATTGAGGATATTCCTATCTTGAATAGAGACTCCTACATTGAAGAGATAAAATTTGATTTAAAAAAATATCTAAATTGGATTAGCATTCCTAATTTTAAAGTACCGAAAGATTTTGTAATATCTATAACTCGCAATAATAAGGCTGAGATTTTAATGAATTTAAAACATCCATATTTTAATTATAAAATTTTATTTAAATTGACAACGGGAGGATTGTATTTGATTACTAATCATCCCCAATATACTTATCTGTCTGAAGTGTTATCAGACTACAATTTCAGAGAAATAAGGATAGAATTAGAAGTTAATTTTGCTTTAGATAATATAGATAATAGTTTATTTGATAATTACATATCATACACCAGAAATCTTAGACAATTAATTGAAGAAAGGTTTTCTTATGATCATTTTCTGTCTCAACAAGCTAATTCTATTCAATATGTTTTATTAAAAAAGCTAGATGAAATTATTGATATAGTGAAAAAAAAAGAAAGACTAAAAAAATTTATCAGAAAATTATTCTCAAGAAAAAATAAAAAGATTGAGTTTTTCTAGTCAAGATTAAGATTTGAATAAATTAGAAAAGCTTTTTACCTTTAAGTTTATATCCTCAATATCAATTTTATAGCAAGTTTTATGTTTCAAATCGTTATAATTAGTTCTAATATACCTTAAGAGTTTTACCTCATTCTTATCTATTAAACCAGCAATCTCTGCTTCTCTAATAAGATCGAAAAAAAGTGGTGCATTTTTTATTCCCAGTTTATTTAGTAACCAGTGTTCTACAATCCTTCCTAAGTTAAGTAATCCCGCCTCTGCCCATTGTTCGGAAATTTCTATTGTTTTATCGAGCTGATTTTGTAAATAATTTGGTTTGAGAGTAAATTTTGGGGATTTATGGAAAATTTCTTCAATGCACGCCTGTATTTCTGTTTCCAACTTACCCCATAAGAATTCAAACTGGTTCTGATATGTCGTATCGCATCTTTACAAATCCAATCTTTTATTTCAGACTCCTCTTTTGTTTCTAATGTAATTTGATTTATATTTCTCTCCCTTCGGGAATAGCTAATGGTTATACCCGCTTTATTTTCCTCTATGAGATATTTTCCATAGACCTCATCCGTGCTCCACACATCTTCCTCTAACAAAAAGATAATGGATTTTTTTGAATCCCTCCTTTCATTGGTGTCCAACAAAAGTATCAAGGTATCATCAAACCAGTAAGAATACTTATCAAAAAAATTCCAAATGTTTTGTAAATTTTTATAATAGTTAAGTTCGACTCGAGAGAACAAGTAATAGATATGCTAAAAGACGAGAATTACAAAGCAGCCTACTCGAGCATTACGAGCCTCGCCTTAATAAAGGGAGGGGCGTGCGAATACTTCAAGTCTTTCAAAAACCTCTAACTCTAGCTCTCTTTTTTTTTTATTTTATTCTGGTTTTTAGTTTTGTTTTTAATCAAGATAGAATTTTGGTCTAAACCTAACTTTTATTTCTTTAGATTTATTTCGTTAAGACTATTCCTGTAACATTTTAACTTTACGTGAAACTTTAACTGTAAAAGCATAAGGAAGAGCTAAATATAATTAAATTATTCATAGATACATATACTTTTAATTATATTAAGCACGTTACATCTTTATTATTACTACTAATATTATTGCTTATAAATTAGTTAATAGATTAAGCAATTAAGATAAAGGGAAGCGGAATTAAAAACATTATAAAAATCATTTTTGCCAAAATGTTAAATATTTTTTATTCTGATAGTTATTTGATCAAAAATCTAAGCAATTTTCAGGAATGAAGTTGAAAAAAATGTTAAAAAAAAAATTATTTGTAATAGTAGGGATACTAATTGTAATTGGATTAACGTTTAACATTACACTTATAGGATGTATAGCAAGCGATGAAACTGTATCAACTGTAGCAGAGAAAGACGCGTACATATATACGTATAATCCAACTTCAAATTATGGCGGAAAAAACTGGTTAATATTTGGAGACCGCGGTCTTGGGTGGACTGAAGCATATTTATACTTTAATTTTTCTGATAAACCTGCGGGTTGGACAAAAGCAGAAATTTCAATAGATATGTATTACGTTTCAGAGACTTTTAATGTAATGGTATGTTTGATAAGCGATACTTGGAACGAATACACAATTAATTGGGTGAATAAACCTGAACATAAAGAAATAATTACAACTTTCACTGTAGCTGAAGGAAAAATCTATAAGATTGATATTACTGACTTTATACAAGGAAGAAATAGTATTTCTATTTGTGTTAACGCTTCAAATAATTTGCAAACAGGCTATGTTCAGGGACATTCAAAAGAAGGAGCTTACAGTAGTGAGGATTATCCACAATTAATTTGGACTTATCCAGAACCAGAATATTCTGGGGGTTATTTCTTGGGTATTGTAGTTTTATTTGGTATTGGAGCTGTTTTGTGTATAGGTGTGCCTGTAGGAATCTATAAATTGTATAAAAAAAAGACAGAAGAAAGAAAAATCTTTATTACGCAAGAACCTAAAGATATTCTCGCCAAAAAAGCTCATTATTGCCAAAATTGTGGGAAGGAGATTATTCCAAACACTAAATTTTGTACAAAATGTGGGCATGATACAAGTATTTGATACATTTAGTAGCAAAAAAATAAAGTATACAGTTAGAGAACGAACTCACGAAATTGCTCATCGAATATAAAATAAGGGACAACCAAATCGAAAAAGATAGGTAAAGCTTACAAGAACTTTAGAATTATCCAAATCTAAAAATTTTTTAAAGTTTGCTCTTAATATTGAAAGAGTAAAAGATTTACCCGCAAAATTAAATAAAACGAATGATGATTGTCCAGAGTATAATAGAAAGAAAAGAAGGAAATATCAAATAACCTTCCTGATCATATCAATAAAATTTGAGGAAACTCCTGATCTTCTTAACAAAATTAAAGTCAAGGAATTTATTGCATATATTGGAGAATATTTAGAAAAAATTTTGTGAGTCTGGTTCGGATCATGTTTTAGTGTCGATTCTTCATCCTGCAACGTTTGTTGATGATATATTTCCTTATACCTATCTAACTGCTGATAAAGTTGCAAGAATAGTTGATGGAGAACTACCGGTTAGCCCTGTAATTCCCAAAATAAGAAGAGATACTGAAGTGGAAAAATTAAAACATAAATTGGATTATTACCAATAAAAATCCCATTCCCCTGATTTTGTTTATAAGTTGAGTTTAATTGGAGATGGTGGTGTAGGGAAGACAAGTATGGCTCAGAGATATGTTCATGGTATATTTAAAGCCGACTATAAAGCTACAATTGGGACATTTATATCTAAAAGAGAGTGTTTATTTAATGAATTAGATACCTCTGTAAAATTCATGATTTGGGATCTTGCTGGATAAAATCAATTTCAACGTTTGTGGCCTGATTATTTAACAGATTCACGAGCAGGTATCATTGTATTTGACATTACAAACAAAGAGTCCTTCAACAATGTGAGAAAATGGTATGATATTATCAATAAGGTTGTGTTATCTCGTACTCATTTAATATTAATTATTAAATTCTTTTAACTTTAGGTTTATTTTCTTAATATTCTTCTTAACAATTTTGATGGTTTCTGAGTTTTTTTTAGTTAAGTACTCTAAAGATTCATTATAGGTTGATAATGATTTAATTAAATTTTCCTTTGTATCTATATCATCCGAAAGTTCTTGATATGCTAAACCTAAATTGTTTAAAGTTATTCCATGATCTTCAGAACCTTTTTCAACAATTTTTAAGGCCTTTTTATAATACTTTATTGATATTTTAATATTTTCTATTTTTTCTCCAAATTTGCTTAGTTTTCTATACATTATTCCTAAACAATTGATTAATCCAAGGTTTAATTCTACATTAGTTAAGGGCTCAATAGATTTTTGTATCTTTTTATAATAATTTATTGCTTCTACACATATAGTTTTATCTTCTGTTAGAAAACCATAAAAATATAGACTTTCAGATAGATTAGCAATGGCATTCTTTAATTGTTCATAGGATTTTAAGGTGTAATAAATCTCAATTGCCTCATCAAATGCATCTATAGATTGTTTTAAGTTTGTTTCTCTATTCCCTTTTTTTGCTAAGCGAGTATATAAATTTCCCAAATTACATTTCATTGCTGCATAATTATGAGGATTATCGGTCTTCGATAAATTTTTTAAAATATTGGGATACGCAATTAATCCTTCTTTGATAAATTCTTCTTTCTCCTCAATCTCTATTAAATCAAAGCAAATATTTCCAATGTAGTTGTTTGTTATTTCATATTTAAAAGAATCAGATTCAAATGTTATAACTTTTAATGATTCTTTAAAATAATGAATAGCTTTTTTTAAATTAGGAATTTTATCTTTAAATTCCGCTAATTTTTTGTAGTATCCCCCTAAATTAAAGTATATTTCGGCATAATCTTCAGGATAATCTTTGAGGGTAAATTTTTTTAAGGCATTATTGTATGCTTTTATTCCCTCTTCAAGAAATTCCACTTTCTCATCAATATTATTTAGCTTATAATATACTATTCCTAACCATTTGTTTAGCTGGGCATATAAAAATGGATGAGATTTTAAACTCCGAACATTAAGAGATTCTCTGAATGAATTTAATGCTTTTTTTAAATTAATTTCTTCATCATTATGTTTTGATAATGCTAAATAGGACTGTCCAATATTATTCTGTGATTTTGCATAATCTTCTGGATAAACTTTTAATATAAAAAATTCAATAGCTTCTTTAAGGGAATTAATCGATTCTTCTATGTATTTTTTATTATTTGAATGTTGATAGAGATACATATAAGTAGCCCCAAGATTTAATTTTACTGTGGCAAAACCATAGGGATAAAATTCCTTTGAATATACTTGTAGGCATTCATTTAAAGATTCAAGTGCTCTATTTAAGTTATCTTCAATATCTATATTATTCTCATAAAGAGTTATATAAGCTTCATAATAAGTTAATTGAGTGGAAGCATATCTTTCAGGATAAATCTCTTTAGAGAAGACTATTAAGACTTTCTCCAATGCTTCTTTTGCTTTTAATATATTTTCTTTTGTATTTTCAATAGTACCTAAAATTATATAATCCATTGCCAAATTTTTCAATGCTGTTGCATAATCCCATGGAAAATCCTCAAGATTCCAAAATTCAAGTGCCTGATTTAAATAATCAATACTTTTCTTTAGACAATTTTTATTATTTTCATAATCATACAAACCTCGATAAACTACGGCTAATTTAGTTTTATAATCTGAAATTTCTTCTGAATCACCAACTTTCAATATAATATCGTATCCTTTTGTTAGATATTTAAAAGAACTCTTTAAATTATTATATGGACTTTCTAATTCTGCATTCATTGTATATAAATTCCCAATAGAATAACAGATCAGTGCATATTCCTTCGAATCTTCTGAATATTGGGAATATTCTAAAGCTTTTTCAAAATGACTTATTGAAGACCTAATTTGGTTGATCATTTTAGATTGGTTTTTTATTAAATGAATCTTCTTATCAGTTAGTTTTAGATATAAATTAGCTATAGATAAGTTAAGTTGACCTAAAATGGGTGCAATTCCTTTTTCTTCAGCAAGTTTTAAATTGCTATTAAGAGCAGTAATCTGATATAACAAATAATCATCTCTGGGGTCACTCTCATATAATAATTTATAGGCTAACCCTAAATTATGATATATGATGAAATTTTGAAGAAAATCTTCTTTTTTGTTATAATATTTTAATGCTTTTTTGTTAGAATCTATAGATTTGTTTATATTTAGTTTAAAGTCTTTAATTCCAGATAACATAAAAAATAAATCAGATAATCTCATAAAGATAAGACCAGTATTGATACTTGATGGGATTAATTTTTTCCTAATAATTTTTTCATAAAAAGTAATTGTAATAATGATTTCCTTAATCCTTTTACTTACATCATCAAATTCAACATTGAAAATTTTAACAAAATTTAACTCTGCTATAAACAGTTTTTTTGCTTTCTCATCTTTAAGTTTTATTTTTCCTGAGAAAATATCTTCTTGAATAGATTCTATTTCCATTTGACTATATATTTTTTCAAAAGACTCATCTTCTTTTAGTTTAATTGAATATTTTATAATTAATTTTTTCCGTATTCTTAGTGCATCTTCTTTTAGTTTCGATTTAGTGAATACCGCTTGAGGTAAATTAAAATAAATTGTATTTGTATTTTGTTTTTTCCAAGCTGGATTAGCATTATTTAAACGGTTAATTTCGTCATGAACATTAACCCAGTATAACTCTTTTGAGCTTAAATCACATAAAACGATATATGCGGGTTCATATGAAGTTTCAAAGGTAAGTAAGGTTTTTGTGGGAAAATTATTTAGAGTAATTTTATTATCTTTCAATTTTTTTTCTTTTGTGGATTTTAATTGAATATGAAATGAGTCTGAACTCACTGGTTTATTTATTTCAGCTATTCTAACATAAAGATCAATAGCATAATCAGAAACCCTTAAATCGTATACAATCCAAGGTAATAGAAAAGAATTTATTATATTAACTGATTCATCTTCCATTACATGTTTTTCATTTCGAATTGTCATTATTTCTCATTTATTTAACAAGTTATTTTGCTATATTTTTTACTTCTATTTTTTCTTAGAATTTCTTTTCTTAATAAAGAAAAGAATTCCCATCGCTTAAATGATGGGTGCTTTTTGAACCAATTTAAGATGTTTTCGTAAGTCATACAAATAAGATTTCAATTTTAATTAAATAAAAAATAAATAAGATTATTTATTTTTATACTAATTAACTTAAATGGTCTTTCAAAAAGAAAATCTAAGCTTTTAAATAGAAATTTAAATCTATTACATGAATTTAATTATAAGATCTGGGAGCATATGACATCTAAAAAAATAGCAAAAAAGAAAAAATGTAAATTTAAAGGCTCAAATTATGGCTGTACAACTTACGTATCCTTTTGCTCGAGGAATCGAATGTAGAGATGGAATCCGTCGGTTTCAATGTTAACGGAGACCAGGTAGGTTAAAATTGAATAGTGGTGCTTATGAAGTTGAAGTATTGATTAGACCAAACTAAATACGCTTTAGGGGTTTCATGATATATTTTTTTGATTCCACATATAGGAACATATTTTTTTCCATTTCGCTCGAAAGTATTTTGATCTCTCCAATCTTTAATACTTTTATCCTTATTATATGCTTTAATTATCATTTTTTCAATGTGATCTTTAAAGGTATCCATAGAACAATCTTTTTCACGAAATATTTGATTTAAAAACATTCCAATATTAAAATTATTAACACCATCTAAAAAGTCTATAGCTGATATATGAGCATAATTAAGATTTGAGCTTTCATATAAATTACCTTGAATTTTTTTAGGTAAGGAATTTAATTTTTTCTTGAGATCATATAACTCTTTTTTATTTTTAATTAGGATTAGAATTTCTTCTAAAATGCTATCAAAATCCTGCTTAGTTTTGATAACTAATTCATTTTCCTTTGTGAATTCATCAAAAAAATCACCATAATCATTAAAATTAAGGTGAATATCTTCATTTTCACATTTGAAACTAAAAAATTTAAGTTTTCTTCTTCCTATATCTTCAAATGAGCCACGTAAGACTGGTTTTTTAACACGATAATAGGCTTTTGGTTCTTTAGTTTTTTTTTTAGGTTTGAATTCATCTTCGAGAAATATCCATATGGCTATATAACCATTTTTTTCGTATATTTTATTTCTCCTTTTTACTTCATTTACAGTGATGGTGGAACACTGTATTTCAAGGGCAAATTGGTCATATAAAACATCTGGTCGAACTCCTTTTATTCCATAGTATTCAACAAATTGTTTGTCAAGATCTAATAAAGACTGGAAGAATATCTTACACAAAATATGGGCTTCACTTTCAGGTTCCGAAGAACAATCCTTATGAGATTTGTGAGCAAAATGAGGAATTCTTATTTGTCCTTTCTTAAGTATTAATTCTTTATTATCACAATCTAAATTAGGACAACTATAACTTTTACCTTTTTCCGCTTTAGAAGCATTAATTCTTTCATTTTGATCGTTTAAAGCATAGATCATTTTCTTTGTCTTTACTTAATTGGTTTTTCTAATATTTATTGATAAAAAACTTACAATCTGACATTTTTAAATCAATGACGTGCAGACTTTATTTTTAAGATGTATGATTATCTCACTTTAACTTCCTTAACCAATCATAAATATATTTGGTTCTTTTCAGATCATCTCTATTATATTGTAACAGATCACTTTTAATTTTCGTTTTAAGGTTTTCATTGTTATTATTTAAAAATCTTTCATATTCAATTGGAGCAAATATACCATTAGATATTTCTAAATCTGATTTTAGATAACCCATAAATTCTGAAACTTCCTTAAGTCCGCAAGGATTCCCCAAAGGTAAAAAATACTTTTGTTTACGTTCGCTTTGGGTATATAATACCTTGTGATACAGATCGAAAAAGGATTGTTCAATATGGTCAAAAGGTAATTTATATCGTGCAAAACAATTTCGTAGATGAGGTACATCGGTCGGAGGGTTTTGAAAGTTTTTTAGATAATCCTGAAAGAATGAAAGAAATAATAAGTAAAACAGAAATTGAAAATATTAAGCGAAGAATTCACACATCAATTTTATATTTTAGAAGTGATAATATTAGGGAAATGCAAGAGCAGTTCTTTAAAATTTATAAACTCAAAAGGAAAGATAAGCACCATCTACAAGCTATCTTAGCAATAATGACAAGTAGTAATATATTTACAGAAAAAATTGAGACTTTTATTAATTTAACAATTGAGGGGTTAAGGCTTTCTAAAGAATTAAAAGATCAACTATATATTAATACATTTACATTTTTCTTCCATTATTACGCAACTTTTGAAATTTTAATAAAACAGCAAATCCCTAATATATTAAAAAGAATAGAAGCATCAAAAAAACATAGAACCATCGATCATTTCATAAAATTCATATGGGAATCTGAGAATATCGTCTTAGATAATGTCCTAAAAGAGCACACCAAAAAAATGTTAGAAATCTTAAAAAAATTTTTAGAATCACTAGATTTATTTGAGTATCATACATTAAATCTTCATTTACTGCAAATAGAGGTGTTTTTGAACTCTATCCTTAAAGACCATATTGATAAATCCATATTTTCAAAAATATTGGAAAAGAACGAATTATTTATCGAGCTCTTGGTTGAGTTATCAGATAAATTTGAAGCTAAAGATACTCAACTTCATACTTATTTATTAGCAGGTGGATACTATGAGGCTTATAAATTAGATAAAGCAAAGGAGTTTTACCAAAAAGGTTTAAAATTAGCTAAAGAATATAATCATCAGTATTATATAAAAAAGTTTAATTATAATTTAGAAAATATGGGAATCGCCTCGGAATTATTCACAATTAATGATGTAATTAAAATACCCTTATCAAAAACAATAGAAACCTTAAAATTCTTTAAGTTTTCGGATTTAAGCTCAATAAATGACCCGCATATAAAAGAATCATTAGACATAGCGCTAAATGATCTTAATCCAATTGCAATTTTGAAAAAATGTTCACATCTCCTTGTTGGTTATTATCCTTCAATTTTAGGACAAGCTGAAGGAATTTACTCTTTAGGTGTAAAAAAGATTACTTGTACTAAGAAAAAAGTAATTCCCCAATCTGGAAATCTTGGACATTTGTTTAATCAGTTCGAAAATGATTTTTGTAATAATTGTAAGGATAGAAAGCCAAGGAGCGATGATTACGACCCTCCAACTTTAGTTATTAGCGAAATGGTTTTAAAAATAAATCAGATTGAGCAAAAAAGAAGTGATATCCTCAACTAAATGTATAATCCCCTACTATAAGTGATCTTCACATGATAAGCTTTTTTTTTCAGAAGTTTGGAGACAAAAGTAATAATGAATTAAAAGGAGCTATCTAACTCAGATGTGAAATGAATTATAATGTACATGAAAATTTTTGAAAGTTGAAAATGTAAATTAGATTTAATTGAAAAACCAAAAGGAAGTGAGAAAGAATGAGAGAGGATCAGTATATAGAATGTAGTTGTGGAGAAAAATTATACTTGATTGATTATATTAATAATTACCCCAAACAAAAAGAATACATTTTTGAATGCCATAAATGTCATCAAAAGTTTGAAACAATCGTTAAACAAGTAAGTTTTAGATGCATAACTAAAAAAATATGAGATGATAAACAATAGAAACTAAACAGAATCCATATTTAGATATTAGGAATATTATTTTTAAATCTAATATTAAAAAGATCTTAAGGATAAATTTTATTTCCCAGTTGTTAGATACCTTTCACTTGAATTAACTAATTTTATTAAAATAAATATCAAGGCAACCGTATTGTTTTCATTGAACTCTTCGATTTTTGTTAGACCGTGAGCTATTTTGTTCCTTAGGTTAACAAATTGTTGGTCAGATAAGAAAAGATCAAGAAATATCAAAAAATTTTCTTGAAGGTCATGGTTTTCGTGTAATTTGGTCAATACATTTCCCAAGCTGATATATTGTTGAACTCCATTTTTTTCTATGTAATCACTGATCCCAAAGTCTTTCAATCTATTTCTTAGGATTACTTCTACTTGGAAAATGAGAACGTGTATTGCGGCTATATACTCTTTTTTTCTAAATTTCTCTATACCATATGACATCAATTCCTTATTCGTACTAGTAAAATTATTGCTTTTACCAAAAAATTCATTTAACTCATCGAGAAAATTATCATTTTGACTTCCTAATTTTTGGAAAAGGATTCCAATTTTAAAGATTATTAATTTCATCTCCTCAATAAATAACCATTTAGCTTGGGTATCTATAGTCTCATTTCCGACTGTCTTAGCTTTTATAAGTCCATTGACATATGTAATGTGAGGGATTTGTTCTAGAAAAGAATCACTCGATCCCGATTTTCGTGCTTGAACACAAGTTTCGAAAGAAATTATGGGGATCTCATTGATTAACTGGATGATTTCAAGAGTAGGTTTTTTTTCGAATCTAGAAACAAACTTTTGAATCTCCTTTTCTGGAATTTCATACGATCCTTTAATTACAACCATATCTTTTTTACCTTCTTTTTGATGGTGCTTGATTTTTATCATCAAATCATTCATATCTCTATGAGATTGGTTCATTTTTTTGCGATATTCAGCAATCTTATTATAATAGTAACCTGCTTTTATGTGAGATAATTCACCTTTTTTCACCATTTCATCAAAGTCTTGTTCTAGCGTATCTGCAGCTGTTTGAAGTGTTGCCTTTTTCTTTTCATGTTTTCCTAATAATGTGTATAATTGGATTAATAAATTAGACCAGTCTTTCCATCCATTGAAATATTTTGGACCATTTTCCTTTTCTTTCATTACTTCTTTAATTATATTCTCAATGAAAGATTCATCTACTTTATCCCAATGTTTCTTTCCGATAATAAATAATGATTTGACTAATAAATATGCCCAATTAAAGTTTTTAAGCCGAATGTGCTCGGTTATAAACTCCACATGTTTTGAAAGAGATTTTGAGATCATATTTTCATTTTTTAACTTGAGAGCATATTCTAAGCTTGAATTTAATATATCAATACTTTGTTTAATTGAAATTGGATTCCCAGATTTAAGAGCATTCTCATATAAAATGAAAAAATAATCGAAAGTTTCTAAAATTAAGTCAAAATCTAATTTTTCTTTATTTAAAACGTTAAAATACATTACTTTGAGCACTGAATTTTCAGTATTTTTAAACCTTTCCTTGTAATACTCCAGATCTTCGAGTGGTATTGATTCTCGAAATGTGAATAAATAATAGTCCTTTTTAATATCATTAATCAACTTTGAATCTGAGTTTTTCTTAACAGCTGTTTCCCATAAACTATGAAAAAAAGTTTCGCATTCTAGACTATTTGATCCAATATTGATGAGATTCTGATCGATCTTCTGATATATATTTTCAATTGGCGAAGATTTTTCATTGTTCATCATTATACACCATAAAACTGGACTTCTATTGTAATAGCTTCATAATCCAATTATGCTTTTGACCAAGAATTATTTTTTCATTATCGATCATCATATTATCTTGAAAATATTTTACGAGTTTATACATGTAGTTTGTTAATACCTAAAGTTAATAAAAATAAACTAATTATTACTAATAATAATAAAATTAGATATTTCAATACTCTGCTATTATTTAAAAATTGACAAGATAATATTCATATTAAATTAATAATAATTTTTACATTTAATCAAGATAAAAATGAATGGAAATAATTCAATACAATAAATGGGTAAATAGATAGAAGTAAAAAATAATGAATGAAACAAAGAGAAATCATACAGTTCAACGAGCATTCCTTCAAAATTTCAGTAAGAAAATTAACAAGGGCTTTTTTTTATATCAATTTGATAAAAATATCCATTTTCAAAATTTAGAAAGCGTAAATCCAGAGGATTATGAAACATTTGGGAAATCAGCGTTAACAACTTTACAAGAGTTCTGCCAAAATGGAGCCCTGATCGCTTTGGATTATTCGACTATCGACAAAACAGGTTTGTATATTGGAAAAATTGAAGCAGGTACCAAAATTGAGCTAGAAAAAATTAAAGACAAATAGTATAAATCGGTTCAAGTAATAGAATTAAGAAAAAGAACCTATTTTGATTATCCACTATTAAATATTAAACCCATTAAGCAAACGGTTTGCAGGTGGAGGATACTTGATGAAGGATTAGATTATATTTACAAGGAGAAGGGGTTACCTATAGAATTACGTTATTTGGTTGATAAACAACTAGAAGTAATATGTTCCGAATACTTGCAGATGTACAAAATCATACACGCACCAATTCTAAAGATTGGTGGTTCTCAATCGAAAATTGACGTATCAGGTATCGGAACTAACGAGAGAAAAGTTTTTGCACAGGTTTCTTTTAAAGTAACTGATGAGAAAATCGAAAAATTAAAGATCTATGACTCGTCAAACTCGTTGTTGTTCTATTTCGGTCCTGAAGTCAAAAGATTTGAAGACCCTTCTATCAATTATATTTCTATAGAAGAAGTCTTTAATACCCTCACTAAGTATCATTGCTCTTCTTATTACGATATGATTCAAGAAATGTTACTAAAACCCAAAAAAAAAGTGGTGTTAAAAGTAAATAGGGAAAATATCAAGTTCATTGACGAATATGTTAAGAATAATCCAAATTTAGGGTATATTGATGGAGACGAGTTGATTAGGGCATTGATAAGGAATAAAATTGAAGAAATAAAAGCCGAAAAGGGAGTTTGATAAAAAAAAACCTCAATAATGTTTAAATAAAAAGGTTTTTCAAATAATCGTGCCATTGTGTAATCGATTTAAATTCTTTATTAATCCAAATCCTCATTAAAAATAATAAAAAATAAGTAAAATATTGATTGATTAAAAATTCTAATCTTTCCTCCTCAGAAATTAATGGATTAGAAGGTTTTAAGTAAGAAGGTTGTATTTTAATTTTTTTTACTTTCTCCGGATGAGCAATATTATTTCTATAATTAAAAGCACTTATTATAAATTTTTTTAAATCATCTTTAGTCTCAAATGAACTTAGAGGTTTATTCATAGGATATTTGCTAACGAATATCTTTTGCCAAAATTCTCTTAATTCTTCAGATAATTTAATAAATATTTCTGAGAGTGGCCCCTTTTTATTATATTTGGGGTATTTGAGTTTATCTGCAGCAATATGTTCTGAATACAAAATACCCTCAAAACTGGAAATCAATAAAAAATTTCTTAAATCAATATATTCGATTTTATTTATTACACGGAGAACATCCAAAACACGTTTGAACATACGAAATCCTTCTGAACCAGTAGTGGCTGTAAAATAATTATTATAAAATTTATTATATTTAGCATTCCATTTATTTTTCCAATATTTTATATCCTCGGGTTTCTTTAATACAAAAATTCTATATGGATCTGGGAATTCACCATTAGTATATGATCTTAAATAGTCTTCAAAATTACTCGAAGAAAAAGGTGGTAGAAAAACATAATATCTATCTCCAAAAGTAAAAATAGAACTACTAAAAAGATCTCTTTTAAAACAATAGAAAAAGTCGAAAATACTCTTAACCTTCTCAAAAACAGGATTAATGAACCTGATTGAATTAAATGGAGCAGGAGGGATGAATCCAACATAAGGAGGCTCTGAATTTTTACGTTTTGGAAGAGAAAATTTTATTTCAAAACTTGCATATGGAGGATTATTCCAATATTTTTCCCAATTTCTTGGAATTTTTTTAAAATCTATGATTCCATACTTATTTTGATATGTATCCTCTTCCCTTGTTATATTCGTAATTATATGATTAGAATCGAGTTCAAGTTGAAGTAAATTATCATCCATTATAAAATTAAAGGTTGGAATTAAAATTGTGTAATCATAAGTTGGACTAAAAAGGATTTCAGCTTCTAAAATATCATACTGTTTATTATAATAATTTAAAAATAAGGGATTCTTTTCAAAATTCTTTTTAATATTCTGTGAGACAAAATTTTTCATATTAAAAATAAAATTCTTAAAAAAAAAATCTTCCAATAAATCTCTAGGAGAATCAATTTGATTTAGCCTATAATTCCATTGATATTTTGAAATATTATTAATAGATTCAATTTCATTCCTCAGAATTTTGCCTGTATTTGTGGAAAATAAATTTTCCTCGATCTTTCTATTCTGAATAGATTCTATTGTAGCTTTTAATAAGGTTTCCTTAATTTTTTCTGATAAGACCATAAATTTTCATCCTAACAATTTAGTATAAGTCAGATTTATGTATAAAAATATTAGAATTTTATGGTGTTACAATAAAATTTATTTTTATCAAATATAATAGGGAAAAATAGAGTTGGATATTGTTAATACTATTAAAGGATTTCTATATTGGATTTATAATTATATTTACCTTAGGAGTTTGATCTTCTTTAATTAAATCTTTAATTAGTCCCGTTGGATTTATTTGATTATGATTAGGATCATAAATAAATCAATAAAGGGTTTCACAATCTGGATGGGCAGAATACTTAGCAATATCTTCGATCAATTGTTTGCCAATATCTTTATCTTTTAAATTTTCACTTGCCACCTTAGCAATCAGACTGCAAAAATATATATTTAGACGGTAAATCTTCAAGAATAATGTTATAATTTTTTAATTTTTATTTTAAACATATTTTTTTTTAGAATGAACATAGGAGTAAATTTAAAAAATTCATTTTGGTATTCTTTTGGAAATTGTTCTTGAAAATAAGTTTTGAATTCTTTCTTAAATTTATCCGATATTTGAATATATAATTCATCTGCATTCATATCAATTACATGAAATAATGCGAGTGGAATTATATCAAGATGTTCTTTAAATCTTACTCTTTCATATGTTAGATTAATTTTATAATAAAATTCTAAGATATCGACATTCTCCTCAAATTGAAATTCAAAATCTAACCATAGACTAAAATCTAAATCTAAATTGTCTCCAATAAAAAAACCATGCTTTTTTATATAACTGAGTATATGTTTTATAAGATGCTTATTCTCTACGTCAAGTTTAGCTCTAATTTGACCAACTTTTTTTTGTTTTATGGAATTAATCTCTGTTTTTATAGAATCATAGATAAAATATTCTATACTCAGATCTTCTGGTTTCTCCTTAGTAAAAACTTCAAACTCATGAATTTTTTGGGTATATTTTGAATATAAGATCTTAAAAATACAGTTTAGAGCATATGTGCGACCTTCTATACGGAGTTCTTTAACTTCTTTTAGTTTATCAAAAAGACTGCTTTGTAGTCTTTTTACCCAAAATTTATATATTTCAATGTTGTATTTATGGCATATTTCTTCAAACTCAGAAAAAAGTTCATTATAATATATCAAGTTCCTAAAAGAGTGGAAAGGAAAGTGAAAATCATCCCAGTTTCGATAAATTTCATGGATATCTTCTGTGTCACTATTCTTTATACTTTGTAGGAATGATCTTTCTTCATTAAGTAATTCATCGAGCACATATTTTTGGAGAAGAGAAATTTTTATGAAATAAAGTTCAGCTTTAATTTCCGAAGATACCAAGATTGGTTTTTTTTCCCGTATACTCTTAATTTCATAGCGAAAGACATTTTTTGGAGAATTAAAAGACTGATTCACAGCATTAAGATAGTAATAAATAATTTTGTATTTTTTAAGATTTCTAAATTCGGGAGAATAATGGAAACCTTTCCCTTCTGGAAAATTCTCTTCTAACTCTTTTTGGATATCTATTAAATCAAACAGTTTTGTTAGACCAATATAATAGTATACAAAACTTAAAATATCTATAAAAGGATATTTAGACCTTAAATTTAATTGTTGGATTTTTTTAAAAAAGATTATCACCTCTCTAAAAATTTGGTCAAGATTATCAAAATTTTGGTTAAGAAATTTCTTAATTATACATCTCCTAAAACACTCAGACTTTAAGAACCATATTCGTATTAAAGTCTCATAAAATTTCTCGGTTAGCATAAGATTATGATAAATTATGGTATAATCCTTTTCATCGAAAGGTTTGCGGAGAATTCTTAAATCTGGTTTAGTTTTATTGATTCCAATAATAGATTTCTTAAAATCATTGTTTTCCAAGTATTCTATATAAGGTCTCAGACCATCATTAATGGAGTCATATTTCCATGTTATTGAACGTATGATGAATTCTAAATCATCATAAATCATATAATAATTAGTTAAATCGAATATTTTTAATAAATCCTTTAAGTTGTTAAGAGTATGATTAATAATTTGAAGAGTTTCTCTGTACATCCCCGCCTCCAGACTACTTTCGATATAGTGAAAATTAACATTAATAAAATCTTTTTTCTTAGAATAGATTTTTTTAAAATAAGAAGTAGCGTTTGTATAGTCTTCTAGCTTTTGGTAACAACGGCTAATATAATACCATACACCATAATATAGCTGGTCATCGTTAAATAAATCTTTACTTGGATTTTTAGAAATTTTTATTAAAAGAGCTTTTGCGTTTTCGTATTTTTGATTATTATAATAATTTAGTGCTTGCTGAATTTGTATTTTCTCTTTCTGGAAAATCTCATCTTTTTGTTCGGTTGATTCAATTAATTGTTTATCTGAAGAAATCTTCTGAGTCATAAAACCTTCCCTATATCTATACTCTTTACCACCTCCTTGCCGCGTGCTTTCCCTTGATTCTAAATAATAATTCAAGTCCCATTGCTTAAAATAATTATAAATTGTCTGTATTGATCTTCCTTTTAGTTTATTCTTATACTCTTTAAAAAAGCTATTAATTGTTCTAAATCCCTCATTATCTTTAATAATGTTCTCATCTTTCCTATCTTTTTGTAGCGCATCCTTAAAAAGGAGAGCAACATCTTCAATTATAAGGTCATTTTCTTTATATTCATTTACTTTTACTTTTTCCTCAATTTTTTCTTTCTCTAGCTCTAGCTCCTTTTCTTCAATTTTCAAAAATAATTCTTTTCCTTTTTCTATAAAAGTTTGGACCTCAAGAGAAAGACTTTTATACCATTCATTAGGATTGAATATAGGAGTATTACTATGTTTATTTATAACTAATTCTACTTGATTAAGTTTAGACACTAAATCTTCAAATAAAAATAGAGGATTTTCATTAATGATTTCAATACCCGTTGTAATGAAAAAGTGAGGTAAGAATTTAACCCATTCATTGTTGATATTGGAAGAATATTTTTCTTCCCTATATTCTTGCGCATTAAAAAGGGAGAGCCTCTTAAAATTTAATGATATTAATTTGGTTATAACTTTATAGCAAAGAATAGAGCTGCTATAATTCTCATTGATAATATTTATATCTAAAGTGTCAAAATATTCAGGCTCATCAATCCAAAATGAACAAATAATAAGAAGACCATAAGTTCCTGTTGTATATTCTTTTATTTTTAAATGTAAATTGATATGAAGTAAATTATTTTGATAAATTAGAAAATTTAGATATTTTCCATAACGACCGTTAAAATAATCTTTAATCTTTGGTTCTTTAAACTCTAAAAATCTTAAAATTTCGTTCCGAGACAAAGCTCCTGTTTCATATCGTATCATCATACTTAGAGGAAAATTTTCTTTTATGAATTTTTTGGTCTCTTCTTCATTTTTAATATTTTGAAAAGTTTCAAGTTTTCTTCTCCAAGTAGTATAGCTTTTTTTAATGAATTTTTCAGCTAAAACATTATAGTCCTCACTATTTCCTAACAAATAATGCCATTGTCTTTTAATTTCATCTCCTAATTTTTCCTCATCAATTAATACTTGGACGTTATCCATAATTTTTTCTTTATCTTTATAGATATCATCTATAGAAAATAAAAAAAATAAAATCTGTCTAATAGGGTCATATTTATTGTGAGAAATTCCTTCCATATTATTTACCTTCCCTCTATATATTACTTTTTGGTTTCTATTTATTCAAGTATTAATTCTCCATTTATAAACATAAATGTCTTTCTATTTTCCCTTATCCACTCCTTTCCATAATCATCATAATATTCTTTACAAAGATCATTTGTTAAGAACTTGCATTTAAAAGCTTTAGCAATTTTTAAGAAAAATTTATCTGCTTTCCTACCCGCAGGTGCTTGATAGACAATCCCATCTTCTACAAGTTCCTCATATTCTTGTTTAAAATCCATTGAATGTCTTAACGGAGCATCTAATATTAGGTAAGGATCATAATTCTCTTCGAGCAAGGTGCTATACACTTTTCTAATATTTTTTACCTTAAAATTTCCTTTATCATCACGATCTCTAAATAAAATATTTGCTAAATCAACAATAATTTTCTCACGTAGAATGGATTTAGATATAAAACTTTCTTTTTCAATCATAATGATCAACTTTTTGAGTTTACACTCTTAATATAGTTTAGCTTATATTTAAAATAATTTGTTTCGAAGTTTCAAGAAACATTTTTATCATTATTTTTAAACTTTAACCCTTAAAAGATCTAAGAATATGGAATAAAATTATAGAAAAATTATTTTAAAGCCAAGCCTTTAATTGAAAAAAGGAATAGCAAGACAAAATATGAGGTAATTATATGGAAATTGATATTAAAAGGTTGTTTGAAGATTTTTTGAATTTGAAGGATATTTGGAATGGAAAAACTGCTAAAGAGATTGTTGAAGAGAGATATGAGGCATATGATTCTCTAAGAGATATGTTTGTTAATATTGATTCGTTAACTAAAGAAGATTTTGAAAGTTTTGCAAAAAATAATAAATCATGGGATAAACTTGAAAGACAAAAGAAATGGTATTTAGCTGACATGGAAAAATTAAAAGAATCCTTAAAATATTTGCTCGATGAATCGATCAATATTCAAGATAGATTTGATAACATGGTTTACTTACATGGTAAATATCATGTCAGAGGAATAAGTAATGGGTTAGCCACCGCTATTCTTCATGTATATAATCCAAAAGAATATGGAGTATGGAACAAACGATCTAAAAAAGCGCTATATTTGTTGGGTAAAAACCCCGTAATTACTGGAAGTTGGGGTTCTGATTATATAGCTATTAATAAAAAACTTTACGAGTTAAGAGATTTTCTTGGAACAGACTTAACTACATTAGATTGTTTTCTTGGAAAGATTGCAGTTAAATCTAAAGAATACTTTGAAGATTTTATAATTTATGAGACTTTGGAAGAATCAGAAAAATATTTTGAGAAAAGAGTAAAAGATCAGCCATTAGAAAAAGATAAATTATTACAGAGTATAAAAGAGAAAAAATATTCCAAAAAAAAAAAATATCAACTTGTAAAGCAATATTTTCGAGATCCTAGAATTGCTGCTTTATCTTTAATTAGAGCAAAGAGTAATTGTGAATGTTGTAATAAATTAGCACCATTTCAAAGAGCCGATAAAACACCTTATCTTGAGACACATCATTTAATTCCACTTGCTAAAGATGGAGTCGATGAAATAAATAACGTATGTGCAATTTGTCCAAATTGTCATAGAGAATTACACTCTGGAGAAAAGAAAAAGGCAATAACTCAACGACTTATTAAAAAAATTCTAAAAAAAAATATTGATCAAGGTTTTCTTTAAAGTAATTTAGAAAGAGGCATAATAAGAGGCAATTAATATAATGAAGATTAGGTATAATTGGACATTAGCACGAGTTATGGCTATATAGAATATAAATTAAAATTTTCTTATCAGTTATATTATCAGAATTATTATAAGTATTATTAAGAGAATTCATTAAAGGATAAAAAAGATGGAAGGATAAAAGACGAAATACTATTTTTATGAAGAAAGAGGGTCTGGGAGCGTCACCATTCCCGTAAGTATGGCTAAAGGTTTAAATTGGAAACACAAAGATGAATTAACCATAATTTTTGATGTGAAAGAAGGTCAAAAAGGCTTATTCTTATTCAAAAAGGAGGAATGATGTGCGTAATAAGTCCACCTTTATATTTTTATAATATTTTTTAAAACTTCTTATTCTTAGACTTCTTCAGGATTCTGAGCATCCTTATTTATTAATTTCCACATTTTCTGAATATATTCATCTTGGATTTCCAATTTTTTGCACATTATAAAAAGATTCTTAATATACTCAAAGCAACTTCCATTCTCTCCACTTGTACTTTTTACTGCATCGATTAGTGTATTTAATTCTGTATCTTTAATATAAGTCCATTTATTAGTTTGGTTTACTGGTGTGAGAGCCGTTACTTTCTGACCATTTTCTAATTCAACTTCTAATTCGCTAAGTTGGAAACTAAGTCCTTCCCTTTTCTTGAGTTTGGCTTCCACAGAATACCTCTGATCTTCATTAAATTCAAAAACAAGACCAACGCATTCTTCATTACTTGACTCTTCAAGACCCAACGTTGGACAAGGAGCATCTCTTGTACCCCAATTACTTATGGATTTTTTGTTAAAGGCCCTATGATACCCCTTTAATTTGGCTATACCTCGATTGATTCCTTGAAATCTTGTTGCCCAATCATCCCACATTAATGAGCCATAAACAAATACCCACATAGAAGTTTCCTTCACAATAATATCAAAGATTTATAATTTAAAAATTAAAAGCGAGACCTTCTTTTGCCGCCTTTATTATATGGTTTATATTGTCGAGGCGCTTTTTTGATTATACCAACTTTGCTCGCTTGTGATCCTTTTTGACCTTGAACAATATCGAACTTAACCTTATCATTCTCGTTTAGTGTTTTATATTCGTCCTTATCTCCTTTCAATGCAGAGTAATGAACAAATACATCGCCCCCCTCTTCAGAGGTTATAAATCCATAGACTTTTCGGCTATTAAACCATTTTACTGTTCCTTTTACCAATTTTAAGACCGATTTTTGAGATTTTGAAAAAAGATAATTTAATTCAAAAAGGATTAATTCCTATACTTTGTGTATGGATGGGCAAAAAAAAAAGTTTTCGTTTAATGGTATCACGTAGATATTACAGCATATTATAACAAAATTTGGCGCTTTTAAATTCATGGACTTTAGTAGATGCGTCAAAAAAGAAATCGTGAAGATCTCTGCCGATCAATATGCACCAAAAGCGTGCCCATCTTGCGGAAGTAGTGAAATTACAATAAGAACAAGCCATAAAAGGATAATATCCGAGCTT
>JAHLWS010000076.1 GCA_019057795.1 Promethearchaeota archaeon | reverse complement strand
GTTCCGCAATCCAGACACGTCCACACTCTTTCTTTTAAGGTAAGGTTGTTGTTTTTCCAACCACAGCATGAACAAAGTTTACTGGAAGCAAAAAATCTATCTACGAGGATGAAATGCTTTCCTAACCATTCCATCTTATATTTTAAATAGGTCGTGAATTGATACCACGAGAAATCTAAAGAAACCGTTTTTGACAAACCAGAATTGAACCTCTGCATTCCTTTCACGTTTAGGTTTTCTAAAATAATAGCATCAAACGTGTCAGCTAATTTTCTGGTGAGCTTGTGTGTCCAATCCTTCTTTCTGTTGTATATTGTATCGTAGTGTCGTGCTAATTTTAAACGCGCTTTTTCTCGATTCTTAGAACCTTTTTTCTTTCGCGAAAGTTCCTTGCTTAGCTTCTTGGTCTTTTTCTGCTCTAAACGGTAGAATCGTGGATTCTCCATCTTAACAAGATCATTCACCAAAAAATTATTTGCTGACATATCAAACGCAGTAACATCCTTCTCATGTACCTCTTGTAGTTCCTTTACATCCTCCTGCGCTTCTAAGGTCAGAGAAACGAAATACTTGTTTGATTTCGTTTTTTTAACGGTGGCATGTTTGATCGATTCGGAAAACACCCTCTTATCGTTAAATCTAAGCCATCCGAGTTTTGGTAACTTTAATTTTTTTCTTTCAAAATCAATCTTGATGTTTCCATTCGTTTGTTTGGTCGTATAGGTTTCCTTTCCTTTCTTTGACTTGAATTTTGGAAAGCCGACCTTACGACCTTTTTTTAAACCGTTAAAAAAGTTTTGATATGCCTTAAACAAATGCTCTCTTGAGGCTTGTAAGGCAATGGAATCAGCTTCTTTTAAAAATGGAAACTCGACCTTATATTGCTTTTCTGTTTTATAGGTGTGCTCCTTAAGCGCATCCTTATCGTTCTTAAACCGTTCATAGATTTCCTCCCTCTCAACGAGCATCTGATTGTAAATGAAGCGATTACACCCTATTGTTTTGCGAATCTGGGTACGTTGCGTCTTGTTCGGATATATCCGAACATTGAGAGCTCGAATCATTTATACCTAAAAAGAAAGAATCATTCTTTAAATGGATTAAAGTATAGTGGTTTTTTGATTTTTTTAAAAAAGATCGTGCTTAATTCATCACCCCCATAAATGGAGGTGTTTTCTTAAGCGTTCATAATAAAATTTTATATTTTTAACAAATTTTAATCAACTCTTAGGTGCTGAAGGATTTAAAAAATGAAATATTTTATTCATTAAATAGAATTAAAAAAACAGAGTGTTTTAGTTGAATTTAAATATAGGAATGATTGGAACTGGCTCTATTGGATTAGTACATTTACTTTCCTTGAAAAAAATACAAGAAGATAATCTACTTTCAAAGCACGGAGTTAATATAAAAATACTCGGAGTAGCAGATATTGATGAAAATAAATTAAACAATTTGAAAAGAAATAACCCTTATAATGTAGAATATTTTACAACTAATCCAGACGAGATCATCAAAGATAAGAACATTAATGTTATGTATATTACAACACCTACGAAATTTCATAAAGATTATTATATACGAATTGCTGAAGAGGGCAAATATATTTTTTGCGAAAAACCCCTTGCATTTACTTTAGAGGATATCAAAGAAATGATTTCAGTAGAAAAAAAGCAGGGCGTTCTAACTCAAGTGGGGCTAGTACTACGACACTGCCCCATTCTTTGGAAATTAAAACAAATTTTATTAGAAAACAACGAAGCTTTTGGTATGAGATTATCATTTATATTTAGAGATGCCCAAGAATGGCCAATAGGATCCCGCATTCATCCGTCTGAATGGAGAAAAGATCCGTCCTTAGCTCATGCAGGCTGTTTATTTGAACATAGCATTCACGATGTCGACATGCTCGAATATCTCTTTGGCAACGATTCCAAACTGTCGAAATTATTTGCTAAGATTCGATATATTTCTCCCTTAACCCAAAAAAGGCTTGAAGATGTAGCTACAATAAAATTCGAATATGAAGACGGATTCGTAGGCGATTTGATAAGTATCTGGAATAAAGTAAGAATGGATGTGAGACGGATTGAAATTTTCTTCGAAAATGGATATGTTGTTTTAGATGGCTATACCGGATTTTCCTTTAAAAAGTTTGAATATTTGATTGGAAGGAAAAAAACAAGGCTAAAATTAAATGAGATTATTAACGAGTACCTAAAAGAAAAAGATTTACCCCAAATTACTCCAAGTACAGGACTTTATTTTTTTGAAAATCTACACTTCTTGGAATCGATTATTAAAGAAGAAAAACCATACCCTGGCTTAGAAATTGGCTATAAAGCGCATAAGATTATAGAGCTTGCTTATCAATCTTCAAGAGAAAATAAAATGCTATCTTTAAATTGAACAAATATACCTTTAATAGTTATAATTTTCTTTTTTCTTATTTTGATTTCATCCAAAATAGTAGCGAACTCTATCAATCCTGTGAGTTCAATGAAAAGATGGAGCTTTTTCACATTAGAAGGAATAAAGGATGTCAAAACTAATTTTAGAAGAAATTAAAAATTATAAAAAATTATTCTATATGTGTTTAACGACCTAGAGAATCTATTTAGATTAGATAAAACAAATATTCATTTATCAGCAGAAGTTGCTGCTAGAGCATATTTTGAAGCTGATGATTTTTCTTATTTTTCTACAGATTCCTCTAAACAAATGAAATTTTTACTAAAATTAATGAATTTAACTTTTCGTATCTCTTTAAAATTTGGGAAGGTTTACGCTCCAACTAAAAATATCGAAGGAGTTGCTGCTTGGCTGCCTCACGATAAAATTAAACTATCAAATTGGCATTATATACGACATGGAGCTCTTTCTGTAGTTATTGGAGCAAAAAAAGAAGGTCGAAAAAAACTTATGCTATATAGCAACTTAGCTAATAAAAAACATAAGCAACATGCTAATTTTCCTCACATGTATCTGTATAATCTTGCGATAGACCCTAAGCATCAAGGAAATGGTTATGCTAGCAGATTATTAAAACCTATGCTTGCTAAACTTGATGAAAACAGTTTACCCTGTTATTTAGAAACGCACGAAAGAAACCTAGCTATGTACGAACATTTTGGATTTGAACTGGTCGAACAAATTTCTTTACCTCAATTTGATGATGATATCTGGTTGATGCTAAGATATAATAAATAATATGGATGAACAGGAACTAAATAGAATTTAATTCATATTATCTAATTTGTTCTTGATTTTTTGAGAGAGTTGTGCAGGGACATTCTTATTAGAGAACCATTTATGTAAATTTTCTAAAAATTTAGGGCTTTCTATAATGGTATTCAACTCCTCCTCAGTTAATAATTTTAAAAATCCCTTTTCAATTAAGTAAAAAACTACTGAAGGATATCCACTTTCAAGTCTTAAAGCTATCTCCTCTTTAAAGACTTTTTTAGCGAGGGCATCGTTGGCGGCTGCAAGGGATTTTAAAAGAGGAAATGCTAAATTTCTATGAAGAATGCGAGTATCGTAATTATTTTCGTACCACGCCTGAATATTAGAACAGTGCCCCCAGAATTCAGTCTTAGGAGAAATCGTGAAATGTGAGTTTCTTCCCTCCAAAGATCTGTCTAACCTTTCTGCAGCTTCATCTATAGAAGCTATTATATCGTAGTCCCTAATTCTATTAGTAGATATGTTTAATAATAAGTATTTACATTGGTTAAACAGTTTACCATCGACATAAATATTAGTTCGGTTATTTTCTAATTTTACTGTGAGTTTTTTATTAATCTTAAATTCTTTCTTGACTGTTCTCCGCTTTTTCTTTGATTGATAATTATTTATTGGAATATGTGGTTGGTTTCTAATCGTATTTCTGTTATATCTTTCAAATAACTTTTCTGTTATAACTTCAAAAACCCTTTCTACATTTTGCCCGGTTTTAGAAGAAAGTTCGACGAATGAAGATAAATTATACCTTTGAGCAAATTCTAATCCTTCCTCTCGTGTAACGACTCGAAATCGCTCTAAATGCAGCTTGGTCCCTACTAATATTATAGGTATATCACCAGCATGACCTCTAATCAATTGAATCCAGTCTGGTAAGTGAGCAAGGGTTAAGGGATTTGTAATGTCATATAAAAACATAGCGCCATTAGCACCCATGCAATATTGGTGGAGTAAAAACCTGAACCTCTCTTCGCCTCCAAAGTCCCAGATTTGTAGTTTAACCCTTTTTCCTCTGAAATCAGTTGTTTTAGAATAGAAATCCACTCCAATTGTCAATTTTAAATTATCTAAAAAAAAACCTGATATATAACGAATGGTTAACGATGTTTTAGGAACGCTACGGTCTCCTAACATCATTATTTTCCACGTATAATCATAATCCGGCATTTTAAGGTTACAACACTTTTTTCGTTTCCCAGTTATAAATATGATTATCTACGCTTATAAATTGCCCAGTTCGGTCCCTTTTTCGCATGAAAAACGAGAAATTAAGAAATTAATATCTCTTCTGTTGTTTTTCGTTTTCAGATAATAAGAATAAAATTTAAACAATAAACTATCGTTTTATACTCAAAGAATTAAAAAAAAATAAGTTTTAGAACTGCTTTTCTAACAAAAGAAAAGCTTTATACTCTAAATACCAAGAATATCATCTATTCTCAGAGGCAGTCTTTCCTATAGAAATAGGTTTCTCAAGCATAACTCTATAGATTTCATTCGCTCTTCGCTCGATTAACTCTCTTCTCTGGACCTTACTTCTCTTGGAATTATGGTATCTATCCATAGCAATCTTTCGCCACTTCTTTTTCCACGATGGGAAGCCAGTTTTAACGTAGCGTTCCCGATTTGGGAAGTCCCGACATACCCAGTTAAACAAGAGAAAGTATCTCTGGATACCTGAGTCCACCGTAAGATTGTTCGAGCGTACTCCTAATTTTCTGAGGTGTTGAATAAATCTGTCCTCCACAGCGTCCTGGAGCTCCCCTTCGACAATTGCCGGCTCGTAATATATCTTGTTCTCTTCAAAATATTCTCTAACAAGATCAAAACAATTACCCCGGCATAGGAGTATCCTATCACCCTCGCTGTGATTAAGCACTCTAAGAGCTTTGATAACTACTTTTAGAATGTGTTTCTTCGGTTGGTCCTCGTCCTTGTTCTCTTCGTTATAGAGGCCAACTGGAACCGATTGAAAAATAATTTTTCCCGTGTTCGTGTCCCGAAAGCCAATAAAGGCATTTCCGACAAGATCACCCGTCCCAGCATCGTCAATTTCTATCGTTCTTCCCTTCCACTCGCTGGGATTTATAGTGGATTGGCACGACTCATAGTCGTCTTTTTCTGTTTTTGTCTTCATCATAAATACATTTGAACTAAATGTTTGGGGTCATAAATACATTATCATTTGAAATAAAAAGAATTAAAATAAAAAAAAATTATTTAAAAATTAATAATCAACTATTTTTTTTAAGAATAAGAATATAAAGAATTAATATCGAGAAAAACATCTTATTTATTGATAATAATGACTTTAAAACAATTAGAATCTTCCTAATTTCCAAAATTATATTCAATATGAAAAAAGATGTTAACTACTGAAGAGGTTATTAATAAATTAAGAAAAGAACTTTCTTTTCTAAAAAAAGAATATAGAATTAAAAAAATTGGACTCTTTGGATCTTTTGCTAAAGGGAAGCCAAAAGAAGATAGTGATATTGATATAATTGTAGAATTTGAAAAATCAATTGGATTAGCTTTTATGGATTTGGCTGATTATTTAGAAAATTTATTCAATAAGAAAGTAGATATTTTAACTCCCGAAGGAATTAGAAGTATAAGAGTAGAAAAAATTGCCCAAGAAATCAGAATGAGTGTGATTTATGTCTAAAAGAGGAGTAATAGAAATTCTGAGCGATATAAAAGAGGTAATTTCCAGAATTAAAAAATATGTTATAAATCTAAATTTTGACCAATTTTTAAAAGACTTAAAAACTCAGGATGCTGTTGTACGGAATTTTGAGATAATTGGTGAGGGAGTTAAACTTTTACCGGATAATTTAAAAAATAAATCTAAGTCAATCCCTTGGAATAAAATTGCTAGTATTCGAGATAGACTTATCCATCAATATTTTGGAGTGAATTATGAAATAATTTGGGCTATTATTGAAGATGAATTAACTGATTTTTTACATCAAATAGATGATTTATTATCAAAAGAAATCCCTTGATTATGGTAAAACTAAATAAAAATTGATAAAAAAATGATATGGGTAACCCGAGATTATGTACATATTGATAGGGTAGCTAGCCCCTGGTTAATCAAAAGATTCGTTGATAAACGCGCTCAATTCGTTTTCCTCCCAAAAGATGAAATATCCGATTTCGTAGCGAACACTGGAGCAATTCCATTTGATACTGCTGGTACGGGAGTAGAACTTGATCACCATGTATGCAACGGTGAGAAGCATTGCACATTTGATGCCATCGTGGAAAAATATGAGCTCGAAAGCGACGAGGCGTTGCAAGGAGTTAGAAAACTTGTTAGAGCCGCAGATACGGGAGGAATAAACGAGGAACCTCTCGCGTGGGCTTTAGAACTTGTAGCTGTTGGAACCCCATTTTTAGTAAATTCAGATCACGAAGCATTGGAAAAGGAATTTCCAGTTTACGACGCCGTATACACGTACTTTAAACAACAAATAATCCGTGAAAAATATAAAGATGAATTAGAGAAAATCAAAACGCGACCAGAAAGGCACGCATTCATTAAACAAAAACTCAACGAGTCTCTATTACCGACGAAAAGGCCACTTTCCTAGGCTTTTAAATGTGGATATTATGTTTATGTTACTTCTTTTTCTTCATCCAAAATTTTCTGGATTTCTAACTTTAATTCAGTTAATTTTCTTTGTATAGTTTCCCATACTAAATTAAAATCAACTTCTGAGTACCCATGAATCAATCTATCTCTCATACCAGCCATTTCCTTCCAAGGTATTTGAGAGTATTTATCCCTGATAGTATTAGAAATGCTTTTCGTTGCTTCCCCAATGATTTCTAATTTTCTTATCACAGCACTCGTAGTTTTATCGTCATTATTGAATTCTTCAAAATTCATTCCTTCTACAAAAGATTCTATGCTTAATATTGCCTTCTTGATATCTTTAAGATATTTAAATTGATCTTTATTCATATATAACCTCTTGAAGAATATTTTCCCTTAAATCCTCCTTTAAAGCTGGTTTCGAAATTACTTCAACCTTTCGATTAAATTTTTCTTCCAGAAAGAAGATTAAACCCATGTAGTGGAATAAATCTGCACCTTTTTCAAATTCTACTAAAAAGTCAATGTCACTCGAATCATTTTGCATATCTTTGACATATGAACCAAATAAACCAATAGTCTTTACCCAATATTTAGATTTTATTTCCTTTTTTATTTCTTTTAGTACTTTGAGAATAAGGGTTTTATCAAGTAGCATTTTAAAATCCTCGTTTTTTAAAAGAATTGATAATTGTTTAATTCATAAAGAATTGAATTATTTCTTATATATTAATAATATTTCCAATATATTAAATCATCGGAGAGTAGTACATATTTTAGCTTTTTTTATTAATTATTGGTTGGCTTCCTTGAAAATCTTTCAAGGAAAGATTGTAGGTCAAATCCACATTAAAATAAAAATATTTAAATAATTGCTCTTTCATAATTGAGATGAAAATTAGGTTTATTAAAAAAATTAAATTAAATTAAAAATTAAAATTAAATATAGCAATTGGCGTGTTAATTTTTATTTTGATTATAAGATATATAGTTATTACAACAAGGTGTTCTAAATTCTTCATGATGCTTTTAGCAGGTATAGGATTATTCCTTTTTGGATTATTAGCAATTCAAATGATGATATATAGCATAATAATAGGTTAAACTTTTAGTACATTAGGATATAGGTTCAATGATTGGTTTATTATTTTTTAGCTTCTATAATTCCCTACTTTTCTTATTGCCAGCGTAATAGTAGACATTGAAAACCTTAAAGGTGTTTCAGATAGAATTTTATTTCTAAAAACCGCGACCAGAAAGGCACGCATTCATTAAACAAAAACTCAATGAGTCTCCCTTACAGTACAAGAATATAGACCATTATTTCATCAGATATTCGCTTATCTAGTCGAATATATAAAGAAAAATTTAATTTTCTCCTATTTATGATTTAACTCCTAGGTCATATTGAGGTTGTTGTTGAACAGGATATTTCAATTTTCCTACAGAATATCCAATAATTACCAACACAAACCCAATAAATTGCCATATTATTGCGAATCCCGGTGACATCATCTGCCAATATGAATAATCTGATTCAATCATAAATAGTAGTTCAAATATCGCAATTAATGCTATACTAGATCCTAATAGCCCGATTGCACCTCCAATCAACCAATTAGAGGTATTTTTTGCCCTCTTAGGTAGTCTGGCGGCTATTATTAATATCAACAAATTACTAAAAATTACGATAATAAGGGTAATTAATTCAGGCAATAAAAAACTAAGGTTCTCCATCCAAAAAGATTCATAACCAAGGTCATAATCATATACCGTATTATAGCCGAACCACCATTGTTCAAAAGAAAACACTAAAACTCCGTAAAGATTATATGATTTCCCTGAAGAAAATGGAGTTAACAATGAAACTAGTCCAATTATCCCAGCTACTAATGAGAAAATCCAACTCTTTTCTGCCCATTTCTGCTTAGAAGTTTTTATAGTAACAAGTGATTTTGGATATTGGTATTGAACAGGTTGTTGGAAAGTTTTCGCTTTGTAGGCAGAGCCCTGCTCAGGAAGACTTATGATAGGTACACCGCAATTGGGGCAAACTTTCCATTCAGCTTGTAAAGCACTCCCACATTCTGTACAAAAATTTCCCATTTATTAGATTCACGTTCTTATAATCTTTTTAAAAGATAATTTAACTTCAATTACGATCTATTTAAAACTTTACAAAATTATCAAAATGCTTTTTTCCTTTAACCCCTTTTCTTCTATCTTCTCCTCTATATTGATTATTTAATACCTTAAGAGAATTATCACATGGATCCTGTTGTCGCAGCAAGAGTAGCAAAAGAAGCAGGCGTAAAAAAGCTTGTGTATGTCCATATAACGCCTCCATTGACCAATAAAACAACTGAAGAACTATATTTGAAAGGTGTCAGCGATATTTTTAACGGAGAAATTATTTTAGGTGGGGGATCGCATGAAATTCAGGTTAAAACCAAAATCTTAGAAATCTCCTTCATTTCTTATTTTGAAAATTTTTTTTAAAAAAAATTATTACATGATAATACTAATTCAGTTCCTAACACTACCTACTGGCGTAATTTTCCTAATTTTTTAATCAACATCTTTTTGTAGAAAATTCCAGATGATTTTATTTATTTCTTCTGGAGCTTCTTTATTAAAAGAATGACCCATTCATAGTTACTTAAATACTATAAAGTATTATAATCGTACAATAAATGAAACCCCAAAATCAATTAAGTGATAAGTAATGGAAGAAAATAAGCGTTTTAGGTACATCACTCTTCTTATTTTAATCATCTGTGTAATATCAGTTAGCTTAATACTAATTGTGCCAACTTTTTTCAATTTTATCTGGAACGAAATATTGAGGAATACATTTGTCAATACGGATTATTTTTTCAGATTTATTACAGAATTTGGTGGAACTCTGATTTATTTAGCTATCTTCTTCATACTATTTTGGGGCGTAAACAAGAATTTAGCCAAGAATCTATTAATAGTATATGTCGCATCAAATTTTGTCAATTTCTACGCAAAAAGCATTATTGGACGAGAACGACCTCCTGAATCAAATTGGCTCCTTATTGGCGCTTCACATCTTAGTACCCCGAGTGGCCATGCTCAGAGTTCGAGTGCTTTCTGGGGATATCTAGCACTCAAGAGCAGAAGGACTATCATGTGGATTTTATCCATCATTATCATTATTTTAGTTGGATTATCAAGAATGTATCTCGGAGTCCACTGGTTTGGTGATGTACTTACTGGATGGCTGTTTGGAATTATAATTTTGAATGTAATCTTAATTTTAGAAACGCCAATCAAAAATTTTGTAAGTAGGCATAATATTATAATTATCTATTTAGGTCTAGCAATACTAGGATTAGTTACAATGCTACTTACCGAAACTTTTCTTCCAATTGAATATAATTTTGGAACCCCCGGTGGACAAATGATTGGACTTGGTATAGGATTCGCCCTTGAAGAGAAATTTGTAAATTTCGATGTCAATAAAAACGCTGATAAAAAATGGAAGGTAATAATACGCATCCTTATCGGGATATTATTGATCGCTATGGTTTACTTAGTAATTTATTTGTTAATTGATACTGACATTTACTGGATGAACGCACTTCATTACATCACAACACTCGTCTTAGGTATTGCTATTTGGCCTGCTATCTTTAAAAAAGTTAATTTATGAAATGTAAAAAAACATTGAAAAAGGTGAAAAAATATAGAAAACAAATGGAAAATCTCTAATGGTCAAATAATCTTGCTCTTCGGATTCTTGTTTTTCTCGCTTGGAACTCTTGGAGTCATTCAAATTGGAATATTGGAAGGATTATCTGAAATAATTCCAATCTCTCTTATCATACTCCTGGTTGGAATTGGTCTGCTTATGATACTGTTGTTAAGACATAACCATAACGACTCTAAATTATAAAAATGGAGTCCTCTCCTTCCAAAATTAAGATTTTTGTTTATTAATTAAATATTTCTGAAACAAACTATTGAGGAAATATGCTATACCAAAATAACTGATCTCGATGGATTTCTCTTTTTTATCAATTGGATTTGGATACACATTTAACGCAGAAATTATAGATAACTTTTGAATAAAACCGTTTATTGCGCCTCTTGAAATCGTCTCGTTCCTTACTTTTTCCATAGCGGCTTTTAACTCTTCTAAGGATTGATATGTTATCCTTTGATTCAATAACAGATTTTCGTTAAAAGATAATTCCGGGTCAAAAAAGTGAATCCAATTATTATATTCGCCAAAAAAGAGCGCTAAAAATTCAAATTGTTTATCTGTAAGAGACTGAAATGGAATAGTTTGCATATCGGTATTTGAGTAAATTCCCACCTCTTCATTCTTTTCGTAAATAAAATCACCATGGATTACTCTTGAATTTGTAATCGAGCTCGCTATATAGAACCAAATATCCATGTACCGCAAACCGCCGGATATGTTTATAGTAATGTTCTCGTAGTTCAGTAGTTTCTGTTGGTAAATGAGGTGGATTAATTCTGCGATAGGCTTAGTTTGAATGTGAAAATCAAACATTACATTTTTCACCTCAATTCTTCGGTCCACGTAATACTTATTTAGTGCTTCTAATATCTTTTTAGCTTCAAGCGTTCCTGGAAGTGGCTCTCTTTCTGTAATAAAAATGAGCTTATGAGTTATTTCTTTATCAATCGATAGGATTAGTTTATGAGAAGTGTGTCCTACCAGTACAATTTGGCAATTTTTTTCTTGCATATTAAATGATCCTATAATAGTATATGATCAAAGAAATTAATAAATGAGTCCCTTATTTATGATTATAACTACATTTTTATAAATACATATATTATTCAAAATATATGATCACAAAAAAGTATTTAAAGAAAAAATTCTTAATAACTATTGCACCTTAAATAAAAAAGATTAAAGAAAAATAGGGAGATAGGGCGAAATCTATAGAATACTATAGCCAAAAGACAATTTTCTTTTTTCTAAGATTGATTTATTGGGACAATCTTTATTTTATCTAAAGGGTGGGGCATTACAAGAGAAAAAAAATACTCTATAGCGGATAAAGACATTTATGTCGATACCGCTAATGTAATGTCTAATTATGGGGGGATGAACAATTCAATTACGGAGTTTAGTATGTTCGGTGATATTTCTATGCGTATTTTCATTTTCATTTTGACGATAAACCGGGCGATTATTTCAGGGCAGAGATACTCTTAGAATTAGTGTGTGTACCCCAAACTATGAACTTTATTGTTAGATTAATTGAGGAAAGTTGGGACGAATAATTTGTGAGGTTTAGATAAAATGAGAATTAGAATAGACTGTTATTTAGCAAAATTAAAGGAATTTAAGAGAAAGTATCCTTATGCTCATTTCGAGGTAATAACGAATACTTCTAAAAGTGCTCTTGCTCCAAGTAAAGAATTATTGATTGATGCAGGAATCTTCAAGAAACCTAATGGTAACAAGAATCCTAAAATGGGTTTCGAGGAATTTAAAATTAGGTTCATGGAGGAAATCTATTCAAATCTAAATGCCTGTTCAAAACTATTAGACTTAAAAAATTTAGCAGAAAAAAAAACCGTTTTTCTTGTTTGTTATTGTGAAAACCCTGGGTTTTGTCATAGATCAATAATTAAAGAGATGATTGAAAGAATATAATTCAAAAATAAAGAGGTTTGAAAAATGGGATGTTTTAAAGGTGAATTCAAGAAAATGTCGATACGCGATCAAGAAAATGTCAATACAGTCAATACAAAAATCAAAAAAGATAAACATCTTCAAATAAGAGTTAGTCAGGAGATAAAAGATAGATTTCAATCTTATTTTTTTTTAAATTTTTTTCTAATCTTAACACCAAACACACCATACAAAATCGTTTATTAAAAAGGTTGTTATAAATTTAAATTAAAAAAGACCCTCCTATTTATTATGAATAGAAGTCCAGTTAAAAAAGGAGACAAACTTAAAATTTATGTGGATGGTGCTTCACGCGGTAATCCCGGTCCCGCTGCTAGCGCATTTCTATTCGTTCATAATGATAACATTATCCATAATGAATGTGATTTTATTGGAACTGCGACAAACAATACTGCCGAGTATATAGCTATAATTAACGCATTAAAAGTTGCTGAACGATTCTCACGAGGGAACATTCAAGTGTATTCTGATAGCAACTTAGCAATACAACAAATCAATAAGAAATGGAAAATCAACTATCCGCACCTATCGAAAATGTGTGGCGAGGTCTATAAGTTGTGCGAGAAATACGAAAAGGTGGAATTTTTTCATGTGGGAAGGAATAATCCTTATATTACTAAATGCGATAAATTGTGTAATGAACGATTGGATGCTGAAGGATTTAAAATCTAAAAATAATGCGCTAATGAAAGGTTTAATAGATTTTCAAAAAAAGTTAAAAATTTTTTAATTATTTGCTGAAGTATTGGACAGTTGTTATCTCACGCTCGTCTTTTGTAAATTTTATAATATTTTCAGCATTTTCTTCGAAAGTGTCATCGTGAGAAATTACAAATAATTGCCTAAATCCTTTAATATTTTGAATACATTTAGCTAAGTTTACCCTTCTCTCTTTGTCTAAATTAATTGTCGGTTCGTCAAAGAAAGCAAAATCTACGTTTGTTAAAACTTTAAGAATTGCAAGGCGAACTGCTAATGCTGCAGCCATTTGTTCTCCTCCAGATAATTGGTGGAAACTTTTTTCGCTATTAGAAGTTAAAATTTTTACATTGTAATCTTTTTCCCATAATAGCTGAGTGTTTTCAGCGTCCATTAAATCGCGATAAATTTCAGAGGCCAAACCGTTGATTTTCGATAGTAGAGCTTCGGTAATTTTAGGTCCCATTTCGTTATACCAAATTCTCATAGTCTCAGCAAATTGTTTCATATCGCTTAAATTTGTTATATCTTCTTCTATATTCTTTAATTCCCGCTCTTTAACGTCTAAGATTTTGAATTTCGCATCAATTTCACTAATTCTTTCCATATGAGTTTTAATTGTGCCTTCTATTACTTTAATTGAATCGTTTAATTCGTTTTTTTTCTTTTCAGTATTTAGAAATTTCTCGTTATCGAATTGGTCCTCTAATTTCTTTTTATTCAAAACTTCATTTTCTATTTTTTTTTCAATTTGTATTTGTTCTTTTTTGTTTTGATTCATTCTTTTAGTTAATGAAGGAAGTTTCTCCGCTATTTTTATAGACTCTTGATATTCTGAATGGCTTTTTCGAGTTTTATTCATCTCTTCTTGAATTGAGTTTATCTTATTTGGTATATCTTCTAGACCCTTCATTTTATCTATAACAGGCTTCAACTTTTTGACGATTGGAGGTAAATCTTGTTGCGTCTCCTTTAATTGGGTGTAAAGCTTAGGTAAATTCACATCAATATTATGTTTTAAAATCGTGAAATTTGACACTTTTTTTTCTAACGCTAACTTTTTGGATTTTAATTCGGCTAGTCTTTTCTCTTCTGTTTGTTTATCCTTGACAATATCCTGTAATTCTTGAATATCTTTTCCTATTTGCAATCTCTGTTCTTTTAAAGTTTTAATTTCAACTTCAATTTCCCTTAAACTTTCTAAATCAGGTTGAAGTTTTTTTAAATTTTCAATTTCTCTGCTAAACTTAACTTTTTCGATTAAAATAGGTTTCAAGGCTTTTTGGTTTTCGACGATCAATTTTTGAAAATGCTGCTCCAACGTTGCTCCGTCAAAATTCTTACATTTAGTCTTTAAGATAGGACAATTACCTCCTTTTGAATCTTCTTTATTTTTCTCAAATTGCGTGATTTCAGTTTCAAGCTTTATGTTTAGTTGTTCGATTTTTAGAAGTTTGTCCCGTAGACTTTCAAGCATCGTAGCTTTTTTTTCTAAGTCGGGTAATTCTTCTACTTTTCCTTCTTTTTCATCGATTCTTGTACTAAGTTTTATATAATTGTCTTCTTTTACATCTAATAACTCTTCTTGAGACCCAATAGTCGTTATCTTTTTTTGTAGGTCTTCTATATCTATTTGAAAATCTTGCGATTTTTGAAAATCCTTCTTAAGTATCTTAAATTCTTTTTGTGAATCTTCAATGCTTTTAATTTGCTCAGCAATGTGTTTATTGGAGCTTTTAATTAGAGTTAATTGATGTTCTAAACCAATTTTTTCGGCTTTATATTCTTGTAAATTTTGATTAATTTTTTGAAGGCGAGCTTCTTCGGGAATTAAATTATCATATTTAAGATAACTATCTTTAGTATTAATGCATATATCCCGAGCTTTTTCTGCTTCTTTAATATCGTCATCAATTTGGTTATGTGCTTGATTCAAGCTTTCTCGTTTCAATTCAAGCTTTTCGTAAGCATTAATTGATTTTTCAAGTTGTTCTTTTAGTTTTTTAAGATCGTTATACTCTTTGGTAGTCGTCGCTAAATCTATTTGTAATTGGTTTTCCTTTTTCTTTGAAGTATCTATCTCTTTTTTGATTACTTCATTTTCTTTTTTCAAATCGTCCGATTGTGAAAGAATACCTTTCAGTTCGCTCGCTTTAAGTTCGCGAATGTGAATATCTTCGGAAATCAATTTAATAACTTCTAAAAAGTTTTTCCATATCTTTCTGTAAATATCAACTTGCAAAATAGGATCAAAAAAAGTTTTTCGATGCTGCGGAGTCTGTAAAAATGGCGAGGTAAAAGTTCCTTGTGGAACTCCAATTGAAGTTCTAAACACATGAGCTAAATCAAATCCTTCTTTTAAGGAAATTTGTCTCTTTAACCACTGCTGTAAACTAGTTTTATTGTTTACTCCTGAGATTGTAAACCCTGTGAGAGCATCTGAAACTATTATATCATTACTTTGTTTTCCTAAAGTTCTTTTTACAATAAACTGATCGTCGTTTAAACCTACAATCCATACGCTTATAGTTCCAAATTTAAGTTGAGGGCGAGATTGGTTCCGTAAATAATCCTTTTGGACCCCTGGCAAAAAATCGAAAAGATTATATCCAATCATATTTAATACTGTTGATTTTCCTGAACCATTTTGTCCAATTAATATGTTAAGCCCTTCTTGAAACTCTATAACTGTTTTCTTATGAGTTGTTATGTTTTCTAATTCAACCTTAGTGATTATCATTTGGTTTTATCCTCCTCTTCTTTTCCATCGTCAATGTAATCGTCTAAATCTAAATTAAAATCGTCAAACGGATTAAATTCACTTTCCGCATCGCTTTTTTCCCCTTTCAAGGATTCGTCTTCCTTTTGTTTTTCTTTAATTAGTCGTTGCAGAGCTTCCTCTTTTTCCTCTTCTGCTTCTACGATAAAGCCATCAATTTTGCTTGGTCTTTTAAATCCATCAATATTTGCTATGCACCATTCGGTCATTTGCTCTTTTAATTCTAAATAGTTCGGCTTCCTTTGAGTAAGTTGAGCTTTAATATCATCCATTAGAGCTACAATTTCGCTCTTAATAGGATTAAATTGACTGTGTTCTTCAATAATCGAGAATATAACTTCTTTTTCTATCTCATCTATAGTCATTTCGTCTAATCCTACTTGTAACTGATCGATTTTAGAAAATAGTTCTTTTGTAAATATTCTTACGTCTAAAATAGCGAATTTTTTCTTAATTGCGTTTCGAAGTTTGTTTAGATCAATTTCTAATCGTGAATATCCTATTACGCCTTTAATACTAAAAAAAACAATTGGACAATTTAAATCGCTTTTCTCCACAACGGGTTTTGTGTCGTGTAAAGGTACACCCCCCTTCTGAAGTCTAGTTAAAATTAAATCAATGGATTTATCAAAATTATCTGTTTTTTCAAGATCTATTGAGGATACAGAAATAAACTTTCTATTAGGAATAAATCTAGGGTCAATATCTCCGTTATCGCATTCAATTGAAGTTATTTGTTGCTGGTAATATTCTTTACCTGAAATTTCGGCAATAAAAGCTCCTCGTGTAAACGAAAGCTCAGATAAATCGTTTGTTTCTAAACTTCCAGGGTTAAATATCCATGGATTTGCAGATGGTAGGGTGTATTGCTTATGAAAATGACCTAACGCTAAATAATCGATATTTTCGTGCAGTAAATTAAGAGATTGTGTCATTTTAACGCCCGTCTTTGATTTATCTTGACCTTCTATTCCAAAATGCATCATTAATAAGTTGAATTTAGATTCGCTTTTAGGAATAGCCTTTTTAATTGCTGGAAATAACTGGGACGTAAAACTTCCAAAATAAGGTAATCCATATATACACATATCGTTTATTTCAATCATTCCGCCTCGATGAGTTTTATCAGAATACTGATCAAATCTAAAAGTTTTAGTTTCTTTATTGTATTCCCCTGCTAATAAAACAACCAAATCTAAATCGGCTAAAAAACTCATCCAAGAATGTTCTGAGTAAACTGGATTATCGTGATTACCTTCAATGCATATTAAAGGTATATTTCGGTTTAATTTCTTGAAACATTTGTCTTTAAAATTTCGAATAATGTGAAATAGTTCGCTTAACACAGAGGGGCCTATATTTTTATGATCAAAGATATCTCCTGCAATTAACAAAAAATCTACCTCCTCGTTAAAAGCAAAGTTTAACATCCATTTAAACGCGCGAAAATAATCGTTATACCTCTCGGAAAGGTTATATTGCCTTTTTCCAAGATGAAGGTCCGCTATGTGAATAAACTTTACTGTTTTCATCTCTTTCACTATTATTTTCTTTAATTATCTTTATTTCTTAATAATTCTATACCTAAATAATAATTTTTCATATTCATGTTTTTCATTTAACACTTTAAGAGATTGTTTTATATTACAAAAATTCATAGCAAATTTTCTGATATGAGCCGATTGTTCGATTATTTTTCGATCCATAGGAATAAATTCGAAAAATTGTTTACTGGCAATGAGAATAATTTTAGCTTTTGCCCTAGAAGTGAGAACGTTAAACCGGTTTAAATTGTATATAAATTCGCTTTCTGCGTTTAATTGATCCTTATCAGATAACCCTATTGACGAAATAATTAGATCTCTGTCGGAACCTTGGAACTTTTCGACGCTGTATACCGTATTGCTAATAAATTTCATCAGAAGCGGATTTGTAAGGTGTGAGATTCGATCCTTTGGTTTTGTCATTTCGTCAAAAATTCGGCGTATTATTAAACGGCCTTGGGCATTATGTGGCGCAACGACACCCAATTTTTGCAACCAAAATTCTATTTCTTCTTTTTCGTTTTTAATATTACACATGTAATAATAACTGATTACTATTTGTACTGCTAATTCCGCCTCTAAACTGCTCACGCCTACTTCGTATTTTCTTTTGTGGATAATTGTCCCTATAACTTTTTTTGGATCTAAGACTTCTTGTACCCACTTCACTTTAATTCTATTAATATCTCCTTCTAAAGTAAAAGACGCATTACTTGGCGCGGCAATTAATTCTTCGTAAATACCCAGAATAGAAGTAAAATTCATAATCTCCTCGTTAGAGCGATAATTTACTTTTAATTGCACGTTAGGAATGCCATGTCTTCTAACGTAATAGCTAAATAAACTGTCTAAAACTCGTTCCAATTTTTTTGGAGGCTTAACTGGTTGAACTGGAGGTAATTGATTGTAATCTCCTACGATAACAACCTTAGTAAGGGGCTTATATTTAACTCCATCCTCAAGACTTAAATCTTTGATAAGCTTACTATCTAAAATCTGCGTACCAGGCATATCCGCATCGTCAGGCATCTTTACTTTAAAATCGTGCCCGTGTACAAACTGTAAACTTGACATAAAGTTGTCTATTGGTAATTGACTCGCCTCGTCTACCACAATCAAGTCAAACGCAAAATTATCGTCAACTCTATCAGGTAGATAGAACAATTGATGAGCGTTTGCAAACAAAATAAAACTATCTTCAAGTGATTCTTCGAACATATTAGTTGCTGTGACTGATCTGCTTTGACCGTTTAATTTCCAAGTTTTACCCCTCCTAACTAAATCGTCAACATTTCGACACCCAACTTTTTTTTCTATGGGTTTTTGATATTGAGACCTTAAAAAGATCATCTGGAGCTTTGCGGATTTAACTAATTTGTTCGAACTGTCTTTACTATTCCTAATTTTGTCTATTATTACGCGAAGAGCGGCGTAAGAAAAGCAAGTAACTAAAATTTTTACCGATTTTTGACCTTGTTTTTTACAACGCTCGTAATATTCATCTATAAAAGCGGCGATTGTCTGCGACTTTCCTGTTCCAGGCGGCCCTCGAATTCCAGATATAACGTTATTTAAAGCGAGTTTAATCGCAGCTTTCTGAGAGAAATCAGGAGTTGGACTAATTGGGGTGATTAATTGTTCTGTTTTTTCGACCTTTTTTTCATTAGTTAAATTTAATACTAATTTTGGAGAAAAAAGATATACAGCGGGGGCAGAAAATTCCCAAGAATGTGGCCAGAACAATTTTGGGGTTGAACGGATCCCCCACAGAAAGGCTAACCGGGCACCTAACCACGAAGTCCCTAATTGATGCCTTTGTAGCAGCCCATCCCGCCCATAAAGCTTTTTTGACCAAGCATCAATTGTCGTGTGATATAGATACCATGTATGGGCTTTTTCTTTGCCCTGATAATCTTTATAGAAATTACTGCCTGTTTCCTCAGTAGTTACGACGTACCCCTTTATTTTAGAATACCATACCATTTCTGCTATGGTTACTTTATACATCTCTACAATTCTACTTAAGGGCATATCGCGTATTTGATTAGGAATTAAATAAACTCTCTGTCCTGCTCTTAATTTCATATTACTTGAAAGCCCGATTAAGTTAAATGCACAAAATACATTTTTTCCGTTACCATCGTTAATTTGTAAGCTATCAACTTGAGCGGCAGCTAATTTACCAATACTAAATTCAGGGTATGTTGTCCTAAGATACTCAGTTTCTAATTCGTCAAAAGCTCCTGTAAACTTTGAGAATAAATACCACACGTGAGAAATTGGATGTAATTCTGAATTGAGAAAAACGCTTTTAAAAACTGATTTATTAATAACTCTCGAATGTTTTGAGATTATTTGGCTGAATTCAACTTGAAATTTCATTCTAAGCCAATTTATCGTGCGAACTTTAATCATCATTTGGCGTATTAACTCTTGTTTTTTTATATTATCCTTCTCTACAAGAAATTCGTACCAATTATTAAAATCCATATAATTAAAATGAGGGATCCAATATCTCAAACTTACTTGCGTTCCAAAGCTCTGTTTGGCGATCTCGTGCCATGTATAAGTAATAATAGTCGGAAAACCAAAAATCGTTTCGGCAAAATCTTGGATGTTAAACATCTTTTTATGTTGGTAAGGATGTGCTACTTCAGATTCAGAAGGCGAAAAAAGAGTCATAATGGATTCAAAAGCAGAAGCCGCTTTTCGATCCTTGATAATAAAATCAAGGTTTCTTTCAAGCATTTCTTGAAAATTATTCAATTGTCTGCGAGACCAGTAAAATAGACTAGTGGTTGGACCGTAATACCTTCCAGCTTTTTCAGAGTCCGTTACCAAATAATTTTCAATTATGTTGCATAGTTTTAAAAGATAATTTAGTTTAATTATAACTTTTCTAACGAAATTTGCTTCAGTTTGGTCTTCGCTACCTTCGTTAATCATAGCAAACTGATACATTACAGTTGATCGTTGTCTTATTGAACCGTCCTTCTTTTTTTCACCTTTCAAGAAAATAAGAAACCCTTTAAGCCTTCCTAAAAGATATAAAAATTTTTCGACATGCTCTAAAGGAATTTCTCGAGTTAAATTCTCGTTCAATTCCTTCTGAATTTCCTTTGGGGGTTTAGATTTCTCATAACCTTCTTTCCAAATCCTCCACCAATTTTCGTAAACTAAACTATAAGGAGCTTTAGGCGAGACTGACATGTATAAATACAATCCAGCGGCAAATACTCTCTGATTAGCCGGATCGCTTTCCACTGAGAAATTAATAGCAATTGCAGAATATTTAGGAATAGAATACGCGTGTATTTGTCCTGGACGTGGTTTAATTACTTTATTCTCTGAAATAGATTGTGCTTTTAATTGTAAGAGAGGTAATTCGGGGTAAAGAGATTCGGGCGTGTTGCCTACTTTAACATTCTTCAAGTTATCAACCATGTCTCCAATTGTCTTGAATCCACGATCAAGCAATTGTTGGGCAATAGACATAGAAGTATACGGAATAAGCTTTAACGACCACTCTTTACGAGGTTTTACTCCATCCATGCCTAAAGTTTTTTTACAATCTTCAATATAATAACAATATCCACAATTTACCTGAATATTTACCGGAATCGAATCAATTGAACAAGGGCATTTCTTCCAAAGCTGCTGTATTTTGTTTACGAGGGTTTTAAAAATCTGATTTGATTCGTCCCACTTGAGGAATATCGCTAATTCAAAAAAATCATCAAAGCTTTTAATTTTATTAAGCTCGTCTTCACTATATTGTGGAAAAATTCCGTTTTTATTTACTTGAACAAAGAACTTATTATTAAGACCGTGTTCTTTTAGAAAATAAGTAAGAGTTTGCATGTAATACAAAATCTCAGTAAATTGCTTTTTTCCTACATTAATATCGCGAATATTTTTAATATCTATTACAGAGATCGCATACCGCGATTTAAGTTCTTCTTTTGAAACTTCTCGTACCTTATTATTGGGTAATAATTCACTTACTTCATCAGAAGCGTCATTTAATTTTTCAATAATTAAAATATCTGGGCGTTGATTTGAATATTCAACGGGTATTGGCTCTTTCCTGCTAGAAATATTAAATACTTCTTTAAAAAAAGAACGAGGGTTTTCGTACTGATATTCTAATAATAATAGAGGTTGGTTAGATTTCTTTTTTTGTTCAAGAGCGTTATAAAACTCAAGAAACGCATTTGGTGATAAATAGGAGTCTGCAACTTTACCCTTTTCCCCTTTTTTGTATTTCACTTGTTTTAAAGAAACTAACCTAGCGTACACTAATTGCTCATATTTCTGACCCATTTGCTCTAGATATTTTGAAACATGGCGGCGTATTTTTGGTTTCTCGGTAGGTCGATTAGGAGATATCCACAAATCTGGCTTTTCTTGAGCTAAATCCAAAAACAATTGCCTTTCACATTCTGTTTGGACAAACCTCGTTAAAATTTGTTTATCAAACTTATTTTTCTTAGATTTATCTGATTTATCAGTTCCCATGTTCCAATTTCACAAAACTTTTATCATTTTATTAGTCTTAAACACAATATTTAAAAATATTTGCAAATATTTGCAATAACAGATTCTTTGTCTATAATAATAGTAAATATCACTTATTTAAACCTTTAAGACGCTCAGAATTAATTAATTTATTAAACTAGTAAGTTACGAAGAAAATGAGTTTAAAGAAAATTTTCACTCTACTATGTCTTTTATAATAAGGTTCATTCAAAACAACAAGGATTAAATAATCTTATTACCTAATATTAAGTGAAATATGCCGCAAGACAATTGGAAAGCTATTTTTGAGAATCAAGTGAAACTACGAGAGGAACTGATTGAGCGCGTTAAAAAAGGAAAATCAAACTTAAAATTCAATCGTCCATACTTGATTGTGTCGGATATAGCGTCTCAATTTTATTCTGAGGCGAAATTAGAATTAGATTATATTTTCGGGAAAATAAAGACTGAAGCGCAAAAGGAAGGAACAAAGCTGCACGAGAGGATGGCTGAAGATGCGGAGGCCATAACGTTTAAAGAGCTGGTAGAAAAAATTCCGAAAGTAGAGGAAATGGTAATTGTGGAAACCCCTTTTCTCATGAAATCTCAAGACGATATTATCGTAGGAAAGCCTGACGTGATTGTATTCAAAAGAGGAATACCCATTTTTCTGTTTGAGTATAAATTTAGCAAGTATTCCACTACATTTCCTAATCAAAAAGTACAAGCGCAGATCTATTGCCAAATCTTAAAAGAATTAGGGTATAACACCGATTTACTCTGCTATGGGATTATTATAGCCCCAAGGGATATGACAAAAAAAAGCAATGAAGTAAAAAACATCCCTCGAGAAGTTCTCCAGAGAATAGACCTTAGTTCTCTTATCCAAGAACAAGAATTAGAGCTTCAGTTTGATCAAATAAGCGTTTTCCTCTATAAGTTTGATTCTAACAAAGCAAAACAAGATTTAAAATGGGCACTTGAGTATTGGCAGGGAAAAAGAGAAGTTAAACTCTCGGAACTATTATACGAATGCGAACGGCACGAACATAAGGAAAAATGTGGGATAACTTACTCGATAATTCAAGATCTTGTAGAAAGATTCTCAGAAAATATTATCAGCATTTATGGAATAGGGAGCTTTTTTGATAGAAAACTTCCTGATGATTGGATTAAAAATGATATCGACATTATCTGCATTGTGAAATCCATTGATAAAATCCCCAAATTACAGGATTGGACGGACGTGAGAAGATTAGACTATAAAAAAGGTCGTTATACGGCAAATGTGTTCTTTAATTCGTTAGAAGGGCTTAAACAGAAAGAAGTCTATGAAAAAGAATCTTGGGCAAATTACAAGTGGGCTTTATTGGACTTTATGATACCACAGAATTCAGTAATCCTATATGGGAAACTTTTATTTGATGAGCTCCCCGAACTTGATTCCATTCCCTATGATTATGAGGATCTCCTGCGCCGTGCGTTTTATCACCTTGATACTTGCTTTAGACCAAAGAATGTGGAAGCGTCTATGAACAAATTCACCAAGGGGGTATTCAAATTTGCCTTTTTAATATGTGTATATTTTGATGAGTTTTTCAAATATACTTCCATATTTGATATCACTTCAAAAATTAATGAATTGGTTAAAGATGAAAAAATAGACGCATACTTATACGAAACAATCCTAACATGCGCAAAATACAGGCGCGGCATTCAATTCTCAGAAGAATTCTCAGCTCTAAGAAATAAATTTATCATTTATTGCTTTTTCTCATTATTTGAGGGGAAGTTATGGAAAAAATACGATTGGGAAGAAATTATACAGTTTTGTCATACCACCTATAACGGTTTGAATTCATTAGAGGATATCGCAAGACGAGAAGTAAATTTGTATAATTTAAGAAAAAGTAAGGAATGAACTCGTTAAATCTCGTATTTGCGACTAGCGATCATATCTGCCACATGGATTAATTCGCTGAGTTTGGTAGGCTCAAAGGGTTTATATTTTGACCATTTACCATGATGAAAGATAATCGCTTGTAATATTTCATCATCAAACGGAAGCTTGTAGCGTTTTAATACGGCAATACATTCATCTACGTGAGAATCATACCCTACAAAGTTAAATTTCTCAGTTATTTCTAAAGATGCTTCTTGCTTTTGAACCCTATTCGTGTAAATTTTGCGGTTTTTTAGGTCTAATCTAAAAGTATAATAAGGAACTTTACCAAAGTCGTGATAAATTGCTGTCTGTATGGCCTTGGGTAAGTCAATCTCGTTATAATTCTCTGATATGGCTACATGTTTTTCTCTTGACCAATTTACATATTTTTTCAGGAAATCAGCGTTTTTACGTATTTGGAAAACAAGATTGGTAACTAATAAGACATGGTCATACAAACCTCCTTCATAACCCCCATGATACCCTCTTAATGCCGCAGGGATCCTTTTTGCCTCAGCTAAGATCTCTCTTATTTGTTCTTTAGAAGCATCTCCTATATTGATCTGTTTGAGAAAAAACTCAAAACTCATCGGTTTAAAATTGAGAAGATCAATGAGGTCTTCCTTTATGAACAACATAGGAGGATTATTTATAAAGTTCATTAAATCCATTATAAATAAAGAAAGGGTTTATACTTATAAATCTGTTAGGGCTATAAGTTTTTGTATCATATAATTAGAGATTTTTGACCAATTTTTCTTTTCTTTTTGAACCATTAAGCCCTTTACCAGTGATGCATCCAAGGGAAGGGAAGTGTTTTTTTGTGCTTTATTTCCATATATAATTAGAGCCGTAGAAAATATATTTTCAAAAGTATAACCGAATCCTGAATGAAAACCGCATATTAATTCAAAAAATTTATTGTGAAGCACTTTTTTGAGGAACATCTCGTGTTTTTCATGATAAGGCTCGAGGAATGCAAGGAAATGAAAATAACTAGTGTTAAAATAATTGAACACAATGATCTGGCAATAAAACGCTTCATTACTTTTTTCCAATTTTATAAAATGTATGGTATTGAAGTAATTCCATTTAGTTTTACATATTAAATTTTAGTTATTTGTACCTATAAAGAGGACTGATTTGTAAGATCTTTCTTTAATTTCCATATTTTAAAGGCTCTCTTACTTAGTTAAGTACGATAGATTAATTTAGATGTATTTCTTATAATTATTTGTATGACTCAAGTTAAATTAGATAAAGCCGTAGCGGAAGATCTCATAACTTCTAAGATGAGAATCCTCCAAGAATATATAAACTCAATTTTAAAACGTTGGAATGAAACATCTACAAAAATATTTTTAGAAAAAGCACGTTCTGGAGAATATGAAAATGCAGAAGAAGATGCAGTGGAATTACGGCAGTTTTTATTAGATTATTCTAAATTTCAAGAGCTTTTAAATGATTTTTAAATACTGAGTATTAATATTCAAAATGGATTCTCGTAGAAAGCTCCAATTAGCATATAATGTCCTAATTAAAGATTTTAGTGATATTATAAGAGAAATTATTGTACATAAAGATCGCCCCGTTCTAGAGGCAACATTCCAAAATGAAATTATCCTTCATATTCGTTATAATGACTATGGAGAATATACATATTGTGTAATCTATTCTCCTAATCCCGATGATCAAATGCGTTTTGATAATTATGATGATAGATGGGATGTGAAAACTAGACCACATCATTTTCTTGAACTACCACACCCTAAAGGGTGATGGATTCCTTCTTCCTCGAAAACTGCCCGAAAAGATTCTGAGGAATCTCTTTAGGTCTTACATCATCTCCAAAGGCGTAACTTCCCGTCGTTCCAACGGTAGTTTTATCATCGTGGATGATCGTGATATATTTCTCTTCTTTTAAGATCCTTATTCCTTCGATTCTCAGGTTAACAGAAGCATTTTCGTCTCTCTCATGGGTAGCTCCGCAATCCAAACACGTCCACGCTCTTTCTTTTAAGGTAAGGTTGTTGTTTTTCCAACCACAGCGTGAACAGAGTTTACTGGAAGCAAAAAATCTATCTACGAGGATGAAATGCTTTCCTAACCATTCCATCTTATATTTTAAATAAGTCGTGAATTGATACCACGAGAAATCTAATGAAACCGATTTTGACAAACCTGAATTGAACTTTTGCATTCCCTTCACGTTTAAGTTTTCTAAAATAATAGCATCAAACGCGTCTGCTAATTTTCGGGTGAGCTTATGCGTCCAATCCTTCTTTCTGTTGTATATTGTATCGTAGTGTCGTGCTAATTTTAAACGCGCTTTTTC
>JAHLWS010000075.1 GCA_019057795.1 Promethearchaeota archaeon | reverse complement strand
TTCAACCCAAACACGGCCTAGATCCATTGGCACGCAGTGATTCTTGGTGAGCTAGTAATAACTCTATGGGACGAGATCGATTGGAACGAAGATATACATGGTGAGGGAGAAAAAACTATATGGGACGAGATCGATTGGAGCGAAGATATGCATGGCGAGCGAGAAAAAAATGAGAAGGACAAAAATGACGGTCAAAACGAGGAATACAATAAAGAAGATTATGTTGAAAATGTTGAATCTCAATCAACTTCTACAGTTTTAACTAGTGAAATAGAAGAAATAGAAAGTAATATGGAACACCAGGAACAAGAAGAAGAAATCGAGATTCGCCCAGAAGAATATCAAGGCGATACGGAATCGATTGTAAATACCGATGAAAGTGAATTTATAAAGGACGTCGAAGAATTAGCCGAATATGCCAGAGAAATAAAAGGAGAAGACGAGAGCGTCGAACCACAAGCTGAACAAGAAAATGCGGCGTATTATGCTGAGCAATATTATGAAAAAATAAAGGAAAAAGAGGTACTAAACGAGCAAGATAGTAAAGAGGAACAAGAAATCGAAGAAATTAGGCAAGAAGTTGAAGAGGAATTAAAGGGTGACCAAGAAAGTAATTATAAGAGCGATGAACTCGAAGAGGAGGCTACTATTGAGGCATCTAAGGAAATTACTAGTACAGAAGAATTTGAATATTTATGGGGGGTTCGCGAAAGATTAGATCGAGAAGGAAAGTCTCCCGAAGAGATAGAAGAAGTAATGCACGAAGCAGAAGAGATGTACGAAACGCTTAAAAACGCAGAAAAGTTATATGAAGCGCAACAACAAGAAAATTTAAAGCTTGTTGATCACGAAGACGAAGCGAGCGAAGAGGACCTAAAAGAATACTTGGATAGAGAAGACTTATTAGAGCAGGCTGTTGAATTAGAAGAGGAATTGGTTCAACAAGGGGAATCGCAAGAAGAGATAGATGTGAGAGTAGAGGAATCCATAGAAACGACCAAGTTTGAAGAGGAATTAGAAAAAATAATTGAAGAGCAAGAACTGGAGAAATTAAAGCTAGTCGATCACGAAGACGAAGCGAGCGTAGAAGATCTAAAAGAAGATTTGGATAGAGTAGATTTAATAGAACAGGCTGTTGAATTAGAAGAGAAATTGGTTCAACAAGGGGAATCGCAAGAAGAGATAGATACGAGGGTAGAGGAAGCCATAGAAACGACCAAGTTTGAAGAGAAATTAGAAAAAATAATTGAAAAAGAACAAGAATCGATTGTAAATGAAAAGCTTAAAAAACTCGATTTAGAGATTAACGAACAAAATTCAAATGAAAATGTTGAGAATAAAGAAAATTTAGAAGTATTAAAACCAGAATTAGATGCTATCGAAAGCGGATCCGAAGATAATAAAGATTTCCTTGAGGAAAGTACAAAGCTAGTAAGTGAAGAATCTGACGAAGAGGAAAATGAACATCTTCAAGAATTATATCGCCAAGAAACGGGCAGGAGACCTATATATTCTAGAAAAAAAACAAACGGTTATAGCCAATGGTTAGAACAACGAGAATTAGGAGCGGAAAAGATTAAAAATTCTAAAAGTGAAAGTGAAAAAAAAAAAGAAATTGAAGAAGAAGATTGGAAAACAACCCTTAATCAATGGATAAAAGAGGCTTCTGAGGAAGTTTGCAACGCTGAATTTATATCCGAGTTAAAAAAAGCCCTTGAGAGTTATGACGAGTTCGAGTATTTGACTAGAAAGTTTATGGAATTATATGAAAAGGCTCAAAACGAAAAAATCTCTGAAAAAGAAAAGAATAGATTAAAATTCTTGACGGGAAGGCTACAGGAGCTAGATCCGATCCAATTAGAATTATTTACAAGTGTTTTTTTTATTAAAAAATATATCACCGAGCAATATTGGAACGATTTTTGGAATAAACCTCTTGTTAATCGAGTGTTTAGCCAATTTTTTAAGCACATCTCGCAGAAATATAAAGAGTTAAGGAAAGAACAAAAAAACGACAAAATTAAATATTTAATTAATGAAAATAATATAAAAAAATCATTCTTAGAATCTGAGGATTTTAAATACACTAATCAAGAAATAAATCTAAGAGAGAATAATATTAAATTTGTCGAAAATCTCCAATTTAATAAATCAGAAATCAAAGTGCCCAATCAAGAGAGAATCAAAGTACCCAATCAAGAGAAAGCATTAATAAGGGAAGAATTTTCAGCGGGAATCCCCATTCAGAGAATATTGAAAATAATTAACAACAATAAAGAGACTTTTGAAGATGATTTCATCAAGATGCTTCAATCCTTTTGTAGTGAAATGACTAAAAAAAATATACAGACATTATCTTTAGGTGTTAAACGTATAGATAAAATCGTAAAAGGATTTGACAATATGATTTATTTGGATCGGTCAATTTCACAAGATTCTTTAAAAAAAATGGAATTGCTTATCAATAGAAAGATTAAGGTTATTAGAAATTGGAAAAAACCACGAAGAGAACGGATTTCAGGAACTAGGATAAAAATTCTTAGTGATGGTATTAACACAATTAAAAAAGAAATAAAATCAGGGATCCACATTTCACATTTAACAGACATTGTTAAGAATTATAAGAACGACGACGATTTTTTTCATTACATTAAAAAAATTTATTTAAATGCTATCGAATCTCATATAATAAAAATTAAAATACCTTTAACAAAATTAAAGGAATTTATCACAAATTGGGATAATATTTTATATAGAGGGTATGTAATTTCAGAGAAAGATTTCTCCAAATTACAAATGTTGATTGGAAATCAAAATTCTATTTCTCATAAAGTTGTATATGGAAGAAAAAATCTTGAAGCCGTAAAATTAGTAAAAAATTTGTCTCATGCGGAACTAATTGGAACATTTATCGTAAGAGGATCTATTACTACCAGAGGTAATGATTTGATTATTTCTTATAATACAGACGATCATCATAATTATGTTACACATCTAAAGGATCTAATTAATACTGTTTTTGGAAAGCCACCGAATATGTTAAGAACCAGAGACAGACTACATATATCAGGTCAGAATGTTATAAAATATTTAACTTCTCAAGGTTTGTCAAACGAAAATAGAAGAGTTCCATCATGGATTAATAAGCCACTAACTTGGATTAGGGAAAATACAGACGAATGGAAGAAAAATTATATGCCCCTTGTGGTTGCTTGTCTAAGAGGTATGATAAATGGCGCTGGTTGGATTGGCGTTAAATCAAAACATGATCGAATTGAAATTCTGTTATCAAAAGTCAATAGATCAATATTAGAGGACTTTAAGGAATTATGCAATTCTTTAGATATCAGAACGAGTGATATTAAAGAAAGTATTCGAAAAGATGGGCGTCAAAATTATTACATCTATATTTCTTCCGTAGATCAGGTTAAAAGGTTTCTTATAGATGTCATCAAACCTAAAAGATGGGAATGTCTAAAAGATGATATACAACAAATCTTAGATGTAAGAGGAACTTCTATTGAAGCTGTTTTAGAGATGAGTCCCGAATTAAAAAATTTAAGGAGAAAGCTTTTCCAGCATCAAAAACAACGATATACATTCCTTTATAATCCCATCCGAATAAAAGATATTGAAAATCCTATTTTACGAGATTGTTTGCATAATTACGTTGAAAATGTGTCCCTCAAACTTTTTCCTTATAATGAATTTGAAGTGAAAAATAATATTAGACCTAGCAGTTTAAAGTTTGTTGGTGAGCATTTAAAAGATGAAAATGGACGGACTATTTATAGAGAGGTAATAAAAACGCAATTTATAAAAAATCATTTTATTAGTAAATTAACTTCTGGTCCTAACCCCAAAATGAAAATTTATAACTATAATGAATTATCAGATGGTCTTTACAAAAAACTTTTGGATTTGGTTAGAGAAGTATATGACGAATTTCGCAATAAGCGTCTTGGACGACCTTGGCATGAACCTATACTTAAAAACATTATGATTAAACTTCCTAATGCAATGGCTTGTGAGAACCCTGTGTGGGAAAGAATAGAAAGCAATTTATATTGCGTCGGTCATATAGATTTGAATTTAGTTAATAACAATACATTATTTATTGCTGATTTAAAAGATGATGAAACTGATGTTATTAAAAGTTTACTCCAAATTTTATCCTACGGATTAATGCAAAAGCGACTTGTCTTCAAGAAACCTTCTGACTTTAATGCTTTTAATTTAAAATGTATCCTTTTTACTAAGGACGAAGTTTGGGAGTTTGACCCCGAGATTTTAAAATCAGAATTTATAGATTTCATTAAATATGTTAACTCACTTAGAGAAAAGAATTTAAAAAGTTTACCTTTTTCAAAAGGGCTACAAAGGACAGATCTTTTAGAAGATATCGAGAAAGTTGTGGGTTTCCACACACAATTAGATGATAATTGATAACATTTTTTTTGGAAACTTTTATCAACAAAAAAGTATAATTTTTAATATACAAGTGTAATGAAAGATTTGTGATTTAAATGGTTAATTGCCCATGGTCTCCCTACGCATCATGCGATACAAAATTATTTAGCGATTTAGATAGCGCATTCATAATTGGTTCAAATTCTCCCGATAGACGTGAATATATTGACATGATTATAGCAGTATTAAAAGAATTTAAATTAGAACCCAGTTTTGCTTTAGATTTGAATCAATATAATGGGAAACAAGCTTTTTGTACAAACATTTGTAGTCAGATTCGAAAATCAAGAATCATAATTGCTGATTTATCAGGTTCCACAGAAATCGTCTGTGATAAATGCCAAGAAACAAGAGATATATTTAGTGTAAATGTTTTTTGGGAATATGGCTATGCTGCTGCTCTGGAAAAAGATCCAATAATAATCTGTGATGAATCTCAATTTGTGCCATTCGATGTAGCAGATAAAAATGCAGAATTTTACAATAAGGGGAATTTAAAAGAACTACTAAGACCGGTAATCCAACAGAGATTAATGAGTCCCATTCCTATCAATCCAAATAATTCAAATACTATATTAATAAATAGTTCTAAGGATACACATAAAAAAATACTTAGAATGTTATTAAAAAATTATCTCATTAAATACTATTATGAAGTCAAAAATCCCCCCAAAGATCCTGCAACTAATAATACAGTTAGTTTATTGATAGATAAATTAAAAGATTTAGGTGATTCTCAAGCTATGTACTTTAAAGATGATAATGGTAGTATTCAACATAAAAAAATTATTAGTGCATATTTTGGGGGAGATACAAGAAATTTTGGAGATAGGATACGTAATAAAGAAATTGAATATGATAAAGAAAAACGAGATTTAGCGATTTTAGCTGGTGATCTTGCTTTAGTCTTTTATGATCATTATGAAGAATCATTAAACAATGAGAAAAATTATCTTAAATATATTCGTCAAGATTTTGAAAGTGAAATTAAAAAATATGAATTTCTCGAAGAAGACTATAATCATGATCGGTTTTTTAACGCTATTGATATACTAGAAAAAAATTATAGAATAATACAACAATTTGGACCAAAATGGAAAGATAGTGATAGTATAACAGAATGGAAAATAATAAATCCTCAACGACTTGAAGAATTCATCCAAAAAAAATCTATTAATAGTATCTTACGGCAACTGATTTAAACTTTGGCAATGGATTCTATTTAGAGCCAATAAATTTAGGATTGAATAGAAATTGCAGAGATAATGTTAGATAAGTATTTCTTATTATTAATAATATAATATTTAAAAAACCATTGGATAAAGGGTAAGGCATAATCCTTTTGGTCTGATCGTTCTAATGCTTTATAATATCGATCCCTAATACGAGCATCTACATCAAACATAGGATAGTTATTTTTATGTAATATATAATTTGTTAATAAACGAGCCATGCGACCGTTTCCATCTCCAAATGGATGAATTGCTACAAAATTATAATGCATAACGGCAGCTAGAAATACAGGATGGAGAATTGTCTTCTTTTGGTGATACCAACTAAAAAGGACATCTAAGAGCATCTCTATCTCAATTTTGGTCATTGGTGGTTCATAATGACTTCCTCCAATATATACGGTGTAGTTTCTAATTATTCCCGCACTGTTATGATCTGTTGTTTGAAACAGTTCTTTATGCCATTTACATATTAAATCCATTGATATTTTCTCGTTTGTATTTATCATCTTTTCATAAATATTCATATGTGCTTTAGTTTCAAGAATATCAGTTAGCGATCTGTTACTTGGTGTTACATCCTCATTTACTACTTTCTCTACTTCTCGGAGAGTCAATGTTGATCCTTCAATTTTATTGGAATGATGTGTAAATCGAATACCAAAACTCCTCAAATTCTTAGCTTTAATTGGTAAAGGCATTCGATTGAGATCATTTTGATAATTTATTTTTATTTCTTCAATTTGCGGTATCCATCTCTCTTCTACTATCTCATGTGAGAGTTCCTCCCAGATTTGAGTCATATCATCATAAGGAGGTATATCTCTACCTATATATCTCTCTTTCTTTAATACTTTACCATCTTTCCGATAAGAATATGATAGATAATTATATTCTATTCCATTGATATTATGTTTGATTACTGTTGCCATAATTAAATATTATCACTACAAATATTTATATATATTTATTTTAGTTCAAAATGTAGTGGTAAATTGAATAATCATTCACTAAGTTCTGTCAAAAAAGTTGTGTTTTTTCTTCAAAATTATGTTAATGACGACGACAAAAACGATTTTATTGAATAATTCAAAAATCAATTACCCATATTCTATATATTTTTTTTATTTGTTTATACAAGTATACGCTCTCGAAGTATTGTAGGAAAACTTTTTTGATTTGAAACATTAAATAAAAATGTAGAATATGAATGAATTCATTGTAGTTAAGGGAGCCCGAGAAAACAATTTAAAAGATATTGATGTAAAAATACCTCGAAATAAGCTTACGGTTGTTACTGGCATTAGTGGGAGCGGAAAATCGTCACTAGTCATAAATACATTATATGCAGAGGGTCAACGAAGATTTTTAGAATCTTTATCAAGCTATGCCAGACAATTTCTTGGTGAAATGGATAAGCCAGATGTAGATTCAATAGAAGGATTATCTCCTGCTATAGCTATAGAACAAAAACCCTTGTCAAAGAATCCTCGAAGTACGGTAGGGACGGTCACAGAGATTTATGATTATTACAGACTATTATTTGCCAATATTGGGATTCCTCACTGTCCTAATTGTGGCAAAGAAATCAGACCGCAAACACCTCAACAAATTATTCAACAAATATTAGATTCTATAGAAGAGAATCAGAAATTTATCGTTAAAGCACCCGTTATTCGAGATCGAAAGGGTGAATATAAGGACCTTCTTAAAGATCTCAAAAAACAAGGATACGTCCGGGTTGAAGTAGATGGGATTCAATATACTTTAGACGAAGAAATCCCTATGGACAAGAATGTAAAACATCATATTAATGTAATTATTGATAGATTAGTAATGAAAAATGATATAAAAACCAGATTAGCAGATTCAATCGAAAACGCTTTAAATCTAACGGATGGAATCGTTGTTGTAGAAGTTCTTGACAATGAAGAGCAGACATATTCTGAACATTTAGCGTGCATTGATTGTAGCATTTCTTTTCCACCTATTAACCATAAAATGTTCTCATTTAACATACCACACGGTAGTTGCAAATATTGTAGTGGATTAGGAACTGTAATGGAATTCGATTACGAATTGGTATTAGGAAAAGATTCTGATGTTCCACTTCAAGAAACTCCGATTAGAAACATACCTGGTTTTGGTACTTTAACGGGATATTTTTGGCAATCCGTTAGACAAGTTGCTGAACATTACAAGTTTGATACCGATAAAACAGCGATAAAGAATATCGATCCAAAAAAGTTGCATAAGATATTATTTGGAACGGAAGATGAAGTAATAGAATTCCATTTCGAAAGCGAAAACAATGGTTTAGGAAATCAAAAAAATGAAATAAAATCATCGTATCATGTTGCTAGACCTTTCGAAGGGCTAATTCCTATGCTGCATCGAAGATATATGGAAACACGTTCAGAATGGGCTCGAGATATTTACGAAAGTTTTATGAATCGAATTGACTGTCCACAGTGTAAGGGTCAAAGACTAAGACCAGAAAGTCTATCAATCATCATAGATAATCTTAATATTGCTGAATTATCCGATTTATCTGTCAAAGACTCATTGATTTATTTTAAAAAATTAAAGTTGAACGAGCTTCAAAAAAAGATCGTAAAGGATGTATTAAAGGAAATTTTAGATCGATTATCTTTCTTAGAAAATGTTGGATTGGATTACATAACTTTAAGCCGAAGATCACACACGCTCTCTGTAGGAGAAGCTGAAAGAATTAGGTTGGCAACTCAATTAGGTTCACGTCTAGTTGGTGTGTTGTATGTGTTAGATGAACCTTCTGTAGGTTTACACCAACGAGATATTTCCCAATTGATACAGATGTTAAAAAAATTAAGAGATTTAGGGAATACTGTAATCGTTGTAGAACACGACGATGAAATTATGCGTAACGCCGATCATATTATAGACCTCGGGCCTTTAGCAGGCGAGAACGGGGGAGAAATCGTTGCTGAAGGACCTATTGAAGTAATTTTAGAATCAAAAACCTTAACTGGTGAATATCTATCAGGGAAAAAAAAGATTGAAGTCCCTAAAAAAAGACGAACCATTAACGACGAATTTATTGAAATTAAAGGTGCGCGAGAAAATAACCTAAAAAATATTAATATCAAGATTCCTTTGGGATTATTTACTTGTATTACAGGCGTTTCGGGAGCAGGAAAAACAAGTTTGATGATCGATTGTTTATACAAGGGACTACATAACATTATAAATACTCGCAGTTCGCGTTTAAGCACAGGCGATTTTGACGAAATAAAAGGTCACGAAAAGATTGATAAAATAATTAACATAGATCAATCTCCAATTGGAAAAACTCCTCGGTCGGTCCCAGCTACTTATACTAAGGCATTAGATTATATAAGAGATATTTTTGCTAGACTTGAAGAATCAAGAGAGAGGGGTTATAAGAAAGGAAGATTCAGCTTCAATACTAAAGAAGGGCACTGTAAAAAATGTAAAGGAACAGGATTCATCCTTAAAGAGATGTATTTTCTTCCAGATGTTTACATCAGATGCGATTTGTGCAATGGTAAGAGATACAACGCTGAAACCTTAGAAATTAAATTTAAGGGAAAAACGATTTCAGATGTACTTAAAATGACATTTCATCAAGCTCTCGAATTTTTCGATAGCATTCCAAATTTAAAGCGAACCTTAAAAACTGTAGTTGATGTAGGTTTAGGGTATCTAGAGCTAGGGCAATCCTCAACAACTCTAAGCGGGGGAGAGTCTCAGCGGATAAAAATAGCAAGAGAATTGAGGAAGTTTAGCACTGGAAATACCTTATATATTCTTGACGAACCAACAACCGGCCTTCACATGTATGACATTCAATTTTTATTGAAAGTACTTCATAAATTAGTAGATAACGGTAATACAGTAGTAATTATAGAACATAACATGGAAATAATAAAATCTGTAGATTATTTGATTGATCTTGGACCTGAGGGTGGAGAAAAAGGCGGAGAATTAGTCGTAAAAGGAACGCCAGAAGAGATTATCGATAATAAAATGTCTTATACAGCAAAATATCTCAAAAGATATTTAAATCACAGCTGAGATCACTATTCTTAAACTAAAGTTTTTTACTATTCATTCAATAAATTCTAAATCGATTGATACTTTTTTTAATTATTAATGCATTTAATTAATTTTTTCAAGAAGTGATTGCAAATGAACGCTGAATCAGAATCCAAGACTATTCGCGCTCCAATAGTTTGTATATTAGGCCATATAGACCACGGAAAAACCTCAATTCTTGATTACATTCGGGGGACGGTAGTACAACAAAGAGAAGCCGCTGGAATTACGCAACATATAGGAGCGTCTTATTTTCCAACAGATGATATTAGAGAATTTTTAAGGAAATCAAAACAAGAATTTGCTGAAAAAGAAATTCAATTACCTGGAATCCTAGTTATCGACACTCCGGGTCACGCCGCGTTTATGAATCTTAGGAAAAGAGGTGGAGCCATTGCGGATATTGCGATTTTAGTAATTGATGTGACCGCTGGAAACATGCCAATTACGTGGGAATCAGTTAGAATTTTAAGAGAGCGGAAAGTGCCCTTTGTTATTGCAGCTAATAAACTCGATAGGATTTCTGGGTGGAAATCTACTAAAGACGCAGACTTTTTAGATTCATACAATAAGCAAAGACCCCAGGTAAAAGATTTTCTTGACGAAAAATTAATACAAATTGGCGTAGATTTCTTACAAGAAGGCTTCAAAGGAATTGATCGATATGATAAAATAAAAGATTTTACTAAAAAAATAGCTATCGTGCCTACAAGTGCTAAAACCGGAGAAGGAATATCTACCCTATTAATGGTTTTAATGGGTTTAGTACAGCAATTTTTAACGGAAAACTTGAAGTTCTCGGAAGGTCCAGCTAAAGGCGTTGTTTTAGAAGTAAAGAAAGAAAAAGGACAAGGCGTTACTATGGATGTATTAATTTACGATGGCATCATTAACAGAGGGGACGAATTTATTGTTGGTGGTTTAGAAAAACCTATTAAATCTAAGGTTCGTGCGTTATTAAGACCCAAACCTTTGGATGAAATAAGAGACCCGCGACAAAAATTTGATTTTGAAGAATTTGTAAGTGCCGCATCAGGAATTAAGATTTTAGCCCCCAATATAGACGATGTCGTTGCGGGTTCGCCATTTAGAACCATTGGAACACCTTCTGAGGAAGAAACGATATATAATGAGATATTGGAAGAAGTTCAGAGTATACGGATAAAAACAGATAAAGCGGGCGTTGTCTTGAAAGCTGACACTTTAGGATCACTGGAAGCTTTAGAAAATCATTTTACAAAAAATGGTGTGAAAATATGTATTGCTGACGTCGGTTCAATTAAGAAAGAGGATATTATGAATGCAAATTTAGTTAAAACTCTTGATCCATATTCAGCAGTTGTTCTAGGTTTTAACGTGGCTATCTTGCCCGAAGCTAAGGAACAAGCAATAACAGATAACGTTAGAATTTTTACAAATAACGTTATATATCGCTTACTTGAAGATTATATTGAGTATGCAGAAATAAGAAAAGCTGAGGATACCGCAAAAGGATTAAGCGAATTAGTTTTACCAGCAAAGCTACAGATGATTCCCGATTTTATATTTAGAAACTCAGATCCCGCAGTTTTTGGCGTACTTATAGAAGCAGGAACTTTATACCCGAAAGTTCCTTTAATTACTGCTAAAGGAGTAAAAGCTAGAAGAGTTCACCAAATTCAAGATAAAGGAAAGACAGTAGAGAAAGCTGGAAAAGAAACCGAAGTTGCTATTTCTATTCGTGGCATAGAAATAGGAAGAGATATAGAAAAAGACGAAACTTTATATGTTAATGTACCCGAATCTCATGTAAGGCAATTAATGGGAAAGTTTCTCGATGAATTAACGGTAGATCAAAAGCAAGCTTTACGAGAATATATTATAATACAACGTAAACTCCAACATCCTTGGTGGGGAATGTAAATATGTCCGAAATTCAAAAATTAACCTCATTATCTAATGACCAGCTAAAATTAGCTAGCGAGGTTTTAAGCAATGCCTTTCAAGAAGATCCTGTTTTTTCTAAACTAATCCCCAATGGAAAGGAAAGACACAAGACTTTATTCAAAATTTTTAAATTCCAGATTAAATACTGTTTGAAACATGGCGTAGTTTTATCAGCTTCAAATCTGAAAGGAATTTCGTTATGGTATCCACCTAAAAATGCATTAATTTCAATATGGAAATCAATAAAGAGCGGTTCACTTTCCCTTATATTTAAAATTAAGTGGAAAAATTTACATATTCTAAGAAAAAATGATGATTTTTGTGAGGATTTACATAAAAAATTGGTCCCAATTCCGCATTGGTATTTATCCACTATTGGTATTGACCCGAAACATCAAAGTAAGGGAATTGGAAGAAGAATGTTAAGTTTCATGATAAATCAAATTGCGAAAGACCATAAAATAATATATCTTGAGACGAATTCAAAAAGAAATGTTAAATTATATAAACGTTTTGGCTTTCGAAATTTACATAAAGTTTTAACTCCCAGAACAAATACTTACCATTGGAGTATGATAAGGTGCCCAATTAAGAAGAAATAATTATGGTGTTTTAAATTCCAAAAGGATAAATTTTAAATTCCTTTATATTATAACAACAATTTAAACTTTAATCAATCGCTTTAGACTCTTATGTATGACTTTAATAAATGATATTTTTGAAAATATTTTAAAAGATATTACTCCAACCCAAGAAGAACTCACTCTTATCAACGAAATTGTTAAAAAACTCAGGAAATTATTAGATGAAAAAGCTCAGCAGTTAAATCTTAAATATACAAAAATCGAACCTCAAGGCTCTACTGGAATCAAACAAACGCAATTAAAAAATGACTTTGACATTGATCTCTTTGTTGGGTTAGATTATGAACTGTATAGCCCAAAATATGCTGGCTTAAGCAAAAATAAGTTAAAAAAAGAGTCCAAGAAAGATTTTCTTTATTTGTGTAATAATTGGATAAAAAAATCATTAATTCTAAAAGAATTTCATAATCCTCGACTATTATATGCCGAACATCCATACATTACTGTAGATTATTTCATTAATAATATCAAAATTAAGATCGATATTGTTCTCTATTTTGATTTAAAATTAGAATATATAAAAAAATTTGGACCTATAACCGCAGTTGATAGATCACCGTGGCACGGTCGTTTTATAAAAAAGGAATTATCACCAGAGCAGAAAAACGATGTTAGGTTGTTAAAGCAATTTTTTAAAGCTAATCACAGTTATGGCGACAAAAGTGCTGTAGGAAAAGTTGGATTCATTGGGTATAGTGCAGAGTTACTAATATATTATTACGACACCCTACAAAACCTATTTAACAATTTCAAATTCCTTAAAGAAAAACCTAACGATTATTACAATAGAACTTTGAAAGAGTTGGGAAAGATTCAACATTTCCAAAACGATTACATCATCATTACGGATCCTATAGATAAGAATCGAAATGTTGCTTCCGCAATTTCAGAAAAAGCATTTAAGTATTGTAATCAGAGAATAATGGATTTTATGAATAACCCGAACAAAAGTTTTTTTAAAATTAATAAGATACCTGAAGTTGAGATTTCTAAGATTGACAATTCTCTCTTAGCTAAAATCTTTATCGTTGAATTAAAAAACGAAAATAACGAGATACATTATACCATTAATAGAGATAAATTATACGCAATCGGTGAAAACATTAAGGCAAACGGAGAAAAAGAATTCTCTCACGCGGAACGATTTGGCAAAATAGAATTTGAAGTCTACTTTGAAGATGGTCTTGAGGAATATAATATAGCCATATTTTGTGAAAAACCTAATATAACAAAAAATTACGAACGAAGAGGACCTCCAATTAAAGAGAAAAATCATGCTATTAAGTTTAGAAAAAAAAATCCAAACTTTTTTGAAAGGGACGAATTCTTATGGATAGAATCTGAAAGAGATTACACAGAATTTCTTAAGTTTTTAATGGATTTTGTCAAAAATAAAATTCCAGAGAATCTAAGAGTTGTAAATATTTCAGAATCCTTCAATGTCAAAAGTACTTCAGGTAAAAGGGCAACATACACTTTGATAAATATGATTCTTCCACACGTTTAATCTCCGATGAAGACATTGAATAGAAATAAATAAATTAAACAAGGAGTTCTGAAATAGAGAATTTATTGCCTAAATACATAAAATTTTTATTTTTTCTCGTATTTTCCTTCTCAATTATTGAAAATGAATCAAATAAAAATTAAAGTAGTTTAAAGTGAATTTACAATGGTTAAAGTAAAGAACCCCGATGAGATTGCGCATCTGATAACTTCCGGTTCATACGAAAAAAAACGGTTGTTTAGCATAGTGGCGCATATAGACCATGGCAAAACTACCGCTACCGATTACTTGTTAAGGCGTGCAGGTTTAATGCGAGAAGAAGATGCCGGGCAACTTCAGATGACTGATTCTGACGAAGAAGAGCAGGCAAGAGGTATTACTATATTTACAAGTGTAGTTCTACTCGCATTTAATGACCATAGAAAGCCTGATGATGATGAGCCATATATCCTTCAAATCAATGATACGCCGGGACACATATCCTTTACAGGGGAAGTCTCGCGTGCTCTTAGAGGGAGTGACGGTGCTATAATTCTCGTCGATGCTTTAGAAGGGGTCATGACTCAAACTGAAACAAACATCCGATTAGCCGTTGGTGAAGAGTATTGCAAACCAGTTCTTTTTATCAATAAAGTAGATCGTTTAATTAGCGAGCTTAAGTTGAGTCCAGAAGACACATTTATGAAAATTGATAAAATTTCAAAACAAGTAAATGAGCTAATCAAAAAGATTAGGCCAGAAGGATCTAAATGGAGCGTTGATTTTGCTAAAAACAGCGTTGCTGTAGGGTCAGCTAAGCACGGATGGGGTTTTACATACGAAATATTATTAGAACAAGGTTTAACACCACAAGATGTTTTCGCAAAATATACCGAAGGGGACATTCAGTGGTTAAGAGATAATCTTCCACTCGACGAGCCAATGTTAAGAATGGTAGTTGATCATTTACCCAATCCTGTGGAAGCAGCAAAATATAGGATACCTCATATTTGGGGCGGTGATCTCAACTCAGAACTAGGACAATCGCTTCAAAAGAGTGATCCGAACGGTCCTTTATACGGTATGATTACCAAAATATTTTTAGATCCAAGGAGAGGATATCAACCAACTTTAATAGGCAGGGTTTTTTCTGGAACATTCCGACTATCGGACTCTATCTATTTGGTAAATAACAGAAAAAGTAATCGAGTAAAAAGATTGGGTGTCATGGAAATTACAGATCTATTAGATATCCCAAAAATTCCTGCAGGAAATTTATTTGCTATATACGGTTTTATTTGTCCCTCTGGAGAGACATTTATGTCAGCTAGTGATGTGCCAAAGGATAAAAATGAAGCTAAACTTCTGCCGTCTTTTGAAAAAATCCAATACGCGTGCGAACCCGTAGTTTCAAGAAGTATAAAGCCACGAGATCCTCACGAAATCGACAAATTAGATACGGTAGTAAGTAAGTGGCTTCAAGCAGATCCTACTGCAATGTATCGGCGGGACAAAGAATCTGGAGAGTTCATTCTAAGTGGAATCGATCCGCTTCAAATTGAAATCCTTACCAAACGGATCAATAACCAAGTTCCTATTTTAATCGGTGAACCAATTATAGTGTACCGAGAAAAAATTACCAAGAGAAGTAAACTATTTTATACGAAATCTGCCAATACTCACAACCGAATCTTGTTATACATAGAGCCTCTAGACGAAACAACCGAGAAATTAATTGATACCGGAAAAATCACTGATTTGATGAATGAGAAAGATAGGGCAAAAGTCTTAAGGGAAGAAGCAGGCTGGGACGCCAAAGAAGCTAGACGCATAGTAGATGTTTACCAAGGAAGCTTACTTGTGAACGGCACATCTGGTTTACAACGATTTGATAAAGTAAAATCTTATTTAACAGCCGCTTTTAGAGATTGGCTTGGAGAGTGCATTCTTGCAAAAGAACCAGCTGCAGGTTTTAAAATAGTATTTACAGATATGACTATCCACGAGGACACACGACATACTTCCTACGGGCAAATTGCTGGAATGGCTTTCTCTGCTATGTCCTTAGCAATGTTGGACGCTGATCCTCATCTTTTTGAACCTATTCAGAGAATTGATGTGAAAACACCAGATGGATCAGAAGGACCAGTGAACTCGATTATAACCAAGCGACGAGGCAGAATTACGAACGTAATTCCAGAGGGGGAATATGTTAGAGTTCATGGTACGATTCCTGCTGCTGAAACGATTGGTATAGCTGATGATATACGAGGTTCTACTCAAGGACGTGCGTTCTTTGGATACGAATTTGATGGTTTTGATAAAGTACCTAAAAGTCTAGAAGAAGATTTAATTCTAGAAATTCGAAAGCGTAAAGGCATGCCTGATCATCTACCTAATACTTCGAGCTGGGATCGATTTATTTACAAGAAAACCTAAAATTTTTTATTATTTCTGTTTCTTTTTTATTATTTTTAATTACATTTTAGCTTTTAAATAAAGCTTCCTAACTAAAACTTGAAACGCTTCAATTACACATTGGCCTGTTAAGGCGCTAGTTTTAAAATACCCAAGAAATCTATTATCGATTACATATTTTCCAACATTATAATCTGAAGTTGCTTTATCTTTATTCAATGTTAAATCGTTTTCATCAATAAGATCGATTTTATTACCAAATAGCGCAATTGGAATGTTTCCACAATGTTCTCTAAGTTCATTGAGCCATTTATCAACAAGATTAAAACTTGTAGTTTGTTCTGGAGCGTGAGAAAAGACAACGATGGCGCCACTACTTCCGGTATAAAACTTTTGCCGCATTACATTAAAACTATCTTGACCCGCTATGTCCCAAATAAACAATTCGACTTTTTCACCATCGATCTCTTCTTCATATTTCGAAAACTGAGCCCCCAAAGTAGAGATATAACTTTTCTGAAATGAATCAGTAGTATACTTTCTAATTAACGATGTTTTCCCGACGGCCGGAGCACCTATAATAATTATTTTAAATCCAAAAGCTTTTTCAGACATAATATTTTGTAAAATAATTTCTTACTTTTTTAATTAGTAATAATTGAATTTTTTAAATCTTCACAAAAAGAAATATTAATACGTTGCTTCAGTGTTCAAGAGTATAGATTTGTTGAATAAAAAAATAAGGGAATTTAAATTATATAGTAGTTTTAAAGTAAAGGTCTCTAACTAACTTTTGAAATGCTTCAATAACACCTTGACCTGTTAAAGCGCTTGTTTTAAAATATCCAATGAATTTATGATCCTTCGAATATTTTCCAACGTTGAAATCAGAATTTAATTTATCCTCGTTTAGAGCTAAATCTTTCTCATCAATTAAATCGATCTTATTTCCAAATAATGCAATTGGAATATTTCCACAATATTCATTAAGTTCTTTAAGCCATTTATCAACGTGATTAAAACTCGTTATTTCTTCTGGTGCGTGAGAAAACACTATAATTGCAGCACTACTTCCATTATAAAACTTACTACGCATTGTTTCAAAAACATCTTGACCTGCAATATCCCATATGAATAAACTAATTTGGTTCCCTTCTATAATCTCTTCGTATTTTGAGAACTGAGCGCCTAGAGTAGCGATATAATCCTTTTGAAATGATCCAGTAGTATACTTTTTAACTAAAGTTGTTTTTCCGACGCCACCATTACCTATTACCGTAATTTTAAATTTATACTCTTTTTCTTCGTTTGACATAATATTATGTGAAAATATGTCTTTATTTAATTATTATTAATAAAATGTTTCAAATTATTTATATATACAAATCTTAACATTTAAAGAATTAAAGGTTATTATTAATATTATAGGTATTTTGAGAATTAATTAGATTGGATGTGATCTAAATGACCGAAGATCAAGAAAAGCAGAACGAAGAAAAAAGCAATGATGATAAACAAGAGTCAACACAAGACCAAGATGATTTAGAAACCTATTTATCAGATATGAAAAATCTCGAAACTGACTTTTCTGATTTGGAAGATCTAGACCTCGACGAATTAAAAGAAATGCAAGAAGCAATAGCAAAAGTTAAAGAACTTGAGTCCTTAGAAAACGAAGAAGCTATTGAAGAGGGAATATCAAAAGAACTTGATTTAATTAGATCTGAGCTCCAAACAAATGAACGCGAAGATTACTTAGCACAAAAGGAAGCAATGATTAGCGATTTCTCTGATCTTGAAGAAATCGATTTTGATGAGCTTCAGGATATGCAAAAAGCTATAGAAACAGTAAAACAAGAAGATAGCCAAGTAACGGGGGAAAATATTCTCCAAACTCCCGTTAGCAGAGGTGTATCTTCAGAATTAGAAGAACGTATCAAACTAGAACTTATAGAGCGGAAAAAAGAAAAAGCGAAGGAAATTATAACTCCAGAAAAATTTTTAGAGCGTGTTAAGAATAAACGCGATAAAATTTGGTACCACTCTCTTTATTATTTAGTTTATCAAGCAGAAGATAGTTTCGTGAGTAAAGCGTTGCTTTATGATATGCTGAAAGAAGTTACGAGCAAAAGCCCCATTGATCCCATCCCGGAAAATCAATTCTATTTTGGACTAGGTTACATTTTGAGACTTACTCTAAATGATAAGCAAGTTGTAAAATATATGAAAGGAGGTAAATTCAAAATTAATATTGGAATAAAAGGCATCAGAGAAATTTTAGAAAAAGTTGGAGAACCTATCAGTACAAGGCCTATTCTAAAAGAAGAAGAAAAGAAAAAAATGTACACAGATTTTCTAAAAGACGAATTTCTTGATATATAGAATTCTTCAATATATTTATAATAAATAATGGGTAACAATCATGGCAGATAAACCCTCTCTTTTAATTATTGGGAATAGTAATGTAGGAAAGAGCTCAGTTACCAAACTTTTGCTTCCAAATCCGAGAAAGTTCAAAGGAAAAACTGGCAAACGGCCAGGAAGCACTTTACTAATTAAGGCTATAAAGATACCTCAAATGCCGTACGACATTTTAGATTTGCCTGGTTTTGGTTATATGAAAAGTCCTAGCCGACGCAGAGAGGAACATATAAAGAAGCAATTAGTTGTTCACATCGAAAAGCATCATAACAAATACTTTTTTGGTTTAGTAATAGTAAGCATTTTAAGAATTGAAGATGAGTTAAAAAAATATCACTTTCAAAGTCAAATTACAATTCCGTTAACATTTGAATTAATTAAATTTTTAAAAGAATTTGACATCCCTCTTTTAGTTATCTTGAATAAAATCGATAAAATCTCAGTTTTTGATAAGAAGAGAATAATCTCTTTATTTATTAATACCGCTAAGGAATATGGACTAAATTTAATTCATGTAAACGAGAAAATCTCTAACGATCGCTCTAAAACGCCCTATTTAGAATTCTCTGCGTTAAAGAAAACAAATTTAGACAAATTGAAACGCACTATAAATACACACCTAGAAAATTAAGTTTTAAAACTCTTTTTTACGTTATTATAGAGTTGTTATTTTTGGGTCTTTGTCTTTATCCCAATTTACGGCAAACAAAAAGTCCCTACTTGCCTTATTTGTGTATATTAAAGGAAAATTTCCAATCTCTTCGAATTTTAGAGCTAATTCTTCTAAATATTCATATTCTGGGAAGTAATATTGGAGTTTTTTATCGCTTTTTAGCCTTTCGTTGATCATGAGCGCTTTTGCTTGTAATGTAAATCCTTTTATTTCAAAAAAATTTGGATTAGCTTTATCAATTAATTTAATATAGTCCTTTATGTAATTTTCAGATAAATTTAAGTTTTTTACAGCTGTTATTCTTACTAAGCTTCTACAAGATAAACTTTCAACTAAATCTAAGGTGTCTAATATTTTACCCCACCCATTTTTAATCATAGGGCGGCAAACTTTTTTATACACCGTCTCGTTTGGTGCAGGTAAGGTTATATACAGTTGGGAAGGTAATGAATTTAAACTTTCAATCATTTCTGGTAGCGTTCCGTTAGTTACAATAAATGACGTCATGTTGCGATTCCGGAATTCTTCAACCAATCCGCCTATTTTGGGATATAATAGCGGTTCACCATCAAGTGATATTGCGGCGTGATTTGGATTCATGGCTTCGCCATGAACTTGCATTATCTCATCAGGAGTCGTTAATGCTAAATTGAATAACTTTATTATTTCATCTCGTGAATCAATACAGCAGGAAATCTCTTTCTCGACTCTATAATTTTTCAAAGAATCATCTGTAGCCGTAATAAATTTTTGATTTTTTAGTAAATTAACAGCGCGGTCAACCTTGTTTTTACTTACATGAAGGTTTCTGGAAAGTGAATTTATATTATAATTATCATCATTCGATAACATAAAATTGAGCGTGTCCACCATAATTTCGTAATTTTCAAGATATCTTCTTAACGGCAAATGATTTTTTATAATATCACGCTGGTGGCGGATCATTTCATCAACTAGATCTTTTGGTTCGTCCGGCTCAACAATAAATTCACTGCCCAAACTTCCTAATTCAATGTCTCTCCAACAAAATACGCATTGATGGTTGCAGAACGGCATAGAAGGAGTATTTTGTAAACATCTGTGGCTTTGAATTCCAAAAACTCCTTTATAACAATTTCGATTATCTCTACCTGTTAATAATTTTTGTTCTAACCAATGACAAGGTTTAATTGCAGTGTGCTTATTCCTACCTATTATACGATATGTCGTTTTTGTGTATTTTTCAACAAAATCGTTTGTAATTTTATTATTAACAATGTATTGGTTTTTCATATCTGAGTGCCACTATTATTTCTTCGAATTTTAGTAGTTTATAATTATAGGTAAATGTATTTACTTAAGATATTAAAAATTATTATTTAGAAATATAAGTAGCTTAGTAATTAGCAAGCGACTTATAAAATATAATTAAAAAAAAATTTAAATTCTATTTTCTCGGATATAGATATCCAATCAGTTACACTCGACTGTGTGTACCTTTACTAAGGATACCATTTAGTAGATGGTGTTCGATAAGCATCTTCGGCGTTCCATATTCTTCCTTCTCTTGCCTTGTTTTCATAGAACTCGTGATTCTCTTTATAAGAATTAACGCAAAACCACCGTTTAAAATGTGTATTAAAGGGCATGTCGCTCGTTCGAGAGCCGCACAAGGAACATGTAAAAAGAGAAATTTTCCAAGCTGTCTCTAATTAATCCATTTTATCCGATAAATCCTTCAACTGTGCAAAATGATCGTCTATGTTCAAATCTTTCCTTAATTGGTCTAATAGTTATTCGATAATCAAGAGGCTTCCTAAATGAAGCTGAATTACCCAGTTAGTTACCACCATTCTCTACGCAATCTTACAAAAGCATAAATGCCAACAATCACGGTGAAGATTATAATTATTATACCACCAGCAAAATAAAGCATGCCACTTACATTCCATTGCGCCAATATCCTATATCCATATATCGCAAGGGCAATTCCACCAATCAAGCAGGTTATAAAAATTACTATAAAAATTATTTTACTTCTTATAATCACCAATTTATTTCACTTACAATATTATTTTAACAGAATTGAATATTTCACAAACGCATATTTAAATATTTAAACATTTTGAGTATTAACAATTTCTTTAACAAATATAATTTTTAAGAAAAATTACCAAGCGAAATATAAAATATAATTGAAAATGGATTTAAATTTTTTCGAACTAAAATGTTAAATAAAATAAAAAGCCAAATGCTAAATTTGGGGTTGAAATTCATCAGCGTTGATGACAAGATAGTGAGAATGATATTAGAAACTAGCTCTTCAAACATTAATGAGATTGTTATAATGCCCGCAGTTAAGATAGTAATGAAAAAGTTAGTTAATAAGTTACAAAATAAGGTTGTTCATGGTAAAGTTTACAATGGAATATTAAACGGAATTAGAGTAAGTGTAATTCGTTCTCAAGTAGGATGTCCAAACGCAGCGCTTACAATAGAAAGTTTGAAACGTTCTAAAGCAAAAATTATTGTTAGAGTGGATTTTTGCGGAGGTATTTATGGAGAGAATACCGGTATTGATATTGGCGATGTTGTGGTCCCAAAATTGGCTTACTGCGATGATGGAACGACCCCTCAATATATTAGAGCTAATCAAACGTTATTAAATCAACTGGAATCAATAAGTAATCCTTTATCTACTTTTCAAAATGTAATTGCAGGAAATCACACTATTTTTATTTCAAAACCAAATGAAATTTTAAAGGATTTATTAATCAAAGAATCTCGTGCTTTTAATCCTAAAAAAGCAAAAGAAGTACTTCTTTGGACGACAGATGCGTTATTTTGTGAAACATTTGATTTTATGCGAGCATTAAAATCAATCAATATCAAAGCAATCGATATGGAATCTTCGATTTTATTTTTGCTAGGTCAACTCTATAACTTAAAAACAGCTTCAATTCTTTCAGTATCAGATTTACCAGGCCATCCTCAGTTTGATCTACTTAATTCAAACGAAATTCATCCTGATATGGTGGTTGGGGTTGATAACGCAATTAAAATTTTAATAAAAACCCTTCCAAAAATACAACACACTTTAGTTTAAACAAAGTCATAAACCTTGTAATAATTTAGAAAAGTTAGGTTCTTTGAAAAACTCGTTAAACTCTTTGAGTAGTTCAATATTAACCAAATGTATTTTTTGATTTTGTTTATTCTTAATAGACTTTATTAAATCCAAATCTTTTAACTTTTTCATGTGATATTGAATTGTTCCAGAATAAACATCAAGAATTTCTCCTATTTTTGAAATGGCAATACTCTCATCTTTAAAAATTTCCTCAATTAATTTTGGGATTAAGGGGTTTAAAAATATCACCTTATACTTATCGTAATCCTCGGGAACATCAACCAAGAAATAATGCAAAGATTTTCCTATTTTTTTTGATCTAATAAGTTTAAATCGTTCTAATGTCATTATATGTTTTAAAAATGGGGTTCTTGTAATGCTTAATTCTTCTTCGATTTTCCCATCTCTAGCGTGAACTCCGGGATTATTTTTTATGAAGTTAAGAATTTTTGATAGTTTCTCGTTATTTAGAATCTCTAACTTGGTTCTTCTTTCGTTGGTTACAATCCAACTCTTTTCTTCTAAACTTCTAATAGCCAAGAATATTTCTTCTTTGCTATAACCTTTCTTATACGCAAGTTTTGCTATGCTCTTTGCGTATAACTTTTCAATTATGGGAAATTTCTGCAATTCTGCTTCAGAAGCGACTTCGATATCAAAATCAGCGTCGTATCTTTTTAATTTTAAAATTATTTTGGCTATTTCTAAAACATCCTTCTCTACTTCAGTTAATTCCTCGATTAACTTTTCTTGTTCTGCTATTTTTGGTTTTTTTACTGTTTTAACATCTTGTAAAGGAGCGAAATTTAAACGCCTAAATGAACTTGCTTCTAACTCTTTCATTTTTCTTTTTTCTCCAGTTTCTCTTCTTTTTTCAAGCGACATTTTTTAAGAAAGTCTTTTTTTAATTATTAGGCGTTTTTCTCTAAAAATATTACAAATTCTATTTGTTCCTCGCTATCCAAATATTTCAACTCTTCCACTATTTTATCATAATACTGTGGTTTAACGTTTTGAAGCTTACGTATTCTCTCGATCAATTTCTTTGGAATAGTCTCGTATAAATTTCTCAACGCTCCGATGTACTTCAGTTGTTCCTCCTCAGCTAAGAAAGCTAATTCTTTTAATATTTCTTTTCGTTGTTTTTTAGGTATTTCAAGTTCTAATATTTGTTTTCTCAAATCTTTGGAGATGATATTAAATATTTTTGAAAAGTACTCCTTTACTACCTTCCTATCCTTCTCGTTTTTTACCGGTAAAAGCGACTCGTGAAGTCTTAATTTAATTTCTTTCTCTTTCTTTTTTATTTCTTTTAATTTGGGAGGTAATTCTTCAACTTTTTCTTTTTTATGTGCCTCCTCAATAACTTTAACTTCTTCCTCTTCTTCTGACGGAAGCTCTTTTTTAGCACTAATTGCCTGAAGTTTCGGTTCTGGGGGTACATTATCTGTTTCTACCAATTGTAGCTCTTCTTTTTTAACAACTGCTTCTATTGGTTCTACTTTTTGAGCTGGAATGATTTCAATTTCTTCTCCTTTTAATTTAGGTTTTTCAATTAAATCGATTGGTTTTCCTACAAAAAGCAAAAACAATAAAATCGACTTTAACAAAATAAAGATCCCTATATTCAAGAAAGCAGTACCTATTGCTCCCAAAATGAATGTTTGAAGCGCGTCACGACCTGTAAACTCTCGCTTCTCGTGAATTTTAGCCCTTAACTTTAAATCTATTATTAAGACACTAATAGGTATTATAATAATTGCTGCGATTGCAGATAATATACCTATTATAACTAAAAGTGGCAAATTACTGAAATTAAGAAGTTCTTCTTGGAATCTTAAGAAGAAAACATCAATACGACCAGAGAATGTTCCATAAAGCACAAGTAATACGATTACGAAACCTGCTTTTGCTGAAAAATTGTTTATTGAATTTTTTAGTTTAAGACCAAAATTATAAGCTTTATGATTGTTGCTTTCGTGGTTTTGAATTGAGTATATAAAAATCAATATCCCTTTAATCAAAAGTATTGCACCAGTGCCGTAAATAATACAACCTAAGATCCCATAACAAATTGCATCTAATGCAATGTCATCATAACTATCCGATTTAATTTTTGGGGAAATATACTTTGAGTCATATATAATAATTAATACGCCACTACCTACAATTAAATAAGAACTAATTAATTGATTAATTCCAGCAAATATAAAGATTAAATTTAAAATTATAACTAAGATTGAAAAGATAACAATTGGAATAATATCAAATTTATTTAATTTTTTTATTGCTTTATCAAGTTTAGATTTTCTCTTGCCCCTAATTGAAGACCTGGAAAGTATAGGAATCGATTTTTCTGATTTTTTTACAGAAGCTTGTTTAAATCTTATTCCCGCCAAAGAGAAAGGCGTTCCGCACATTTCGCAGTAAACTTGTACTTTATTATCTATAAGTTCAGATAACTCCTTTGGAAAACCATACCCGCAAGAACGGCAGACGAATAACGTTTTATCCATTTAACTTCACGCTTATACATTTAATAATTTTATTTAATTTTATTAATTTTTGAAAATAATTAATTTATTTTTCCAATCTTTAGTAAATAAACATTTTTTAATGTAGTAAAAGTGGATAAATTAACGCAGAACTTCTGATTATCATAACAGACCAACGCTCTGTGTAGCCACATTGTTAATACCTAATTATAATTGAAAAATAAATAGTTAATTAATAGAAGTAAGAATGTGAATATAAAAAAATTGGAGTCCAGTTTTTAAAAAATCCTATTTAATATATTGAAATTTTCACTTCTTCTAAATAATTTTGTAAAATTAATTATGAAATTAAATATATCCAATCTAATTCTTTTACTGTTTTTTGAAGTGAATGATCGTCATTGGTCGAGTTATATTCTATATTAGTAAATAATTTGTAAGCTTGTTCGCGAGAAGTTTTAAATTGTACTACATTGTCATTTTTACCGTGATAAGCTATAACAGGCACATCCACCGGATTGTATTTTTCTAACTCCAACACTGATGGCTCTAGATATGGCGCTAATAATATCAATTTTCTAACCTTTTTGGGGTTTTGAAGCGTATATAATGCACCCATTAGACCTCCAAAACTTGAACCTATTAATACCCATAAGTCTTTTTCTCTTAAAATTGATTTTAACTGAGCCATTCTCTTTTCAAGAAGGTCTTTAATTGATTTTTTTTGGTCAAATTCAATAAAATCAGGAGTAAGAATTTCTGGAATTAATTTTTTTAAATACACTCCTTTAAAGCCTTTGCCCGAAGATTCAAGGCCATGTATGAAAATATAATTCATTTTATTTTCTCATTTATCCTGATCATTATCGAGGTCTTCTGGCGATAATGGGTTTAATTCTTTTTTTAATTCTCTAAATAGCTTTTTCTGACCAAAAAAAATTAAAAGGAAAAGTATAACAAAATAAATCGTTACAATAATTAGTGTCAAGAAATAATACGTTTTTGTAAACGACATGAAATGTAGTGCAACTCCGATAATAAACCCCGTAAGCAACCGAGATTCCGTAGTGCTTTTCCTAAATAAGAGCTTCTGAGTCCCCCAATCTATCATTCCAGGTATTGGAAAGACGATAATTATAAGCAAAGCAATCTCTGCGCTAAATTGAGCGTTAATTATCAATTCAGTTAAGTGCGTAAAAAAAACAGACATAACTATTCCTATTATCATTCCTGAGCATCTTGAACATAAATATATTTTTGTCCTTCCAAATTGAAAAAAAAATGTATGGTCGCTTGCTTCAACGGGGTGATGTGTTAAGAGTAAATAATATAGGTGTCTTTCCTTTGAAGCTAAAATTTTGTCGTAAATAATTAAAAGAATAGGTATTAAAAAAATGGTTGAAATAAGCGTTTGCAAGAAAAATTTAAACCCAAAATTAATAATAATAGTTTCCAATTCTAAAGGACTGGAATATAATGAAAGTTGGAATACGATAATTAAAAACATCACAAGAAAAGAATTGATTACTAATAACAAAAAAGTGTAATAAACAGCCATACCTTTATGATATTTCAACGGCTTATATTTATATAAACCAGCTATTAAACCATAAATAGCCACAACAAGACACCAATCTAAGTAAATATCATTATAAAACGCGAATTGGTATAGGAGTTCACCTAAAAATCCCGCTATAAACGCCTGAATTGGACCAGCTATTATCGAAAAAAATGTAAAAATTAATAACAGCAACCCAAAAATTATTGAAAACTCATTAATTCCAATATAGGGTGTGGAAATTGAACCATAAATTTCCGAGATATATATATAACTCATAATAATAAAAACTGTTATGAGAATGTTCATAAATATCGATCTTAAGCAAAATTTTGGCGCCTTGTTAGCGGGATCAACGCTCATCCTAATCGCACTTTAATACTAATAAATGTAAAATAAATTATATAGGCAATTTTTTATAAAAAATAAGATCTAGTTCCTCAATTAATTTTTTTTTTGTAGCTTCAAAGCCCTTGCGTAGTACATTTACAATAATACTCCTTCCTGCGGGAACATCTATGATATTCTCGTCTTGTTCTACGACAGCAATACCTTCCTCGTTATAATCTAGTTGACGCATTAGAGCTTGAAGCGCTATTTCTTTAGTTTTAAAAGTAGCTATCGATAATTCGCTGTAATTATTAACATTTGGGTCTCTTATACCCAAAAATAATATACACTCCTCTAATTGCGAAATAAATAATTTTTTTGTAATGTCTTTTAATTTTTGATAGTTTTTATGATTTTTTTTACACTGCCTATCAGTCTGATCGTTTTTTAAGTAGCTTGGAAAATTTCTATTAATAACATCGTCAAATTTTTCTTTGGAGATGTTTCCATTTTCTACAAGTAATTTGGCAGAATCTAGCGTGATTTTTATCTGTTTCAATGTGCCTACGCGGGCTTCATTATCGCTCCAATACTTATAAAAAGATTTTACAATAGGTTTTATTATAAAATTCAATAATCCCATGTTTAATTCTGAATCAATTAAATCTCTTCCAATATTAAGACTTGTGTCAGTTTGTGCTACCATTCTTTGTTCTATTATATTATAATTCCTTTGGATATAATTCATGATTAAATCTCCAACGATGTTAATACTTTAATTATCATTCGATGTAAGTATCGGCTATACCTTCAATAAATTCATTCTTTGTTAATTCAAACCCTTTTCTTAGCGCTTTAATAATGATTTTTTTACCAGCTGGTGCCGAAAGAATAGATGGATCGTCTTCAATAATTTTAATTCCATTTTCAGTAAGGTCTAATTGCTTCATTAAATTACTACTTGCTACTTCTTTTGTTTTAAATGCAGCTCTACAGAGGTCTCCATAATCTTTTACATCCTCTTTAACTTCCAAAAAAGTTTTAACTTCTTTTAGATAATTGATGAAGGTGTCTTTTGAATTATTTTTTAACTTCTCATAGTTTTTATGATGTTTGCTACATTGATAAGTAACTTGATCATATTTTAAAAAATTAGGAAAATTTTCTTCGACAATTTTATTAAAACTTTCTTCAGAATTACTGTTCAATAATAATTTCTTTACCGCCTCTAGTGTGATATTTATTTGTTTTAATGTACCCTTTCTCGCGTCGTGTTGTGCCCAATAATCGTAAAACGCTTTGACGATCGGTCGTACAATAAAATTCAAAATTCCCGTATCTAATTCACTATCAATTAGCTTTCTTCCTAAAGCGAGCGAATTTTCCATTTGATAAATCATTCGCTCTTTCACAATGCCATAATTCCGTTCTAAATAATCCAAGAAATATCCCCATGTAAAAAAAATGGTATAATTGTTCAATTGAAACTATATTAAATAAAGAAAAAGTTCAAAATTTTTTAACTTTTTTATAATTTTAATAGTCTTAAAAGTTTGATTTGAAAAAAGTAAGAATATAATAAGTAAAAACATTTATAATTATATTAGTTTTTAATTATAAAATAACATCTTTAGATTAATCCCATGCGTTACATCTTTAAAATTCTCTTATTGGGTTTAGATGGAGAAGCTATTTCTTTTTACGCTCTTAGAGCATTCGGAGAAGAGGGTGAAAATAAAGGAGCGTATTTGGAATGTTATAAGGAAGTAAAAGCCTTCGATGATATTTGCGATTTAGAAGTAGTCGCAATAACCGATGTTATTAACGCAGATTTTGATGAAATCATTCCTACTGTGGACGGAATCATATATTTCTTAAATCCCTTAAATAATGAAGAATTTGAGTATTTCGATATTATATTACCTATTGTTAAATCTGTTAAAAGAAATATCCCCATTGTTTTGATGTACTACGATCAACAAGGAATTTTCCCTTTATCTATAAATGAATTGTTAGAAAGGCTCTGGTTCAAATATCTTGACATAGAAGCATTTGTTAATCTTCCTCCAGCGGAGTTTTACCAGGTTTTGCAATGTTTGTGCGTAGCAATGATCTCTGGCGATACACCCCTCAATATAGAAAACGCGTGGATGAGGTTTCCCATTTATATCCAGCTAGCAAATATTTTTTTCAAAAAAGCAGAAAAAGAATTCAAACCCGAATTATATTTTTTTGCTGCCCAAGCCATTAAAAAAGCTGCGATAATTGCTGATATCTTAAATAAAGAGGAATTTTACATAATGTGCGAGCAAGCAGCTTTTCTCTATTCAAAAGTTAAGTTATATTTAGATGCTTCACAAATTTTACATAATGTAGATAAAAGAAAATCGGAAAACTTCAAGAAGTTATATGCAGATAGTATGGTTTTAGAAGGTAATAAATTATTTAATAAAAGACAATACGATCTTGCGGCAAGGCAGTACTTGGCAGCGGCTCAATGGTCGTCAATAGAACTCAAAGATAACGATTTGCGGGACGAATCATTTATTTTAGCAATTACTTCTTGGATTTCTGCTTGTAAAGTTGAAAATGCGTTCAACATTATAAATAGTCTCCCCCACGAAAAAGCTCTTCTTATCCTAAGTGAAATTCCTCAAAAAATTATTGCAATGGCAGATTATTTAATTAAAGAAAATAAATATTTCGCTGTCCGCAATCAATTATATAATGCAGTCTCCGAATATCAACAAGAAGGCCTATTTGACGAATTAGAAAAATTTACTTCTAAGTTAACTGAAGTCTTAATAACATTATTAAAACAACAGCTTAAGGAAGAAAAGAGGTTTTTTGCAAAGCAATCTTATGATGAGATCGAAAATCTTTGGGAAACTTATAACGTTAAAAAATCAAATGTAGACGCTCAATTAGAAAATTTAATTAAATTATTTTTAGACAATCTTGATTTTGGCAACGCTACAATTTTAATTAATAAGTTAAATTCCTTATCGGTAAAGAAAAAATTAACGAAATTAAGCTCTAAAGTTGAAGATGAAAATAAGGAATTAATAAAGAAGAAAATAGAAGAAAATATTGAGAAAGGTGTGGAAATTCTAAACGGTTTCATAGAAAAGGAGTTAGAAATTTTTACAGAAATTAACACCCTAATAATTCAAGAAACTAATTTATTAATTGAAAATAATGATTATCCAAAAGCCGCTAATCTGGTGAAAACCCAAGCAGATTTTTTCAAACGAATTGCTAGGAAAGATATTCAAAATCAAATGTTAAAAAAAAACTTAGATATCCTCTTAATCGGTAAAATTTTTGATCAATTTTTTAAAGTCTATCGCGAATTATCAAAGAAAACAAAAAAGGAATATTTAAAGAATAAACTTGCTATTATCATAGAAAAGTTAAATGAGATTGTAGAGGAACGAGATTACGAAGAAAACGAGAAAATCTTTGAACTTTTTATCTCAATTATTAGAGAACAAATGTTATACGAGCAATCTAAGGAAATTAGTAAAATCTTTATAGAATCAATAAAAGCCGAAGGACTAAAAATTATCAAAAGTGGTGAAGATAAATTTGCCATCGAAGCTTCACTGAATTTAATTAAAAAAGCTAAAGATATTTCGTTAGCATATATTGAAAAACCGGAATTGAGCTTCAATAATATTTATAAGAGGATTACAGAAATATATATAACATTAGGCGATTTATCTTCTGCTCATGCTATTAACGATAAAATCGACGATAAATGGCTTAAAGCTGAACTTAATAAGAAAATCGAAAATCTCGAGGCTCAAAAAAGCGCCATCATTGTTAAGAAAGCCGAAGAATCTTTTGAAGGGGAGGTTTTAAAAGAAAGACTCTCGATAATTCAGAGCAAAGCAAGAGAGGCGCTCCATGACAAGGAAAGGGAATTCAGGCAGAGAAAAGCCTTTAAAAGAGCCTATTATATTGACGCGTTAGAGTATTTGAATATGCAAGATTTAGATAATGCCATAGAGAAATATAAAGAAAGCATAGATCATTTAATTAGAATAAAAAAATTTAATCTAGCTGGCGTTTCTTTAGCAGTACTTTTTTTATTGCTTATCAAACAAAATAAAATTGAAGATATTAACAAAATACTAATACGCACAAAAACTAGTTTATCGAGTTTAGAAAAATCATTTACTGAAACTTTTCCAGTATCTTTGGTTGAATACCTTATAGATATCGAGAAATTAAGCGATTCTGTTGTGTTGAATGAATCAATACAGTTTATGGAAAATTTACCGTTATTTGAAGAAGAAATCCTCCTAATTTCTGATAGCTTAGGCAAGTCACATAAAATGATTAGTGAACATGAAGATTTAAAAAAACAAATTATTGAAATGGAGAAAGTAAAAGAGAAAATTAACGAGTTAGCTAAAATTATAAGGAAAGAAAGGAAAGATGTTGCAAGAAGAAAGCTAATGAGAGATCAATATTGGAAATTAGCTTTAGAGGATCTTTCAAACAAAAAATTTCAAGTAGCCCTAAATGAATATAGTGATACAATTCCGAAATTGCTGGAAAAAAGTTTTTATAAGCAAGCTTCAATAAGTTTGATATTAAGCACGATTTTAATGGTAAAAACAAAGGGCGCGTCATTAGCTAAAGCCTATTTAAATGATAAACTAGTGAAACATAAAGAATACGACCTTGAAGATATGCCGGAGATACAAATCACAAAAGAGCTTCTTTCAGCGTTAGATAATAACATTTTAGAACTAATAGATTTATGTTTAGACCTTTTAATAGATAAATTAACTCTTTTTGACTCTGAGATCTTATTACTTGAATCTCTTCGACCCGAAAAAGAAGAACGAGGAGTAAAAGAGGTAAAATTAACGCGGAAAGAAGTAGGCGAAAAAAAACTACTTAATATAGAAATGGATCAAAGAATGGGTAAATTGCTGCAAAAAATGGGAGACACTAGGAGAGAACAAAAAGAATTTTTAAAGAAACGTAGCGTAATGAAAAAGAGATATTACAAAGATGTAATTATATCTCTCGAAAGTAACTCATTTAAAAAGGCGGGTCTGCAATATCTCGAATTAGCAAAAACAATGTCAAAAAGAAAAGACCTTAGAACCAGTTCGCTATTAATTCTTTTACAGGGATTGTCCCTTCTAAAAGCAAACGAGCCGATTAAGGAAATAAAAACAAAAGTTAAAGGCTTTCTTGACTCATTAGGTTTAAGTAAGCAATTAGTAGAAGATACATTTCATATTACTCTCATAGAGATTTACCTAGATGTGATTTCGCATAATCTAGATAAATATTTTCCAAATATAAGAGAAATGTTAGAATTATTACCACTATTTGAAGAAGAAAAACAGTTAATTGAAATTTAAAAACTACTAGTTATTGTACTTCTTGCAAATTTCATGAGATCTTTTACGCGCATCCTCAATGTAACTTCTGTGACCCTCGCTAACTTGCTAATTTCTTTCTGAGTGCGGTTTTCATTACAACTCCTAGATCCAATATAAAGAGCCGCAGCGGCTATCCCTTTTGGGTCTTTTCCCGCAGAATTAAAACCGTTTTCAGTGGCAGTTTCTATAATTTTGACAGCTATATTCCTACATTGCATAGATAGCTTCAATTCGGAGTTAAATCTATCCACATATCTATCAGGGGTAAAATGTTGCACCTTCAGATTTAATTTTGGTAAAATTTCCATTAATATTAATCTATAGCTCTTAATCACTTTCTTTTTCGGTATTTGTGCGACTTTTGTAATTTCTTCCACAGTTCTAGGGATGCCATGCACTCTTAATGCGCAAAATATTGAAGCAGCGAGTAGAGTATCTATACTTCTCCCCATTGTTAACTTTTTCTTTACGGTTTGTGTATAAATTCTTAGCGCATCCTCAGCTATGGTATCTGAAATACCTAATCTTTTTTGTAACCTTTGTAAGTTAGGTAACGCAATCCATAAATTTCTCTCGTAGCTAGTAGTTAAGGATCTATGAATTTTTGCCAGTCTATTGAATTTAGATTTGTATTTTGGGCTTAACAAAATCCCCCGTGCGTCTCTACTACCCCTTATAATCGTTCGTGGGCCTATAGGACTATAAACTCTTTCGTTACTCTTCCTTTTTTGGATTTCTTCTTGCGTGAAAGCTCTTCGAGGTGAATCGTCAAGAATTCTATCATACACCAAACCACAATTCAAACAGACATAGAACCCAAGTTCCTCACTGATTTTTGGAGAGTCGCAGCAAAACTCTTCTTCCATCTTGTCAAAATTTCCTCTTTCTTTAAATTTTGGTGGCATATCATCCGTTTAAATTAAATGCAAATATTTGGATCATTCAATTTCAGTATAGTATTTAAAATAAACTATATATTTAAATCTTGATCTAATTTAATTTAGTCTATTTAACTTTTATCTTATAAGTTTAAAAATTAATAATTATATTACATCAAAGTTTAATAAATAATTACAAATTAATACAAATTATTAGCGAAATGTCGTCCGATATCTCAAAAGTATTAAATATCTTCTCGAAATTTCTAGACTCAAAAGTAGTTAAAATTGGTAAACTCAAAACCATTGAAGAAATAAAAAAATTACCAATATACTCTTATAAATTTCTTACAAAAAGCGAAGCTAAGGTTCTAAAAGATATTTTAGATATATCTAATATCGAAGAAGCTTCCAAATTAGACAAGGAAAATCCCTTTGAAAGTTTAAATATTATTGGTTCAACAAAAGACCCTATTAAAGCCGCTGAAATCCAAGACGAATTAAATGAAAAAATCGTGGTACTTAAAGAGAAATACCCCGAACTTGAAGATAGCTTAAAAAAAGCAATTGTTATTGGTTCTATAATTACCAGCGTCGTAGATGAAGAATATAGTTTCGAAAAAGCAGCGCAGAAAGTAATAATAATTGGGTTAGACAATGCAGGAAAGACGGCGATTTTGAACAAGTTTGGAGGTCGGTTAGGTATTAACGATTTAGCTAACTTAAAGCCAACTAAAGGTGTAGATCGTCGTTATTTTAAAACCGAAAATTCTGATGTGGATCTTTATGTCTGGGATATGGGGGGTCAAATAAAATATCGAGAACAATATTTAAAAAATCCAGAACAATATTTTTTAAATCTTGATTTATTGATCTATGTTATTGACGTCCAAGACTCTAATAGGTTCATAGAATCTTTTGAGTATTTTGAACAAATTCTTAAAATTTTAGCCCTTATAGAAGAAGAACCTTTTACTTTAATATACATACACAAATGCGACCCGGATTTAAAACACGACCCCGAGACATTACTTAAGATCGAACTTCTAAAAGAAAACCTTAATCAGTTATTAACTCAGTACGGATTCGATTATGAAGCTTATTTAACTTCCATCTTTTCATTAATCTCTACCGAACCTAAGTTTTCTAAATACATCAAAGAAGTAATGAAATCGACAGACTCGTTAACAAACCCAACTTTAAAAAAGGTTGAAGGTCTAGGAAAAACTTTAGAAGAAACTATGAACGCGGTTATTCGCTTATCTGAAAGCCTTTCCAAACAATTAGCTGAATTAGATAACAGATTACGCGCAATTGAAAGCGGAGCGTTTCAAATGGCTCAAAGCGGAATTCCAATTGGAATTGCCAACCCTAATTTGGCGTCAGAAAGCCCAGGAGATTCAAGATCAACCGTTTTAAATGAATTGAAACAATTATTTGAAAAAAAACGTAAATTAAACCTTTAGACCTTTCATTAGAATTGATTTATTGTAACTTGCTTTAGACCGACAAAGAGAGGTTCTATTTATTTAATACTCTCAAAAATTTCTTTAATTCTTTTGTAAATGGCAACAAGAATAACTAATGTAACTATCCCAATAACTAAAATTAAATACAATATGTTTTCAAATAGCAAGGGATTAAGTATGTGATAATGAACAGTACCTCCAAAAAATTGCTCAAAAAAAGTAATTATTCTCAACAAGATAGGTGCTACAATAATTACAGCTAATAAAAAACCAATAATCCCAATAAAAAAACCGAAAATTACATCACTAGGGTAATGTACACCTAATTGAATCCTGGAAAAAGAAACAATCACAGCAAAAATAGAGACAATAATGGTTATCGCTATTGAGTTTAACAAATAAGCACATAACAATCCTTGAGAAATAACATTATAAGCGTGCCAAGAAGGAAAACTCCTTGAAGTTGGTTTTCGCTCTAGAACATTTATATCTTTTAGCGTTTCAAAAGGCCTTTCTCTATCAAAACTCTTTTTTAATGGAGCAATTATGATTACACCAAGTAAAAATATTGTAGAAATATTTGAAAACAAAAATGGTGCGTACCAAATGAATAAGTAAAACACCATTAGAATGATCCATAAAGTCTCTCTTCCAAAAAATGATACAATTTTTAGAAAATTAGTAAATAATATGCCTCCAATACCGTTATATTTTAAAATAATCTTCTGATCCCAATTATTGAGCTTGTTAAATATATTTTTTGATTTCATAATTATTGTGTGTTTTATTTGTTTAACCCTAAAAATTGGTACGCTTTCTTTACCTTAGGAATTTGTTCTTGAAAGTACTTAACTGAATGCGAGTCTGACCCAACAAAAAATTTCGCTCGTTCTGATTTTAATTGATGTACAATTTCTTTAGAAGGAAAAGGTCGATTAATTGGAAATTTTAAACCAGATAGATTATATTCAATGTGAATTTTGTTCTTTATACACAAACGGCCAAGATCTAATATCCGATCTTCCGAAGTGTTGCAATCGTCCAAAACTTTTATGTCGTTATCGTTGATATATCGGTAGATCGTGTCTATATGACATACATTTTTAAATATTTTAGATTTTATCATCATCTCGCTAATTTCAAAGTAGTCGTCTATAACTTGCTTCATTGGTATCTTTTCTAACAATTGTAATAATTTTTCTCTTGATGTTATCGGATAGCGATAAATCCACTCGTGGATTGTTCCACCAATAAAATCCAATTCTTTACCGTAATCGTCCATAAATTCCATTAATTCTATTTCCCGATCTCGGTAATATTCTACTTCGAGACCGCTAAGGATGAAATTATAAGTTTCTTTTAACTCGTCTATCTCTTCAAGGTAATCGTCGATTTTGCTATCGTAAAACGGGTTTGTTTTGTCTTGTTCTATGTAATACAGTTCATAATGATCAAGAAAACAGATGTTAATTTCATTTGCTTCAGCAATCTTAATATAATCTTCAAAAACAGGACCATTTTTCGAGATATCTGCGCTCCAGTTCGTATGGATGTGATAATCAGTATGTTTAAACTTCATAAGATTGTATTTTTAATAATTAAGAAAGTTAGATAAAAATTTTGTTTATTTAATCCATCGAATTCTCCTTGTCAAAATACACTTCGTAAAACAATTCTTTTTCACCCACTTTAGGTGGATTAATTTTAGTATATCCTCCTTTTCGGATAATTTGGACTGTGCTTTTATTTTGAATGTGAATGCTGCCATAAAATCCTTTTATCCCTTTTTCTTTCGCGATGATAATTAAATGGTGATAGAGAAAGGAACCTATGCCTTTTCCTCTATAATCCTCTCTTACTACAAAACTATATTCTGCTAAATTCATGGCGGGATTTAAATAATAAGTAGCATTTCCTACCATCGCTTCGTTTCTGATCTCTCCCACATACGCTCCTATAGAAAATACATTGTTATAATCGATATTTACTTCACTTTGTGTTTTAGAATGAGTGAATTCCTTCCTAACTTCAAAAAAGCGTAAATACCTATCTCTCTCGTTTAAGGAATAATAAAGTTCTTTTAATAAAGGCTCGTCAGTGGTTCTAACTGGTCTAACTACGATTTTTTCGTTATCTCTTGCGGTGTATATAGTTTCATACTTAGAAGGATAAATACATATATTTCCTTGCTCGTCGCAAGGTAGAATTTGATCCGAATAAATGTAATTCAACTTTTTCGCGTGTTCTAACAACTGTTCTCTAAATTTAGGGTGAGCTACGCAAATTAATTCAATTACTCGCTCTCTAATTGTCTTACCGTGCACATAAGCGATCCCCCATTCGGTAACTACGTAATGAATGTCTGCTCGAGATAAAATTACACCAGCACCTTCATCTAAATGGGGTACAATATTTGAAACGGTCTCATTTTTTCTTGTTGACGAAAGTACAACAATCGGTTTTCCACCTTTAGAAAAAGCAGCCCCCCTCATGAAATCTACCGTATCCCCAATTCCAGAATAAAAGTTATACCCTTTAGTAGAAGTATTAACTTGCCCTGTTAAATCAATTTGCAACGCTTGATTTATAGAAACCATTTTTTTGTTCATTCCAATGTATTTTGGATTACATACATAGTCACTAGGATAAAACTCAATATACGGGTTGTTATTTACGAAGTCATATAACTTTTTAGTACCTAATGCAAAACTTGTTATAATCTTTTCAGGGTGAAAATTCTTCTTTCTACAAGTTAGAACTGTGTTTTCTATCAAAGGAATTATATTATCAGTAATATAGTGGCTATGCATGCCTAAATCTTTTTTATTCATTAAATATTTTAAGCAGGCGTTCGGTAAATAACCGTTACCAATATGAATTGTCGATTTATTTTCAATTAAATTTGCCACATTCTTTCCAATTTTTCTCGAAACATCAATTTTTTCTTTAAATTGGAACTCTAACAGTGGCACATCGTTGTAAACGAAATAGTCGATGTCTTTCATGTGAATGAAGCTATTACCCAAGGTCCGGGGCATTTGAGGGTTAATTTCAGCTATTGTTAAATAAGCAGCTTGGGCTATGGGTTTAGCTACATCAATGTTAATCCCAAACGAACAAAAACCATAACGATCTGGTGGTGTGACTTGAATAAGAGCAACATCGCAATTTTTACGCCCTGAAAGAAATAAAGAAGGAATTTCGCTCGCTAATATTGGTGTATAGTCAGCTTGCCCTTTATTTATCTCCTCTCGTAGGGTTTTACCTATGAAAAAAGCGTTATGTCTAAAAAGATCTTCCGCTTTATCTTTAAAGTATTTTTCAGGACCAATCGTAAGAAAATGTATGATCTCCGTATCAATCAAGCTTTCAGAAGATTTAATTAATTCAGCAGTAAGCGCTTGAGGCTCCGAACACGCAGAACCTATGAATACACGATTCCCAAGAACAATCTTCTTTATGGCTCCTTTTGCGGTAATTTCTTTATCTTTCCATTTTTCCCGCCATTCCCCGTCTAACGATTCAATTTGGCCCATTATAAGATTCTTATTTTATTTTAATTTTTCATTTATTTTTAAAAAATAGTTAGGTCGAATATCTTTAATATTTTTACTTTAAAAAATAATAATATTTGAAACTACTAATAAAACCATTCATATAAATATAGTTTTTGTGCAATTCATTCTATTTGAAACCAGAAAGATACATTAATCGTCCTAATACTTATTCTGGTATTTTCTTCTCTGGGAATTACTTGAATTTTAAAAAAAATGAAATATAAATTACTACACTACCAGAAACGACACACACAATCAATGGAGGAATTAAATAAAAAATATATTGCTCAAAGTCTACGAATAAGAAAGTTACATTAAAAATTATCTGTAAAAATGTCACAATAAACATTAATCCTCCTAAAAAGAACATGAATACAATAAGTAATGTTTTCGAACTCATCTCTCTACTCTCAATCATGATACAGTTAACACAAATTCCTATCTTTTCCTCAAAATCCCCCTCAACGAGCTCTTGATCGCAAATTTCGCAATTTGGCATTATTTTTTACTCCTTAATATAATTAAATAAAAAGATTATACGATTATTTAAAATTCTTTTCTATTGAATACGAATCTTTTAGAATATTAATTCTTATAACTTTCTTCCCCCTAAAATTATAGTTAAGTAATCTATTTATATTCAAATTTCTTCTTGATCAATATGTCAAAATGTCCGTATTGTGATGTAGAAATTCATTTAGAAGATTTTTTCGAAGTTACTGAGAAAGAGACTAAAAAAGGAAAAATTAAAAAAAGAATCGGAGACTTTAAAGGAGAAAAAATATATGTTGGACTTAGTAGCAATAATGTAAGAATGTGGGTTTGTCCATCGTGCGATAAGATTTTGGGTTTTTCAGAATATGCTTATGATAGAAGTTAGTTCTATTTCTAATATTTTTTATTTTTATAATTTTTTTGAACATTGTGTTTATTGAATCGTATACCCATAGTACCCTTTTTATATTATTTATAAATAAAATCTTTAAAAATAATATCATATATTATCTTCTTGAATCAATACTGTCCATTTAATCCAAAAAGTTTAAATGTGATAAGATTGAAAAAAAACCTTTTAAATTTTTAAAGAATTGAAAAAATCAAGAAAATCTAACTACACAATTAAATTAGAGATTCAAATTAGTGAAATATTATGTCAGAAAAAGACACAAAAATGAAAAGTGTACTCACTGAAAATCGGATATTTAACCCTGTAGATGTCAGTCCCGACTATGCGAAAACTGGAATGTCAATGGATGAATATCAGAAGTTATATAAACGATCCATCGAAGATATGGAAGGGTTCTGGGACGAACAAGCTAAATCAATCGATTGGATTAAACCATACGATAAAGTATGGGAAAAAACCGATCTGTTCCCTGGTAAATGGTTTGTTGGCGGAAAACTTAACGTAGCCTACAATTGCCTTGACAGACATGTGAAAGCAGGCAATGGAGATCGCGTCGCTATTATATGGGAAGCGGATGAACCCGGACAAGTGAGAAAATTCACATATACCGAGCTTTTAAAAGAAGTAAGTAAAGTAGCTAACGGTATGAGAGATTTCGGACTGAAAAAGGGCGATAGAGTAACCATTTGGTTACCAATGATTCCCGAATTAGCGATAATAATGCTAGCCTGTGCCCGAATCGGCGTGATTCATTCCATAGTATTCGGTGGATTTTCGAAAGAAGCTGTGAAAGATAGAGTGAAAGATTCTGATTCGCGACTATTGTTTACAAGTGACGAAACTTTACGAGCTGGTAAGACTTACCCAAAAATGGCTGATGTCGTTAAGATTATTGATGATGTGCCTACAATTGAACATGTTATTGTCGTTAAGCGTTCAGGAAACGAAGTCCCTCACACAGATAAAGACATCTGGTATGATGATTTTATCGATGGAATGAGCGACGAGTGCGAACCCGAAGAAATGGACTCCGAAGATACACTATTTTTACTCTATACAAGCGGCACCACAGGAAAGCCTAAAGGCGTTAAACACACAACAGCCGGATATATCTTATACACATCCTTCACTCATAGAGTCGTATTCAACTACAAGGAAGGCGAGGTTTGGTATTGTACTGCAGACATAGGTTGGATAACTGGTCATAGTTATATCATATATGGTCCGTTGGCAAATGGAGCAACTACTTTAATGTTTGAAAGCGTTCCAACATATCCTGATGTAGATCGTTTTTGGGACATTGTAGAACGCCATAAAGTCAACCAATTTTATACAGCACCTACTGCAATACGTGCTTTAATGAGACACGGTGATGAACCAGTAAATAGGCACGACCTAAGCTCATTAAAAGTCCTAGGTACTGTTGGAGAACCAATAAATCCCGAAGCATGGACATGGTATCATAGAGTTGTTGGTAAAGAGCGCTGCCCGATAGTAGATACATACTGGCAAAAAATGTAATCATTTCGAGTACATTGGCTATCAGAAACGGGCGGCTTTATCATGACACCAATTGCTACAGCAACACCTACAAAGCCAGGATCCTGTTGTATGCCTTTTTTCGGCATCAAACCAGTTATTTTTGACTTAGAAGGTGATGAAATCACCGAGCCAAACGAAGGTGGTTACTTTGCAATTCAAACACCCTGGCTGGGTATGTTACGTGATGTTTGGGGAGATACTGAGAGATTTAAATCAACTTATCTCGAAAAATATCCAGGGCATTATTACACTGGTGATGGAGCACGAACAGATGACGATGGCTATTATTGGATCCTTGGACGATTAGACGATGTTATTAAGGTATCTGGACACCGCATAGGAACAATGGAAGTAGAATCTGCTATAGTGAGCCATCCAAAGGTAGCGGAAGCTGCCATAGCACCCTTTCCGCATAAAATAAAGGGACAAGCTATTTGGGCGTTCGTGACATTAATGGGCGGCATTGAAAAATCAGCGAAGTTATCGAAAGAAATTCGTATGCATGTTAGACAAGAGATAGGTCCAGTATTTCAGCCGGACGTAATTCAATTTGCTGATGCCTTGCCAAAGACGAGAAGCGGTAAGATTATGCGCAGGATTTTGAAGGCCATAGCTTCAGGTACAGAAATCGGTAATGTTACGACCTTAGCCGATCCTTCAATAGTCGATGTATTGCTTGAAGAGCGCAAGAAAATGGATGTCGAAGTAGGTTAAACCTTAATTTTTATTTTATTTTTTTATTTTAATTTATATTTATTTGTCCCAAAATGTTTGCTGAGCTAGATTATTAATTTTGTTCTGAGGAAGTCTTACTTTTTTGAAGATTATCACATGAAAATCGTATAGTTGTTCTAAGACTTTTTTATCATAGCGAAAAAGCCGAATTGAATATATTTGAAATATAAAAAATAGTAATTTTTATATGATCACATGTATATATATATCAGTGAGTAAAAATGCCATCACGATCAATTTCAATAAAGGAAGAAATCTATAATCAACTCGACAAGTATCGATTAAAGAATGAAAGTTTCTCAGAGGCGATAAAAAGATTACTAGAATCTAACGCTGATATTCTAGATTTAGCTGGGGCTTGGAAAAAAATCAGTGATGTAGAGCCTGCTTTGGATTTAGTTGAAAAAATCGTAAAAAAAATACATGAAGAAGAAATTGATATTAAATTGATATAAAATGGCCGTTTTAATAGACATTAACATCATTATTGGTTTCTTAAAAGAAGATACATTAATTGTTGAAAAAATACGAGAATATATAAAAAACAAAATTCCTATTTTTACATCTACAATATCTATTTATGAGATCTATACAGGAATCGTTGCTAATCTATACCTAAAAGGGGGTAGACCCTCCAAGGTTCCAGAGTTATTAGCAGCTTATGATAAATTCCTTTTAAAGTGTGGAATTCTTAACTTTACAAGAGAATCTGCTGAAAAAGCAGCAGATATTTATGCGCAATCACAAGGAAAGGGAATAACTATTAAAGAAAAGGATTGTCAAATTGCTGGAATTGCGTTAGCTCATGGAATTACAGAAGTCTATACTCAAGACATACAAGATTTTTCAAGGATATTTGATATAGTTGGATTGAAGTATATCGGATAAAAACTTGTTGGAATATCTTTATCACACTCTTCATTTTGAAGAATTTAATAGACTTAAAATAATTTCTTGCACTTTGGATAAACTTTCGTTCTTTTTCGGTGGTACTAATCAATGAATCACCGAATTTTGTTACGATTTTTTACAAAGTAACCCTATTAATGTTAAAAACAAGGATTTAATCATTCTCCCAGAAAGCTATTTCATCACCCGTGCCCGTAAAAATATCGATGTCCGAGTCGTTGTCAACATCAAACGCACATGAACTTACTGCTTGGTCTAAATTCTCACTAATTACATGTTCAATGAATTTTTAATTCTTTAGAAGACATTCTTATTCTCCATAGGAAAAAAAATCAACAATTTTTGTGTAGTTTTAATAAAACCTTTTAAGAGGGTTAAACAAAGCGTTTATTGGGCTTTTTAAGTTATTACTCATTTTACTATTAGACTGAGAAGTTATTTCATTTAATGTAAGTTTATTTGTCAAGTATAAAGCTGGTAGAGGTTAACTTTCATGAAATTAGGGAGAAAGAAGTACAAAAGTTATAAAACTTGGCTCTTTCACCATCTTTACAAAAATAAATTCTTGATATTGTTTGTTATAATAGGTATTATAATTGTTACTTTTACAAGAACCCTCATACCTATAATTATTGGCGAGATAATAGACGATGCGCTAATTGCTCTTGATTACGATAAATTCATAACGCTCCTTATTATGGGGTTAGCAATTTATCTAATCCGCAATGCTATGGATTATGTAACGATGATGACCGGTCACTATATTGGTTTGAAAACCGAGCAAAATATGAGGCAAGAGTTTTTTGAGACTATCCAGTATAAACCTTTAAGATATCATGATAATGCTAAAGCTGGGGATTTGCAAGCCCTAGCAACCAATGATGTGCGTATAATCAATACGATGATTTCCCACGGAAGCTTTTTTTTCTATCCATTCTTTCAAGTTGCAATAACTTTGCTCTTCCTTATTACTACGCTTGATATAAGATTAGCTTTAGCATGTATTCCTTTTGTTTTTTTTTATATTTACTTTATTTTGTCTTATCGCAGAAAAATTGCGCCATTTGCTGCTAAAAGGTTAAGAAAACATTCAAATTTAGCAGTTGTATTACAGGATAGTATAACAGGTGCTTCTGTAGTCAGATCTTTTGCTGCGGAAGGTTTAGAACGTAAAAAGTTTAAGAAAGCAGTAAACGCTTTTAGAGATAACTCCATCGGAGAATATGTAGTACAAGCAAAGTATTTTCCTATGTTAGTTCTATATATAACCATCGGAATTTCACTTATCTTTAGCATTGTATTTGTATTCCAGAATTCATTAACCATTGGAGAATTAGCCGCTACGAATCTACTTTTGATAACTCTTGTAGATCCAACTAGCCTTATTTGGTGGGCTACTAATGATATGATGAGCGGGTTTGCGGCTTGTTCACGCTTGTTCACATCTTTATCCAACGAGGATAACGAGGATCAACGAATTAAGAACCAATCGTGGCCGAAGGAGTTCAAAGGAAAAATAGAATTTAGAGATGTAACTTTTGCATATGAAAATGGAGAAAAAAATCGACCTCCTGTTCTGAAAAATCTCAATTTCACTATCGAACCGAAGCAAAAAGTCGCTCTTGTTGGTCCCACAGGGTGTGGCAAAACAACGATCGCAAAATTACTGCTCCTCCTTTATGAACCCCAACAAGGTACTATTTTGTTGGATGGGAAAAACATTCAGGATTATCCCCTTGAAGAACTAAGAAGAAAAATTGGCTATATAGAGCAAGACATCTACTTGTTCTCGCAAACTATACTTGAAAATATCGCTTTTGGAAACCAAAATGCTAGACACGACGAAATAATTAACATAGCAAAACTTGCTCAAGTTGATGATTTCGTGCAAAATTTCTCGGATGGATACAATACTGTTGTAGGTGAGAGAGGTACACGGCTTTCAGGAGGAGAGAAACAGCGGGTGGCTATTGCTCGAGCTTTTTTAACTAATCCTGCCATGCTAATACTTGACGATTCTGTTTCTGCAATTGATAGTGAAACGGAGGAGAAGATTGGACGAGCGATGGAAAATATAATTAAGAACAGAACTACTCTAATAATAACTCATCGCCTTCATACCATACGGACATCTGATAAAATTTTAGTTCTCAAGCACGGAGGAATTGTAGCGGAAGGAAATCACTCCGAATTATTTCAATCATCTGAAGATTATAGGCGAATTTTTGGGAAACGAGTATCTTTATCAGATTTTAAAACAAATAACTTTTAATGAGGTATCATTATGGGGCTCTATACAGGAATGATGAACGAGGAACAGAAACGAGAATATTCCGATCGTGAACTGCTGGTCAGGTATATTAGGAGAGTTGCACCGTTTAGGAAAAGTCTAGTTCTAATCTCATTGTTTATCTTTATTACTACGATAGCTGAAACTATAAATCCTCTTTTAATTGGAATTGCAATTGACGAACTTTCTAGTATTAACAGTAATCCTCTGATTGTATTGGGAGTAGGGGGGTTATACTTTATTCTTTCTATTCTAATTTGGATAATGTTTTTCTTACGGCGAAAAGAAATAGGAAAGTTTGTTCCTTTTTTTTTGGAAAAGCTCCGAATGGATATTTTTGATAAATTACAAGAGCAAGATATGAGCTTTTTCGATAAGCATCTGAGCGGTAAACTAAATACCAGAGTTTCTAACGATGCTTTAGATTTTGGGAATACTACGCTCCTATTAGCGGATACTTTCGGTAACTTTCTTATAAGTGTATTGACCTTTGGAATGCTTCTATGGCTAAATCTGACATTAGCTCTCATAACATTGATAGCCATTCCTTTCATCTTTTTATTCGTTCTGTCGCTTAGGCGGTTAGTTAAAATTGTTAGTAGAGCTTACAGAAAAGCAATAGGCAATGTAAATGCTGCTATGGTTGAATCAATAGAGGGTATACATGTATGTAAAAGCTATGGACAGGAATCTACGGTTTCGAGGCAATTTCAAGAAACTAACAAGAAATATTTTAAAGCAGGGTTTAGAATAACATCCGTAACTCATATGTGGAGGCCTCTGCTGGAAACAATTGCTTCTATTTCGCTCATTGTCATCATTTTTTTTGGAGGTCAATTTGTCTTTCAAGGAATAACTAAACCCGGAACAATTTTTATGTTTATTCTTTATCTTCAGAAATTTTTCCGCCCCATAATGGTCCTCTCCGTATTTTTCCCTCAACTTAGCTCAGGAATGGCTGCATATGAGCGAATACTAGACATCCTTGATTCTGAGCCAAAAATAAGACAAAATCCAAACGCAATTGATATCGATACTTTAGAAGGAGAAATTATTTTCAAAGATATCGACTTCTGTTATAGAGAAGGTGAATGGGTATTCAAAGGTTTAAATTTGCACATAAAAAAAGGAGAAAAAATCGCTATTGTGGGCCACACAGGGGCTGGGAAAACTTCATTGGTATCACTTTTAGCTCGATATTATGAGTTTCAAGGGGGATCAATTGAAATTGATGGAATTGACATTAGGGACATGTCTTTAAACTCTTATAGAAGTGTTCTAGGCAATGTACAGCAAGAAGTTTTTTTGTTTTCTGGTACTATAGAAGAAAATATTCGATATGGCAGACAAGAAGCGTCAGAAGAAGATCTCTGGAACGCAATTAATACTGTGCACCTCGAAGAACTAATCGAATACCTACCGGAAGGGTTGCAAACACAGATCGGTGAAAGGGGAAAAGGACTATCGGCAGGTCAACAGCAACTAGTTAGTTTTGCTCGAGCAATATTGACTGACCCGCGGATTCTTATTCTTGATGAAGCCACATCGAGCGTTGATGCGTATACTGAAGCAATTATTCAAGAGGCTCTAGAGGTGCTTTTATCTAATCGAACCTCTATAATAATTGCTCATAGGCTCTCAACTATCGTGAGTGCTGATCGAATAATTGTGATGGATAACGGGCAAATCGTTGAAGAGGGTACTCATAATTCTTTACTCACACAAGGAGGAAAATATGCTAAGCTGTATAAACAATTTTTTGAGCATCAAAGTCTAGACTGGGAGCCAAATCATGGGTCTCTTAAAATTGAATGATTTAAAATTAATTGAGTATTTTATAAAGAAATCTGTATAGTGAGTAAATCTTCATTTTTTGATGAAGCTCCAATGTAAATAGTATATTCGATACTCTCGACCTCCCATACTCTATTATCAGGATTATACCATGCAAAATCTTTTTTCCTCACATCAATGGATACAGTCTTTGTTTCTTTAGGTTTTAAAGCGACTCTCTTAAATCCACGTAACAGTTTTAAGGGACGATCAACGCTAGAATTCTCAAAACCTACATATAACTGTACAATCTCTTCACCGGCAATAACTCCAATATTCGAAATTTCCACACTAACAATAATTTTCTCTTCGGTTGATTCTACTCGGATGTTTTTATATCTATATTCAGTATAACTCAACCCAAATCCAAAAGGGAATGTGGGTTCAATACTTTCCTTTTCCATCAAAGTATATCCGTGATAGTAACCGTATTCAATCTCATCAACATATATGTCAAAGAATGGTAAATGTGTGGGATCTGTAGGGATTGTAAGGGGTAATTTTCCGCTTGGGTTAATTACTCCAAAAAGAATGTCAGCTAAAGCGTTACCTCCTTCCATACCTGAATACCAAGCCATTAAAATAGCGGGGACTCTTGTTCTCCATTCTTCCATGAGAATAGCGCTTCCTCCAATAAGGACAACTACACATTTTTGATTTACTTTTGATACGGCATTAATTAATTTAATTTCATTCTCTCTCAAACCAAGGTTAATGCGATCTCCTAATCCCTTTGAAATATGTGGAATATATTCTCCCTCATCCTTATATGTGTAACCAACCATTAAAACTACCGCATCTACGCTTTGAGCAATCTGTTGAGCAACTTCAAGATCGCTACCATCGTTATGTATTATTTTTACTTTATCACCGAATTTATTTTCTAAACCGTGTAAAGGCGTAACAATATTATTTTGGCGCACGTGACTGCTTCCATGATCACCCGTATTTTTTAAATCGGCTAATTGACCAATTACTGCTAAAGTTTCAACTTCTTTAGAAGTAAAAGGTAAAATTTTACCTTGATTTTTAAGCAAGACCATGCTCTTCTCGGCAACTTTGCGAGCTAAATGAACATGTTCATCACAACCGATTAAAGTAGGATCGTAATTCTGAGAGTCTTCTTTAGTAGTAAATCTTAACACTGTGCGGATTATTCGCTTTGCGGAATCTTCTATTAACTTTAAAGGAACTTTTCCTTGTTTCACTGCTTTTTCTAGTTTTCTTCCGTAATATTTTGCACGGGGCATTTCAACATCTAAGCCTCCCATGACCCCACCAATGGTATCGTGAACCCCATTCATCCAATCAGAATGCACAAAACCTTCAAACCCCCATTCACCTTTTAGTATATCTCTTAATAAGGGAGCATTATGACCACAGTACTCGCCGAGAACTTTGTTATACGCTGTCATAACTGTAGCACAATTTTCCTCGATACAACGCTTAAAATGAGGGAGATAGACTTCTCGCAATGTTCGCTCGTCTAATTGTACATCAACTTTAAATCGCGAATGTTCTATGCTATTAGCAACATAATGTTTAACTGTGGCCATAACATTATGTTTTTGCACTCCTCGTAATAAAGCAGCCCCAAATTCACCAACATGAAAGGGATCTTCGCCGTAAGTTTCTTGAGCTCGACCCCACGCTGGATGTCGCAAAAGGTTTACACATACACCTCCAAAAAGATTTCCTCCGTGAGCACGTACTTCTTTACCGATAACTTCACCCACCTCTTCTTCGAGTTTAACGTCCCACGAGCCCCCTCGAGCCATGGATACAGGGAAACAAGTAGAGCCAGGCATAATTACTCCCCGCGGACCATCCGTAAATAAGAATGGAGGTATACCTAATCGTTTAACGCCCCCACCTGGATAAGAACGCACACCGAATTTTCGATCTTTTAGCAACATCATAAAAAAATGTTTCCCCGACATTATATCAACCTTTTCTTTTAAGGTCATCATTTCTAATGCTTTATTGGCCAAAATATCAATCTCATCGTCTGTCATACCCTTTCTAATGTTTAATTTATCCATCATCTATAGCAACTTTCACAATTAATTTTTAATTTTATTAATCAAAATTTCTAATAATTAAAGATTTATTACTTAACATAACGAATTTTTATTTAATATTTTGATTTTTAACTTAATACGGATGTTTTAAAAATAATTTGTTGATAAAAATGATTGATAATAATTACATGTATAAATTTATAGAAGATATTTGTAACGAGGTAGGACCCCGAGAATCAGGGACAGAACAAGAAATCTTAGCAGGTAATAGAGTAGAATCTGAATTGAAAAACTTTTGCGACGAAACACATCAAGAATCATATATTAGTAGCCCTCACGCCTTTCTTGGAGGCATTAAATACGGTGCAATAATGGTTTTTATTGCTGGAGTTTTTTATTGGTTAACGTTGTTAATAGATATTAATGTAATTTCGTTAAATGCATCCATAAATATGATCTTCTTATTAATTGCAATAATTCTTATCGTGGTAACGATTAGTTATTTCATTTTAGAAGTGATGAAATACCACGAAATCTTTGATTTTCTCTTTCCTAAACGGGAATCACAAAATGTTATAGGGACAATCAATCCAAAAAACGAAGTGAAAAATACAATAATCTTTTCTGCACATCACGATTCTGCCTTTGAATTTAACACTTTCTACTATTTGAAGCGGTTTGGCCAAATTATAATAAATATTGGATATTTAGCTGTTGGAATAGTGTTCATTGCGATAATTTTAAAATTAGTATTTTTCCTTTTATCAATTGATCTACCAATTCTCTTTTTAGTTTTTGGCATTATCTTTATATTTTTCGTTCCAATTATACTAGTTTATGTTTTTTTCCACAGCTCAAAGCCTGTCCTCGGTGCGTTCGATAATTTATCCGGAGTTGCTATAGTGTTAGGGATTGGAAAATATTTATCTGAAAACAAGGATAACAGCGAGATATTCCCAAAACACACAAGGATTCGATTAATCTCGTTTGCTGGTGAAGAATCAGGCTTAAGAGGCGCAAAACGATGTGTAAAAAAGCATTATAACGAATTACTATCAAGTGGAACGACTGTTGTGAACATGGATAGCATTGCTAAAAAAAATATCATCGTAATACATGATAGAGAACCGGGAATAGGCGCTAAACACAATTCCGATGTATTTAAACCTCTTTTAGAAATAGCCAAAAAAGTGAATTTAAAAGTAAAATTAATGCCATTACCTTTTGGTGCAACTGACGCAGCAGCCTTTAGTAAGAAAAATATTCCCGCTACTACCATTGGGGGTTTAAATTTAAAAGAAGAATTAGTGCCCTACTATCATACAAGAAAGGATACGCCAGCAGTAATAGAAAAAGAAGCTTTAGGACAAATTGTACAAATCTGCCTTGATTACTTAAAACTAATAGATAATCGAAGATAAACGTTAATCTCTATTAGTTATTTTCAAATTTCCATTTTTAATAGAGAAAAATTATTTTCCGAATATACAATTCTATTTTTTCTAATATTATGTTAAAATTGGATTCGTGATTAATATCAAAGACTAAAAATGTTTTCTCGTCGCATTCAATAATAACAATTGTCTGTCCTTCTAACTCCGCAATAATTTTATTTACTTTTCTATCTCCCATTGTACGACCAAGACCTGTAGCACTTTCTAAGACCGAAGCACACATCGATGTGAAGTTATTAAAATCTATGTCTTCTTTAAAATCTTTAGCGATAAGTCCACCGTTGCGATGTGCGAATAAAACACCTAGTAACTTGCCTTTATTCTTTAAATCATGCAAGATCTGGTTTAATTTTTCAATTCTTTGAGGTTTTGGAAGTTCTATCTCATTCATCGTTATAATAATACTCAATTTTCAATAAATAATTTATATTAATGAGACTTAAAATTTTAATATATATGAATAATCAAAGCTCTAAAATCGAGGAAATAATCCGTAATACTAACAAAAAGTTTATTGAAGAAGATTTAAAGAAATTTCTAAAAATTTCGAGTTTTACTTTAAATAAAGAAGCAACAATAGAAGCAAAAGATTTTATTATTTCATATATTTCTGATTATTGCGAAGATATTAAAGAGATCGAAGGGGAAATAAATCCTTTATTGTTAGCTAAGGTCAAAGGAAAGATCAAGGATTCTTTATTAATTTACATGATGTACGATACGCAACCAGTTAACAAAGAAAATAAATGGATTAGCAATCCTTTTGGTGCTGAAGTAACGCAATTACCCAAACCCTTGGATAGATTAGGTAATTGCGTAATTGCAAGAGGTGCTTATAATTCAAAGACTCCTTTGTTATGCTTCCTAAATGTAGTAAAAATATTGAAAGAAGAGAAAAAGCTTCCAATTTCTCTACTATTACTATTCGATGGGGAGGAAGAATTAGGCTCACCTACTTTGTTAAAATTACTTGAAAACAGAAAAAGTTTGTTTAACTCTTGTTTAGGTGCGTATTATCCTTCAATGAAGCAAGATTTAAACGGCAATTCTGTTCTAAAGCTTGGTTACAAAGGTATTTTGTCGCTAACCGTAAAAATCACATCTACAAATGAGGAAACACATTCTGCTTTTAGTTCGATGGTACCTAATCCTGCGCTTGATTTGATTTCTTTACTTAGTACTATTTATTCAAAAGACAAATTTCAAATTAATTCTTTACGTAATCCCTACAATATGACCTCTGACGAGCAATCCATGATTAAAGATTTAATGAAAAAAATTGATCTTGAGAATATTAAAAATAAAGCCGGAATTACGCAAACATTAGAAGATGATACAAAAAAATCTTTTGTTAACTACTTATTCAATCCAACTTTTAATATTTCCACCCTAAAATCGGGTTACTTAGAAAATGGGGTAAAAAACATGGTTGCAAACAACGCTAAATGTAACATCGATATAAGATTTGCCCACAACATCTCTACTAACGATATATATAAAGAAATTAGAAAAAAGGTAACTGATTTAGCAAGATATTCAAAATCTAAAATTGAATTAATTAAAAATATTGGTTACGAGCGCTCTAAAGTTAAACTCGATTCAATTTTAGTAAAGAGCCTTATAAAAAGCTTTGATATGTTAGGCATATCAACCCATATTTGGCCAATTAGTGCTGCTGCTGCTCCATTAAGCAAGATACAGAAGGAATTAGCGATAGATTTTGTCGTTGGTGGTTTAGGCATTGGAGGTTTTGCTCACGCCCCAAACGAATTCGTTCAAGTAAAGTCGATAAAAAATACGAGACTTTCAAATTATTTATTTCTAAAAAATTACGCTGATCTTTATAATAAAGAAAACAATTAATACGAATGAAATAGTCCACCAAATCCTCGAAGTTTAATTTCAATTGCTTGTTGAGGACACATTTCCATACAACAAAGACATGAGATACATACTTTTCTTAAATACTTGGGATACTCTCCAATTTTAAAATCTATAGCGTTTATGGGGCACACTTCGAAACATTGACCACATTTTACGCATATTTCTTTCTTTAAAATAGGAATTTTTTTAGTTACCTTGTAAACTATGCTCCTAGTGATAAAACTTGCGAATCGCGTCATAGTTCTTCCAGGGACTTTAAATTTTAGAGCTAAAATTCTAGCCTCTTCTAATGATAATCCTACAATTTCAATTTTATCAAGATCTCCTTCACCTAACCTCCGTTCAAATGTATTTTTCAGATGAGGAACGTGTTTAAGCCCTTTGAATTTTCCTATTTCTAGTGCTATAACATCTAACGCTAACTCATCTGTCCCAACTAAAATTAAATCCCATTTCTTCATAGTTCCTGACACAGGACCCATTGTTCCTTGCATAACGCGAATTAAATCGTATACAATCAAACGATTCGGTTTGTTTTTGACAACCCAAGAAAAATTGTCTGCTAAAGCTTCCCCAAATTGCTCTGGATTTCTACCTAATAGATGATATTTTGCTTTTAACCCTCCTGGAATTATCCCCCAATAATTTTTTATAGCTCCAGTTATGGTGGCTTCTCCGTGAGTTTTTAACTTAGGTAAATTTATTAATAGGTCACATTCATTTACAGGATTAGATACGTAATAATCTTTTAATCTTAATGCTCCTTCGATAACATGATGAACGGGGGTATCACGCTCAAAGTTAATGAATTTTATGCTTGCTTTTTCACAAACCTCAAGTAAACTTATTTTTTTAGCAATTTGTTCGGCAGAAATTTTTATTTGTCCGGGAGAATCTCCTATACTAACATTCTCCATTGCCACTCCAATTTCTTTTAGATATTTTATCACGCCTTCTACGAAAATAGGCTGAGTACAAGCATCTTTAGTCGCTCTCAATAGGTTGGGTTTTAATAGAATGTTCTTACAATTAAGAATGTCGAAATGAAAATCTTCTTCAATCATCCTTATAGCTGCTACTATAGCATCTGGGATGCTTTCGTAATCGTTTATGTTTACAATGCTTATTTTCGTTGACATTATATCCCCTATATTTAAAAATTAACTATAAAATTAAAATATAACTTTTAATTGAAAAAAGCTGTCATTACAGAAACAGAAAACAAAAATCAAAAAGCAATAAATCTTTTTATTATAGTAAAATATGTATCGGAAACAAATAATTTTTAAAAAGAAACTTTTATTATTATAATAATTTAAACTTTTAACTTTTAAAAAACGGTAAAAATAAAATAGATGGTAAATTTTGTTTATTTTTACCATAAGCATGTATTAAAACGACCAAAATCAGGCGAGTGTGCGGGGAAGAATGGTTGAAAGCGATTTAATGTTTAAAATTTGTCTTTTTGGAGATGGTGGAGTTGGAAAAACTACTTTAATAGGTAGATATCTTACCGGAGTGTTTAAATCCGCTCAGACGATCACAATTGGAGTTGATTTTCATGTCAAAAAGTTAGAAGTAGACGGCAAGAAGATATCTCTTCAGATATGGGATTTTGCTGGCAAGACTCGCTTCAGATTTCTTTTACCAAGTTATGTAATTGGAGCTTCTGGTGGAATATTTCTGTATGATATCACAAGATTTAGCAGTTTGAAAAATTTTCCCGATTGGATGGAAATTTTTAAAAAAGGATTCATTGGAGCTCAAGATAAACAGTTACCTATAATTATGGTGGGGAGTAAATTAGACTTAAACTATAAGCGAGCCGTTTCTAGCAAAGAAGCTTTTGATATGGCTAAAATGAATAACCTTTTCGGATACATTGAATGTTCTGCTAAGGACGGAAGAAATGTGGAAGATATTTTTTATGAAATTACTAAATTAATGATGCACAGAGCGGGTATAATTTAGTCTACTCATTTTTTAAAAATTCCTAAAAGGGATTTTATAACTAAATTAGGAATTAAATTCTTATCAATAACTTGAGAGCGAATAGCTTTTTCTTGAATTTTTTTAACCTCAAGTTCAGTCGTGACCCCTGTTAATACGAGTACAGTATTAATTCTGGCTCGATTTCCCGCTAAAATGTCTGTATTTAAACGGTCCCCGAATATCACTGATTTATCCGGTGATACCTTCGTATGGTTTAATATCATTTGAATCCCGTAAGGATTGGGTTTACCAAAAATTTTTAGAGGTTTTTTGTTAGTACATGTTTCTACTGCGTTCACCATCACTCCTGCTCCAGGAAGTAATCCACTCGCAGCAGGTAATGTTGAATCGGAATTTGTAGCGTAGAATTGAGCCTTACCTTGTAAAATACAATCCTGAGCGAACACTAGCTTTTTGTAGTTGAATTCTCTATCTAAACCCACGATGACAAAATCAACCTTTTCATAGTTTGAAGAAGGGTTGACAATGTTATGACCTTTTGCTGTTAATTCTTCCTTTAAACCAATTTCACCGATGACAAAAATAGTTGCATTTTGCTTTAGATTTGTAATTTCTTCCGATGTAATCGAAGCGCTAGTATAAAAATCAGACGCTTTACTTATAATATTTAAACCCTTTAAACGCCCGACATACATCTGTCTTGTAACAGTAGAATTATTGGAATTATATACAACTTTAATTGAAATGTCTTTTAATTCTTGTATCACTTTGTCGCTATTAGAAATTAATAGATCTCCTCGGTAAATGACTCCGTCTAAGTCAAAAATCGCTAGTTCGATATCTTTTAATTCGTCAACTAATTCTCGCATGGATAAATTTAATAAGATTATTTTTTTTATATGCTTTACCTTTCTATTACCAACCAACAGGTAATCCAAATAAGAATATCATAAGTTGAAGCCCAATTGGAATAAAAATGGGATTTAATATATTATCCGCGGTAACTGACGGTAAATAATCAATTAGAAAGAAAACGAGAGCTCCCATTATTGCATAAATTGGTCCTACAAATATAAAACCAATAATATATGCGACGGCTACGCCAGCAATAAAACCTTCAACAGATTTAACGTCTTTATTTCTAAGCGTAATCTTATGCTTTCCAAATCTCCTTCCAATTAAAGCAGCAGATGCATCTGAAAGGCACGCTATAAATATTCCCGCAAAAAACACAAAAATATGAATTAGCCCCGCCATGTAAAGCATATAAGCAAAAATAAATCCCGTTATTATGTAAATTTGCGGTCCGACAGCATTTTTTTCTTTATTTCTCAATAAGGACTTTGATAGGAAGTTAAAGAAGGAGTATTCTGGACCCCAGACGATTCGAATTATATCAGATACAATAGTAAAGGCTAAAGCAGCAATTAAAGCGAACATAGTAATCTCCACAACAGCTCGAAAATCTCCAAAACCATACGGAAAATCGGCTATATCCCCCCATAATAAATCATAAGATGGTCCAATTTGGTTAATAAATGTTATAACGCTATCATTTACCAGCAGAGTTATTGGAGGGATTGCCATAAAACCAAAAAAAGCTAAAAATATTAAGAATCCCGATAAATGAAAACTTTTTCTGAATAACTCCATCCTAAACGGGATCTCTTCTCTATAAGGGTCTTCTTTCGTCATTCTTCTAATGTATCTCCTTAAAATCGTTTTTTCTTTATTTATACCTTCCTTATTATTAAATTCGTTTTTCTCCTCTCTCTTCATTTTATTTATAATCGTTCTGATGATTCTTGTAAATAAGAGATTAAAAAGTAGTGTCATACCAATCCACCACACCATAAACCCGTTGTAAGGGAATGCTAAAAATCCGACAACAGAGTTATAATATCCAAAAATTAAAAAACAAACTCCGCAAAGAATCGACGAGGTGCCCCCATACTTGTTTTTTGCCCTATATCCCTTAATCCCAATATAATACATCAAACTCATAAGAACGAAAAAAAACACCGATAATGTTGTATTATAAAGACCCTCCACTAAAACCCAATATTCCATAATCAGCAATTTAATCAGTAAAGTTAATTATTTTTATAATTAACTATTAAATAATTATTCTTTTGTTTCTTCTATTAAATTATTAACAAAAATTAATTGTATTTTTTGATGAAATTGGATGATTTAAAGAAAAAAAAACCCAAGGCTTAGATTTTCAATACTTGGGTGATGTCCTCACCAAAAAAAGGAACTTGGTAAAAAATACCTCACTCCTGGATCTCGAATCTCGACACGATACTGGAGCTAATCGTTGCGTGTTTCGCTATATTATGAAGGAAGAAAACAAATAACTTATTGATGACCTAAATCAACATGAATACTTTCTTAGAGGTTTTATCAAAAGTACAACCTTTAACCTCTTTCTCGTCCAACGATGTAACATATAAAGCTTATAAAAAAACACTAAATAAGAATTGTTTTTTAGAAACGATAAAATTATAAGGGTAATTTTGGATAATAGTTATAGCAAGGCACATATCTTTATCTACATATTATAAACTTTAATAAACCTATAATAGAGTAGATTTTTATATAACAGAATAAAAAATAAAAATAAAAAGTACCAATCTATTTAAAATAAATAGACTATTTAAAATAAATATTCTAATAAATAACATTTATCTAATAAAAATTTAGTGAAGGAGAAAGTGTCAGTAATGGACCCCAATACCCCCGATAGTCTTGATGATATACTCAAAAGACTTCTTGGAGCAATTCCAGAAGTAAAATCTGCTGCCATAGTCTCAGCTGAAGGCCTTCCGATCGCTTCTGCACTTCCACAAGGCATAGACGAGACGAGAATTGCCGCAATGACAGCCGCCCTTCTATCATTATCCGAAAGAGCGATTATCGAAATGGGAAAGGGTGATTTCGACCAGTTGTATATAAAAGGTTCCAACGGGTATCTTTTAGTAATGCAAGCTGGTCCCAATGCGGTATTAACAGTTTCTACAACTAAAGAGGTTCGGCTCGGGTTAATTTTATTAGATTGTAGAAGAACTTGCGAAAAAATAGCGCAATTAATATAAAATTAGGATATTTTCTTAATTTTACAGTTTTTCAAAATATAAAATCACCTAAGCTTAATATGTTATTACGAAAAAATCACAAATTATTAATTTTATGCTTAATTTGTCTTAACAATATTAACTATTATTAACAATAATATTAACAAAAATAACTGGTGTACTGAAATCTTTAAATTGGTGCAACTAGCTACTAAAGTTGAGATACCTCCTTTTCTCTTTGGCAAAAAAAAAGAAGAAAGCGCAAGAATTATCCTTAGTGACGAATATGAAGGAATTATCACGAGAGATTACGGTTTTATTATTGCTATTGTTGATGTACTTGATGTAGGACTTGGTATCATTATTCCTGGAAACGCTAGCACCTTTCATAAAGTAGAATTCTCCATTTTAACTTTTAAACCTAAACTCGGAGAGGTTGTTGAGGGAGAGGTTGTTGAGTTAGTAGATTTTGGCTCATTCATACGTTTAGGACCGTTAGATGGCTTAGTTCACGTCTCCCAGATATGCGATGATTATATCTCATTTGAACAGGTCGGTAATCGATTTATTGGTAAAGAAACGGGAAAAATTCTTGAAGTTAACAACGATGTGAGGGCAAAAATAATTGCCGTCTCTTTAGGTACTGGGCGGAGCGGCAAACTAGGTTTGACGATGCGCCAAAAGTTTTTAGGGAAACAAGAATGGATTGAAGCGGATATCGCGGAAGAGTACGCTGAAAAAGAAGCAAAGAATAAGAAACAACTGGAAGAGGAAGTCAGCGAAGAATAATTTCATTATTAAAAAGTAGGCGAAAATATATTTGAAAGAAAAAGCTTGTAAGAATTGCCACTTAATTACTAAAAAAGAGCAAATTTGCCCTAAATGCAAAACCCATAGTCTCAGCGAAGATTATACCGGGGAAGTCATAATTATTAATCCTTCGGGATCTAGATTCGCAGAATATTTAAAGATCCATTTTCCTGGGAAGTATGCATTAAGAGTACGGTAATAAAGTACTTATCCTCAATGATAAAGTCGTATTATATCTTTTTTATTAATTCATTAACGATACGAATTTCTTTACAATTTTTTTTATCCTTTTTTTAACATCTACCATAACGATACCTTCGGGAATCTGGCGCTTTGAATCCGTTATGGGTGGTTGGCCGTAAAACACTAAACTTTTAATCGTTTCGTTAAGAGGGATGCTCAGAACCAACGGCAAGACTAATAAATCTTCTTCGCCTTTAATAACTTTAAATAATGTTCTTTTATTAGATGTTATAATCTCATCTAAAAGAATAAAACTTTCTTTTTTAATACCTCCTTCAGGGTTTTCAAATTCAATGATTTCTTCAAAGAAATCCTCAATCTTTATTTTAATTTGATTTCTTTGAGTTTTTTCGTCAATGATGCAAACTTTAACAAAAGATTTTAGAAATTCATTCGCGAGAAAATCCTTTGTTACGATATCTCCAACTAAATATAATTTTACTTCAAAATTAGCTTTTTTATAATTTCTTATATGTTCTTCTACTTCAGAGATTGTTTCTTTTCGCGTTCCTGCAATTAATTTACCTAAAGGCTGAGAAAACTTATGCCTTTCGGTTGGAGGGATTTTTAAATTTTTATCCATCTTAAATCACTCCATTTTTATATTTTTTACTTTATTATAGAGATTAAAAGTTAAAATAAACAATAATACCCACAAAAATAGGCAACCAACAAAGATGCTAACGTATATTCCGGCGACTACATTTTTTAGAAGCAAATACAATACCATCAAAATGATAAATAATGCCACTTCAAAGATTATCATAATTCTTGTTTTCAACAAGTAATTTTTAGATTTTATCATATTTTTCTTACAAAAAACCAAAATTTTATTTTTTATTGTTTCTTTAATTTTTTATAACTCAGAATTATCTTTAAATTAACTGATTATCTGAGAAAAAAAGTATTAAAAAGGTTCAAAATGTCGTTTAATATTGAAATTTTGGAAGAAAAAGTAAACCCGTTAATCGATCGAACGGAATTAAAATTCAGAATCGATCATTTTAATGCCAGTACACCTAATAGGTTAGATGTGAAGAAGAAAATTGCAGCGTTGAAAAACGCAAACGAAAAATATACAATAATTCGTAAAATAAAAACTCATTTCGGTAGCTCATACGATGTAGGAGTAGCAAATATTTACAAGAACTCTAAAGAACTTCAATTCTATGAGCCTTTTCATATTCAAGTGCGAAATTTGCCCAAAGACACGCGAGAAGAAATTTATAAATTAAAGAAAAGAAAAGAACCTTACAAACACTTATTTGAATACGAATAAAACTATTAAATTAATTAAAAAATAAATTGAAGAATTTATGTCAAACGCATCCAAATTTTATAAAATTGAAGATGGTAAATTAGTTAGGACACATAGAGTCTGTCCTAAGTGTGCCCCCTCGGTATTTCTCGCGAACCACTACGATAGATGGTCGTGCGGAAAGTGTGGATACACTATATTCAAAAGAAAAGGTAAGAAGGGAGCTGCTACAGTTGCAAGACATAGTAGAACCCGAACCCCTCGAAAACGCACTAAGTCAACTTAAACTCTAATAATAAACTCCAAACTATCTTATTCAGTACCTCCTTTTAATACACCATATTAACATTGCTATATTTATATTATTAGGTGATTTTGATGAAATTAAAAAAAATTTTAGGTATTGAATCTACGGCTCACACTTGGAGCGTGGGTATCATAGGTTTTGATGGAACTGTATTTAGTCTTGTTAATGATATGTATATTCCTGAAAAAGGTGGTCTTCATCCAGCATTAGTAAAAGAGCAACATCTTAATAATTTTATGAATATTATAAACCAGGCGTTATTAGAGGCAAGTATTTCAATACATGATATTGATTTAATCGCATTTAGTAAGAGCCCTGGTTTAGGACCTATATTAAAAATTGGTGCCCAAGCTGCTAGAATGTTGACTCAACTGTTAGATATTCCAATTGTAGCGGTTAATCACTGCATTGCTCACATAGAGATTGGACGACTAATGTGTAAAATTGAGGATCCTCTAACTTTATATGTATCAGGTGGGAATACGATTGTTAGTGCATATGAGTCTGGAAGTTATCAAATTTTTGGAGAGACTCTCGATATTCCTATTGGTAATTTAATAGATTCATTTGCTCGAGATGTTGGATTACCCCATCCTGGAGGCCCAAAAATCGAAAAATTAGCGTTAAAATCAAATAAATATTTGTCTTTGCCTTACGTTGTGAAAGGTATGGATTTATCTTTTTCAGGACTCTATACAGCCGCTAAGAGGTTATTAGAGTCCAAAGATTATAATAAGAAATATAATTTAAACGATGTTGCTTATTCGTTGCAAGAAACTGCTTTTGCTATGTTAACTGAAGTTACCGAAAGGGCTTTAGCTCACACGGAAAAAAAAGAAGTTTTATTAACTGGTGGTGTTGCTGCTAATAAAAGGTTGCAAGAAATGATTAAATATATAAGTGCAGAACATGGCGCGAGGTTTGAAGTTGTTCCTTTAAAATACGCGGGAGATAATGGCGCAATGATTGGATGGACTGGCCTTCTAAGGTATGAAGCTGAAGGGGGTCATACAGTTTTAGAAACGCAAATAAACCCTAAAGAGCGCATGGATCAAATCATAATTCCTTGGAGAGATTAGGTGGTTTAAGAGATTGATTAATGAGATTGTTATAGAAAAACTTAGTCACAAGGGTGCTGAAGCAAGTCTTTTCTACGGTCATTGGTTTGGTAAAGAAGTTATATTTAAACTCCGTAGCCCTAAAAGTTATCGTATAGAGCAGCTCGATAAAAAAATACGCGTTAGTCGAACCCTTAACGAGGCTAGAGCCCTGATAAAAGTTAAAAACTATGGTGTAAATGTTCCTCAAGTTTACGAAATTGACACTGAGAACTCTACAATCGTAATGAAGTATATTAAAGGAGAAAAATTAAAAGATTTTATGAAATCAATAGAAGACGATAAAAAACAGCAAATTTTTAATGAGATCGGTAAATATATAGCTATTTTACACAAAAATGGCCATATTCATGGTGATATTACCACAAGCAATATCATTATTACTCCAATTCAAGAAATTTTCATTATAGATTTTGGACTCCACAATTACTCCGATTCTATTGAAGATAAAAGCGTTGATCTCCATCTTTTTAAAAGAGTTTTACTCTCTTCTCATGGTATTGATTATAAAATTTGTTTTGATGCCTTTTTAGACGGTTATCGCACAGAATATGGAGAAGCAAAAGTAAATGAAAGCAAAGAAATCATAAGAAACATGACTACAATAGAAACAAGAGGTCGCTACATTAAAAAGGAAGATAGAAAATAATATAAAATTTTTTCACACTACCTTAAATTGTTAACATTAATTGTTCAGTATAAAGATAAACACATCAAAATTATTTACATCTGATATAGAGTTCTTTAAATACCTTCATAATCGGAGAGATAATTTTATATACAAGTTTAACTTATAATTTATTATTAAAAAGTTGGAATTTATTAAGGGCTAAGAATACTATAGCATTTGTAATTCAAAATAATACCTCCTTTTGAACTTGAATTTAAAAATTAATAAGATTGGGTTAAGTTAAATTGCCAAACAATAAAAAAGAAAAGAAACCAAAAATGCAAAACATAACTATCAACATACCTGAGATTTACGATGAAAATATTCAAAAATTAATAAAAATGAAAATTACAGCTAGTAGATCAGAAGCAATAAGAACTGCAATACGAGAATTTTTGCACACCGAATACGATAATCTGAAATTATTAGGATTTAAATATTTTGACTAGTAGAATCAAAATAAATATTATTATCTTCGCTTACGAATTTTTCGTGCTTCTCTTTCAACTTCCCTTAAAACAACAATATCGGCAACTTGTACAGGCCCCTTAACATTTCTCGTGAGAATTCGATTTTTATCGGGCCCTTCGAGAATTCTAACTTTAATTTGATTGATCTCGCCGGTTAAACCAGTTCTACCAACAATTTGAAGAACCTCGGCAGGAATAGAGGCATCATACGCAGTTTTTCCTTTTCTTTTCTCAATCTTTACCAAGGACTTTCACCGAATTATTTTTTTAATGCTTCTAACTTTTTTATTATATCTTCTAAAGCTTTATCATTTCCAGTTCCAATAGTTTCAATTGCTACAGCAGATGACGAGATGTTAATTCGAGCGGCGTTTCCCAATTCTTTTTTTGTTGCAACATAGCAATAGGGAATAGATTTTTCTTCGCAGAGCAATGGCACATGAAACAAAATTTCAGGTGGACTTACATCTTCCGCCATAATAACAAGCTTCGCTAAACTTCTTTCAATTGATTTAGTGACCTCGTTCATTCCCTTTCTTATTTTTGAATCTCTAGTAGCGGAGATCGTGGATAAAACATCCTTGATATCGTTTTTTAAAGCGTCAGGAACTTTAAATTTTATATAACTCATTTTTTCTCTTTCCAATATATATTTTTAATATATTATCATAAATCATCGATTTTTAATGTAATATTAAATATAGGATTTAAAATAAAATTTTGGATTTACGCTAAAAATAAGATATCATGGATAAGATCGTTATTTTTAGAATATGAATGCAATAATGGTAAAATTTTTTTAGAATACTACTTTTAATTATCTATTATGATTATACCGATCAGATGCTTTTCATGTGGACGACTTGTAGCCCATATCTATAAACCTTATTTGGAACTTATAGAAAAAGGAGAAACCGCTGAAGACGCTTTTAAAGAGTTGGGTATTGAGAGGTTCTGTTGTAAAAGAATGATTGTCTCGCATGTAGACTTGATAGAGGAGCTATTAAAGTTCCCAAGGCTACAATAAGCTAAAAATATTATCTTAAATATAGTTATTCAGAATTAGAGTTAAAAAAGTAATATTTTTAATTTTACTCTTTCCCATAAACTTTCGTCCATCTTACTTTACGGGGGTTTCTTTTTTGCACTAACATAGCGATTCTACATTTATGTGTACAGAAATTTAGAATAGTTCCATCTTTCTTAATGTACATGTGTCCTCTTCCTATTAAGACATCTCCCTGGCAAAAAGAGCATTTCTTTACTTTAACCATCGAATTTTCATCTCGCTCTGTTAATTAGATTATTATTCTTCTTTCACTTTAAAGAGTTCAGTTTCTCCATATTTTACAACCATTAAATTTAGGAGCGTCATATCATAACTTATTTCGTTACCCCTGATCATCTTCCTTCGCTTTTCTCCTTTTCTCTTTGGTTTATAACCAATTGCTCTTTTTGAAACTAAAATTCTCTTTTTTACGGGGCCATGAACGTCTTTTCTCATAGGAAAACCACTTTCGTCCGAGCCACCCATGATTTGAAACTCGTAGTTTGGAAAACCAATTAGACCCCCTTTAATTATCTCTCCGATCTTCATACCTTCAAAACGGAATTTCTTCTCATCGATCTCAATCAATTTAGATAATCCCTTTCCTGGGCCTTCGCTTCCCCCAGAAATGTTAAGCTTGTATACTCTTTTCTCTGAACTCATAATTATCAGACTAACCAAAAGGAAATTATTAAAAAGAATGTCCTAAAATTTAAATATTTTATTGATTTTTGAGGTTTTAGAATTTTTCAGAATAATTTATTAAAAATAAAATTTATTTTAAAGATCAGTACCTATTAAAAATATAGAAAAAAATTGGGTTTAAAATTTGCAAATTTTTGAGGCGCTTGAGTTACGCGAATTTCCTTATTTCTTGACTGTTGATGTTGATGAAGGAGAAATTGTTGGAAAAGTTATAATGGACGATCTTAATAGTCGTAAAGTTTATTTGCTTATAGATCACGATACTAAAAGGATTTGGACTTACAATGGCCCTAATAGCTCTTTAAAGCTTCAAATTTTCGGAGGAATTTTAGCGGGAATGTTCCGTAAACAATTAAGATTGTTCTACAGAGTATATTCGTTAAATTTTTATTCTAAAGATGGTCCTGAGTTTCAAGAAGTAATGAATAAACCCATTGGAGCTGGAAGAGCAAAATCTATCGATAAAAAGGATTTTTCTGATTCAGGAATGCAAAGTACAAAGAAAGAAATGATTATTCACAGCTACAGATTAAGTAGAGCTATGGAAAATATAAATCTCTGTTCTAAACCCGAAGATCTTAAGAGAATCTTTATAATTATTGGCGGTATTATTTATTCCGAAGAAGAGGTTCCAGAAGCTATGCTCATTGAGGAGCGATATTCAACTAATTTAGTGAAACTTGGAAAACTGAACAATGGATTCACATTATTTGACGATCGAAACTATTCTACACGAATAATTGTTAAAGACAGAGTAATTCAAGGAATCGAGCTCTTTATCCGTAATAACGATGAAATGCCCTCTTTACGCATTAAATTGCCTATAATTCACGAAGATAAAATAAGTGAAGAAGGAGATATGGAAAAATTGATTAATTCCTTTGAAATTCCTGACTCGCTACCAGATATTGAAGCTACGGAAGGCGAAAACCAAAATACTTGAAAAAGCTAAAATGATTCTTTTAATAACTCCTGTAACCAATAAACCTATTTTGGAATACAAAACCGATTTCTTTAAAATACATAACAATATTAATATTTATAATTATCTACTCTCTCACTTTTTTCAATTTCATTAAAGATAATTTTAATAATGGAGAATTAACTCTAATTTAATGTAGTAAAGAAATAAATTATAATATCTAAAAAATATAGAATTTTAAATAGATAATAATTGCGTTGTTTTATATGGCTAAAATTGACTATTTTATAGGAGAGGCACTTCTAGGTTCTGGGAGCTCATTAGCTCATATCGATCTAATCATCGGCTCCAAAGACGGACCCGTGGGAATATCTTTTGCTAATGCCCTTAGTAACCCTTCAATAGGTCATGGAGGGCTTCTAGCGTGTATTAGACCGAATTTGATAACTAAACCTGTTAGTTTGGTAATTCCAAAAGTAACTATCTCAAAAATGGAAGATGCTAATAAAATTTTTGGGCCAGCTCAAGCCGCCGTTGCTAAAGCAATAGCGGATGCTGTCGAAGAAAACCTCATTCCGATGAATAAACTTGATGAATGGCTTTTAATTGTGAGCGTTTTTATTCATCCCGAAGCAACAGATTATAGGAAAATATATCAGTATAATTATGGTGCTACAAAATTAGCTATTCAAAGGGCTTTAAAAAATTATCCTCCAATTGAGAAAATTTTCTACGATAAGGATCGCGCGAAACATCCTGTTGCTGGATTAAAAGTTCCAAGACTTTGGAGACCCCCCTATATACAAGTTGCTTTAGATGCGCCAAGTATGGAACATCAATTGAAAGTTGTTAAGCAACTCCCAAAAAGCGATAGAATCATTTTAGAAATTGGAACCCCGTTTCTAAAGAAATATGGAATGGAGGCAATTATAAAGATACGAGAGATAGCTCAGGAGAAATTCATTGTCGCTGATTTAAAAACGCTTGATGTAGGCAAATTAGAGGTGGATTTTGCTTTTGATGCTACTGCCGACGCCGTAGTAGCAAGTGGTTTGGCTTCTCCCAAATCAATTGATAAGTTTCTATTAGAAGCAAGACGTCTTGGAATTTATGGGTTCGTTGACACAATGGAAGTGGTTGATCCCATCGAGAAATTAAAGCAATTGAAACAAATACCAGATGTTGTCATTCTTCATAGAGCGATAGATGTAGAAAACGCCATAGAAGGTTCAGATGACGCCCAAAAACAAAAATGGCAATTCGTTTCTAAAATAAAAGAACTGTATGCTGATAAAAAATTAGCATCTGGAAAAGATCGCGTGTTAGTAGCAGTTGCCGGAGGAATCGAACCAGCTACAGCTGAATATGCTTTAAAAATGAAAGCTGATATCTTAATAGTTGGTAGATATATTACTTCCAGCAAGGATATTAAGAACTCCATGCGTCAATTCATCAACATCTTGCCGGGATACTCTGATATAGACCTAAAGCGTATACATGTAGACGACGATGATATGAACACTCTAAAATCTAAATAAACTTTAATTTTTTACCTTCTCTTTTTATTTCCTATAATAAAATTTAAACATCCATTAACTCATTAAATTAAAAAAGAAAGATAAAAAAAAGTCTTGTATGAGATTATCCAGTTTGGAATTCTGGTTAATCTCCTCCTATTTTATTGGGCGGGAATTAGCCTGGAATATAGGCCCTATAAACTGGCTATAGAGAATACTATAGGCTGTTTGATTGGAAACCACGCTTATCATTTCTCCTTCTTTTTCCGATGCAGGACCAATGATGACTTCTTCAGCGTCTCTGGTTAGTGCAAAGAATTCGCCGGCTCCACTTAATTGTCGGAATTGGATATTGCCTAGCGCAATCATCTTTTTTATGATATCGCCGTAGGTTGCCATATCAAATCTCGAGGTTAGCATGAATCTTACTGCTTTTTTCTGATAAGCGTATTCACTTATAACTTGTAAAATCTCTGGAAGCACGTATGGCATTACGATAATAATTGAAGATTTTACCCTATAAATAGCATCCTTCATAGCTGCAACTAGAGCCTCTCGTCCTACCACCTGCCATGTCGTAATGTCCATTATTTCTGGAATTGAACTTGAAGTGATGTGTATATCACTAAGCTTTCCTTCGTTCTTTTCGGCTAACTCTGTGGCGTCGTCAATGGAGTTCATAAATTGGAGTGTGAAATCGGCGATCGCATCTTTGATGTTTTGTGTTGTGTCTCGAGTAGTATTCGATAAACTATTTTGTAAGGTTTTCGCATTTTCTTCGTATTTAGACTTATGATCAATAAGCATTTCACTTAAGTTTCTATCTAAGTCTGCTGATTCGTCGCCCCACAAGTTAATTTCAGCGGTAATTTTATCAGAACTGTCTCTTTTTCCGCTAGTGAATTTATCATCAAGGTCTCTAATCCAATCCTCTTTGATTCTTTTAATATCTCCGTCATATGCAGTATAGTGCCTTAATGATTCGTCTTTATGTCTATTAATTGCTTCGTCGTATTGTCTATTGTGAGTTTTAAGCGAGTTCTCTAACGAATCTTTAAGCTTAACAGTGGTATCGGAGCAATCCTTTACGGCAGTTTGTAAAGTATTATCGATCTCTCCCGACATATCACTTGCAAGCGTTTCTAATTGTACGTTTATGGTCTCTTGTGCTTTATGATCTAAATCGTTGGTTTCGCTAACGACATTATCGTTTTCTAAAGTGATAACATCTGTGATGCCAGTTTTCATGTTGTCCGAAGTACTTCGTGTATCTTTTATATATGTCTCACTTGTGTTTGTAAAATCTTCTTTCATAGGTTCAGTATATTTGAGAATGGATTGAATCGTAGTTTCATGTCTTGCTTTATATTTTTTCTTTTTACCCATCCAAAAAAATCCCTTTTTACCCATTTCAGCCGAAAAATCTGTAAACCTATTAGCGTGTTCTAAAAGATTATCAATTAAGGTTAATGTCATACTTTTAAATTCATTGGTTTGGTCAGTTAATGTTCTATGTCTTTCGTCGACTGTTGCTTTCAAATTAGTTTGAAGGGTGTCGGTGGCGTTCTTAAGGTGGTTTAAGTGTTCTTTTAATAGATTTGAAATCCTTCCTTTAAGGTCTACGACTATCTTGTCCATTCTTTCCAAATATTTTTCAAGAATTTGTTCCATTCTAGGTTTAAGATCGTTTGCGATAGTTTGATGGCGATCTACATGATCATCTAAATCCCTTTTCAGTTCTCTTTCTAAATCTTCTACTCTTTTTGAAAAATCAGATAATAACTCTGAAATTAATCCTGTTAAACTATCCTTTGTTTTATTTACCGTAGCTTCGTTTTCTCTTACTCTAGTATCTGAGATGTTTTTGATATCTGAATTTAGTGTACTCATAATAGAATGAAGATTTTCTTCCAAAGTTTTAGATGTGTCCGTAAACCGGTTTCTTGAACTATTAATTCTGTCTCTTTTATTGTTGGTTTTAGTGTCTGAATCTTCAAAAAAAGCTTTTATCTGGTCGTCAACAGCAGTTTCTACTTCATTAATGCTTTTATCTTGGATGGCTTGCAATCTTTCAAATCGATCTGATTGATCCTCTAAAATTGCGTCTTTAATTTTAGCAATTTCGTCCCTAAACATCTTAGACTCTCCGATGTATAATTCGAAGTATGGTTCTAATGGAATAAACCTGTCAACAATTCCAGTTACTTTTTTGAGAAAGCTCTTTTCAACCAACCAATTAGTAATTTCAATAACGCTTTCATACGTCAATTCAGGGTGTTTTTCCGTTAAAGTTAAATAGACTTCCGACGAAGTTGCTCTTGGGACTCTAAGGTAAACGATATATACATTAATTTGGTCTTCAGAGAAACCATATCTCGTGAAAATTTCCTTCGTAAATTCTTTTAAGCTCATAAGCTTTTCTCCATTTCTAAAATTAAAATCTAATAAAATTCATATTATTAAAATAAATTTAATCTGAATTTCTTTTTAATATTTTTTAAAATATTTTATATATAATAATATTTTCAAAACGATAATATTAAAACTTAAGGATTAAGAAGCCTCATTTTTTGAGACTTTAATTCACTATCTAATAATATGTTTAAAGATAATCAAAAAGATAAACAAAAAATTTTAGAAAGCTTTCCGCAAATTGATTTAAAAAATTTTATGGTAATTAAAAATAAATTAAGGGATGATCCTAGTAATTGAAACTATACTTAAACTTTAAAATTTGCTTTAGATTAAAAGTACTTTTTATCCTTTTCAATCGGGTAATTTTATTCCTCAATCCTTTTTATATGCCCTTTTTTTGTTATAATTAAAACAATATAGTGAAAAAAAAAATGAAAAAATTAAGTAAAATTCTCTTAGGCACATTTTTTCTAATGATTCTATTTTCGACGATTACATCTTTCAATGTCGTAGCCGTTGGCAATCCAGATGATACTTTTGAAGTTCCTGGTGATACATATCAAAAACATATACAAGCTAACACTATGACTATGTTTCGATTTAGAGCAAGAACTCAGTTAAGAGTTAACGCTAACGTTAATTTAGAGATAAACTTTGATTGTGAAGCTTTAAAAATCGGCGCTAAAGATTTTGCGCTTGAAATTGAAGGTGAAGGCGATCTTTATATGAATATGACTTGTACTGAGGAACAAAAAGAATTAGGTTTATTAAAGGGTAATACATACCAAATTAGAAATCGCAATCGAGTTCAATATCAAGAAGGATTTGTTGTTAAATTAGAATGCAACGGTACTTTCACGCGAGCGAGATTAAGTATATTAGCGACTAACGATAATAGCGTAGGTCAGTGGGCTTATTACGACGAAGCAACGGAAGAATGGGTTAGCGTTCCAACAACCATACAAAATGGTTATCTAACTGCTGAAGTATCTCATTTTTCAACATGGACTATACTTATACCTGACAACACAATTTTAATCGTTGGATTGAGCATTGGTGGCGTTATTGCTTTAATAATAATCGGATCAGTAATCTATGTGAAAAAGAGAAAATAATCAATAAAATTATTATATCTATAAACCAATATTTTTTTTTAATTTTTGAATTACAATTTATAACGATCAATAAATGGATTGCATATATGTTTAAACTAAAATTAAGGAACAAATCAAATTTCAGCGTTCTTATATTACTTTTAATCTTTATTAATTTTAGTTTCTTAATATCGAATGTTTTATCTCATAAATCTAAAAATATACCCGGTTTTTCTACTCAAGACCAAATCTACCCAAACGAATCTGTGAAATACATTTTTTCTAACAATATAATTCTTGAAATCTCGACAGATTCTTTTATTGACTTAGAAATCCAATATGAAAATAAAATTGAAAACCGTCAAATTTTCTTTCTTATTAATAACAGTAATCCGATTTCATTAAAAATCACCTCTAAAGTAACTATGCAAGGTTTTGGGATGGTTGAGCCGCCTCAAGGACCACAAAAAGGAGAAGCTCAATTTCAAAATAGATATGATTGCATCTTTCAAATAAATACAAACACAACGATAGAAAATATGACTATTAGAAGTCTTAAAAGATCTCTATACGGCTTTAATCCAAGTAATAGTTATTCTTTAGCTTTATACGAACCTTCACAAGAAGCGTGGGAAGTTATCAGTACAATTGAACAATTAAATGAGTCCAGTTCTGAATATTCTTTAGAAGGGTCTCTTATTAATTTGCAAGCAGACACAGAATATTACATCACATTTTTTGAGATTGTTGAGGTTTTTGATAATTGGATTTGGGTAATCTTTTTGATAGTTGGTGCTATTGGGTTGGCCTCGCTTGCTATTTTAATTTCAAAAAAAGATTATTTCCAATACTTAAAAACTAGAACAATTCCAATTGAGAAAGGCGCTCATCGACTAAGCTTAGAAGATGTATTAGAGAACGAAAATAGGAACAAAATAATAGATTTAATTCTAAATGAACCTGGTATTCATTTCAACGAGTTATTAAGAAAAATCGAAATAGCTGCCGGCAATCTCGTGTGGCACCTCGATATATTAGAAACCTACAAAGTTATTGGGAAAAAGCGTCTCGGGAATTTTATAGCGTATTTTCCGTATTACCAGAAGAATCCCATCTCAAACCTTGATCTTCAATTAAGTAAGAGCAAATTAACATTAAAAATTTTACAAATGATCGAAAAAGAACCGGGTTTATGGAATAGCATTATAACAAAACGCTTTAAGGTTGACCACAAAACTATTCAATATCACGTTAAAAAGCTAACAGATCTTAATTTAGTTCATTTTAAAAGCGAAGGAAGAAAAAAAAAGATATTTCCTAATCTTGAATCAGATTATTTCAATAACAAGAAAGAATGATTCTTCCGAATAACTCTTTAAGCAATCATTTAAAGAATTAATATTTCATTAAGATTATATTTAAATGATATTCAGATTTTGTAGTTTTAATTAGAACTAGTAATAGATGTTGAAATATTGAATGATTAATCCCGAAGAATTTTTAAAATTTTTAAAAAGTAGAAGGAGCATCAGAAACTTTCTCGATAAAATGATTGCTGATAAGGATCTTGAAATGATTTTAGAGGCAGGAAGATGGACTCCAAGTGCGTCTAATAAGCAACCTTGGGAGTTTATTATCATCAAAAATAAAGAATTTTTAAAGGAAATTTCAGAATCAGCTATTTATAGTAAGTTTATGAAAAGAGCTCCTGTCGCTATAGCTATAGTTGGAAAAATTAAAGAAAATCCAAATTGGTACATTCAAGACACAACATTAGTCTCAATGAATATGATGTTGATGGCTTGGTCTTTAGGAATAGGGACTTGTTGGATTGGTTCAATGGATAGGGAAAAAGCTAAAGAATTACTTAGTCTAGGGAAAGACGATTTTCTTTTAACAATTTTACCTTTTGGATATATTAAAGGAAACATTCCGAAACCGACTCTAAGAAAACCTATAGAACAAATAAAAAAAGAAATTTAACTTTTCATAAATCTTTTTTATTATGAAATTATTAGGTCGTCAAGTTCTTCTGGAGCTTTCGTTAATTTAACATAACCATCATCGGTTATTAAGACAGAGTCAGAATGACGAAAACCTCCAAGTCCCGGAATGTAAATACCCGGCTCAACGCTGATTAACATATTTGGTTCGAGAGGTCTGTCGTACCCTTCAGCTAAATAAGGTGCTTCATGACCCGTAATTCCAAGCCCATGTCCAGTGCGGTGAATTACGTAGTCGCCATATCCTTTTTCAGTTATAAACTTTTTTACTTTACTATCTATTTCACCCATATTTGTTCCTGGTTTTAAAAGGCTATACGCGAGCTCTCTGGCCTGGAACATTACTTCGAAAGGTTTCTTAGCCTTCTCTGGTATATGTTCTAAAAAGAAAGTTCTTTCTATTTCAACTCCATAACCATCTACCTGAGCGTATACTATGGAAACATGTGGACCTCCTTCTTCCATTTCAGCAAAAAGTTTTGGAATTATATGCGGATCGTGAGAAAATGAGGGTGGCCAAACTGCTCCAACCGTTCTACAGACGATGAAATTTGCACCTGGTATATCTGTGACAATCTTCGAAGTCATGAATCCTGTGACTTTCTGATATAAAACAAATTCTGGCACTCCAGGACGGCAAATTTTAAGTAATTCTTTATGTCCTCTATTAATAATTTTACAAGCATGGACAGACCTTCCGATTTCGTAATCTGTTTTTACAATTCGCACCTCATCGATAATGTCTGTAATTACCTTCTTTCCAGGAGTTTTTTCAGCAATCCCAGATGGCATTGCAGCCTCAATTCCTACTTTTTTATCCTTTTTAATAAGCGTTTGATATAAATCGTACCAATTTTCTCCTTCGGGAGCTGGAAATTCGAAATAACTATGAAATTCAAGTTCACCAATAGATCTAGACTCAATGTGACTCTTTTCTAAGAGTGGAACCACCATTTTAGGGGTCCCTTCTCTTTCAATAATTAGAATAAATGGACGCTCGTGTACATTGTTTGCAAAGTTAGTTAAATAATATATGTTAGTTGGATCAAATGACACGTAATAATCCAAATTCTCTTCTATCATCATAGCTCTTACTTTCTCTAATCGACTGGAAAGCTCATCTTGACTTGGTGGTGTTGTAATACCTTTTGGTTTACTATTCATGATAAATTCTTCAAATTTTATATCTAAAATTATTTATGTAAAAGAAATTCTGAATAAAATATTTATTAGTTATTTGGGGTTTTAAATAATAAAGAACAAGGAAACCATAGAGAAACCTTTTAAAAACAAGAGCAATCTATTTATTAATTAGCACAATTTACATATTTAAAAATTTATAAAGAGGAAGAGGAAATAAAATTGAAAACATTTGAAGATTATTTAGCCCGATTATATAAAATGAAGCCAAATATTTACATTGGTGACGAATTAGTAGGTCGGGATGACCCTCGATTACAGGGTGGTCAAAATATCATAAAAGTTACCTATGACTGCGCTCATAGCGAGGAATATGAAGATTTATGCGTAACTACCTCTCATTTAACTGGAAAGAAGATTAACCGGTTTTGCCACATCCATCAGAGCGAAGATGATCTTTTAAAAAAGCAGTTAATGACGCGATTATTGTGTCATCGAGTAGGGGGGTGCATTCAAAGGTGTATGGGATGCGACGCTTTAAACGCACTTTCTGTAATTACATACGAGTTAGACCAAGCGCTTGGAACCGATCACTATGAAAGGTTTAAGAAGTATTTAGAATATTTTCAAGAGAACGATTTGGTCGCTAGTGCGGCTCAAACTGATGCTAAAGGAGATCGCTTGAAGAGACCTCACGAACAAGAAGACCCAGATCAATATTTAAGGGTTATTGAAACGAGAGAAGATGGAATCGTTGTTAGAGGGTGTAAACAAAGCATTACAAACACACCATACGCAGATGAGCTGATTGTAGTCCCTTGTAGGTATATGGGCCCAGAAGATAAAGATTACGCCGTATCATTTGCATTACCTACAGATTGGGATGGAGTTAAACTATTAACGAGACCTGCTAGCTTTAGAAAAAGTAAACACATGGAATTTCCTGCTGGGAATTTTGGAGATGCTGAGACTTTTATTATCTTTGACGATGTTTTTGTTCCCAACGATAGGATTTTTTTAAATGGTAATGGAGATCCTAGACAAACTGCATATGCTGGCTTTCTAGCACTTATGTTCGCTCACTTTCACCGCCACAGTTATACTGGCTGTAAGCCTGCCATAACGGAAGTTATAGCGAGTGCTGCAGCATTAGTTGCAGAATATAACGGCATTGAAAAATCATCTCATGTTCAAGACAAACTTTCTCACCTTATAGGTACTGCGGAACTCGTTTTTGCTGCTGGCGAATCTAGTGCAAAACACTCTGAAAAAGCTCCTTCAGGAACTCAAGTTCCGGATGAGATTTTAACCAATGCTGGAAGGAGACTTGCAGGAGAAATGATTTACGAGGAATATAAAGTTCTAGCAGACCTTTCTGGCGGTCTTATTGCAACACTACCCTACGAAGGCTCGTTCTTCTCTGAAGATGTTGGCGAACTTGCTATGAAATATATGAAAAGAAATCCTAGAGTTAAACCAGAAAATGTTTTACGCTGTTTTAGAGGCATTGAAGCTTTCGCGGTTTCAGAAATAGCAGGTCTATTACAGGTAGCGGGCTTACATGGTGGAGGGTCGCCGTCAATGGAAACTATAACTATGATGATGCGCTACGATCTTGAGAAATTGAAAAATATTTCTAAGTACCTTTTTGGAATTAAGTCAAAATTGAAAAGATACGAAAGACCAACTGTTACTCCTAGAAAACAACTTGAGAAATTTCGAAAAGCTATGAAAGGAAAAAAATTAGAGAAATAAATACTTGCTTTTAGTTTATTTTTTTTCAATTAAATTATTTTTAAAAATTATTAAGTTATTAAGTTAAGAGTTTATGAAGATATTATGAAAGAAGTTAATGAGAAAGATAAGATAATAATAGACAAACTGCTTGGAATTGAAGATTTTAAAGAAATTGAAGTTAGAGTCGACGATACTGATTTAATGCAGGTTGTTCATTCTAACAAATATCTGAATTATTTTGATGATGGCTTCATAAGTTTTGTACAAAAGCTTAATAAAGATTGTGGTGCGCTACATAAAGAAGGGATCGTTTTTCCAGTTAGAAAGGTTGAAATTGAATATTTAAGATCGGCTACTTTCGGTGATAAAATTCTTATTCACACTCGGGTCATAAAAGTAGGAAATACTTCTATAACTCTTGCGATGGATTGTTATAAAAACAATAAATCAAAAGATACGCTCCTAGTAAAAGGAATAATTGTGAGATTAATTATGGATATGAATAACAAAAATTTAATCAAAATAACTGATTTTTTCAGAGATTTTAATCAATAATTACAATTCTTTACTCTTTCTTAACAAATTTTTCAAGTCTTTTTTTAAGTTCTTCAGACTGCCCAGTTGTAATCATTGCTATTGATTCGCGTGCTAAAACGGATTCAATACTTAAATCTTGGTTTTCATTTATAAACTTCTTTGTATACTGAAGAGCAAGGTGGCCTCTTGAAACTATCATGTTCGCAGTTTTTTTTAAAATACGATTTAGGCCTTCTGGTTTACAAACTTGATTTACTAGGCCTATATTTAAAGCCTCTTCAGCAGAGATCTCATTTCCAAGAAGCATAATCTGTTTTGCTCGAGTTTCCCCAACAATTCTAGGTAATAACTTTGTAGACGCGTTTGAAAAGAAAAGTCCAACTCCTACTTCTGGCAACATGATTCGTGTATCCGTTGCGGCAATTTTCAAGTCACATACAAGTGTATGCTCAAAACCTCCCCCAATTACCCAGCCGTGATATCCAACAATTATTATTCCTGGATGTGCTAACATAGCTCGAGTAAGAATTTGCCAAGATTCAAGAAATTCAATGGCTTCAGCCAATTTTTCTTTATTAGTAAGTAAATCATAGCCATATTTCAAATCAGCACCAACAGTAAAGTGTTTCCCGTTAGCAGCATAGATAACGCATACATCGCCATTTTCAGCGCTTTGTTTAAAGAAACCTATTAACTTTTTGAGAACCTGTATATCTATTGTATTCCTTTGTTCTGGCTTATTTAGAGTTATCTTTCCAATATTCCCTTGTTTTTCATATAAGACAATATCTTCCATAATCTTTTCCACTTCTTTTCTTTCATTTAGTTAGCAAAATATTATAAGTACTTCAATTAATTTCGGTATAAAAAGTTTTTTATCAGAATTGGTAAAGGAAATTAATTTAAAAGAACTCAAACCTTTCGAAACTTGTTCAATTAGAAGGAATTTGTTTTTTTATAGTTAATTATCATTATTGCTATCATTACAACAAACCCTCCCATTATATTCCATAAGCCGATAGCATCGTCGCGCTGAAAGATGATTGATAAAATTAAGGTCAAAAACGGTTGCAAGTACAAAAACGATGCAACATTTGAAGATTTTAGCTTCTTGAGAGAAAAATTCCAAATGTAATAACCAATTACGAAAGGTCCTAAAGCGAGGTATAAAGCGCACAGAAACACAACGACATTTAAGATATTATTAAGAAACACATCAAATTGATTACTAAAAATAACAAAGAGAAATAATTCTAAACATCCAAATATTGAGATATTTTTAAGATTTTGAAAATCAGACTTGAATCTATTGTATTTTTTCAATTTTTTTATAACGATCGTATAACTTGTCCAGCTTAAAGGAGCTAAAAGAGAAAGGATATATCCTAAAAAATTGGGTGAATCCGGTTGAAGAACTCCTAAATTACCTCCCGTTATTAATAAAAATGCTCCAAAAGAGGCTATAGCGAAACCTATTATTTTTTTCTTGCTTAACTTTTCTTTGAAAACAACAAGAGCAATAATTGTAATAAGGATAGGGTTAATCAAACAATCTGAAAATACCGGTATTGACGGACCTATCAAATCAATAGCCGAGTAGATTATAAAAAGATATAAAGACACTCCTGCTAAACTTGCTAAAAATATAAACAACCAATATTGTTTATTAGAACTCTCATCTTCTCTTTCTATTAAAGAATTAGTCATGGGCTTATTTTTTTTTTTTATTAAATACCAATCAACAATAATCATAGAAATTGCGGCAATTATTAGTCTATATAAAGCAATTGAGAGCGGAGGTACAAAATCCATAGCGATATCAACAACTATAAAAGAGAAACCCCATAAAAAAATCATAAGGAACAATAAAAAATATGTTAACAACATATTAAACTAATAAAATCATTTTTACTATTCAAAATTAAAAGATTTTGCATTAAAATATATCTTATGTTATATAATCTATTAACATAAAAAACTATAATAAATAGCTAATTAAAGGATAATAATGGTATTAGAAAATTTAAAACCTAAAATTGTATGGGATATTTTTGAAATAATAGCAAATACCCCAAGACCTTCTAGACATGAAGAAAGAATCCGTGAAGTGATAAAAGATTTTATATTAGAGGCTGGCAAATCTAATAATATTGATTACAAATTATTTCAAGATGATGTTGGAAATATATTAATCAAGAAACCTGCAACTTCAGGATTAGAATCAAATCCACCAATACTGCTTCAAGCTCACCTTGATATGGTTTGTGAAACTGATAAGCTCGAAGGTTTTGATTTCACTAATAAAGGGATACCACTACGCATTCAAAAAAATAATGAATGGGTTGATGCAGATGGAACTACACTAGGTGCTGACGATGGTATTGGAGTTGCATTCGCGATAGCTATTTTAGTTGATACTTCAATTGAATCCCACGGACCCATTGAAGTTTTATTAACTGTGAATGAAGAAGATGGTTTTGATGGAGCAACCTTATTAGATCCTTCAAAACTTAGTATAGAAAGTAAATTAATGGTTAATTTAGATGGTGGACCTCTCGAAGAAATTGTAATTGGTTCTGTTTGTGGAAGAAGAGTAAGGTTTTCAAAAAAATTTACCCGGAAAGAATATAAAGAAAGCGATGATTTGGAATTCTATGAACTTTTAGTTCATGGACTATTAAGTGGCCATTCGGGAGGAGATATTCACTTACCTAGAGCTAATGCAAATAAGTTAGTTAGTAGAATTTTATCAAAAATCCATCAAGAAATGGAAATTTATGTCTGTAAATGGCAAGGTGGTACTAAATCAAATGTCATCCCGGCTAAATCTTTAATAAAATTTGGGATAAATGTAAAAGATCACGAGAAATTTGAAGAATTGTTAAATGAAGAAATCTCTTCAATTTATCAATATTATGAGAAATTTGAACCTAACCTTAAAATTGAAAATAAGAAAGTTTCTCCCGATAATTATTTGTCAAATGAGGATTCAAGATTATTGATATCGACTACTCATATAATCCCTCATGGTGTGCTTAAAAAATCCCATATTTATGAGAGATTTGTAGAAAGTTCAAATAATCTTGCCATCGTTAACACTGAAAACGATAAAGAAATTATTTGGCTTTATCCTCGTAGTATAATAAGAAGTGAATTGGACTCATTTTGTGTTTCTATGAATCAACTAGGAGAACTTGGATGTTGGAGTGTTTTTTTAAGACCTGTTTTACCAGAATGGTTACCAGATCTTGAATCTAAGTTTTTAGAATATGTTAAAAAACAATATGATACCTTAATGGAAAAACCCATAAAAACTAACATTATTCATGGGGGATTAGAAACTGGAATGATTAGTACTAAGATTTCAGGACTTCAAATGGTATCACTTGGTCCCACAGTGGAGGGGCTGCATTCTCCGAGCGAAAGATTAAAGATTTCTGATGTTGGAAAAATATATGAATTACTCAAAAGAATTGTTTCTAATATCAAAGAGTTAAAGTCTAATTAAATATAAATCGAATACATATCAAACCGGCCAACCCTTCAAAACAACTTATAGAAGAATTTGATCTTTAGTTAAAAAAAATTGATTAAGCATCTTCTAACTCAATAACCTTTCTCACTTTTTCTTGAACTTCTATTTTCTTTTCCTCGGGAAGCTTGCACTCAGCAACTTTCCAGAACCTATATTCATGGTTTAGATACGCAGGACATTCTATTCGCACTTCTTCGGGACAATTTGCAAGACGCCAACATTGGAAGGCTTGTTGCTCGTAATACTTATGAAATTTTTTTGGTAGCTTTTCGTAATCAAATTCAATTTCTCTAAGATATTTATCCAAATCGTTCGAATTATATGTGTTCCAGAAAAGAACTTTCTTAGATTTATTTTCTTCTTTTTCAAAAAAATCAAACATTGCTGCCATCGCTTTTCCCGTATAAGTCGTTTCTAATTTGAAGCCTAGCTTTTTCCCCTCCAGTTCGTAAACTAAATCTACCGCGTTTTGCCCCTTAACTGTTTTCACGCCGTAATTAGAACCCAAATATCCCTTAATCATTTCAAAATCACCTTCATTAACTTGGACATCCGGTATAGATTTATCTCGTTTTCTTAAATATTTAATGGATTTATTTGCGATTTTAATTAGGTTTTTTGGGTTAACAACAATATCCCTAGAAACATTAACAGGATATACTTTAGTTTTTAATCCTAAGAGCTTACAACCGGCAGTGAGACCTGCTGATGTTCCGGTTGATCCTGCTGCTACAAAAATAATATCTGGTTCAGGTAGAATCCCTTCATCAATTTGATTTTTTAATTCAAAAATCGCATTAATAAAGCCTATACTTCCTAATGGCGTTCCAATTCCAAAGATGGGTGATCCACCAATCGACATTAAATAATACTTCGGGTGAAACATTCTAAACAACAAGCTTTTGAGAACACCAAGTTCAAACATCTTAGTAAAATGTAATTTTGCCCCAAAATAATGGAATAAAAGGAGAGAACGCTGAACATGCCAAGATATTGGTTGAAGGGATAAAAATAATTCACACTTTAAATCCAGTTCTTTCGCTACAATTGCACAAGCAGTTCCGTGATTTGTACCAATACCTCCCAAAGTTATTATACCTTTCTTTTTTTTCTTTAGAGCCTCTCCAAAAATAAATTCAAACTTTCTGAGTTTGTTGCCACCATATATTTTATGATCTTTGTCGTCACGCTTAATATATATTTCGCCATCGTTCAATTTCAAGTAACTTTCTAGTTCTGTTAACCTATCAACATTAGAAGGTATTCCCGTTAATATTGAGATCCAAGGAACTTTTCCCTCTAAATTCGGATATACATCGAACAAAGTTGGCTTTTTATTTTCCATAAGGACTAAAATTAGTGATAATAAAAAAAGGTTACAAATTTAGCTTCAATATTTGACAAAATTTTCAAAAAATAGGAAAGTATACTAACTTAACGCTAATTTAAAAGTATTTAAGGAAGCCAATCAAATTATTAATCAATTATTTCTTATTTTAAAAAATTTTCGAGGATTAATTAAAGATGGATTTTAGTATTAGCGATTACTCGTTGTTAGATGAGATAGGACCCGAAAAAATTATCATTCTAAAAAACCCTTCAACGGATTTAAACGCAGTTTTAGTTATAGACAATTCTGCTTACGGAATCCCCGCCGGAGGAGTAAGACTTGCCCCCGATATTTCGCTTGACGAGATGATTAGATTATCCCGGGCAATGTCGCTTAAATTCTGCGCTTATAGGATGAAACTTGGAGGGGCAAAAGCAGGTATATGGGGCGATCCTCTTGACAAGGAAAAAAAAGAAATTTTACTTACAAGCTTTGCAAAATCAATAGAACCTTTTATTAAAAACGACATCTATTATCCTGGTCCAGATATGGGAACCAATGGCGATGATTTATTAAAAATGTTTAAAGTAATGGGCGTGCCAAACTTAGCGCCAAAAAAGATTGGTATGGTAAAACTGGGGGTTCCCGTGGAAGAATTATTTACGGGTTATGGAGTAATATATTGTTTAGAAATAATCTATAATAACTTAGAAAAAATAACTAATAAAAAACTTGATACTTCTAAAAAGCCAAAAGTAATATTAGAGGGTTTTGGTAAAGTAGGAACTGCTTTAGCTATGAGTTTGAACGAATTGGGTTTTACTCTAACGGGAGTTTCAACTATTAATGGTGCTATCTTTGACGAAGACGGCCTAAATATTGAAGAATTACTAAAGTTAAAGTTGGAGTATGGAGACGATTTAATTAACCATTATATTAGCAAAAACCTTATCAAAATTCCAAAAGAACGCCTATTTGAATTATCTTCAGAGTATCGCACTGATTTCATAATTCCAGGAGCGCGTCCAGACGTAATAAATCAAAAAAATATAGATAAAATCAACGCAGTTGCATTAGTTCCTGCAGCAAATATTCCATACGCGAAAGGTATTACAGACGCATTAAACGAGAAGGGTATTATCCCATTCCCTGATTTTGTAGCCAATGCTGGAGAGGTTTTAGCAATTTTAGTGAGTAAAGTTGCGAAAAACGCAGAAGAAATTTTTGAATATATTAAATCAAAAATCACAGAAAAAACATTTGAAGTAATTCAAGGAGCTGCTGAAAAAAAGGTTTCTCCTTACGATTTTGCGGTCGCTGACGCTCTTAATGAGCTTAAAAAGAAACTTAGGCGGAAAAAAAATCTGTTAGAAAAATTAAACAAACGGTATTAAGTTGAAAAAAACCGCTTTGTAAATTATTAATTTTTTTCTTATTTTTTTTACATTCCCTATTTTATTAGAAATAATTATTGCTAATTGAGTTGTCTAAGGAAATTTTAAAATATTAACCTCAAATTTTAATATTTTCAAATATAAATTAAACATTTATATATTTTCTTACCAAAAAATAAAGTAATTTAAAATTTAATAAAAAAGTAATATTTAATTAGAAAACTAGACAAATTTGTGAAAGAATTATGGTTGAAGATAAAGAATTAAAACGGGGTATTAGTTTACCCATAGCGATCTTTATTATAATTGGAATGGTTATCGGGGCGGGAATATGGGTTTCGCCAGCAGCTTATCTATCAAGAACTGGACCAGCAATATTCATCTCATATTTAATTGCAGTTATTCCCGCTATTTTTGTAGCTTATCTCATAGCTTACATTGGTTCTGCTTTTCCCGTAACCGGTGGAACGTATGTAATTACTAGTAGACTATTAGGCGGGTTTGGAGGTTTCATGACTGTTTGGCTGGTGATTTTAGCAGTCGGGTCTGCTATAGCTTTCTTAGCTGCGACATTAGGCGTATTTATAGGACAAGCTTTAGGGATTCCTCCTGAATCGGAATTATTATTTGTATTAATAGTTGGAATTTCTGCTTTAGTCATTTTTTACTTCCTAAATTGGATAAAAGTAGAAATTTCAGGTTTAATCGAATTAATCCTTACAATTGTCGGAGATATTTTTGTTATGGTGATATTTATAATAGCGGCGATTCCACATTTTAATCCTTCGAATTTTGAACCCCTGTTTCCAATAGGTGTTGGGCCTGTTTTGTTTGCGGGTTTAACTTTCTTTTTCTCTTATACAGGGTTCACTTTAATTTTAGATGTTGCTGGAGAGATTAAGAATCCAAAAAAGAATATACCTCGTGCGCTACTAATTAGTATGGTGGTGCTCACAATTTTATACGTTTTACAAGCGCTAATGGTTGCTGGAATTCAACCATGGGATAGTCCAGTTGGGACCGTAACAGAAATTCTCATTCTTGGAGGTATCTTACCTCCCGAAATGATTCTGTTTATGATAATTCTCATTTCCATTGCTATCGCTTCTACTCTCCATCCATCTTACATGGCGTATTCTCGAGACATACTTGTAGCAGCAAGAGACCAATTGTTTCCTAAAGTTTTTACTAAGGTAAATAAAAAACACAAAACACCAAGACCAGCATTAACACTTTTGCTTGTTGTTGGAATATTCCTCCTTGTAACCGTTATACCCTTACTCGCACCATCTTATGGCATCGAAACCGCAGGCGTGCTATTGAGCGCCGTTACAGCTACCGTTGTGCTCATGCTTCAAATCCCTATATCTTTAGCAGTATTCATCCTTCCAAAGAAGTTTCCTGAGTGGCACGATAAAGCAGGCTTCAAACCAGCATCTTGGACTTTAAAGATTATGGGAATATTAGGTTCTGTTACTTCCCTCATATTTGTTCTACTATTGTTCACTGATCCTGATGCAGGGTTAATAATTGCTATAATCGTTTTTCCATTCGCTGCTGTTGGAGCAATAGTATATCTATTTAGAAGAAAAACTCTCGCAAAGAGAGGAATCAATATTAAGGAAATGATGAAAACGCTTCCAGAATCAGTATCCGTTGAAGATGGAGTACCTGGCAAGGTGGAAAGATTAGCGAAAGAAAAATAGTAATAATACAATAATTATTTATTTTTTTTATTTTTAATTTAATTTAAAATATAGCCATCTTTCTTTTTCGAAATTATATCGTATTTTAGGAACTTCTCAAAATGTTTTTCAATCATTAAAAGTTCGGCAATAATTTCAAAATCTTTAAAAGCCGTGTATTTTCGGTAGATAATATTTTTATATTTTAAATCAATTAGTTTAATTGGTTTGCTTCTTTCAGGAAAATAGGATAATATCCTCTCGTCTCGATCCTGCAAGATCGATTCGTATTTTTCAATTTCTTCTCTAATTTTACTTCTTCCTTCAATAACCCCTCTATGCCCCGTAACTACAATACTAACATCTAAATCTTTGATTCTAGCAATTGAGTTCTCAAATTCAATCAAACTCGCATCAATATTACCATAGTATGGATATTTCGAAAGATCGATATCGCCTAAAAAAGCTACTTTTGTACTCCGTTCATAGAATGAACAATGTCCCGCAGTATGTCCAGGAGTATAAATAATTTGTAATTTTAACTCGTTTCCAATGTCGATAATCTGATTTTCTTCAATTAAATCGTCTATTTTAACATTTTTCATCCGCAATACTTCAATTAGCTTTCTCATTTCATCTTCAATGGGTGTACCTGCAACATTATAATAAGGAATCATCTTTTCGATATCTTCGATTGGTGGTTTATCCTTTAAATGACAATAAAACTTCGCATCTTTTAATAGATAATTACCAGAGATGTGATCTTCGTGCCAATGGCTTAAAATTACGTGATTTATTGGAAATAATTTCTTCAGTTTTTTTAAACGCTTGGACGAAATCCCTGTATCTATAAGATAATCACCAACTAAAAGAGAATGGGAATATGGATACCGAGCATTCAGTTCGCCTTGGATAAAGTAAATGTCTTTATACTCGTCTGATAGAGGTTGGATGAAATCGTTCATAATATCAAGCTTCCTAATTAATGAACAATTTAAAGTTAGAAATCTCTTAAATTTTTGGATTTTACATCTAAGTATAAGCTTGGAAATATGGTTGCGAAAAAGGAAGATAATTTTTAAGCGGAATTTAGAAATGATTCATTCAATTTTCTTAACCATTCTCTACCTTTTAATTCTATTTGTGAGATAAAATCGTTTGAGCTTAATTTTAAGATATTTTCAAATTCTTCTTTATATTTCTCAAAGAGATCAAAAAAATAATCACAAATCACATTTTCATAGGGTTTATGCGGATAAAAGGATTCAAAAAGAAAGTAATAGTGAATTGGCTAAAACAAAAGATAGAATGCATTTTTATGTTTGTACCTTTTAATTTAATTCCTGCTAAATTCTCAATACAAATTTGGTCAGAAAAACGTTCCAACGCACAAATAAACATAGGTATAAGCTCGATATCAAAATTCATTCTCTTTTCTATATCTTTTATATCCTTTTTTATAAAATATTCTAAAGCACCTTTGAATGCTTCAAAAATGGCAATAGTTTTACCATCTTTATCAGAAATCATACATCCAATAAAAGTTGGAGCACTAAAATTAATAGAAGTTGACGCTAATTCCATCCATTTAGCATCCTCGTTAAAAAAATCTGTTAATTCAGTAGTTATTACTATTGCTGGTTCAGTATTCATTTTTTTTTTAAATTTCAACTATTTATTTGTTTAATTGTATTAGAAAAGTAGTATATATAAATTGATAACAAAAAGAAAAATGTGTGTTCTTTTGACACACAATGTCGATTTTTACACACAAATGACAAAATTTAATAACCGATGTATAGAAAATAAGTTAAAAAATTTTAATTTTATTCCAATTGGTTTTAAATAACTAGAAGAACACCACAAATCTAGGAAAAGCTCTTAAAACATTTTCTATAAACAATAAAATATAAAGTGATGAAATGAGAGAAGAAGATTTAATGAAATTGTTAGCTGGTATAGGTGGAGTAATTACATTAATTGAAACTATATTAGGTTTTAACGAAAGGAACATTGATACTTCTAAAGTAATTTTAATAGTAATTTCAATTATTCTAGCTGTAATTATTTTACTCAGTGTTACCAGACCTGGTAATCCTGTACCTATGAATTGGCTATTATTTGTAGGATTAGGTATAGTAATAATAATATTTAGTAGCTTAGCTGGAGGAATATTAATCTTAGTTGCTGGATTTATTGGATATACAGAAAGATAAAATTATAAATATCGCTTAAGGTATCAATTTTCTTTTTATTAATAATTAATAACTTTTAGCAATGTAAACAGTACAAGTTGCTGGTTTGCCACAAATTAAACAAGTCGCAAACTCATGTTTCTCCTCATCAACTCGCTTACCACGAACAAATCCTCCAATGTCTTTTTCAACTACTTCTGCACAGTGTTCACCATCTTTATCTATTGAACAAAATCCACAACAAACTATTTTACCGTTATTGATCGCTTCAATTGCTGCGTCTTTTTCGTAAGCTACTTCAATTTGCGATTCAAAATCAACTAACTTTTTCTCTTTTATTTCTTTCGTGTAATTGATAGCAATATCATCTATGAAGCTTTCTAATTCTTTTTCCTTAACAAAGAATTTTTGACCATCGTGTCTTTTAACGATAACAACTTGGTTTTTTTCGATGTCTTTCGGACCTACTTCGATTCGAATAGGAACTCCCTTTAATTCCCAGTAATAGAATTTATTTCCCATTGATTTGTCTGATTCATCAACTTTTAAGCTATATTTACCCTTGAGCATTTCATATATATCATTGACTTTTTCCAATACTTTCTGTTCCTTACCCTTGAACAAAATTGGAACAATTACTATTTGGATAGGCGCTATATCGAAAGGTAGGATCAATCCTTTGTCGTCTCCAAGGTGAGCTATCATAGCTCCATATATTCTACTTATCGCTGGACCATAACATGTTTGATATCCATATTTTTCCTCTCCATTAGCATCAATAAATTTTACATTAAATGGCTTTGCGAAATTTTGTCCTAAGAGATGAGTTGAAGGCAATTGTAGAACTTTTCCTGACCCCATTAGAGCATCCGCAGCGAAAGTTTTCTGTGCTCCGCTGAATTTATCCCATTGAGGGCGTTCAAAGAAGATGATCGGAATTCCAAATTCATCTTGAAGCATTTGATATGTCATTTCCATATCCTCTAATACCTGATTCTCAGCTCCTTCCATCGTAGAGAATACATCGTGCCCCTCAATCCAATGAAATTCTCTCGCTCTGAAGAAGGGTCTCGTCATCTTTCCTTCGTATCGCCATATCTGGCACGAAAGATATCTTTTGTAAGGTAGATCTTTGTAACTCCGAATCCATAAAGAGTACATTTTATACAAAGCGGTCTCGCTTGTAGGGCGTAAAGCTAATCTTTCTGATAACTTTCCTGAACTACCTGCTTCGGTCACCCAAAATACTTCAGGAGCAAAACCTTTCACATGATCAGCCTCCAATAAAAAATTAGATTCTGGAATTAACGAAGGCATTATTAAGGGCATGTGTCCATGATCTTCCATGCATTTCTCATATATGGCATACATCTTCTTTATAGAGATGGTTGCCCATTCTCGATAAACAACAAAACCTTTAATGTTGTATCTAATATCCGCTAACTCTGCTTTGTTAATTAGCTCCGTATACCAACCAGAAAAATCCTCTTCTTTCGATACCGTTATTCCGGTTAAGGGAGCTTCCTTTTTCTTTTTAGCCATAATATCTCATCAAAATAAATACTTTTAAAGTTAAATATTTTATTAGTAAAACTCTATTTAAGAAAGAAACATGGACGAAATGAATAGTTTCATATACAAATATGGGCTTTTAAAATTTAGCTAATCAATTATCCTTCATTAATCAGGATTTAAATTAGCGTTAGTAATGATCGAACCAGTTAAAAATTCTTGCTCCAGTGTAAGATCGGTAATTTCTAGAAGTAGGATCACAGCTTCATAACCCTTGGAAATAAGATACTCTTTTAATTCTCTCCCGATTTCTTTCAACAATTCCTCATCTGTAGAATAAACAGAGTAATGAATAATAGCTCTTGGATTACTAATAAACTCCGCCCTTTTTAGCATTTCTTCATTGTTAAGGATCGCCACCTCATCTGCTCCAGCAATTCTGGCTATTTTTTTAATTTCTGTTTCTAAGGATCCGAAAGTAAAGAATTGTTTACTCCCCATTTCGATTTTTTCCGCTAAAACTCGCTCTAAATCTTCACGAGTTTTCTTGTCGTAAAACACCGTTAACTCGATAGAACTAATTCCTTTATATTTACCTGATATTAAATTTTCTTTCTCGTTAATGAAGTCAATAATAGTATCGTAATATTCATCGTCAATTTTTTGAAATTCCTCAACGCTCCTAATAAAGTTGGTCAATTTATCTAGTAAGTCGTAATAAAACTTCAATCTTGACTTAATCTTTAACTTATCGTCAATTCTTTTAATTTCGGGGTAATATTTCTTTAGGATGAGATTAATGTTTTTGTTACTAAGAGCGCATAATTTTGCGACCTTTTCAGAATATTTAATGGATTTATAATTAAGTAAATTTAGGATATCTTGTTCCAATTTAGTGAGGTCGTCAAAAACTTCTGAGATCTGATTGTTATACTTTTTCTCAATATAAGACATTCCTATAATTATGATAGATTTATCTAATATAACATTATTTTTTGAAGAATTTGATAAGAAAATTATTTTTATAAACCAAACAATAGTGCTACTGTCATAATTGATCCCGTTATTAAAGGAACTGTAAGATTATCATTTAGATTCATTGAAAACATCTCAACTAAAGGTGCTGAGATGCCACCTATAATTAAAACAATCAATGGAATACTTAAACTAGTATAGAGTACATATCCCATAATAAGAACGCTCCCAAAATATGCTAATGTTCCTTCTAATGTCTTATTCAATATTTTATGTCTCCCAAATGCTAAACCGAAAAGCTTTCCAAATATATCACCGTAGATTAAAAAGGATGATGCAATGAATGCTACTTCTTTCGGAAATATCAATAACGTAAGAAACAAGGCAACGAAAAAGATGGTGAATGACGAAAATGTTTTAATTTCATTTTTCCTAAGTAAAGCCTTAACTTTTGTCTTCAATACCTCGTTTGTTTTTTTATGCATCAATCTAAAGATATCAAAGACTACCAAAGCTAAAGTCACACTACCAAGTATAAATAAAGAAGGAACTTTAGTGAAAACAATATAAGATATTAAAAAAATAATCGCAAATGGTCTTATCGCAACACGCCACCAATATGTCTGAAAATCCGTGTCTTCTATCTTAAATTTACCTTCTTTCAAGATATTATAAATACCAATCGTAGTAATATGGGTAATTACAACCCAAAAAAAGACGTTATATTGACAATCCGGGAAATAAATGTAAATAGAATAGCCAAGAAGGGGAAGCACTACAATACTTAAAAGCGTACCAATTCTAGAAATATAATAAAATATTACTGAAAGAAGAATTAAATAAAATAGAAAGAAGATAAATTCCAGGTTGGTTATTAAATAATTCACTAAATAGTAAAGAAGTATTCCTGTAGCAGCAGCAACACCCTGGCCGCCTCTAAACTTTAAATAGAATGGAAATATGTGACCTACGATTGTCATCAATCCACTTAAATGAGCCACAACAATGTTAGTTCCTAAGCTTAACGCTATTAGAATAACTAACAACCCTTTAAAAATATCAAATATGGCCGTGGGGATCCCATATTTCACCCCTAACGTCTGAAATGTATTTGTTGTTCCTGCGTTTTTAGAACCAACTTCCCTTATATCGATTTTTTTCAGTCTCCCAAAAAAATAGCCAGGATTAATACTACCAAAAAAATAGCCAAAAAATAAGCATAATACGCTAATCATAATTTCTAAGGGTTCCATTTCTCATCCTCATGTTTGATACTTTTCTTCTGTTGGCTTTTTTATAACGCATGAATATTTACATTTTAATCCATATTTATCTTGTATTTAGTGATATTTAAACTTTAGTTGTATCAAAATCATAGAAAAATTACGTTGTTAAGTATGATAAAAAAAAATGAAAAAAAAAAAAAGAATAGAATTTTTACGGCTTTTTATAGGCCAAACAATAGTGCTACTGTCATAATTGATCCCGTTATTAAAGGAACTGTAAAATTGTCATTTACTTTCATTGAAAACATTTCAACTAAAGGTGCTGAGATACACCCTAGAATTAAAACAACCAAAGAAATCTCTAAGTTAGTATAGAGTATGTATCCCATAATAAGGACACTTCCCGCATATGCTAGCGTACCTTCTAAAGTTTTGTCCAATATTTTATGCCTTCCAAAAGCTAACCCAAAAAGCTTACCAAACGAATCTCCGAATATCAGAAACGTTGAGGCTATAATCGCTATATCTTTCTGAAATAACAATATAGTTATAAACATCGCAACTAAGAAGATAGTCATCGACGAAAATTTTTTAAATTCGCTTTTCCTTAATAGAGCTTTAACTTTTGATGTTATTAATTCATTTGCTTGTTTACTCATAAACCTATAAATATCAAATACTATAAAAAATAGCGCTACGATACCAATAAATTGCAATGTAGTTATTTGCGGGTAAAATACGTAAAATATTATAAATAAAATCGCAAACGGTCTCATGGCTACCCGCCACCAGTGAGCTTTAAAAGTTTCGTCTTCAATCTTGAATACCTTCCCTTTTACCATATCATAAAAAGTAACAGACATATCATAAGTTATTACTATCCAAAAGAAGATATTATAAGGGCTTTCAGGATAATAAATAAGAGCAGTATATCCGATTAAAGCAAGTACAATGAGCGCGATAATTACTCCTGTTTTAGTAATGTAAACAAAAATCACAATTATAAAAATTAAATAGCAAAAAAGAAAAATAAGCATTTCGGGACCAACAAGAATATAATTTAATAAATAAGCAAGTACGATACCTGAAGTACAAGCCATTCCTTGACCACCGCGAAATTTAATATAAAATGGAAAAACATGTCCCGCAATAGCAGCTAAACCACTTAATTGCGCGAAGACAAAATCAGCTCCCATACTCAGTGCTATGAAAATAGCAAAAACACCTTTTAGAGTATCAAATAGCGCTGTTGGTATTGCAAATTTAAGTCCTAAATGACGATAAGCACTTACAGTGCCAGCAATACCATCGCCTTTATCTCTTATATCGAATTTTTTTAATCTACCAAAAAAATAAGCCGGATTTAATGAACCTATAAAATAGCCTATAACTATAACTAAAATATTTATTGTGATTGCAAAAATCTCCATAAAATCTCCCTCTCTTTAATAAAAATCTTATTCCTATGTAAATAATATTAAAAATTATTTTTGGTTTGATAATTCACAGTCTCTGTGACTATTGATCTTATTTTCAATTTTATTTAAATTTTAACCAAACCAAAAACTAAGAATTAATGATAAAAATACAAAAATCGCTCCATATAATACAAAAAAATCTGGTTATAATAACCTGAAAAATAAAAATCGCTTGCGTGTCCACCTAATAACATCCATAATATAGCACATTCATAATTTCCTTCAGATAAATAGGTATTTCTAAAATTATTTGTTATACTAAAATAATTAAGAATATCATGGGTACCTTGGAAAATTAAACACGGTGGACTATCTTCTTCAATAAGCTTTTCAGGGTTTTTAAATTCTTCTTTTCCATCAATTCCAAAATAAACCATTTGACCATTTGCGGGATAGAATGGGATTAAACCTTTTATTGTTAAATTTTGACTAAAAATATCCGTATATTTTCTGCTTGCTATTGCTAAAGCCATAGCAGATGCAAGGTGGCCTCCAGAAGATCCTCCACTAATAAATACAGAGTCTAATTTAGCTCCGTATTCATCTGCGTGTTCAGCGAGAAAAATAGTGAAAATGCCGAGATGACGCATCATATCATCGATATTGAAATCTCCCTTATTATAATCGGGTGTATTAGGATCAACAAAAGGCATCGTTCCGTCAAATAATCCGTATTGTATGTCAAATACTATGTATCCTTGAGCTGCAAAATATTTATTCATCTGCATCATGTTCATATGTCCTTTATCCCCCGAAACCCACCCACCACCATGGATCCTAATAATGGTTGAATTTTCTCCAGGAAGGTTTTTCCCTCGATTTAGTGGCATGTAAGCATCAAAGTATAGGTTTATTCCTTCGCCTTTATAGAATAAAGTTTGTTCTTCAATAATACTGCTTTTAGGAGGAATTCCTAAAAAATAACCTGGAATTGAAAAAGTTGTTTGTAAAAAATAACTATTTACTTCAACGGGGATTTGTTCCCGCCAATCTTGACCAAACATATCTAAAAACTTATTCTCAGCATTTATTACTATGGAATGATTTAAAAAAAAAGGCGTCATAGAAATCCCAGAAATTAGAATTCCAATAATTGCTGTTCTATAATATTTTTTAGGATTCCATTTTTTCTTTTTTAATTTTAAATATATAATCGTATTTGCCAAAAATATAAATGAAAAGAATGTTCCAAATTGAGGTGTAAATAAAACGATACCAGTTGTTATTATTTCAAATACACCAAATAATACATTAATCGCAAAAATAATACCAATAATAAAAATCACCCGCGTAAGAATCGTAAAAATTTTATACAATATTTCTTTAGCTCTAATAATTTCTTTAGATTTATTTCCTTCAAACCTTTTTTTGAATTCCCAAAAATTTTTGTTTTTGATGTTTTTAATATCAATTAATCCTATAAAAATGCCATAAATTAAAATCCCAAAATAAGAAAAATAGGTTGTTAAATACGCTCCAAAGTTTTCAATTATTTCATTTGAATATGTTATAGAAGTGGATAAATTACCTGACATCAAACTTAGCATAGCAAAAATCACAAAAACTAAATAAAAATAACAAAGTAAGCTCGTTCTTTTTCCTAATCTATTCGCATTATTTATTTTATCCAAATTAAGATATACAAGTAAAAGATTGACAAATAGACTTATTAATAAAATAATCCCAAAAACATCCCATAAAAAAGAATATAAAGGTTTTACTAGGTAAATTATTCCTAAAATAATACTAGCTAAATTTAAGACTACTGATAAGTAACTAACATTTTTGATAGTAAAAATCTCAATAATTTTATATAACCTGTTTTTAAAATCTATCAACTAATGATTTTCTCTAATTTATTGTTTTAAATTTCAATTTTTAATAATTTCCTCAACCACAAAAAATATTTGACTTATTTTCAATTCTCTAATAATCAAAAACACCTAAATAAAATAAGTACTTAATAATTATCCGAAAATGTCAAATATAAGATATAAAAGAAATTTTTACTTTAAAAGAACAAATAGAATTAGTTTAATTCGTGTTATTATCATATCCTTAAAAAAAAAAGAAACATTTATAAATTAATTCTTAGTCATGGATTGAAGGTTACAAAACCTCTTTATGATATTATGGATAAAAAAAAGATAATAAATTAAATAAGATCGAGAATTATTAAGATTATAAGGATATTAATTATTATGTTCCTAATAATTTGATGAGAGCATGAGTGAAGAAGAAACCCCTGAAAGTTGTGAAAATTCTTGTAAACCCGAAAATATTGTTGATGTGTTTACTTTAATTAATACACTAAATAAGAAATATGAAAAATTACAGCGAGATAAAATTCAAGAATTAGAACTTACACCAACTCAGCATTTTATTTTAAGTCAACTTTGGGAATCTGATGGCCAACAATTTAAAGAATTAGCAGAAAAATGTGGATGTTCAAGATCTACAATTACAGGGGTAGTAGATACAATGGAAAAAAAGAAGATAGTCATTCGTGAATTACACCCCTCTGATAGAAGGAGTCTTCTTGTTAAACTCACAGAAAAAGGCAAAAAATTAAAAAATATAACACCTCCTTTAGAATCGATCGTTAATGGCTGTTGCCCAGAAATTAATCAAGAAGAGATGAAAAAGTTAGGAGATTTACTTCAGAAATTATTAAACTCACTAAAATATTAAAGAGTTAACTTGCTATTCCTTTATAATTACATTATAGATCATTTTGTTAAGTTCTTAATTATACGGAACGAAACATTTATATAGTTAGGATCCTAACTATTAATCAATTAACAATTAATTATAAAGGAGGTCTTAATTACGCATGGGAGATAAAGATAAAGAATGTTGTTCTGAAAAACCAAAAAATGATGATGAGGAATGCCAATCAAAAGAAAGTTGTTGTTAAAGTTAACGAATTCACTTTAAGGTTACATTTAAAATTTTAAAGATCAAAATTTTTTTTTTCAGTTTTATTTCAATAAAAAATACAGATTGGATACAAATGTTAGTGAATAGAATTTGTAGAAAAAAAAAAAAAGAGAGATAATAAAAAATATGCTTAGAGTCCTAATGAAGTTAGTTTAACAGCTGCTCGGCTGTCATTGGTCTATATCGTAAATTAAAAAAAACAAAACGATTAATAAAGTAAAAAATTTAATGGAAAAAGAAAAAATGTAAAGAGCTGGGAGGCTATTGCGATTGCGAAATCTTAATGAAGAGAATGTCCATTATTTAGATAATATTATTAATGAGATTATTTTTAATTAGATTTAATTATTAAAATTAATCCTTCTCCAAGTGTTTCTTACTAACATCTTTTTATTTATGAATTTTTATGGTATATTTAGAATACAACAAAAACTAATAAATGTTTGATTTCGACTCATTGTTTACTAAGGACAATTTAATTTTTCTAGTTGGAGCAGGATGCTCAATAGATACCCCCTCTAACTTACCGTCAGCAAAGGTCATGATGGAGGAAATTATAAAGTTCCTATGTCCTAAACCTGAAATTGAGAAAATTTTAAATATTAAAGAATTACGATTTGAGGGTTTAGTTGGAACTCTAAGTCGAACTTTAGATCATGAGCTTAAAATATTAGACTATTACGGTTTATGCGATTCTCCTAACCATTATCATTATACTCTTGTCGAATTACTAAAAAACCATAGTATTGTCATGACAACCAATTTCGACCATTTGATAGAATTAGCCCTTTTAAACTCTAACATATCAAAGAATCAGATCATTCCTGTAATTTCTAATAATGATTACAAACAATATTTTAATCCTAAAAAGCTATTTTCCCAAGGTAAATATCCTATCTATAAATTACATGGTTCTCTTAAGAATATAATAACTAAACAAGACACTAAAGATTCAATAATGTCAACCCTAAGCGCATTTGGTAAAAATAAAAGTGGTTTCGATTTATTTGAATTAGATCCAAATAAAAAGAAGTTATTTGAACAGTTTTCACAGGATAATAACATAGTTGTAATAGGTTATTCTGGTAGTGATGACTTTGATATCATACCGGCTTTATACAAACTCAATAAAGTCAAAAGTATAATCTGGGTTGACCATGATGATAATAAAACTCTGTTTGATAGTTATCTAATTGATAATGTAGAAATTCTTAGTACATTACCTATTAAGGAAGCTTTAAAACAAATATTAAAATCTTTTTTAGAGAAAAATATAGCAGAAAATTTTTTTGTCTTAAGAGGAAACACCAATAAAATTTTGTCTCAATTAGTTAAGGTTGATTATCAATTAACACATGAGGTGTTCAATCTTCAGATTAATGAATTTTTACAACAAAATCTCCCTAATCCTAATCATTTGGTAAAATTATACAACGCACATAGAATTTACCATGAATTAGAATTCTTTAATGATTCATTACGATTGGCCCTTAAAATAATCAAAATATGTGAGAAAAGAAGATTAAATAAATGGGAAGAATGGTTATTAGGATTAACCTATGCTAATGCTGGAAATGCCTACGCTGAAAAAGGTGAATTAATAAAAGGACTTGAATACCTAAATAGAGGGTTGGATATTGTTTCAAAATCAAAGGAGGAAATAGAAATCTCCTTATTTTATCTCGATCAAGGAACAATCTTAAGTTCATTAGCTCGTTATAACGAAGCGTTAAAAAGTTATCAAAAAGCGCTTCAAATTGCTAAAAAGTATAGAAATAAACATAGAATTTCTACTATATATTTCAATATGGCGACTCTTTTTCATGAACAAGGGAATACGGGTAGAGCTAAAAAATATCTCTCTCAAGCAATTGAGTTAAATAAAAAACTTGGAGTATTACATCAATTAGCATCTAGCTTAAATCTTATGGGGAAAATTTTAACATCAGAGTTAAAATTAGATGAAGCGCTCACATGTCTTGCTCAAGCAAGTGATATTTTTGATTCGCTTAGACTAGAACCTAGCAAGGTAGAAATTTTAGGAAATATGGGAGCAGTGTATATTTACGCCCAAAAATTCTCTTTAGCAATCGAAAAACTAGAAGAAGCATTAAACATTATTGAAAGATATGAACTTAACGGTCTTAAAGGATTTATATATAGCAATCTAGGAAAAGTATATTTGGACACAAGAGAATATGATAAGGCAAAAGATTATTATTCTAAAGCATTGAATATTGCCCAAAAAGAAGGAAATTTACGGTCTGTTGGTATTAGGTTAAATAGCCTTGGTGATATTGCTCGTATAGAAAATGATTTTGATGAAGCTTTATCCAAATTTAAAAAAGTCCTAAAAATCGCAAAAGAGAACGAGTATTTAAGACTAAGAGGAGTAGCTCTGAACAATATTGGCTTAATATTTAAAGAAAAAGGAAAATATAACAATGCAATTACTTGTTACCAGAAAGCAATTGAAATAGCACATAATACCAAAGATCCTCAATTCTTAATTATGAGATACTATAATTTGGGCAATCTTTATCGAGAAATTAGAAGATTTGAAGATGCTTTAAAATGCTTCAAAAAGGCAGAGGAAATTCAAAAGCTACTTATAAAATAAACAACTCGTACTCTCTTCATCGCATTTGATCTTTTGGAACGATTAGGTAAAAAATTTAATAAAAAAGAAAAAAAAAAGACTTTACGGCTTTTTAAATTCCAAACAATAGTGCTACTGTCATAATATTTAAGGAACATATGATTGAAATGATCATTAAAATTATCTGCTATATCCCATATTAGCAGGATTTTTATAATATTCCATGATATGGCTTTTTAGAGCCTCTATAATCTTACCTATTTCATTAAATCTAAATAATTTGCGGAAAAAAATATCTTTTTTTGTTCCTAAATACCTTTTATGACTTGGAAATCCTCCAAATGAAGAGAGAACTCTCCTTCTTCCCTCATATATCATGTTAGGAACTATTATTTCCAAATGAAATAAATCTGTTGGTGAATTTACCAAATTAATTTTACATTTTGGATGGAAAAGAAAACAAATGACTTCCAAAAGAGAGTCTAAACTTCCCCACTTTATATACGAAAATGGGGCAGAATACTTCTCTTTAAACTTCTTCACAACTAAACGCTCATAACCAGCACTCTCTAAAGTGCCTAAAGAAAAATCAGGTTGTTCCTTATGAAAAGAACTATAAATTTGGCAAAAGCATACCTTTCCATTAGGAAATATTAAAATTTCTTCACCAAAAAATTGTTCATATTGTCTTGCATAATCAGGGGTTTTGTAAGTTTGAGATCTTTTGATGATAGAATAATTGTCAATATAATCTTTGATAAGATTCGAATTAAAATCTATTAAATCTTTAGAAAGTGTAGTTGGCATTATACACCCAAGAATGTAGTCATATATTCTTCCATCTGGATTATTCTTATTCACTTCCAAGGAAAGATTTTGCTTTAGTTTATCTTGAGCCCATTTTTGAAACTCAAGATTTATAACCCCAAGTTTTTCTTGGAGGATTTTCTCGGGGGATTTAGCATTTAAGGTTTTTGCCCTATCGGAAATATAATCTACCATTTTTTTACCCAATAGATGAATAGTCCTTGGACCATCACGAACATAAAAAAAATCTCCAGAGTGAAAAAAAGGCTCATTTGAGGGTTTAATTTCGATCTTGACTATTTTTTTCCCATCAATTTCAACCACTTTAATTTTAAGAAACTTCTTAGATTTGATATCAATAGAATCCGTAATATGCTTATATAAATCGATAAGTAACCTATCTAGTTGAGTTGATTCGTCTCCTTTACCATAAAGATTTAAATCTCTCTGTATGCCCTCAATAGTTTTATTATCAGCGACTCCTATTAAAACTTTTCCCCCTTCCGAGTTGAGCATCCCACAGACGGCTTTAGATACTTCATTTTTTAATGATTTATCCTTACTTTGAGTTTCTACATTATATCTGAAGGTCTCTTTAAATTCAATTATGTTTGATTCACCCTTATTAATTAGATTTCTCAAGCTCATTTAATGTTATCACTCCTTTTTTTATAACCTATTTCAAGCTAGAATGTATATTTTTTTCCTAATAAAATTCCATATTAATGCTTTAATAATCCCATTTTGATAATAAAAGGTTGTTTCCATACCTTTGATTGCGAAAATGTTCACAAAGTAATAGATATTTTAAAAATTGAGAGATGTTAATATAATTTGTTATTTAAATAAAGTGGAGCTAAATTTTAATTCTGAAAATAAAATGAACTGAAATAAAATAGAGGAAAAGAATGGGTGATATATTTTAGTGGCTGAAATTGAAAATATTATTGAGAAAGTACATGAAGAAAAGCAAAGAATATTTACTTACATCTTTAAAATAATTAATCCCCTTTTAAGTATTTTTACTTGAATTTTGACCAATCTCATTGATTCTTTCAGTCATTTCACTAATAATTGATGTTGGAGGATTATAATCGTGTTCTCTTGGATTAATTTTATCACATTGACTACAATATTTTTTTTCATAAAGATCAAATATATTTCTAAGATTTCCAGATTCATAAATAATTTTATATCTTTCACATGTGATCCTTTTTAAACCTAAAGAATATATACCCTCTGCCTGCCCTAAAGTTGAAGGATAATATCCAACTAGAATACTTTTACATTTTTTTAAAATATTAACTGGATTAAGGTCATTTAATGCCAATTTCAAAGAACCTCTAATAAGGGAATCTTCAATTGAGTTTAAATTTGAGAATTTAAATATTTTTAGGGTTTCTATAGTTTTAGATAAGGGCATTTTAACTATATCATTTAAAGTGAATAATTCTGATGTGCGTCCTAGATTTTCTAAATTATAATTAAATTTTTTTATGTAATACTGATGGTTAGAATTTTTAGCCAATCTTAGGCCTTTTCGGTAAAATTCCTCTGCTTTATCTTGGTTATAAGCCTCATAATATCCACCAGTTAATAAATATGTATGGAGTTGATTATCAATAATTTCAAATTTTTCTGATAATTCAACCATGAGCTGGATGAATCGTTCATTCTTTTCTAAGACTTTTGAAAATACAGACATTTCTATATGATCTTTAAGAATAGAGTTTAAAAATACTTCTATTTGCAATAAATGTAGACTTAATGTATGATACTCAAATAAATCCCCTGATTCAAGCAATATGTTTAAAATCTCCAATATTTTTCTACTATGTTCTTTCAACAGATTATTTAAATCGATATTTTCAGACTCCCAAATGAGTTTAATAAAAACATCAATCTGATTAGATTTCTTTGAAGCCTCTAATCTTTTTAAGATATTTGGTATTTGTTGTTTCGTTAAAATTTCAAATGTAGAGTAATAATGGAAAAAAAATTTAAAAATATTACAATAAAGTTGATCCTTTAATTCCTCAGAAAGTTGAATCCCTTCATCTGTTAGTTTTATAAATGTTTCGATTTTTTCTGTAAAGATATTACTACTTGTCATAATTGCTAAAATTGCTTGTAGATGATGTCTATCTCTCTTTTTAAGTTTATAAATTTCAAAAAATTGATTTTGCATTTCCCTAATATTATCTCTTCGGAAATATAATAAAGATGAATGAATTCTTCTTTTTATATTCTCAATTTCCGTTTTATTTATTATATCTACAATTCTATCCGGATTATCTATAAAATTTTCAAACCCTTCTGGCCATTTCATATTTTCAACATAAATTATCATATTTTCATTTGTAGATTGAATTATTTCATTTCTTATGAGACCTAGGTCATTTAACTGATTGTTAATCGAAATTTTTATACTCTTTGTTTTTTGGGCAATCCAATCAGGATCTTGAACATTTAAAATATTTCTACAATATTTCTGAATATTAATCCAATAACCACTTTCTGTATTAACATCATAAATAACTAATAAGATTGGAATTGGATTTTTAATATAACTTTGTAAATGTTTTGTTTTCATAACAAAATTAAAAAAGCCGTCTTTATAATCTAGGGAATCAGATCCTTTTAATTGAACAAGAAAATTATACTCTAAAACTTCCTCATCTTGAGCAATACTAATGAAAAAATCCAGACCATAATCATCAGGTAAAGGATTAAAAGGCCAACTAGCGAAATTCTTTTTTAGTAGAGCTTCTGAAATGTCTCTTATTTCTTGGTTTTTTGTCTTCTTCAATTAATATCCCTTCTAAACAATAAAAAGTATTTTATCAGATACTTTTTTCAAGGTTAACCCATATAGTAATAATCTTCTTTTATTTTTCTCTGGCTTTTTAGGTGTTTTTAACTCGCGAGGTTTAATTACTGCTATTGTAAAATATTATACCGTCTATCCTTATAAATTAAACTAAACGTTTAATCATATTTGAAAAGTGTACAACGCCTACAAGTATAACAACTATCAAGTGAAAATTACTAGTCAGTCGATTAAATTCTATAAACGCGGATCAGCATGGTTCAATTACATGGGCTGGTCATTTGGAGGAGGCAGCGATTTTCATAATTACTTAAACTCAATTTTTAAAGATCCAGAAAATTACTTAAATCAATTCCTGATTAGGTATACCCCTAATATTGTATAATTAGAATTTATTAATAATCAAATTCTATTCTCTTTCAGAAAAGGCTAATCGTAGAATTATGAGTAGAATGTTTGATAAAATTAGAGAATCAGATATCATGAAAATATAAATCCAAAAAGGAAGAGAATTACTAAATGGCATTGGTAGAATTATTGATAATATGTATTTTTTATAAAAAGGTTGTTTGATGAGTGAAGATTTTTTACTCCTAACATTAGTTTGGGTAATTCCATTAGCAATTTGAGTTAAAAAATATTTATAGATCTTTTCAGGTAAAAATCGTTAAGAATTCTCTCCAAAGTGCTAGATTAAATTTTCCTTTAAATAAAAGAATAACAATTAATGATCAAAATAAGTATTTAATAATTACAAAACCAAGTGAAAGTATATGGAAGATAATTCTTTTACAAGAAGGATGCGAAAATTTTACCCCGGCAAAGAGGTTCTTGAAATTCTTTATAAATCGGGTGATCACGGAGTTTTATGTACTTACGTAGTCGATTGGGAAAAACAAGATGTGTTAAATGCGATTATAGGTCCTAAGAAGCTTTTGATAAGAGAAGAGACTGTTTCTATTGTGTTTACCTACCCTTTAAAAAATAAGGCGAGCTTTGAATACACTAATAAAGGCGGATTTACTAGATTGGATTTGTTTCGCTGTATTTATGAAGGGTATAAAAAGATATACGAAACTGAAGAAAAAGATGCGGGTGATCCTGGAACTTACGAAAATCTATATAATAGGAAACCATCTCAAGGAAGGTATGGCATCTGGGGTCATTACATAACCGATCTTAGAATTGAAGGTATTGCATACGATCCCAAGACATTGTTAGTTGAGCTGCTCATAGGTTCTTAATTTTTTACACGAATTATTATAAGGTACAATTTTATTCATGATTGGTATGCTATTATAATTAAAAATAAAAAAATATCTACTAAATGTTTATCTATTTTCTATGGGCTTCTCTTCCTTATGGAAAAACACAAACATAAAGCCCTAAAAGAAGCCCGAGAATGTTTCCTTGCTTATGTGACTACCAAAATCTGTAATTTAAGGATGGATGAGGATCTTTATTATGTTTGAAAATTGGCTTAACGAGATTAGGATTGCTCTATAATAATGTAGGAAAGAAGTTTTTTGCGTTCCGTAATTGATTGGATAAATCAAAACTAGCGGAGTACTTAGAAGAAATAAAACATTTCTGGAAAAAGTAATATGATTAAAAAAATGCGAATAAATTTGCTAAGACTCTCTATTCTATTTCTTTAAATTTTTTTTCAAAATGGTCTCTCCCTGTTGGTGTTATTTCATAATGATCTCGTATAGGATGAGATATATCGTTAAAAAAATACAGTTTTATTCAGAAATTTATAAAGTTAAAAATTAATAAAGCTATCATTAATTTTGTGTCAATCTTATCAGAGAAGTAATAATATATTACAGAGATTATCTCTTTTTGTCGGATATTTTGCGATTTATATAAATATGGATTTCGGAATCCAGAAAAATATAAACTTTATATATGAAGATTTCCGTAATTATTATTGAAGAATTTACTAAACTTTTATTTAAAATGAAAATAAGTTTACATAAAAGTAAAAATTTTAGAAAAAAAATTAAAAGAGTTGGTTAATAAAATGAAATTTGGGCAGTATGAAATGATATCATTGGTGATCGTAGTTGGGTTATTAATTTTTGGAATTCTATTATTATTTATACCTTCAGATGATGTGGGTGTTCCAGTGCTAACTGGTGCATATAACGGTATACTCATTTTTTACTTTAGTAAAAGAACCGTAAATGAAAAAGATCCTGATGCAGAGAAAAGGAAAGAATTACGACCCTTCATTAACAAACCATGGCTAGTTAGAGGGATAATAGGATTAATCAGCTTTATTCTTCTAATTCCTGCATACGTTATTCCTTCGGCAAATGTAGGGATATTTTTGTCAAATGCAATAATCGTTATAGAAGCTGCATTGGTTAGCGCTGTAGTTTAGCAATTTTAGACATAATCAAATCTCACTTTTTTTTTTCATGATTTACTCTCTTTAAAGAGTATTCCATTCCTAAAACGCAGCTTTAAAGAATGTGTTTTATGGAGGAACAGACTCTATTATAGCGTTTATATTAGTTTTAGATTGTTACATCTTTAAAAAAAAATATTTTAGATTTTAAACGGTGATTAGAGAATTCTCTTTTTCGTAAAGAACTTTAAATTCTTAAGTATCTTAAATTTCTATTGAAATTAAATCAAAAATAACATTCTATTACACATGCAAAATTGATATTAAATAGAGGGTAAGATCACAAATGGATTTATTTGAATTGTTATTTCCAATCATTACGCTATTTTTAGGTTATTTTCTTAAGATCTTTACTGATTTTTTTACTGTTATGAAAAAGGAAAGAAAAGAATTAATCCATAACTTAGAGCGCTTTCAAACAATACTACTACAATCTAAAAATGCTCATATACAACAAGGTCTTAAGCGAAACGAATTTAGTGAATATTTACAAGAGACCTATGCTAATGAACCAGTTATAAAGGAGAGATATTATAAGGGATATAATGATTTATTTCGGAAGTTACATAACCTTTATAGTGAGAAAGAACTTGAAAAGTTCAAATTAATAAGAACTTTTACAAAGGAGAATATGAGACGAGAAAATCAGAGGATTATGGATTGGTTAAATGAAGGACATTTAATAAAATTACGAAGTATAGCTAATCTTAAGATAGAAATATTCTTGGACTTAACTCAAAAATTACGTGATCATTTGAATGATTGGTTTGTTATATTTCAAGGATTATTCATGAATGATATAACCTATTCTTTAGTTTATTGTGCTGATGAGTTCGAATTGGGTGAAATGTTCCCTCATGATATAGATAAAGAGCTAGAAAAAGTAATTCTTATATTAAAAAGAAAAAAAAATAGGTTATGATATAATTAAAAATTTAGAAATTAGTCTGAAATCTTTTTCAGTCATACGGCATCAGTCAGAAGTCGTAATCTTTTTTCAATTTAAGCTCTATACCTTGTTTTTTTTGAATTTCTTGTTGGGGTTGGATTTGTTGCTGTGGTTTAAATAGTTCTTGTTTTAATCTCTGGGAGGGTGGCTTTTCTAAAATTTCTTCAACTTTGCTTATTTTTGTTTTTATATCGACCAAGCTAATATTCCAATCGTTATCAATTTGGATAAAACTTGGATAATCCACATGTTGCCATGCGCCAGTATTGAAAAGAAATGTGTCTTTTATTTTAAAAAGCTCAAGTTGCTGATATATAGGCTTTATCCTCCTGAAAAAAGTACGGGGCCATCTGCGATGAGTATGACCATATATAATATAATTAAAATGTTCTTTATATCCTAAATCTTCCAATTTTGGTAAAAACTCAGTTTCAACTTTTTTATTGAATGAATTGTCCTTTATATCATCTCTATGTTTGTCTGCTCTATACTTCTTCTCAATTAACTCATCTAATCGTGTCTTTTCAAGTTCACTGATCTCTAACTTATATTTCTCAAAATAACTTTTAGTCGTTTTATCAAGTAATCTTTTGCCTTTTTTATTAAGTCTGTCTTTGCGTTTTTCAGAATAATCTCTTAACCTTCTACCTTTGTTATAAATTACCTTAAAGAATCCATTCCAGATTCCATCTGCTATTTCTTTTACGATTTTAGATTTTACCTTCAAAGAGAAGTCCCATACTTTCGAAAAAAAGTCTAAATTAGGGTCAAATTGAAAACCATGGGTTAGGAGGATATTATTATTCTTTTTTGCAGATGCTTTAATGTTTAATTGAATTATAATTCCTTTATTCTCAGCTATTTGTTGTTTGGTGTCATATAAGAAGAGTTCAGGTTTTAATGAAATATTATTTTTTAAAATAACATATTGAGAAAAATTATTCTTAGTTAAGAAAGAATATTTGTCTCCAAATTGATTATTAACTTTATTAAATTCATCCAGAAAACTTGACTTCTCAATTAAGAAATTTTTATCATAGTCATCCTTTACGGAAACTTCATGATTACCAAGAGAAAAAATTAACTTAAAATCGTCCATTTCATGTAAAATATTAAATTTGTTTAAAATATCGTTATATAACTTGTGTTCATAAAAATCCTCGTAGTTATCCATAATTATATCGAAGCAATCACCCAATATTATGAGGGCTTTTAAATTTTTAAGATATTCAACTTTTAATCCACTAATTATGTTTGTCAGAAAATCATTAAATAAGCTTATATTTGTTCTTAATGCTCCCATGTGTATATCTGAAGCAAGTAAAACCATTGCCTTTTTATCAATTTTATACGGTTCTTCTTTCTCATCCTTAATATCCATGATACATCAAAATTTTTAGTTGTAATAATTACCTGAAAAGATTTCAAATCTAAATCATTAATTTTTAAATTAAACTTAAGTAGTAATTAAATTTAAATCTTTACATAAGTGTACAAAAAAATATATGAAATCACAGGCTTGGATAACCTGAGAGAAAAAAAAACTTGTTTATACCTAGAGTTACAAATAGCCATATGCGTTCAGGTTTTGAGCAGCCATAAATTCATAAAGAGACTTCCAACCATAGATAACTACAAATTTTTTTGTCAATTATGGTATGTAAATACTCTTATAAATAACTAACTCCCGTTAGAATAGGAAAAAAAAGAATTGACCCAAGCAGAAAAAATCGCAAAAAAGTTAAACGCAGATATCGTTTCTCATTTAAATTAGAAAAGAACTTGTTTGTTTAAATTGAAATAAGTTTTAATCCAATCCTAATTTTATATTTTTGTGGACTTCCTAATTCATTTTCTTTTCCTAGTTGAATCCATTTTTTGAATTTATTCCAATCACTATGAGTGAGTGAAGGAGGATAATTAAAATTTTTACGAGTTTTGAATAATTCCTCTAGTGGATCTGATGATTTATGTAAAAAAAATAAAAAAAGTAATACACGCATTATTTTTTCACGAGTCACTAAGACGAACCATTTAATATTTTTGCTTTGATATTTAATTTTTATTTTATCTTTTATAGTATTCCAGATTTTACCATGCATATAATCATTTCTGAGGTTATAGACTAATTTCCAAAACTCTCTCTCAACATTTCTTCGTAAAGGACCATATAACCAACTTATTTGTTCTGCAATAGTAACTTTACTTCCAGATAAAATTGATTCTGTAATTATCCAATACATCGTAATTGAAGTTAAAAATAATTCATATTGTAAAGCACTATCAGCACGCTCCATTATCGTCAAGACTTGTTCAGCAATTTGGAATTTCTCAAAATCGATTAAGAGATCGAAAATGTCTTGGATTGTTTTAAACCTTTCTAAATCGATTATACATTTTCCTGTGAAGAATGAATACATCCAATTTCTATGGCGAATAGTAAAACCTTCAGGAAAAAACTTCTGCAGATAATAATTCTGAGGAATAGACTTTAAAACAACAGGATATACATACGATCCTGTAGAGAATTTAATTGCAATTACTAATTTATTAATGGTTTTATCAATAAAATCTGCAACTTCATAAGTAGCTAAATGAGATTGGAATGTTAATTCAGAAAGCCTTGATGCAAATCTGTCATTAGGAAATTCATATATTATTTCTAAACAAGTAGATATGTTCATCTGGTCAGTAAGCAACCCTCTTGAATTAGAGAACAATTCGAATTCTTCTGGCGAAATCCTACGCAAACGAAAGCTTAATTTTAAAGAAAAATCATTAATTTTACATGATTTAGCAATCTTTCCTTCGTGCCATCTCTCTTCTCGGCCTTTTATTGTTAAAATTTGGTCTTTAAAATCAAAAACTTGATCTTTTTCCAATGCTAAATTTTGAATAATAACTTGTTTAATCCTTTTTGTAATTGGAGATTTTATTTCAAACAAAATGTCGAGCTCTCTACTTATTATAATCTGAAGATTTTCACCAGAATAAGCATTAATAAAAATTCTCGTTAAGAAATTACAAATTTCTTTAGCAATATAATAAAAATCTTTGTTATATTCAAACCAATCTTTATTTGAAAACTTTTGAATCCATTTATCAATATTTTCTTTAATGAAATCCTCTAACAAACGAAAAATGATTCCATCTAGTGATTTAAGTTGATATCCAAAACTAAGAACGTGTATATCGTATTTAAATTTTTCATCATTCCAAGAGCATCCTGGTTTACGTTTATAAAAATCCACAATGAGTTTTTGAATTTGATTGCTAATCGGATCAAAGAAAACTAAAATTTCTTTTACTTCTTTGATAAATTGATCCAAATTATTTCTATCATTTGTAATTATAAAATCAATTAGTCCTATGTTGATACACCCCAATAAATATTAATTTACTAATAAAATCATAATCAAATCTTTTTAATATCATCATCAATAAATCAGAAAAATTAAGTATCCTTTTCTTTTTACGTCTAATGAATAATAATCTTCATACTTTTTCTTTTTCTTGGTCATATTTAATTATTAAAAATTCTGTAAATTTTCCTAGAAGATATTTCTTAATAAAATATACTTTGTTGTTAAAGATTAATAAAGTGTCCTTATTAGCAGATTAATTGTCTTTAACACCTTTAAAATGATGATTATAAAAAAGGCGATTCCTGCCAATATTCTTTAACTCCACCACTCCCAAATTTAGCGATGTTATTTAATCACCAATCTTTATAAAAATAAGCATTCTATTCGAATTACATGAAGTGCAGATGAAATGAGATTTTTGCTAGGCACAAGATTTTGTTATGGCGAGAGTTTTAATAAAAGATTTAATTCTTTAAGAATATAAATCGAAATGATATACCAAATTCTTAACAATTTATCTTACTTAACGATTGATTAAAAATTCCAGAAAATCTAATTAAGGTTTAAAAAACCGAAAGTAATAATGAGTAGATTAAATACCAATATTGATTTTTTGATTGTTACAGCCCTCGAAATTGAACGAGACGCAGTTATTGAGCAAATAGGAAACTTTGAAACAATTCAAATAGATGACGAAATTCCGACATATTATCAGACAGAAATTCACTTCCCTAATAAGATCGAAACATATAAAGTTACCTTAGTTTTATTATTAAATGTGGGTAATGTTCACGCAGGGGTTTTAAGCGGAAAAGTTATTGAAAAATTGCATCCTAAACATGTAATTATGCTTGGAATAGCCGGGGGAATATTAAAAAATGAAGTTAAAATTGGTGATATCGTCGTTGGAACCTCTATTGGATATTACGAAAAGGGTAAATCTTTTTCAGATAATCTCCAGCGTAGAACTGAGGGAGCGCTTACCGATGCTTTATTAATTGATAGGTTTAAAAATTTCAAGGATATCAATTGGATAGATGAAATTTCAGTTAATCCCCCTGAAAACCCTTATAACCCTAATATACATTTTGGTCTTATAGCCTCTGGAGAGAAAGTAGTTGCCAGTGAGCTGTTTATAAATGATTTATTGAAATATCTTCCTAAAATGCTCGCAGTTGAAATGGAAGCTTGGGGCGTTCTTATAGCAACTTGGATGTCAAAACCTCCGCCAGGATTTATTCCAGTAAGAGGAATCTCTGATAACGCGGATAAATTGAAAGTAGACAAATGGCAAAAATTTGCCGCCCATGCTGCTGCTTTATATTTGAAACATTTTCTTCAAAGTCAACCCGTTGTTCCAAGCATGGGTTATTTACCTAATGAATTTAAGTGGATTGATAAGGTTTATGTTCCTCCTCTGGAATTTGAAGAAATTTCAAAAACATTAAAAGAAAAGAAAATCGTGTTTATAACAGGAACGCCGGAATATGGAAAGACATACACCGCAATTTACCTTATGTGGAAATATTATGAATCGGGATACAAACCAGAATGGATTCGAGGAGGAGATCGAGAAGAAAGATTAAATGTCAGAAGCAGATTACAAAAAATGAAAGATTTAGAATCGGAACCAGTAACAAAGAAAATCCTTTATTTTGAAGATCCTTTTGGAAAAATTAAATATGAAAAAAGATACGATTTAGAAAGAAAAATAACTAGTATTTTAGAAGAGATCGAGAATGCTAAAGATTTATATATTATTATTACCTCAAGGGAAGAAGTTTTTAATGAATTTAAAAAAGGAGCTTTCTCTGGAACGCGTCTTGAAGCGTTTGAGAAGAGATTGAGCATTGGGAAGCCGTCTTATACTACTGAAAAAAGAAAAGAAATTCTTACAAACTGGGCTATGTTAAAAAAATGTATATGGTTAAATAACGAAGAATTGAAGAATTTTGTTCTAGACCAGATAGAGAGCAAATATAATTTACCTACGCTTTTAAACATAAGAGAATTTGTTGGAGTAAGTATCAATATTAATGTAAAGGAGCAATTACTAACAATGATAAAAGATAAATCAGAGGGAACCACATGGGCATTTTTAAAAGAAATTAAGGAGATGACCAAAGATAAGGTGTTATTTTTAACAATTTTATATGTTTTGGGATATGCGAGAGAGGAATTCGTTAAAGAAACTTACCAAAACTTAATAGAGAGCTTAGATTTAGAAAATGCTAGGAAATTTAACGATGTTGTTAATTGGTTTAAAGAAGATAAAATAGAGATTACCTCTCATAATAGAATTAAATTTTCGCATCCATCATACTTTAAAGCTATGAAAGATCTCATTAGTGAAGTTGATGATTACGAGCAATTCTATGATGAAATTTTTATAGAACTATTAAAATATCTTGCTGAAAAAGAAGAAGCCGCTGAGGCTGTAGCTTTTGCTATAGCAGAAAACTTCAACGAGCTTCCCGAAAACGTAAGACA
>JAHLWS010000074.1 GCA_019057795.1 Promethearchaeota archaeon | reverse complement strand
GCCGATGCTAAGGGCACATTTTTTTTTTTTCCTAACAGTTTATTTCCTAAACTAAAACCCGTTCCATCGATTGTGAGTGCTTTATACGCTTCTAATGCCTTCTCAGGATCGTTTTTAAATTCGCTTTTCATGAAATCTTCAGTTAAAGCATTAATCCATGAATAAATCGTCTTAGGGGGTATCTGAACGTTAAAATATTTCGCAAGCTGAGCAGCAATTTTGTTTCCCGAGACATTATCCTGAAAATGGAGAGACAGGGCAGTTTGAATTACGCTTCTTGAATATAGGTACCCTTTAGGGTAATCCTCATGTTTTGGCGTGTATTTAGCCCTGCAACTCTCACATTCAAAGGTAGCTACATGAAGTTCTATATATAATTCGGTATTAATATTTCCAAGCTCGGATATTATCCTTTTATGGCTTGTTCTTATTGTAATTTCACTACTTCCGCAAGATGGGCACGCTTTTGGTGCATATTGATCGGCAGAGATCTTCACGATTTCTTTTTTGACGCGTCTACTAAAGTCCATGAATTTAAAAACGCCAAATTTTGTTATAATAAGCTGTAATATCTACGTGATACCATTAAACGAAAACTTTTTTTTTGCCCATCCATACACAAAGTATAGGAATTAATCAGAAAATATCAAAGAAAAAAGATGACTCTAAAACAAATACAAGAAGATGTTTTAAAATTAAAAAAGCAAAACGATGTAATTTTACTTGCTCACTATTACCAGCCTATCGAAATTCAGGAAGTGGCGGATCATTTAGGTGGTTCTCTTGAGTTATCTAAACTTACAAAAGAAGCTAACACGGAATATATTATTTTTGCAGGCGTAGATTTTATGGCTGAAACAGCATCTATTTTAAACCAAGATAAACGCGTTTTATTACCTAGTTCAGAGGCTTGTTGTCCCATGGCCGCTTTTTTGGACGAAAATATGGTTAGAAAATTCAGATTGGAAAATCCAGGACTTCCTGTTGTAACTTACGTAAACAGTACAGCTGCAGTTAAGGCAGAATCCGATATTTGTTGTACATCGTCAAACGCAGTTAAAATTGTAGAAAAGATTAGTAAAGAGTTTAATACAAACGCGGTTTTATTTGGACCAGATGCAAATTTAGCGGATTATGTCGAAGAAAAATCGCATATAAAATGCATTAAATGCCCTCCGCAAGGTCATTGTTACGTTCATACTTTATTAACTGTTGAAGATGTTAAAAAAATAAGGCAAGAACATTCCAACGCTAAATTTCTTGTACATCCGGAATGCGAAAGGGAAGTTCGGCACCTAGCTGATTTTATAGGGTCGACGGCTCAAATGTATAATAGGGTTAAAAAAAGTCCTTCAGAAGAAACTCAATTTATTATCGGAACGGAGTTAGGATTGTTAGAAAGAATGGCTCAAGATTTTCCAAATAAAAAGTTTTATCTCGCAAAAGACAAGATGATCTGTTATAATATGAAGAAGAATACTATTGAATTAACAAAATATGTTCTCGAACACTTAGATGATCCAACATTTGAAGTAAAAGTTCCATCTGAAATTGCTAAACGAGCTTTAAATCCAATTAAGAAAATGTTGGAATTTTCTTAAATTTAAAACTCATCTAAAAAAAAGATAACTGTTTTAATTGAATGAGGTAATTCTCGTTTGTTTCTGATTATATAGCCATTTTAAAAAAGCTTTTGTAGGTCTACCGCTCCATATAGCGCTTTTATTTGTACTTTTTTCATAATTGTTGAGATCTCTATAATTACAGTTAAGATTTTTCATTATAGATTTAGCATTTAGTAACCAAACCAGAAAATGTTTGTATGGTGTGTTTCCATAAATAGCATTATTAGTATGGGTTTGCTCGTATTGAGAAATATCTTCAATAGTAAAATTTGAATAACATCGATAATTTTGACCCATCCAAAAATATTTTGATGTTGAATCACGATATTTTCTTATGTTGCATCCCTTTAATTTTAAAGTTTTAAGGGATGGTAGTTCATTTAACACTTCGGGTATTTCGCTAATATCCGAATTTCCTGATAAGTCAAGGTATTCTAAATTAATCAGTTTATCAAGTTTGTTTATCTCCGAAATTTGGTTATTTTTAAGGGTCAATTTCTTTAAATTTATAAGCTTTTCTAAGCCCTTAATTTCTGTGATTTTATTATTACTTAAATCTAATGCTTTTAAATTTTGGAGTTTTTCTAAACCGCTAATCTCATCAATTTGATTACGATTTAATTTCAAGTCCGTTAACTTTGAAAGGTTTTCAATGCCATCTATTTTTGAGATCGCGTTTATACTTAAATCCAATTCTCCTAAATTCGAATTCTCTTTGTTTAGCCCTTCTATATCTAAAATTATTTTAATTTTTTTTCTATTAACGCTCAAATTTTGGTTAATTTGGATACCTACTATTCTTTTTTCATAAGTGAAATACTTGAAGTCAATTTCTTCGAAATTACTAACAACCTTTTTTATAAATTCAGTCATTTGAAATCTTTTACTATGTCTAAACCGGTTATAAAGAATTTCTACAAATGTCTGCCGTAATTTTTCTGGAATCTCTTTTACAACTCGACATAATAACAAATAGCCATGTTGGAAGTTAAATAATCTTAATAACCTATTAATTACATACTGTATACGCGATATATTATTTGGATTTTGCAAATCATTAATTAAGGGTTTTAGGGTTTTAATTAAATCATCTATAATAGGAAGCTTAATGTCATCAAGCATACTTTCAAATTCATCAGGATTAAGATAAGTTAAATACCCATTATGCGTTAAAAATTGCATAACTGAGGGGTAACCACTTGCATATCGCATCGCTATTTCTTCTTTAAATTTTCTTAAAGCTATAGGGTCTCCAACATCAGTTAACCTTTTTAAAAGAGGAAATGCTAAATTTCTATGCAAAATTCTTGTATCGTAATCATTATCTGCCCATGCTTGTATATTAGAGCAATGACCCATAAATTCTTCTTCGGGGGATATCTGACTTCGTACTCTATGATCTCTTTCCATAGACCTGTCTAACTTTTCCGCAGCTTCATCAATCGAGTCGATCATATCATAATCTCTAACTCGATCAACAGGAATATTTAATAGAAGAAACATGCACTGTCTAAACGGTCTATTCTTAACATAAATATTAGTCCGTCCCTGTTCCAACTTTAATTTAAGATAATCATTTATCTTAAATTCTTTTACTTTATGAGTTATAACGAAAGTTGAGCATAAAGTAATACAAATTATCAATATCACCAAAAATAATTGAATTTCAAGCATATTCCAAGTTAGCTAAGATTTTTGTGATTTAGGGATATTTAATCTTATTTTAAGCTATATTAAAAAATCGACTCTTTACAGATTTATTATAAAATAGTGTTTAAATAGAAAGAAATTCAGTGTTAATCCTTTCTAATAGGAGTTGAACATTCAGGGCAGACATCCCAGCTAGATTTTACATAGTAATTACAATTTGGGTTAGGACATTCTATGATTTCTTCTTCTTTAAGTTTAATTTGCTTAAACCGCATACTAACTTTATTTGCTTCGTTGATATCTCTAATTAATTCTGTTTCCTCAAGTTTTTTACTACATTTGGAACAAACCGTTGATAAGTCTTTCTTTAAAATTGTTTTTCCACAATTGGGACAAAACCCTTGAATCTGCTCTAAAATTTCGTCCATATCTAAACTTTTAAATTCAGAAATAGACACCAAGTTTAAGTCTTCGTATCTTTCAGACCCTTCAATAATGTCAATTAGTGAATTTACACCTCTCTTAGACTTTCGCATTTTTTCAGATTGAAGAATCATATCCATTAAGAACGGTCTTGAAAAACCCATATCCAAAGCCGTTTTAATTAACATTTTTTCAATTAGCATTTCAAAAGGTTCTCTAATACCACCTATTTTAGCATCTTCATCCGCTTCCCATATTAGATTCATCTTCAATAGATTTTCGGCTATTTTTTCTGCCATTTTGTCAAGATCATAAATTTTTCGATAACCATCTAAATTAATGTGTATTATTTCTTTGATTAACCTATCCTTTATCAAGCGCAATGTAGTAGTTCCAATTATATCGTCAGCATGAAAGAAAAAAATGTCTTCTCCACGAGTAAAAATGTAGTAACCCAAATTATTTGACATTATCTTATCGACATAGAAATCAATCCTTAATCTCTTTACATCGTAATGCTTACAAAATTCATTTATCTCAAATTTAAAATCCCTTGTAGAAACCGAATTTAAAAAGATGTAAAACAATGTTAAAAAGAAATCCTTATCCTTCTCCAATATAAAAAAGTTTTCTCCAACTTTTGAAGCCATTTTTAGGATTTGATATATTATCGAGTCAGCTACTCCAATTTCTTTATAAAAGTTAACTAAGTCTGATAATTGTGAAATATAACTATTCATTTCATTAAAATAAAATGTTTCCGATGTATCAATATGCTCCTCGTTTAACATTTCAATGCCTAATTCAGTTATAAAATAACGCTGCTCTTGTCTATTGGTTACTTGATTTTTAAATAACTTCTTTTCAATAATATTTTTCTTTTCGTGATTTTTCAAATATTTTGAGACCGTAGACCTGCTCAATCCAGCATATTCTATCAAATCTGTAAAACGTTGTGAGCCTAAATTCTTTAATAAATATAGGATTCTTAAATCGTATCTATTAATTTTTTTAACTTCTGATAGTACTTTAGCTTTGACTTCCTTAGGTAAAGAAAATATGGACATAAATATAAAAAAGAAATTGAACTATTTATACTTTTACCTATACTTATACTTTAGTTTCGATATCTTAATACTTATAAAAAAATGTGGATTGAAACCTGTTTTTAAACCAATTAACTTTCCAAATTAGCATAAAATTTAAATGTCTAATTTGTAATAATAAATTGGATTTTGAAATTTATAACATAATCCAAATTAAATAATTAAAATCAATATAAAAATGTCGATAGAAAACCCAAATTTATTAGAACGAATTAAAGCAATCGAAAAAAGACTATATCAAATAGAGCAAAGAATTTCTTCTATTGAAGACAGATTTGGAAGGTTTCCACCGAGACCAAGTCCTCATCCAGGGCCGCGTCCACCACCACATCCTCCAGGTCCTCCTCCCGAACCTTTCAGGTTTTAAACACAATAGAAAATCTTATTGAAGCTTAAGAAGAATGCTTTTAACGAAACTTTAAACTCCAGTTCAATAAAAAATACCGTAGGATTTAACTATATTTTATCTATTAGAGTATTAAACATAAATTTTTAAAATTATAAACAAAAAGTGATAATTTATGGCTCAATATCGTTTCAGATTGACTGGAGTGCCCCCGGATCAGGCAATCAAGCTCATCGAAGTGGATCCAAATCAATCTATAGCGGAAATCAAAAAAACGGTTCAACGCGAATATAAATTGAATCCTATTCTAGCAATTCAATTTATATTTAAAGGAAAAGTCCTTCCTGACCAGCTTAAGTTCGCCAAGATTGGCATACACCCTAAGAAGGACGTGATAACCGTGATGGCAACGCAGGCTGGCGGATTGTAATATTTATACTTTTTTTTGTTATTATTTTTCTTTTTTATTTTATTTCATATTATAAACGAAGTTTTCCATTCGGTCGCCGCAAATACCGCAGCAGAGAGGGTATCTCACATAAGTAAGATCTAACTCTTCTCGTTTTCTCAAAATAAATCTTTGTATAAATATTTATAATATAAAGGTTTGCTCGACACTTTACTGCTTGAAAATAAAAAAAAACTAACTTGGAAATTACTAAATTATTATCGTAATTAAAAACAGATTATAGAAAAAAAAAGAAAAAGATTTGAGAATTTAAATAAGTGGAATTGGTAGCCACGGAATAAATATCACAGCCAGCCAGGAAATAATGTAAAAAAAGCCTGCCAAGACGAAATATTTATCGGTAAATTTTGTTCCATGTATTATCATTAATATAAATGCGGGAATCGAAAGGTATGACAAAAAGCCTAATGATATAAGCATCCACATACCGAACATTATAGCTCCAAGTCCAATAGCATATCCGAAAAAAGCCACTATCCATAAAATTCCTGAAGCGATTAATATCTGTCCGTACTTTTCCTTATTACGTTTCCCAAGTAAGAATAAGGAAGCACCCAGGCAGACGAGCACGGGAACAAAAGATATAAGTCCAACTGAGAATCCATATATTCGACAGACACCATAATCGGGAGGGGTGCATACTATTGTTGGACGGACTAATTTGAAAACGGAAAATATTATTCCTATAATGCCTGCTCTCTTCAAGAGCTGGTCGGATTTATTTTCTCGAGGTTGATTTCTTGAAGAAAGGATAAACATCGAGTATAAAAGTATGAGAGCTATACCTTCAACTAAGTTAGTGAAGAAAAACATATCAAAAAAATACGCGAAAGTCACTGTCATTATTTTCTACTTAAAAATTTTTGTTTATTTTGTTTGTTCTAATTGTTATTATTTAATATTATTTTGGTTGAATATTAAGAGAAAAATTACTTATGGGGAAAAATTTTCACAATTTTCACATAAATTACTCTGATTTTTAAAATGGTGTGAACTTTACAATATATATAATCTTTAGTAGAAAAATACGATATATATTATGTATGATAAAAGCAAAATTGCAATACAGAAAATACAATCTGAGAATGTTCAAAAAGCAGTTTATAAAGCTCTAGAACTAATAAATGCTGGAGAAATTATGAAAAATGACCAAGTTATACTATTAAAACCAAATATACTTGGGGCAAAACCTCCCGAGCGAGCTGCTACGACTCATCCTGAAGTAGTAAAGGCCGTAATTCACTGGGTTAAGAAATATAATCCCAAGAAGATCTATCTTTGTGATTCGTCTGGGACTCAAAAACCAGGTGCTACTGAAGTTGCGATGAAAGAAAGCGGTTTAAAGGCGTTATGCAATGAAGAAGGTGTAGAGTGCATACCATTTGAAAAAACTGAAAGGAAGATTTATGTTGTTAATGATCCCTTAGAAATAAATGAGATTACTAGTTCAATCTTGCTCGAAAAAGCCGATATCATTATTAATTTGCCAAAAATTAAGACCCATGGTCAGTGTTTGCTTACTTGTTGCATCAAAAATATGTTTGGAACCATTTTATTGGGTAATAAAGCAAGAACACACGCTAAATCAGCTCTGATTGATCACTTTTCTGCTGCATTAGCAGATATATATTCAGTGTCTAAACCGCATCTGACAGTAATAGATGGATATCTATGTCAAGAAGGTCAGGGTCCATCTGCGGGCGATGTTGTGAAATTAGATGTCATTATTGCAGGATATGATCCTGTAGCTTTAGATACAATAGTTTGTAAAATCACAGGAATGAATCCTAACGATGTGATCCATCTTAAAAAAGCTGAAGAGAAAAGATTAGGAACAATGAATATGGATAATATTGAAATCCTTGGTAATTCTGTTCAAGATGTATATAGGAAGTTTAAAAAACCCAAAATTAGACCTGTATCTGCTCCTTTACCTCGCTGGCTAGCAAATTATCTTGGAAATCTTATTTTTAGAGCAACAGTTAAATTCAATCCAAATAAATGTAAGTTATGTGCTACATGTTGGGAAAATTGTCCTGTAGATGCTATTATTCCTCCAAAAGAAATTAAGAAAGGTAATATTCCAAAATGGAATAAGCAAAAATGTATAACTTGTTATTGCTGCGTGGAATTATGTCCTCATGAAGCCGTAAATTTTAAAATTAATTATGTTAAAAATGTTTTGTTTTCCTGGGTAGGTTTAGGTTTTACAGCATTATTAGCAATTATTTCCTTGTGGTTCTTATGGATTAACTTCTTTTAAAAATTGTATTATTAGATAGATATAAAAATATATTGGAAAATCATTTACTATAAGAAAAATAATCTGAATTGAAGCATTTAGCTTATCCTTAAGTCTGGAATTTAATTCTTATCAGCATTAACTTAGATAATAATGTTAAATCCTTATGGTTTAATAAAGATCTTAAATTAAATATAATACTCGATTTAATTTTGAAATAAATGGAATTTAATACGGAATAGAATGGTGTAATTAATAATGAAAATAACTATTTTGAATGGAAGCCCGAAAGGCGCTGAGAGCGTCACTATGCAATATATCTTATACATAAAGAAAAAACATCCAGAACACGAATATAACATAATAAACATCGCACAAACAATTAAAAAGATTGAGAAAAATGAGGAAAGATTTAAAAATATTTTACAACAAGTAGGAGATTCAGACGGTATAATTTGGGGGTTTCCCGTATATGTTATGTTGGTATGTTCCCAATATAAGCGTTTTATTGAGCTTATATTCGAAAAGGAAGCAGAATCATTTTTTAAGGATAAATACGTAATGTCTCTCTCAACTTCAATACATTTTTACGATCATACTGCTCAAAATTATATTCGCGCAATTTGCGACGATCTAGGCATGAAATTTTTTGGATATTTTGCTGCTGATAGTTGGGATTTGCTATATCCAAAAAGAAGACACCGTTGGTTGATTTTTACTGAAAAGTTTTTTGAGACTATCGAAAATAATTTTCCTACAACTAGACAATTTCAGCCTTTAAACCATAGAAAGTTTGATTATATCCCTCAGAGTTCAACAACAAAAGAAGAAAAAATAGATACTCAAGGGCAGAAAGTATTAATTGTTTCAGAGGATACGAGCGAATCTACAAATTTAGGAAAAATGGTTAAGAGGTTTAGAGAATCATTTGCTAACGATGTCGAAATAATAAACATTGATGATATCGATATAAAAGGACCGTGTATAGGATGTGCTAAATGTGGATACAATCACGAGTGCATATATAAAGACAAAGATGGTTTTACAGATTTTTGGACTAATAAGGTCATGAAAGCAGATATTTTAATATTTGCCGGGACTATTAAAGACCGTTATTTATCGTCAAAATGGAAATTAATCTATGATAGAGCCTTTTTTAATAACCATACACCTACTATAATCGGAAAACAATTAGGACATATCATCTCAGGCCCAATTAGCCAGATTCCTAACCTTAAAGAGATGCTACAAGCACATGTAGAATACCAAGACTCGAATTACTTAAATTTTATTACGGATGAATTCGGTGAATCCGAAGATATTGATGCGTTGTTGTATAATTTTGCAAAGCAAGCAATCGATTTTTCCGTAGCTAATTATATAGGACCACGAACTTTTCTCGGGGAGGCAGCTATGAAAATGTTTAGAGACGATGTTTATGGAAGGAACCGGTTTGTGTTTTTAGCTGATCACGAATATTACAAAACGCATGGAGTATATGATACTTTTCCACAAAATGATGAGCGCGCAAAGAAATTGAACGAAAAATTAATTCCATTAATGAAAATTGATAAATTAAGGAACAAAATAAATATGATGCAAGAATTTTTGCGACCGTTTAGAAAGGTATTATCCGATCCTGACAAATAGATTAAATTTCGAAAAATTTGAGGTAAAATCATGGCGTGGGGTGGCTCGTTAAATAAGAAAGGCTCTGATCACTTGAGAAATTTAAGAGAAGCAGATAAGGTAATAAAGTTTCTCGAAAAATTTAAAGAAGATCTAAGTGACAATGAAAAAAAGTTAATTTCAAATGCTATCGATATAATAGTAGATCACTTTACCAAAAGCTCTTAGCCTTTAATACGCTTTAATCAATTTTTTAATTATTTCTATTAATTTATCCGCTTCTTTTACAATCGTTTTAGTTAACTGAGGTTCAAAAAAGGGCAAATCGATATTATTGCTTCGATCGTCTAGAGATAATTCGTCTTGTTTATATAACTTTAGCTCCGTAAATCCTTCAAGGCTTTCTGGAACAAAGCCAATCATAAAAACATTCAAATCGGGTAATTTCTCAACGATTAGATCGATTACAATATGTACAGGAATAGTGTGGGTAGAAATTGGCACATAATCGCAAATATTATCGCGCTCTAATATTGCAACGGTCCCTGGAGGTTTGTTTAATGTGCAAGTATCTAAAAGAATCAAATGTGAAGGTTCAAAACTTACTACATCATCTATTCTTGCCATTGGATCAATTCCAGCGTTTATGAATATAACTCTTTTATCCGAATAAGATAGAAGTTTGCTAATAATATAAGGACCTACGCCATCGTCTCTAAGTTTTTCTTCTCCAATCCCCATGAAAACTACTTTTTTAGCGCCATTTAGTCTATTCAATAGTGTCTCGTAAAAATCTAAATCTGCCATAGTTAAGTAATAAATTGTTCTATAAAACATTAATTTTAGCATTTCTAGTAGAAATATAAAACTATATATGTTCTTGGAATGAAATTAATCTACATTTTAAAAAAAAATTAAATAAAAAATTAGGAGATCTTTATTGTCAAATATCGTAAAAGATAAAATAAGCTCTCGAAATTTATGGGGGTATGCAATTGGCGCAATACCATCGGGTTTACTAGCATATATATTTAGTCTAAAATATGTAGAACTTTTTTACGACGATTTACAGCTACTTCCAGGTCTATTTATTCTCGGACAAATAATTTACATGACTATTAATGCCTTAAACGACCCGTTGTTGGGACAGCTTTCTGATCGAACAAACCGCAAAAAATGGGGTGGTCGTAGAATCATATATATTAAATACGGCGCACCAATATGGGCTCTAACATTCTTATTGGTTTGGTTTCCGTGGAGTTTCGATAATCAAATAATAATATTTTTTCATTATGTTATAAGCATTTGTTTGTTTGATACTATGCTTACGCTTGTTGTTCTTGTATGGATGGCGTTATTACCTGAAATGACTTCGGACCTTGACGAAAGGAATAAAGCCCACTTCTTATCTTTAGTTTTGGGGGCAATCTTTGTAGTTCCGTTTTTTCTGATATTAGGAGATATGCAACCTACATCTCAAAGTTTCCAATTCTTAATGATTGGAATAGCTATTATTTCTACACTTTTTCTTTGGTTGACGGCATACTTATGCGAAGAAAAACCAGAATACCAAAAAGATGAGGTATTTCCTCTATGGAAGTCTATTAAAGAAATGTTTAAGTTAAAGTCGTTCTTAATTTTTATAGGATTTAACTTTTGTGTCACATTCTTAGGTTCAATAGGACTAAGCTATCTTTTTATATGGAGCTTTATACTTGGAGATAATTCAACCATCATATATTTCGTAATATTCATTCTTGTGGGTTATGGTTCAAACATTCTTTGTATGAAATTAAGGCCAAAATGGGGCATGCGCAATATTATATTGAGATTTGGGGCTCTAAAAGTTGTAGGCATGCTCATTTCGTTTGTACTATTAGTGATTGTTCAGAGTTCATCGTTAGCTATGATTGGGCTAATTATATCAACCTTTTTTGGAGGTTATGGCGTATTTGTGGTCCCAACCATGTACTTATCTGCTGACGAGGACGAGATTAACCAAGGAACCCGTAGAGAAGGGATGCTTTTGGGTATGAACGCTCTTTTCACAAAACCAGCAGCTAGTTTAGGCCCAATAGTTGCGACAATAGTGTTAGAACTATTTCTATATAATTCAGGATCGGATATACAATCATCTTTCACATTGATAGGTATTGACATTTTATTCTTGCTTATACCCGCCATTGTCACTGCAATTAGTCTGATTTTTATGTATTTCTATCCTCTCCATGGTGAAAAACTTAAAGATATGAGGGTAAAATTAGAACAAATCCACATGGAAAAAAAAGCAAAGATGAAAACTTAAATTAAATCATAAAATTTAGTTAATTTTTTTTTTACTCTTACTATTTTTTTATTATGTTATTAAAAGGTAAAAACATAATAATTACTGGATCGGGAAGAGGTATTGGAAAAGCAGTAGCTATAGCTTGCGCAAGAGAAGGCGCTAACATTGGACTATTAGCAAGAACGCTTGAAGAAATAAATAATACAAAGCAAGAAATCGAGTCTTTAGGGTCTGGCGTTAATATCGCCGTTAAAACTGCTGATATCACAAATTACGATGAAGTTGCTGATGCGTTTAAATTTTTTCACGATAATCTTGGGTTATTAAACGGGGTTGTCGCCAACGCAGGCGCTTCTCGGATGGGTAATACACACGAATTTGATAATGAAAGATTTGCGAACATAATAAATGTAAATGTTTTAGGTGTATTTCATACTTTTAAAGCCGCGTATCCTTATTTGAAAAAAGACGATAAAAATGAAAAAGCGAGGTTTATAATTACTGGGAGCGCTGCTTATTCAATGGGTATGCCTAAATTTGCCGCTTATGTAGCCTCTAAATATGCCGTTGTAGGAATCCAAAGCGTTTTAGTTGCTGAATACAAAAAAGAAAATATTAATTTTAATATGGTTTTGCCAACACAAGTAGACACGCGAATGCTAAGGAGCAGAAAAGCTGGAGATGGAAACAAACCAGATCATGTTATGAATCCTTGGGATCTCAACGATTATTACTTATTTCTATTAAGCGATTATGCTAATAGAGTGGATAATGCTCTAATATATTCTAGTGATTTTACTGATGTTAAAAAGTTTTTATCTAAAGCACCTTCCGGTAAAAATGAAAGTTGGGAAGTTTTTAAGGCCTATTTGGAAGAAAACTCACCTAAAATATATGCTAACGTTAAAAAATTAGGAAAATTAGTCGATTTTGTAATTAAATCATCGAAATAATTTTACAAAAAAAAAAGGTATGAGCCTATTCTTTTTTTTTGCTTTCCTAATCTTGGAGTTCTATTCGTTTAAAGAATTAAATTCTTTAATTATGAAATGCTATGGTATAATAGAACATGAACGAAAAAACTAACGAAAAACCTGAAAAAGTCCAATTTGAAGGAATAATAAAGGACGATAAAGTAGTAATTTCAGACAAGGAATGTATTGAAGAATTTTATAAAGGTTCTTATATTGGTACGCTCGTAAAAAAAGATGACGCTGAAGATATTTTAGTCTTAGAACCTATCGAAGTATTACTCTTATGCGAAAGAAATCGGGTTTTACTGTATCTTGAAAACGATAAGAAAAATGCTCTATACGATTTTGAAGGTTTGCTAGAGTACTTCAGCCAGTTTGACGACCGTCTTTGGCAAAAATATATTATATATATGGATTTGCGAAAAAGGGGATATATTGTTCGAGCAGGATATGGAGAAGGCATTGACTTTCGAGTGTATAAGCGAGGGGCTGACTTCGAAAAGGATTCTGCTAAGTTCTTGATTTACCCCGTATTTGAAGGGTATCCAATAGATTTGAAAGAATTGGACAAAATGTCTCGCGTAGCAATGAGCTCTCGTAAAGACCTGATTGTTGCTACTGTTGATAGATTGAGTAAACCGATATATTATAGCGTGACTAAATTCGAAATTATGAATAAAATAGAAACCAACGAAGATTAAATATGGTAGATAATTGCCGTTTGGGGCGGGCAACAAAATTATTTTTCATTTAAACATTTTAAAATTTTTCCAAATCCTAATATTGGAATTTCTTTTTCTACCTTAATCCCATGTTTTCTAAGCAACACTTTAAGATTAGATTTTATAAATTCTGGATAATATTTAGTCTCGTGAGATTTAACAAGGTAATAAACCAAATATCTTAAAATCTTGTTTTTAGGCAAACTATAATCAAAAATGGCGATGATTCCCCTTGGTTTAATGACCCTGACCATTTCTTCTAGTGCTTTCTTTCTTATAGCCAAAGGCATATCGTGTAGGGCAAGACATATACAACAGACATCAAAATAATTATTCTCAAAGGGTAGACTTGTAGCATCGGCAACTCTAAATTTTAAATTTTTGTATCTATTTAGCGAATTAGCTACTTTCACCATGTCCTCTGATAAATCAACACCAACAACATCGTAACCCTTTCTCGCAAATGCAAACGCTTGTCCTCCTGTGCCAGTTGCAACATCCAGTATTCTCGAACCTTTTTTCGCGTTAACAATATTTACAAATTTATCTCTTAACCTTGAAGAGGGAATATCAACTAAAATATGATAATATCCAGCCTCTTTTTTAAACCACTTTTTTATGTATGAGTAATATTCTTCATTCATTTTTTCTATCATAATTATCTTAGTGAAATGATAGCTCCATTAGATTATAAGTATAAACGTCAATATTTAGTTAAAAGATATATCAATTATGGTTTTGATTTCTATAGTTATATTGCAGAAGCTCTATTAACAGTTATTGCTCTAAAGGTGCCCGACAATCATCATGTTTTGCAATATATTAAGGATTATTTAGAAACCAATAGGAGAATATCCCCAATTGATATAGAGGCATTGTTTAAAAACGCAATAATGCCATCAAATAGAACAACTAAATTATCGTCTTTCCAAAGAAATGTTATGATTAGAATCGTTTGGGATTTAGCTTGTGAAAGAGATTGGATGACAGGTAATAAAATACCACGCGAATGGGCATTGTTACATCATATCAGACATGATCCCGTTACTGGTTTTACAATTCATTCTGATAATAGACTGGTCAACTTTGCGTGTTTAACTAAAAACGATGATATAGATAATAATATTAGGGTAGAAAAAAATTGGAAATTTTGGGAAAGAAATTTCATTATCTCTTGGGAATACTTACGCAATGGTAAAGCACCTCCTCACTGGTCTGAAGAAGAACAAAGAAAATTTAAAAAAGAAAGAAGTAGCAAAAATTATCTTGATAATTGGATGGATGTATTGGAAAATTATGATATTTTCTAAATCTATATTTAAACTTCATTTTTTATTTAGTTACATTTATCTTACACTACTATAAGGCTTTTTTAATTATAATTTTTTTAGTAGTTAATTTTCATTTCTATACAATAAAATTGAATTGTTTTTACACATTATTAATAAATTTATACAAAGATTCATAATTTTATAAATATATAACAAATAGAAGCCATAAAGAAGAAAATATTAAATTTACCAAAAAGCTATGCAAGATAAGTTCTTATGTGATACATCTGTAATTTTTAATGGGCAAATCCTTAATTTAATCCAAGATGGAGAGTTAGGGGAAAAACCAGAAATTATTATTTGCAATATAGTTGTTGCGGAAGTTGAATATCGGACTAATATCCAAAAAGAGATTGGATTTTTTGGATTAAATGTATTGAAAGAATTACGCAAGTTTCACAATGAAAAAAAGATTAATTTGCTCATCGTAGGGAGACGACCAACGAGAGAGGAAATAAAGCTAGCTCGAGGTGGTGAGCTTGATGCGTTGATTAGAGAGGAAGCTCTTCAAAACAATGCCGTACTTATAACAGCAGATCGAATTCAAGGTGATGTAGGGGTTTTTGAGGGATTAGAAGTATTATTCGCATGGGAAAAAAAAGCGTTAAAAGAAAAGGAACCACTTTCACTTAAATTACTAGATTTTTTTGATGAAACCACTATGAGCGTCCATCTTAAACAAGATCTACCCCCCTACGCTAAGAAAGGAAGTCCTGGAAACTGGTACCTACAAAAAATAAGGGAGGAACCCTTAACAGCAAAAGACATAGAAGATGTCGCAATGGAAATAATTGAAATGGTAAGGGAGGACGATCGCTCGTTCGTGGAAATAGAGAAGTTTGGTGCCGTCGTTGCTCAGTTACGAGAATTTAGAATTGTAATAACGCGCCCTCCGTTTTCTAACGTTGTTGAAATTACTGCTGTCCATCCACTTGTTAATCTCACATTATCAGATTATTCAATTGATGCTCGATTACATAAAAGATTAGAAAAAGCAGAAGGTATTTTAGTAGCTGGAGCTCCTGGAGCTGGTAAGAGCACATTTTCAGCTGCTTTAGCAAACTTTTATTTAGACCAAAATAAAGTAGTAAAAACTTTAGAAAGCGTCCGAGATTTACAAGTTAGACCCGAAATTACGCAATACACCAAGCTAGAAGGAAGCCTTGAAAACTCTGCCGATATCCTTCTTTTAGTTAGACCGGATTATACAATATTCGACGAAGTTCGTGTTTTTGAAGATTTTAAGATTTATTCTGATTTTCGATTATCGGGTGTCGGAATGGTAGGTGTAGTTCATTCTTCTTCGGCCATCGACGCAATACAGCGCTTTATTGGTCGAATAGAGCTTGGCATGCTCCCGTCAATAATAGACACTATTATATTTATTAAAGGGGGAGACATCTCTGCTGTTCTAACCCTCAAGATGACCGTTAAAGTACCTCACGGATTTAGAGACAAAGATTTGGCAAGACCCGTTGTGGAAGTTAGAGATTTTAAAACGGATCGTCTTGCTTACGAAATTTATTCGTTCGGTCAAGATATAGTAATTAACCCAATAAATCCTATTGGCCTTAAGGATTCTTATAAAACTAAAGAGCATTATAAAGGGCGACAAATTACTAAAAAGAGAAAGGAGGAGCGAATTCTGTTAGATGTTGAAATAAAAAAGCAAAAAGTAATATTAAAAGCAAATCCGGAATTTGCCAGTAGTAATATTGTTGTTTTTGCAGATGATCAAGAAATTTTTGCAGGGTCATTGAGTCGATCAAGCATTATAACGCTTTCTCTTTCAAACAAAGAAGGGAGAAAAGTTCTGAAAGAATACGATAGAAATAAAAAAATTTATGGAATTTTAAAATAAGACTTTCTTTTTATAAATATATTCATTCTAATTATTTGGCTAAGGCATTTCGGGCTCTATTTATGTCATCAACTCCAATGACTATCTTGTTATTTCCAGCAAAGTAGATTAGGTCAATATTAACGCCAACATTGCCAATTTTACGAGCCATCTTCCCACCAGACCCGGGTTTCCCCGCAGTTTGACTAATATCCATGACAATCACTTCACGTACAGCACTTACTTTAAATCCTGCTGATTCGAGTACATAACGAGTAACCGTTTCATCTTCAACCAAAATATGAACGATAGCTCCTTCATTAAAGGGAATTCCACATAATCCTTCCATGTTTATGCCATTTTTGCCTAGAATTTCTCCCATATCAGCTAGTGCTCCGGGACGATTTTCCAAAATAACAGCTATATCTTTCATTTTAGATTTTCTCTTATTTTTATTTATATTATTTTTGATTTTGATTCTTGGATGATTATTTTCTAATGCTTAATTATGTCATCTCCGTATTTAATTTTTTCTTTTAAATTCCCCTTAAATGCAATAAATTAAAAAAATAGAGAAATATAATACTTTAGCTTAAGTTATTTTATAGATCCTTATTTTAATAGGAACTATCTCATTAAAAATACTCTTTCTCATTTTTTCATCAAAACGGCAAGAGCTTTTTTTAAGTTATCAACTCCAATAACTATTCTGTTATTCTCAATTAAATAGATTAGATTATTAGATTAACCTTTATAATACCTATTTATAAAGAGATTTTAATCTTATTCCATCAATTCTTTTACTCTATCAACTATATTAGGAAGAACTTCTCCAATTTGCTCAAAAAATCTCAAGTCAGCTTCGTCGTCGTAAGGAGTTTCGCCCATATTTAAAATTATTAATTTTGCGCCATTTCTCCACGCAATTCCAGGCATGCTTGCCGCCGGTGTTACAACTAAAGATGAACCAATTACAAAAAATACATCCGATTTTTCAGATCTTCTCATTGATTCTTCGAGTTCGTCCATTGGTAAAGAATCTCCAAAGTTAACAATGCTTGAAATAAGCCTCCCTTCACAATTGGAACATTTTGGCTGATTTTTTCGAACTATTCCAGTCCTATATCCTTGACCCCATTTCTTTTTGTTCCATCCCGCATCTTCAAATGTTAATTTTTTTCCACATTTCAAACATTGCATGAAATATAAATTACCGTGGAGTTCTGCAAGTTTTTCGAAAGGAATCCCAGATTTCGCGTGGAGTCCATCTACATTCTGAGAAATTAAGTAATCAAGTTTCCTCATCTTTAACAGTTCCACAATTGCGTAATGACCTTGATTCGGACGAACTTGGTCCCAAGGAGGGGATTTTGGAGGTGGAAGACCCTTGTCGCGACGAGTCCATACACCATCGGGTCCACGATAATCCGGTAGACCACTATCTGTGCTGATCCCGGCGCCAGTAAAAACTACTAAGTTTTTAGATTCGAAAATCCAAGTTGCGGCTAATTCAATTTTTTCTTCTAGTTCCATACAAATAAAATAATTTTTGTAAATAAAAAAGTAATTCATTTTGTTCCTTTTACTGTTCTTAAAAAAATAAATTCTAAATATTGACATGTTTATCCAAATTAATCAGTTACTTTATAAAGGTAAATTCTAATTCATTTTTAGGGAATAATTATTCCTATACCTTTATATTCGCGAAGGTTGAAATATTATATAGGATAAGTTAGGTTGAGGACATTTTGACATATGCGTTAAATTTTAATAAAGATGAGATTATAAGCATTCAAATTGATTACGCAAGAATTAATTTTAAACCAGAACAGCTAAAGTTGATAAGAGTAATAACGAATCTAGTTTGTGAGCAAATCTCAATACCCGAACTAGCAATGAGAAGCAATATTTGGTTTGCTTTAAACGAATGGCAAATGAATCATAATATGTCAGTTGCTGAGATCGTTAATTTCCCTATTTCTGACAAATTAATAGCTTTTAAGGAAATATTTAACTTTGGTAAAGAACGCTTAAAAGGCATGTTATCGTATCCTAAAGATCAAAGCGAAATATTAATTGATATCGCGTTTGAAAGAGCTTTTAAATTTTATTTGGATTATCTCAACAGAATCCATAGATAATATCCCCCGTTTTAAAATTCTTAATTTTTTCTCATTTCCAAGGATTTAATTAAATTCTTTAGATTGTCCTCTAAATTGTAGTATTTTATCATCTTATACGCCCCCTCAACATCTTTTAAATTAGCCAAATGATGAGAATCACATCCAATTGAAACCATAATACCATTTTTTTTCACTTTATTAAAAAAAGTTTCGTATTTCCGAGAGTAAAAACGAGGATAACTCGAATTAAACTCAATTATTATGTTATATTGTTTTAAAAAACCTAACAAAACATTGAAACCACCTAACATAAAAAAAGAAGGATCAAAATGAGCAAGCCCCAATAGAGGGAATTTATTACGATTACGCCGATCCCTCTTCCAAGTTGCAATTAAGTTTTTAATAAAAGCGATTCCTTCAAGGTTTTCAAGGTATTCGAATAAGATTAAATCGAATTTATAGGGATGGATATTATTTATTATAAAGCTCTCGGAACTGCTTATATCAATCTCGACTCCCTTAAAAATATATAATTTTCTATTTTTTTTTAAAATGTAAGCCTGACAGTGAGAAATTTCTTCTAAATACCTCTCAATTTTATCTAAATTATTAAGTGTGGGTATAATTTTGGATTTCCACGAACTTGAAAAATGGTCAGTAATACAAATATAATCTAAACCTAATTTAATAGCTGTTTTTACAATTTGATTAACAGTATTTTTACCGTCTGAATAAGTGGTATGTATATGTAAATTTAATTTTGGTAAGCTCATTTTCTCGAATAAAAATGTTATTAATTAATTCATACAAAATTAAATCCCTAGAGATTTAAATTCCCTAATTCGTTGCCACGACAAAATCCCGCAAAAGAAGAGAGATAATCCAAAAACTATTAGTATCGAAATAAAAAGAGCCGTGCCGGATGTACTGGGAATATTAGTAATGGAAGTACCGATAATAAGAACGATATCTTGGATTGAAAATAAATTATTGAATAGAAAATATGCTATACTAAAAATAATACCACATGCAATAAATTGCATAATTGCGATAACTAAATTTATTAAATGAATTATTTTGGATCTTTTTTTTCCTAAATCAATGATCTGAGCGTTGCCTATATTAATTGCGACCTTTTCTTTATCCATTTTCTTAACATAATAATAGGCTAATTCTCTGATGGGCATTAAGTCGAGAATCACTGTCACAATAGTAAATACACACACGCCAATCAAAATTCTATTTATTTGTATCAAAATTGGGTTCACATCTGAAAAGTTATTTATCACCCAAATAAAAATTCCCAATACGGTTAAAAAGAAGAATTTAATGCCAGTTAACGTTAAATTGATTGACGATTTATCTGCAATCGTTAATAAATGAAATGCAATTCCAATAATAAAAATAATAAGGCCTAGAATTAGGGCTTCTATTGACATGATAACACCCAATATTACAGCAAAGACCAAAAAACAAATGGAAATAAAAATTGGTAAAAACGGAAAAAAAGGCGCTTTGAATGGACGATCTAACTCTTTTCTCGTTCTCCTTAATTTTACGGCAGCATAATTTACAAATGCTAAACCTACGAAGTAAATAAAATTAGTAATTTCTGCAGTAAACCCAATATCAGCGAAAAGTACGAATAAAACAACCAAAATAATAGTGATTAATAAACCTAAAGCAGGCATATCTGGCCTTTTTTTCGTTTCCAGAATTTTTTTAGGAATAAACCGATCTCTCGCTAAAGCAGTAATAATGCTGACTGCTGAACCTAACGCGGCATTTATTGCTATTAATGTCGAAATAATAGCAGCAATAACCATAAAATAAAACCCAAATGGTCCAAGAACACTTTCAAACACATTGGCTAATAAAACGGGGTTTTCAGTTAATTCGGTTGGATTTTCTCCTAAGTTTATCAATGCAATGAAAGTAATCAATAAATATATAATTATTGTCAATAAAATAGCATAAATATTAGTTTTTGGAATATTTTTAGAAGGATTTTTTAAATCGGGATTTAAATACGCTAAATTTGAAGTTATTGAAGTAAATAAAATAAATAACAATAAAAAAGCAGGTATTATACCCTCAAATTTTATTTGAGTAAGAACAATATTTGGATTTGTAAATGGCGTTATTATTAATCCAGATATTATAAAGAACGCAAACATCCCAATTAATACGAATGTAAATATTAATAACGATTTAATTGCGACTTTTTGAGTTCTAAAAATTACTAAACTTGTTAATAGAATAGGTAAAATTGCTATTACCGTAATAAAAGTATTGTGAATCGGAATATTTAATTTAATGAAAACTTCGTTAAATACTAAAGCAAAGATTTGCGCTGCAAAGGAACATGTAGCGACATTAGCAATCCATAAAAAAAAGCCAATTATAAACGCTAAGAATCCCCCAATACCTTCCTTACTGAAGTTGTAAGCGCCTCCAGCAATAGGTAAACTAGTTGAGAGTTCAGCGTAATTTAATCCAGTAAAAAATATTAAAATTCCTCCCAAAATTAAACTCAGTAATATACCGGACCCTGCGTATTCGATTCCTAAACCTAATAATACGAATATAGACCCCCCTATTCCACATCCAACACCATATATTATCCCCTGAGATAATTTTAATGTTCTTTTTGGCAGAACTTCTTTAGGTTTAGTCTCATTCATTTTTTTTCCTTATAGTTTGTAATTTCATAATAAGAAAATTTTACGGATTAAAAATTAAGACTTTTCTAGATGGAAAATGCCACTTGCAATGGAGAAACCTCCAGAGATTATAAGTATGAGAAAAATTACGATATCCATTTCACCAAGATTCAAAATTCCCATAAGACTGAGTAGTGATAAAATTATTATGAGAACACCAACACCTATTAGAATTCCACCAAAAAACTTTGATAATCTATAAACTAACGATAAAAATTCTAATCTATGTATTCTACTTTCTTTATCTCTAATTTCTTCTTCTTGAGTCTCGAGGTCTAACTTCAGTTTTTGAAGGATAGTCCTAGCATCATTTGTACTTTGGTCTATTACTTCTTTTGATTTAATAAGTTTATCGTGTTCTATTTGCAAATATTCTACTTTTTCTGTAAGAGAGCTTAGTCGCCCTTCTCTTTCAATATATTCAAGATTGGAAGTTTCAATATCTTGTTTGATGTCTTCTAATCTCTTTTCGTTAGCCTTAAACAAACTCTCTTTACTTGTAATTTGCTCATCTATTGATTGTAAATTATCATTTAATTGCTGTATTCGTGATTCTATCTCAATTAATAGTTGTTGTTTTTCTGTTAGCTGGATTTTATATTTCGCTAGAAGTTCTTCATATGTTTCTCTTTGTTTTTCCATCTCAGGAAATCCATCTCGATAATCCTGAATTTCTTGTTCAATAGTTTTAATTCGAATTTCTTTTTTCTCAATTTGTTCTGATAATAACTTTTTTTCTTCTCCTTTTACTTCAATTTCTTTGTTTGTATGGTCTAATTCAAATTTATTTTTTCCTATTGAAACTTTTAGCGTCTCGTTTTCAGCTGTTAGGCTTTTGATTTTTTTATTTAAAGCCTCAGTATTTTCTTCTTGTTTATTAATTAGGTTTTCTTTTTCTCGAATTTCATGATTGAGTTTTGAAGTTATTGTTCGTAGTTCTTCTTGTTTAGATACTTTTTCTTTTACACTATCAGTTAAAACAATCAAATCTACTTGTCTAGTTTCGTAGGTTTTGACTAATTGTTCGTTAATTTTTAATAGTTCTTTATATTCTTCCTCTAAATTATCTTTACTCTCTGTAATTATCTCTAAACGGTCTTCTAAATTTTTCATTTCTTCGTTCTTTCGATTATATCTCTCTTCAAGTGCCTTAATAGTTTCTTCAATTGCAGTTAAATACTCTTCCTTATCATCTAATTTTTTTTTAGTTGAGTCTAGTTTTTCTTGCGCATCTCGAATTTCTTCGTCAATCTCTTCATAATCTTTTTTTTCTATTTCTTTTTTATCCTGTTCAGCTTCACCATTTTTTATTGTATCAGAAATATCTTCAATACTATTTTCAAAAGTTCTAAGTTTTTTATCTATTAAATCTCTTGAATCTTTAGCTTTTGATAAATACTCTTTATCAACTTTTTCAATGTCTTTTTCGGATTTATCTTCTGTTTTTTCCGGTTCTTCTTTGATTTCGTCAGTCATACTAGATTTTTTAATTTAAAATTTTTATTTTCATATAATTAAAATTAGAATATGAAATTAAATTTAATTTTTGTTTAAATATAGAAAATTGATTACTTTTTGTTCAAATAAATGTTGATATAAATAAATAACCATTTTCTAGCTCAACTTAATTTCTTTATAAAATATACTTATTTCACCTATTTAAACTTTTGACTTCATTTTATTTTACTACTCTATAGCCTAAATTTCGAGCAATAAATTTATATATTAGTGTCTTTAGAAAGATAAATTTTCTCTGATTTTTTTCATCGTTAAACTCAGAATATGTTGCCCCAATTATTATAAAACACTTAAGATTTAGCATAAATTACGATGAAAGCAAAATGGGGGGAATATTTAGCTCGATTTTCAAACAACTTTCGGTGGATTTGCGCGTTTATTTCGCTTTTCATTAAAATAGAGTATATAATTTTTTCCTAATAAATTTTCTAGGTTAGAATGATATTTTGGATTTTTTTTTTGAATCCATCTCATAGCATGTTTTATAGTCTAAATAAGTCTTTGCTGATCTTTAGTTAGACCTTTTTCAGTTGCTATGGCAGAGCTACTTGAAAGCATGATGTCTATTTTTCCTTAATCAATTTAATCTTAATATATATGTGAAATGTTCTTGGACCAAAGGTTACTAAGATATAGAGGTTTTCGCGTCCGCCAATTTCCAACCTTCCATCGACTATTGGTAATGTCAATTGTCGGCTTCCATAAGTGCTTGCCAATTCGTGATCGTAGTGATTAAAATCCGCACGATTTTCGAGTGCTCTTACGGTATGCAGGAATGGGGCGCTGTCTCTGGAAGAGATTTCAGCAAACATGTAATGTAAATCAAGATAATTCCCATATTCATGTTCATTAATAATTAAACTGGTGGTAGTATGGTAAGATCTAATGAATAATTCTCCACTTTTTAAATCTGGATTTTCTTCTAAACTTCTTTTAAAGATTTCTTTTATAATATCAGTTAAAAATAATAATTGAGTTATCGCATAGCTTCTCAATTTTAATTTATATTCAATAATCAATTCATTATTGTTTTCAATTCTGTTAATTTGATTGATTTCTTTAATTGGTTTAAATAAATTAGGTTCAATTTCACTTTTAAAATTAATAAGATTTAATCTGTTTACATTTCTAAAAGCCCATGTCCTTAATATATGCTTATGAGAAAAATTTAACACTTCAGTAGCTTCTAATAATCCTCTTTTCATTTGAGCAATTTCCAAGGTTGGAGTGGCGCTTCCTATTGTAATTCTATGCCATGTGTTTTGAATAAAACCTTTTAGCGAAAAAATTTGTTTAAAACAACTAGTTGGTGTCATACCTCCAAAACATCGTGGCTCGATTTCAATCCATAAGTTATTGTATAGCTTTAAAAGTTGATAGTATAACATAAAATCTCCAGAAAAATCTAGCCCACTCAAAATTATAATAATATCAGAATTATTTGATAAAAACGCCTTTATTTTGTCATATGTAGTGTATTCTGGATGATTTTCTTGAAAATTCATATTTCCAATATCAATTTTTACGAAATAATCATTGTCTTTGCAATAATTGATTAAGGCGTTTAAGTTTTGATTATTTGGGTTATTAATATCTAATTTAATAAAAGAAGGATAAATAACTACACCGACAACTGGAATTTGATTTTCGATAGTTTTTATCTCTGAAATCACATTACTGTTAAGATCAAAAGATAATATTGCTTTAAATAAATCTGGTTCTTTTTTTACTACTGAGATTGCATCTTCATTAGTAATACCGTAAGATCTTTGTAAATTCATAGCTTGAACTAATCCATATGTTATATCTGAGCTAAAAAGTTCTACTTTTTCGTCTTCTAAACTAATTTGCCTGTGATAGAAGTAATTGTGCCCATCCTTATTCTTAAGTTCTAATAGTTTTTTTAAAGCGTCTGAGCGCCCGATATCACTAAAAATTGGCCAAATTAGCGAGTCTATTTGACCGTAGATAAACGCGTTTGCGTATCTTGCTCCAAAAATAGAACTAAAATCCGGTTGGTATAACCTTTCCATTTTAAAATCCTTTCTTTAATAGTCGATGTATTATTATTAAATTCTGTAAATATATAATTTTAATATAGGAAATCAAATAATAATTATTAGGTTAATTTCACTTAATATTTTACGACTAAACTATGATTGATATACAACTTGGAAATTATCCAATTATTATTAAACCAAATTTAGGAAATCCAATTTTATTAAATTTAAGAGATTACAAAAATCGAGACCAAGTTCCATTTAAGAACTTGTCGTTCGAAGCTCTAGTAATAGCATTTCCATCTCATTCAACAAAAAAAATTTTAGAACACTTTCATTTGAACATCTATATCCAACCAATTTTAAAAGATAACGGCGATTTTTCGGAAAGACGAGGAGATCTAATAGCTTTACATATGGTTGAAATAGAAAAAATTAAAAAGTTAGATTTTAGAGATCAGCCAGTTTTAGAGGAGTTAAATTGCGTAGTATGGGATATTAATAATTGTGTTTTTCAATTTGACGATGTTTTTGGAAAAAGAAGCGAGCTTTACAGAGTAAGGTTTCAAATACAAGATATTAAAATTATTGAAAATTTGTTAAAAGTTTCTAAAAGAGATTGTTTATTGTTTGATATCGTTCATGATGTCCCAAACTTGAGCGAAAATAAAGTTAATTACCATAGTATCGCTATTTACGATAAAGATTGGAAAGATTTTAGCTTTATTCACGCTACAGATTTTCATATTGCTAGGAGAAATGACTTTATTTTAAATTATCTAAGGCAGAGTGTAGAAGCGAAAGTAAAAAATTGTAGCGGTAACGAAAAAAAGAAATCAAAAATAAACCAATTTATCTTAACGCGAGATTTTGAACTCAAGGAAGAATTCCAAGATGATAGATACGAGGAATTAAGAACAGCAAAATATAATTTTAATTATAATCTGAGAAAATTAATTAATTTTGCCAATAATAAAGTTTCGCAAAAAAATTTAGATTTCATTCTAATGACGGGTGATTTAATAGATTATCTTAACATCGCGAGAGGAAATTATCATTACAAGAATAATTTTCATGTTTTTATTGATATATTACTTGGATTGAATAAGGGTTTAAAAGAACCTCCCTATTTAGGAAATGATCAGGAGTTCGTTAATAAACAAGAAATTATGGTTCCGGTTTTTACCACTATTGGAAATCACGATTATCGTAAATCGCACTACGGCATTAAATTTGGCCAGATTCATAAAATATTTGGTTTGACGCATTCAGATGTGAAAGGATATTACGACATCAAATTTTTTAATTACTTTACTGCCCTTCGATCTAAAGATAAATTTTTAAAAGATTATTTTCGGTATATAAACCCTAATCTTAATTTTAAGCTTAAAATAGGAGATCAATATAATTTCATATTTCTTGATACAGGTCAGGACTCACTCGCAGATATGCATGACTTGTTAAAAGGTGGACCAAGTACCAAGGGAATTAAAGAATATCAAGTTGACTTATTACGTGCATATATAAGATTGGCTCATAATGAGAAAATTATTGTTGTTATGCATACACCTCCAGTTTCTCCCAATCTTAGTTATCTTAAAAAGAGAAAATATAGAAAAAAATTAAAGATTAAAGGTAGACCGCTAAGTTGGTCAGATTTTTACGAAAGTAATTTAAGAAAATGCAATGATACTGGAAGGTTAGATATGGTTTTAAACCTAAAGTATCAAACAATAATGTATAATTGGGCTACGCTTTTGAGAATCTTTACTGGATCAGATAAAGTCATTAGGAGGAAAGTAGATTTCATTATGTGTGGCCACACACATACTTTAAAAGAGTATAGATTAAAAGAAGCAAAAGAAACCGATAGAATAAATTTTGGTTTTTGGTTTTTCCCAATTTATATCGAAGCACCTTGTGAAATTTACACTTCCCGGTATCGAGATAAATTTAAAGAAATTAAAGATCCTTTTGAACTAAAGGCTTGGTTTGACGTAAATAAACCCTTTGTATTTCAAACACAAGCACTCGGCCCGCTTTCAGCAAAGTTCAAATTTAAGCCACCAGGTTTTAGATATTACATTATTAAAAATAATCAAATGGTTAGAGCTAAGGTCTTTTCATTACATTTAAAATGATTTTAAGCGCTTTCCATTAATTTCAATACTTCTTCATATGAATTATTAGCCATTGGTCCAAAACATTTCACTTTTAAGGCACCAACAGCGTTAGCGAATTTACCTATCATCTTTAAATTCCATCCTGCTAAATATCCAACTATAAAGGCGCCATCAAATGAGTCTCCTGCTCCAGTAGGATCAATTTCTTCTACTTCAAAACCTTCTATTTTTATTCCATTCGTTTCTTCTGAAGAATATATGGTACAACCATCTTTTCCTTGTTTTAAGACTACTAATTTGGGTCCCATTTTAAGCAATTTTTTACAAGCTTTTTCAGCACTTTTAATACCAGCTAGCATTTTTGCTTCTTCACCACTTGGTAGTAATATAGTCGTATTCTCAAGGACAGGTTTAGAGATAGTAATAATTGTCTTAATTTCAAGCATTTCCGGTCTTAGATTTGGATCAAATGAGATAACTACTTTTGGATTCTGATTTTTAGCAATTTCAATCGCTTTATAGCAAGCTTCTCTTGATGATTCACTTATAGAAAGAGCACTACCCATAATATGAAGGCATTTTATATTTGAAAAGTATTCCTCATCAATATCATCTGGAGAAGTTTGGCCTGCCGCTCCAGCAGCAAAAATAAATTTTCGAGTGCCATCTGAATTATATTGATTAAATGCTATTCCAGTAGTTTTTGAATTATCGATCCGTATTTTAGAAATATCAACCCCATCAGATTTTAATTTTTTAAGAACTACTTCTCCAAATTCATCGTTTCCAACAACACCAATAAACCCTGTAGATAAATTAAATGATTTAGACATTCGAGAAGCCGAGTCTATAAATATAGCAGGAGCTCCACTTGGAAATGGTCCCTTATAAGAAGCCCCAATTATTCCATGATGAGTATCCTTTTCAGATCTCATAATTTCAACTAAAATTTCTCCCAAACAAATGATATTAGGACTCATTTTCATCAATTTCTATTTATACCATTAAAATACATTAATTTAACAGAGTAAATAATAGAATTTAATATTTTAGAAGCTATATCTTATTTTTTACCTTGACCTATTTTTATAGAATCAGGTTCTTTGCGGAGTAAGAACAAAGATAAAATTCCTATTAAAGGTCCTAAAGCTAAAAACATAAAACCTAAAGACCAACTTACCATATGCACAAAAGAAGGCAATAAACTTATAGAGAATAGAGTAATTCCAAAACCTACAGAGGTTTGGATCAAAAAGATTATTTAATACTTTTCATAATACTTTCATAATAATAACAAGAATATAAATTAAATAATAGGGAAAAACAGTGGGTTTAAAGACTATTATAACAGAAATGTTTGGGATTAAATATCCCCTTATAGCCGCTCCAATGGGTCCGTTTTATACTACAGACTTAACAGTAGCAGTTTCAGAAGCGGGAGGATTAGGAGTATTAAGTCATACTAATTTGTTTGGAAAAAGTAGTTTATCTGAAATGAAGAAAAATATGAAATATGTTATTGAGCATACTGATAAGCCCTTTGGCTTTAATATAAGAACTTCAAGAATGCAGATTGATGCACCAGGGCTCTGTCGGGCAATTCCTCGGTTCATTCGAGATAACGTCAAATTGAGAGATCAATGTCTTTACGTAATCACTAGCGCTGGAACGCCTAAAATGATTCACAATAATGCGTTTAAAAAGCTTAAAGATGGTGGGTCAAATATTAAGCATTTTCATGTGGCACCTGCGCTATGGTTATCTGATAAGTGCGTTGCTGCAGGATGCGATGGTATGGCAATTACAGGTTGGGAAGGGGGCGGGCATCAATCGTATGAAAAAATAAGCACTTTAGTACTTCTTCAGCAAGTTAAACAAAAGCATCCTGATTTCCCATTGATAGCCTGTGGTGGCTTTGCTACTGGAGAGGGTGTAGCAGCAGCATTAACCCTAGGGGCTGGAGGGGTTGCTATGGGTTCTAGATTTATTGCCTCAAAAGAGAGTGAATTTCACGAAAACTACAAAAATATCGTACCTTCTGGCAAAGCAAGCGATACGACATGGGTTACTGGCGTTTTAGGTCCTATAAGGCTTTGGAAAAATAATTATTCGATGCACCATGGTGTCGTTTCAAGTAAAGAAGAAAAAATGGCGCTCGAAGCTGAGCTTACCCCACAAAAGGCTCTAGAAGACCAAAAACATTACGAAATGACTTATGAAGGAAATATAGATGATGGTGCAGTTTTATTAGGCCAAAGCATTGGTCTTATTCACTCTATTGAGAGCGTTAAAGATATTATGGAGAACATCATAAAGAACGCTGAAAAATCTTTGATCAAAGCTTCAAAAATTGTTATTTAAATTTTTTAATCAAAGTAATTTTTTTTATTTACCAAACTTTTTTTTAAGATATCATTCCATAATATAATAAAGATTTATTAAAAATGGGAGATAAAATGAAATCAAGGAAAAAAATTGAGCTAATTAATGAAATTTTAGATAGGTATGACGATGGTGCTTGCTTTTACTGCGGAGCAACTCTAAATGGTGATTTGGAGGCTGACGATTTTGACGATGGCTATTCTGCCGATTGGTGTCCTGATTGTTGCAAAAATATTGATCCCGATGATAATTGGGAGGAAGAATGCTTAGATGCAATAGATAAACTTATTCATGATAGCCCCTTTAAGCCTTAAACCTTATTTATTTACTTTAATTATATTAAAATCTGAATGAAATGACCGACAATAGGAGGGAAATTGGATCATATGAATATATGGAATTCTTTATGTCTCGGGCCGCACATGTAGTTTCTATGGATACCAATGGAAAAATAAATGTAATGGCACTCCTATGGAAGACAATTGGAGAACTCTGGATGCTCCCCATGATAACAATAGCAGTATCACCTTCTCGTTATACTTTCAAGTTGCTAACTGAAGGCGTGCAAGAATTTACGATTAACATCCCTTCATCTAAAATAGCCGATACAATTGACATTACCGGTTCATTATCAGGGAGGGATGTTGATAAATTTAAGGAAACGGGATTAGAAACTATCGAAGGGAAACGAACAAAAGTTCCTACTCTTAAGGATTGCATATTAACATACGAGTGTAAAATTGTTCATTCGTGTAAATCTGGAAGTATGGCCTCCCATCACTTATTTTTTGGCCAAATATTAACTGCTTACGCTTCAAACGAAATAATAAAATAATTCAGCTTTTTAACCTTTATTTTTCATCTCAGTTTCACATATACAGTGACTTGAACTTAAGATCTCTTCACCGCAAGGGCAATTTTTGGGATGTCCATACTTCTTACAAATTTTATTTATAGTTTCACACGAAAAAAGTAGATTTAACTTTTCGCTTTCTCTATGTGCAAGTTCTGGTTTTACCCCTAATTCGTAATGTAATAGCATTTCTATGAGCCTTGCGTGCCTAATTAATTCTATAGCCAAATTTCTTCCTTTAGAGGTCAACTCTACTTCGTGATAAGCTTCATAATTAACGATTTCCTTTCTTTTTAATCTTGTGATACAACTCCCTAAAGTAGAATGAGGAACTCTAAGTTCTTTTGCTATCTTTCCGATTTTTAAGGGAGTTCTCTGTCGATACAAAAGTTTAACAACAATATAATCTAAATCTTGCATATTAGAATTTTAGCTATTATTTCAATATTTCAATATATTAATGACTATGGTTCATAGAAGCCATGATTAAAATCATCATTGTCACTCCAGCCAGGATTAGGGTTAGTTGTTTTAATGTGTGTTTAAATCCCCACTTTTGATGTAACTCTGGTGTTAAATCTGATAACGCGATGTATAAAAAGCTTGCTGCTGAAATTGCAAGGGCAAATGGTATGATAAACGAGATCTCTCCTAAAAGAAAATAACTAATAATTGCTGCAGGAATGGTCGTTACACTTGATAGAGCGTTATAGGCGAATGCTTTCTTTTTAGAAAACCCCCCGTGCAAAAGTATCCCAAAATCCCCTGTCTCTTGAGGAACTTCATGAGCAATTATTGCAAGACCTACAGCTATACCTACGGAAAAGCTTGTAAGGAAAGCCGCTGCAATGACAATTCCATCTATAAAGTTATGTAAAGCGTCCCCTATCAGTACAATAGGTCCCGCTGCTGAGTGAACGTCGCAATCCTCGTCAGTACAATTTCGCCAGATAATTAATTTTTCAAGAAAAAAGAACGAAAGAATTCCGCCTAAAACAAAGAGCATTACAGTATGTGATTCTCCGCCAGCGCTCTCTATTGCCTCTGGAATTAACCCAAACAATGCAGCTGTGAGAAGAGTTCCAGTCGCAAAGGAGATCAACATTGAGATTAATGATTTCTGGATTTTTTCTCCTAATAATACAAAAATAGCGGCAGCTGAAATTGCTCCAAGACTACTTAAAATACTAAATAAAATTATCCATATAAGAATTTTCTATTCACCAAATAATTCCAAATTAATTATTAAAATGATGATTTCTTGAATATAAATTTTACGACCAATCGTAAATTTAAGAAATAAAAAAAATATAATAACTCATATTAACAATTATTACTTATATAGCCATCATTTTGGAATCGTCATAAATCCTTAAAGGTAATTTATTATGCGCGAACCACTTCCATTAATTTGTACTGATTGTGAAAAGGAATATAATCTTGACTCGATAGAATACAGATGTCCAGATTGTAATGGTTTACTTTGGGTTAAATCAAATATTAACAACTACAAGACCTCTTTTCTTAAAATTAAACAAATCCATAATTTTTGGGATTTTTATTTCGCCTTACCAGAGATTGATAAAAAATTTCTTGTAACTTTGGGAGAGGGTGGAACTCCTTGTAAAGATTCTGAACAAATCGGTGAAACATTAGAACTAAGTAATTTGAGTTTTAAAGATGAAACAATAAATCCAACAAACTCATTTAAAGATCGTGTTGGGGCTCTATTAATTTCACATGCTCGAAGTTGGGGGTATCAAAGGGTTATTTGTGCCTCAAACGGTAATCAAGGTGCTTCTCTCGCTGCTTATGCCTCATTAGAAGGAATTGAATGCCTAAATATTATTCCAAATGAAATTGATACTGGAAAAAGAGCACAGATGATAGCTTACAACTCAAGAATTGAAATAATGGGGGATTTAATTGACGACGCAATAATTCACGCTTTAGAGCCAAAATATAATATTTATTATCAAGGTACTCCAGAATATAATCCTCTTACGATAGAAGCTCAAAAAACTATAGCATTTGAAATTTATTTGCAAAAGGGACCTCCTGATTGGGTTTTAATTCCAATGGGGAGTGGAGAGTTATTAGTTAGTTTATGGAAAGGTTTTAATGAACTTAAGGAGAGTGATATAATTAAACAAATACCAAAATTAGTTGGAGTGCAATCAGAATTCTCCTCACCAATAGTAAACGACTTTTTTAGAAAAAAGCAAGAAAAATTGCCAAAACAAAAGAATTCTAAATCGCACGCATTAGGAGTTTTGGTAAAAGATCCTTTATATAAAGAGCTTGCCATTAGATTTATAAGAGAAAGTAAAGGTACTGTGATTGCTATTCCTGAAAGTATGATTTTAAATTCGATTGACGAACTTATCAGAAATGAGGGCATATTCGCGGAACCCTCATCGGCTTTAACACTAGCAGCAGTTCATATTTTGAATAAGGAAGAGAAATTCGACTCTGACGATAAAATAGTATGTTTAATCACAGGAAGCGGATTAAAAGCACCATATGTCTTAGAAGCGATATCATCTCAAACTAAAACTACTGGAAAGGGTTCAATTATAATTACTAAGTTAAAAATTTTATCACAAATTTCCTTAACAAGCATTAAGGGAATAAGTGGTACTAAAATTCAAGAATTAATAGGAAACATAAGTTTAGCGGCAATTTATCAGCATTTAAAAAAGTTAGAAGAGAATAGTTTAATTTCTCGTAAGAAAGAAGGAAAAATCGTTTTATATTTTATTACCAATAAAGGTAAAAAAGTTTTTGATGCTTTAGATATCCTTATTACGCTCCTTTAACTTAAGAGGATCCTAATTCATCAATCTCAATAGGGATGAAAATTAGATCAAAAACTTGAGGATTGCTTATTTTAATTACGATTCTCAATACAACTATGAAACTTATTGAAATTATTGCCCCTATTATGGATTGAAATAAGTTTCCAGGGAGCTCAACTAGAGCTGCTGCTATTCCAAAATTGAATATAAACACTTCAACAATAAAATAACCAAAAACCATTGTTAGACCCCCAATAATAACAGCAATGATATCATAGAAATTAAAGTAAGTACGAACTTTTCTTGGGTTCGCAATTAAACCAACTATTAACCCTTCCAAGCCTTTCACGATAAATGTGGCAGGTGCCCAAATTGGATATCCTAGAAATATATCCGCTAGAGCGGAACCAATTCCTCCAGCTAATGAACCGATAACCGGACCAAATATTAAAGCTGTTAACATCACTCCGACGTCTCCAATATTTATATAGCCTCCTGTAGCTGGAACAGGAATCGAAATAAGCATTGTTAATACACATGTAAGAGCAGCAAAAATGCTAGTGATAGCAATTGAAAAAGGATTTTTTGGTAGATAATATCCAAGAAAATCCCGATTCCTTTTCGATCTTTTACTCTCCATTATTTTAAGCACTTATTTAAGTTTATAAGTTTCAACTTATATATAACTTTCAACTTATATACAACTTTCATCTTATATAAAAGTTTTCTCTTAAAACAAAATGACACTAAGAAACATATAAATTAAACAATTTCTATTATTTTTTTAGATAATTTCTTAATATCGAAGTATAATTATTAGGAATTTTTTTCTTTAAAAAAAGAGGTATTTCTGTCTATGGTTTTTTCCAACGATAATAAGGATGGAATGGAAATTGACAATCTATTCGAAATGATTATCGATTTATACAATGCTTTAATGAAAACATTCCCAGATTTAGTCGTAATTCTAGATTTAGAAGGAATTATCATAAATATTTCACGAAACATACAAAATTTTTATGCTACAAAAAGTATAGAAGATTTTATTGGAAAAAATATCATAGATTTCGTAATATCAGAAGACCGAGAGCCATTTAAAGAAGATCTTGAAAAAGCCATAAATCAAGGGTTTTTAAAAATGGTAGAATATAACTTCTCTGGAGCGAATGATTCGAGATTTATTGGAGAATTAAGTTTAAGTTTAATTAAAAATAAAAAAAACGAACCAAATTTCTTTATAGGGATAATACGGGATATTACGAATCAAAAAGGAATAGAAAGCGAATTAAGAGAAAACAAACAAATGTTCCAGTTAGTAATAGATAATATTCCGCAACTTATTTCTTGGAAGGATATTAACTCTACATATATGGGTTGTAATACTAATTTTGCTAAAGTTGCAGGTCTTAGTACACCCGAGGAGATAATAAATAAAACAGATTATGAATTACCTTGGAAAGTTTCGGAAGCAGAGTCATTTTTTGAAATCGATCAATTAGTCATGGACACTAACAAGCCAGAATATCACATAATTTTACCTCAACTCCAAGCAGATGGGAAAGAAGCTTGGCTTGATGCTAATAAGGTCCCTTTACATGACATAAAGAAAAAAGTTGTTGGATTGCTTTGCACTTACGAAGATATCACAGAAAGAATTAAAACAGAAAAAATTCTTAAAAAATCAGAAAAGAAATATAAGGACGCATATAATAGAGCAGAATTTTATAAAGATGTGTTTGCTCACGATGTAAGCAACATCTTACAAGGGATACTCTCTTCAATCGAGTTGTGTAAGTTAAGCTTAAAAAATGCTCAAACCCAAATAAGTTTAGAAGATTTATATGACATGATTGAAGATCAGGTAAATCGTGGAGCAAAACTCGTCTCAAATATTAGAAAAATATCTTCGATTAATGATATTGAGAACACAATTACTCCGATTAATGTTTGTAACCTAATTGATATCTCTTTAGATAATATTCGTAAGATGTTTCCAAAAAAACAAATTGTTTCGCAATGCATTACAGAATCCGATGAGATTTATATTAAAGCAAATAGTCTCTTACAAGATGTCATCGAAAATATCTTACATAATGCGGTGAAACACAATAGAAACTCTATAATTGAAATCCAAGTAAATGTTTTAAAAGAAGTTCAAGATAAAATGAATTATATCAGATTAGAATTCATAGATAACGGATTAGGAATACCCGATGCTCAGAAATTCACTATTTTTCGAAGGGGAACTTTGGAACACAGTAGTTTTAATAGGCTAGGTTTAGGCTTGTCATTAGTAAGAAAGTTGGTTGAAAGTTATCAAGGAAAGATATGGGTCGAAGATAAAGTTAAAGGGAATCATACAAAAGGTAGTAAATTTATTGTAATGATTAAAGAAGCGTAATTTTTTTGAAAGATTTAAGCCCCTGAATCAACTTGAATTTATTGATTTTAAGAATACAATAGCAAATTCTTTGAAGATGAGATTAGAGAAACTAGAAAAATCAATCTTAAGTTTCAATTGGAACTATATAAAAGGGACAAGCTTGTTATTCTCAAATAATGATAAGGTTTTTTAAATAGGGCAAGAAAAAAATATGATTGAGAAATCTTATTATTTGTTAATAATACATTATAATTATGTTCATTTGTCTTGATAACTTAATTCGAACTGAATTAAATCACGAAGAAGTTTTATTACTTCCAGAACCACGTTATTTCAATTTAATAAATCTTCAATTATTAAAATTCAGTGAAAAATCTTCAATTATTTCTAATTTACCTAGAAAAGATTCCTTTATTATTGACCAGTTTCAAAAACAATTAGAAATTTTTGGATTTGAAAGAGAATTAGAAATTAATTATGTCCAAGAAAATCTAAAGCTCCCTCAAAGTGAATCAGTTATAGAGATTTGTAAGAAAAACTTTCCTGAATTAAATTTTGATGATTTTTTGCATAATAAAAACAAAATTGAACAGGGATATATTCTAATTTCAAATACGTCAAAAATATACATAGAAGCGGATGAAAGTTATCAAGGAAAGATATTAAAATATCCTAAGTAAAGCAGAACTACGCCTAAAATCAATATTAATATATGAGCAACATTTAACACATGGAAGGATTTCTTATTCTTTGTTTAAGAAAGCTTTAGTAGAAAATACTTTTTTATATTTAGAACTCTCCTTTAAAAAAACAGGAATATCTTTTATACGATTATTTCGCAAATTAAAGATATTCAAATTTAAAGTTCTGAATGTATCTGGAATTGACTTTAAATTGTTATTATTTAAATATAACGATCTAAGATTCTTAAGATTTCCAAGTGAAGAGGGTAAACTTTCTATCTGATTATAGGACAAATAAATCGATTCCAATGAAGTTAAACTTCCTATACTAGATGGAAGGATTTTAATCTTATTGTTTATTAAATACAATTTTTTTAAATTATGTAAATTTATTATTGAGTCCGGCAATGTGGTTAGGAAATTATTATCTAAGCTTAAAGCAGAAAGATTTGAAAACCTAAATACTTCTTCGGGCATGTCGGCCAATCTACAACTATCCAAATTTATATAATCTATCTTTTCGAATGTTCTTAACCTTGAGAAAGAGTTAAGCTGTTCTAAGCCTATTAATGTCTTTTCTAATTTCTTATCGTCGTGGATTCTTCTTAGATTAATTAAAAAAGATATGTTATTATTTCTGTAACTAAGAATTTTTTGCCTGAAATCTTCTAAATAAACTTTTCTAACGTTAACAACGAAAGAAGACCAGTGATATCTTTTGTTGTCGTTTTCCCACTCTAAAGATTCTAAGACTTTCTCTTTTAAATCGTTCGGCAATTTCGCGCCTACTTGAAGGATTAAAACCGTAAGCGTCTGATGGGCGGATATATCGCCTGACCTGTTTGCAAGATTAATAAGATCGTCTAAATGTCTCTCTAAAATCGCTTTATTTAGCATGTTTCTATCGTTTTGATATTCTGATAATACAATGCCGCATTTTTCAAAAAATATTTCGTTCCAATAATAATGTTCTTCCGACATAATATGAATTTTTTATCACCAATAAAAAAGAATTTCTTATTCTTATATAAAAAAAAGGAGTATTAATAATTATCTAAATCCGAATACCATTTGAAATGATCTTCTACGTTTTTATATTCAGAAGTAAAATGTTCACGGGCTTCGTCGGCGGTCATTCCGTTGAATAACCTTTTAAATGCACGCTTTCGATTTGATGATTTAGAAATATAGCTTTCAGAAAATCCCAGCACCTTTAAAATATATTCGTCCGACATTCCTCTTCTAAATAAGTAAATAGCAATCTCCCTCCCAAATTGAATATTTGCTTTTATAATCCCTTTCCACTCATTTATAATCAAGCGTTTTACTTCGTGTTTTCCAAATTGCGGTAAAAACGACTGTATCTTTTCATAAGTGAAGCTTTGAATCCCTGTCTCTAATATCGCCGATATCATTTCCAGTAAATATTGTTCTCGCAATGCGGTATAAGAAGAGACTTCGAACATTTTGGGTATCCAAGTTTTGAAAAAATGTTTAGATTTAGTTTTTAAACATCCCGCAATTTCTTGTTTTTCATATCCTTCTTTAATTAGTTGTTCTATAACGGGTTTTAAAAATCTTTTTCTAGCTTCAATAAAACTTCCATAACGCTCATTAATTCTTTTATAGACTGTAGTTAATGCTACATATATTCCATGATTTTCCAATTCGCTGCTAATCTCAGAAACCTTTAAACCTTCTGCAATGTACTCAGCTAATAACCTAATCGGAATATGAATTTTAGGACCTCCTTCGCCCCCGGGCTGTTTGTTGAATCCTACAGCGGGGTCTTGCGTATTATCTTTTTTAATCCAATCCCTCTCTCTTTGACGCATTGAATTCTCATCCCAATGAACTTCAACAACCTCCCTTTTAAACCAATCGTCAATATCGTTATCAATTTCACCCTCATCATATTTTTGAGCTATAGCTAAAATAGCATCGTGTATGGGTTGATTATCTCTATTGGGATCTAAAGCTTGCTCCTTGTAATGCTCCCATCGACTCTCCAAATTGTCCATGGAAAACCCGTATATCTTCCTTCCTTCAACTATTTTTCCGTTCTCTTCTTTAAATTCCGTAATACGATAGACTATGCCGGTCCAACAATACTTTTTTCTGTTGTTATATATTTTATCTACATCCGATGGATCGCTTACATAATCCTGAAAATGTAGTTGGCGAAATTTAAGTTTGCTCTTATCAAGACTTTCCATATAATCGTTAACCACAGTCTTTACAAGTCCATCGATCTTCTCCCGGATTTCATCTCTTACTTGTCTTGCACTAAACCATTCTTTAAAAGTTTTTGTTGGGCTATTGCTCAAAAACGCTTTCTTACCCGTCTCTTCTTCGTATTCTTTTATAGTATCTAGATCGTACCCTCCATCATGTTTAATTTGAGCGCCCCCCATATAAAAGCTTGCAACATCCATTATTATCCTTTCTAATTTCGTAAATTCCTCTCCTTTACTAAACTTGTTCTCAAGAATAGTTACAACGTAAGGATTAATTATCTCGTCAATAAGTACATCTAAACCGTAATACTTTGTAGATTTTAAGATTTGCCTTGCTTCTGAAATTAAACTACAGCGATAATTTATTTGTCCTAACACGTCTTTAGGCTTGTTTTGGTCGTATTCAGGATCGAACAACTTTGAGTAAATGTAATTAATCGCATCCTTGTCGAGTTCAGGGAATAATCCTTCAAAATCGTCACCGATAGAAATTGAAATTTCGAGATCGCTTGTCTCTGCTTTCTTTTCGACCACTTGAATCCTACTTGTTTGAGTATCCTCACCGATAGGTTGGGAATCGTCAAATTGGTCTGTAGATTCAAAATAAGTGCTGGAAAGAATCTCGTAAAACTTGTTAGCAAGACTCTTTTTCGATTCTGTCTTTGGATTGGGGTTAAGACTGGAAAGAAATGCCGCTAAAGGAGGGTTATCTCTTTCGGTATCTTGGGTGGCTTTGTATTTCTCGTTGATCTCGGGTTTGGCAGCTTCTAATTCCGCGGGTTTCTTCGTATATTCTTGCAAATTGTTTATTAAAGCGTCTTGCGTTCCGACCATCTTCTGCAATTTTCCTTTCCTGTAAGCTTGGACTTCGGACTTATATTTCGCGTACGCTTTCGGTATCGCGCTTTGGGTGGACTCGATCATGTTGTTAAGACCCTTTAACGCGGCAAAACTAAACGAGCCGTAAAGAGCCGCGGGAAGCACCATAAGAAGTCCCTTAAAGAATCCGGAACTTAGCATTTTCTGCCACGATTTCATTTGTTGCCGTTTTACCTCCGCAGCTGCCTGCTTTTGCTCTACGTTCTGCTGAACGCTCGCTGTGATCTCTGCGATGGCGTTTGCGTCCCCCGATATCCTCGCGCTAATAAGGGAAAGCTTTGTCTTTAGGTTGGCGTCCCCGAAAGCTACGCTGGCGTCTCCGAGCGCTAATTGTCCTAACGCTCCCGTAGTTTCTCTTCTGGAAGTAATAAAGGAAGAGACCCAGAAACCTAAGTCGTCCGTTCCTCCCGCCATGTCGATGAGATTCTCTGCTAACGCTTCAGTAAACCCGTCTTTAATGATTTCTTCAAATACTTCTTTAATGGGGCTTAGAGCCATGCCGGCAAATGATTTAAGTAGCATTTGTTTAATCGCTTGTCCTCTAGTTATTTCCCCCGCTTTAATTAACTTTACTGATGCCTCGCCCATCATCTTATCCGTGCCTTTTATAGCCCAGGAGCCGAAATACACGAGGGGAGCGCTGATTAAAGTAGACCAGAAAGTCATAGTCTCTGTGTAGGCAATCTCTGAAATAGAATTAGCCGAAACTTCCGCAAAAACGTACTGATTAAAATAATCCATGATTGTATGGGATGTTGCTTGGGCTAAAGCCAACCTGCTTGTCTCTTCAGTGGTGTCGGGGATAAACACGTCAAAAACTATGTGAATGTTAAAGTAAATTTTCGATTCTATTATTTCGTGTGCTAACGCGTAGCTTAAAAAGTCTTCGAACCCGCTATGTTTTTCCGATACGATCGCTTCGATGGATTTCGCGAAATAGAGGTTGCCAAGATCGATAGAATAATCCGACTCGTTCACGATAAGACCCTTAACAAAATAACTGAAGCCGGTGTAAATGTTGTACTTTACCACGTCAATTGAAATGTGTCGAATAGGGTACTCAAAACCGTTGTCGTTGAGCGGAACTTTTGCCGCGTACACCTCGCGCTCCACATCGCCCATTGCGTAAGCGTCTATTCCGATAGTGTTGCTATAATCTTTACATCGGGCTTTTACTACTAAACTACCGGGCGCTGGTTGTAGTTGGTCGTACCTTTCTTGGCTTAACACGATCGGTCTATATAACACGCTTTGCGGTCTTACTGCTTGGTACAAGGTGCTATTAATAAACTCGTATTGTGGTCTTCCGTCTATGCAGGTCGCTCGAATTGCGTCGTACTGCCCGTTAGAAGCTTGACTTACTTGAGTTTCGAGGTAGCCTAAGGTGTTTAGGGCATACATGTTGTACAAATCAAAAATACCGTCCGCGTTCTCGTAGGTGTAATAGGGGTTCTGATTGTAAGAGGGTAATTCGCTAGTGAGTAAAAAGTAATCCAAATTAATGTCGTCAAAATCGAGAGCGGCGTAAACATCGGGGTCCGATTCTCCCATGCTCCAGAGGTTTTCCCAAAGTAAATCTAAAAAGCCTTCAAACGAATAAAGCATGCGTAAAAGATTGGGAGGACTTACTAGTAGCTGACCTGTATACATATTACCCGGTTCTCCTCCACTCACCTCGGTGTAATATCCGCCAGGATGTCCTATAAGTGCTGCCGCCATGCTATCGCCGAGAACCCTATCCAAGGCGTTTTTTTCGTTAAGGGAAGTAGGCTCACGAGTCTCGCTCGAAACCGAGTAGAACGATTGAGAGCGCTTTTCAGCTTCTGCTTTGGCGAGGTCTATGTCGACGTAAAATTTAGTCATTAAAGTATAGACTCCCATATAAGTTAAAGTCGCAGCAGCTTTAGCAGCTGGCCATCCGAAACCAAATGTGGCTCCGGTAAGGATGGCTTCCACCGTCGCGCTAAGAAGGGAGGCAGTGACCGACATGAACACTTGTTCGGCAATATCTCCTATTAATTGCTCTTTATATTGCTCCCACGCGGTTGAATAAGTCTTGTGCCTAATTTCGTAGAATAACTCGGAAAATTCGCTGTTTTGCTCGCTCATTTGTACGAGTTTGTAAATCTCAAATATTTGGTCTTTTGGTTTTAAGTTGTTTTCTTCCAATTTAGATTCGGTTTCTTTCAAAAGATCTTCGTCCTTTAAGTGCCTGAAATTGTAAATCCAATCGCTTCCAAACATGACGGATTCTTGCGTCAACGTCTCGAAATTAGAGACTACGAGCTCTCTGTCGTATAATCGTTCGTAGGGTGCAAAATCGTGAATACCATCGTAATTCATTCCTATTGACATAACGGTATATACTGGAGTACCTGAAGCATCCAAAGTATAGTAATCGTTTAGAATATAAACTGTTTCAAAAAATCCATTCAAATCAGAATCCACGTAGAAGTAAAACCCGCTAACTTTTGCTGAATCGGAAACAAAGGAATCGACATCGGAAGTATAATATACTTGACCATCGGGAGGGGTTATAAGCATACCTTTAACTTTAAACTCAACCCAACCGCCGTCTTCCACGCTGAACTTACTAACTTTACCAAAATCGTTGTATAACGAGAATCGATTCGGAATTCTAATAATAATTTCTTTTTCGAATTTATTTGTAGCATAATAATAATCTTCTCCTATCACCTGCAAGGAGTCGTATTTAATAGGAACGTTATCGGGACCCCATGTTTCGCAATCCCAACTAATATTAGCTGGATGAGTGTATGGAAATTCTGAGTCGAAATCAACGGTAACTTCTTGTCCCGTGTCAATGTCGGTGACCGAATGCTCTGCCGATAAGCTCGAGAAAAAGTCGTCCGCATTTTCAATCTCTCCGTTCTCAAAATCGTCCGTATAAATCCTTTGCTCTTCGATCTCTCCTTCGTTCCAGCCGATTACGGTCAATGTGGAGCGCTCAAGTGTATCGATATAAGACGAGAGGGTATATTCAGAGAATTTTCTGTATGTCGCGTTCAAAACAGCTGCATTCATCTGGGTATATAAATTACAAGAGCCAAAATCGGAAGAGTCGAGATGGGCTTCGGTTAACTGGTCGTTAAAAATCGGATCGTCTCGGGAGCCCGTGAATAAGGAACTTATACTTTTGGCAATGTACTCTCCTAAATAGGTAACGATATCTTGATGCTTGGCAGCAATAATTGTTTTCTTATATTCGCTAATATCGTAATATATGTTAACGTCTGTTTTCTCGTAATTTATCTGAGAATCGGTGTAGCCATCCCTGTCGTTATCAATCGTCACGCTGTAGAAGGAAGATTTTACGTACTCCTGTTTCTGGACTAATTGCTGAATAGATTTTTGAGCCCAATAGTCTACGTCGGGAAGCATCATTTTGGCAATATGATACGATAACAAAGGTAATCCAAGTACAATTGATAGTAATTTCAAAACATTAAAATCGTAATAGGCAAATGCGCGGTCATCTATGTCAAACCATTCGGTTCTTTTCTCTTCTTCTAATTCTCGCTTTACTTTAATTTCTCGACTTTCAAAATCTTGAATAACCGTATGCCAATAAATCTCACCGGAACCCTGCGGATCGTCAAGGCCGTATCTAATAACATCGATCTTTCCGTCTTTGTCTACATCGATCGTGTGCTTATAGTCAGGTTCCCCGTCCATATCTATGTCTGCTACGTAGATTATAGAGCTTTCGTCTTGGTAAATCTCAAAATTATCAAATAACTCCGAACCGTAGCCGTTTAATTGATAATCGGTGCTCATATCGGGATTTCGACAGAAATCAATAGGAACAAATGAAGTATCGTCGCTATTAATGGTTGCAGAACCTTCTCCAAATAGAGCTGTGCCCGATTTTGATCGATAGTTATAATCGATATCGACATTGCTAAAGAAGGTTTCTTCCGGATCGGTTAAGTAAGTAATGTTAAATTCGGGCGATAAATAAATCTCGGAAAAGCTAGAAATTGGACCGTATGAATAATTTAAAATAGCAGTAATTTGATCAAAAACATTCAATAAACCGTTTTCTAAGTTCAAATCTGTTATATTTAATTCTTTCGTATTTGCATTAAATTTAATCGAAAAATTGTCGTTATTTGTCAAAATTTCGGTTTCTAAAGTGGGAGTTAAACCAACCACTTTAAACACGCTTAAGTTGACAAAATCGTTTTCAAAAGAAAGCCCGCCTATATCAAACGTATGGGTGTATTGAGAAGCGTCGCTATATACGGTAAACTCCTCGTAATAATACTGAACAACCTTATATTCGGATTCTTCTTTAAAGGAATACGCGATATTCTCGTAGGAATGTTGGGCACTAAGGTTCAATGTAGCGTACCAATCGTAAAACTCCGGTTTCAGTAGATAGTTATAATCGTAAATTACGCGAATAGAATCGAGATCAATGTTCTCCGCTTCGATTAGGATCGGTTCTGCCCAAGAGGTATTGGTGACGTATCCGAAATAAAGCGTTTTATTAGGCTCAATCGATAACGGCTCTTCGAATTCCATGCCGAAATATTCGGGGTACTGGTTAAACGATGGGTTCCAAGTAAACGTGTTAGTTGAAGGTTCGAAATGTAATTGATGGTCGTCTCCTGTGATTCCTGCTGTATAGTAGTTGCCATCCTCGTCAAAAATATTGAGATAATCTAACCATTCCGTATCAGGATAGAATAACGGGGCGTTTTCTAGGGCTAATTGATAAGAATCCTCTTCCGGATTAGCGCTTGCGGTAAACATCTCGACCTCGGTATATTGCCATACCCGTTCGTCCATACTTCCATATTGTAAGTTTGGTTTGTACGATTCTTCCAAGATAAGTACTTCACTAATGGTTAATTCGTAAGAAGGATTCGGTACCGAAAAGACGATATGACTGAGATCTAGTTCAAAACGACCTTCTGCTTCTAATAAAGCGGATATATTCAAATCGATCTTTATAGCTTTATATTTGCCGTTATATTCGGTATCAAACGGAGTTATCTGTATTGGGGCTTGATAATAATAATCGTTAATAAATTCGGAGTAAGCGTAAGTGTTGGTATCCGAAGAATTAGCGTTAACCAGTAATAATTCTGCTTTAGGAATATCTGGATGCGAGTCGTAATTATATCCTTTGTTCTCAAAGTATAATTTACCAATACCGACAGCTATGCCTTTCTTTACGGGCGAATTGTATCGCAAAACAATTTCTTGCCCTTCCAGAAATCTCGTAGTTTCGTTCGTGTCAGGGTTAAGATAGACGCTTGGAATATGTAAAGTGTATATATCCATATCCTTGGTATATGTAATCGAAACACCGTCAGGGTAGGCGAGGTATTGTAATTTATCGTTATAAATGTAAGCTAATTTGTATCCGCTTATATCTGTCTTTAAATCGTGCTCTAAATTCACGTGCATATACTCTTGATCGTCTTCCATGAAGGAAACAAGCTCATTATCCCAGACCATTGCTTGAATTCTGCTAATGCCTATAGTATTATCCGCGTTATATTCGTTATCTGATCTGAAAAATGGAACGAGTCTAATCTTTTTTAGCGTATTTGTATCTGTTGGCAAGTTAATTTTGATGTTGTAGTCGTACATTATCAACTCATCTCTGGTCATGTTCTGAGAAAATTCAGACATTATACCTGAAGAGTCGTAGAGTTCAATAGTAAGATTATCTAAACTATCTATGTTTTTAATATTTGTATCAATATAGAGCGCTGAATAGTTGCCATCGCGTATTCCATCAAGCAATTGTTGGTCGTATCCCTGTAATTCTGCTTCTAAATTAAATTCTAATTTGGTTCCTTCGCTAAGATACGCAGCAATTTGAGAAGCTTGACACACAACGTTTTGCAGAGTGGTCTCTCCTTCGTTCATGAAGTAAGGCGCGTCTAAATTTGGAATAACGCCTATACCCTCTGCGTCAATAACATCCCAATAATTTACATCTAAGGTTGCTGTTATATCCGTTGCGGGGTCGTAAGAAAAGCGATAATTTAAAAGTTCTTTATCGTTGTAGTCCGAGATAAAGGACACGTAAAATTCTCCGTGTGAAGCTACTAATTCGTTTCCATCGTTTTTAATAACTATTTGTCTCGAACCAATAGTAACTTTGTAATGAGAAGCGTCTAAGAATATCATTTTGCCTTGAGCATCGAAATAAAAGACGTTAACAGAATCCCCTTTTTCATCCTCAAGCACATCGATGTAATTATCGAGCTCTTGGGAAATAAATTTATACACGTAGCCGCCTTCAGCGCTGTCATAGTACTCGGATTTTATCTCAAACCGTTCTTCGTAATATTCTCTCTGATTTAAGCGATAACTTAAGTAAAGGGTATATTTCGTATTAATAGAAAGGCTATATTCAAAAGGCGTAATTATGGAGCCTCCGCTTAATTTTCTATATTTTTCTCTATAAGTTAATTGTTCGTCACCTAAGACTGGATCAAAAACAGTTTCAAAAACATTCGTCCACGGATAGGTAATTATCATAAAATGTTTTCTATCAAGTAATCCAGGTTGAAGTTTAAATTTATAAGTTAGTTGAATTTCACTATCGGGGTCGATATAACCTGCTTGACCTCTTGACTTATTATTGAAATAAATATAATTATCTTCAACTTTTAACACGTAATCGTTAAATAAGGTTTCGTTTGAATATGCGATAAACTCACCGTTGATATATAGAGCGATATGGTAGGCGTAATGATCTGGTCCTAAATAGTCGTAATTGAACGGCGTATGGCCCATTGGATATCGCAGTAGAGTAGAGTTATATTCGGTGGTTATATACATAAAAGAATTTTCAACCAATTGATAGCTTGGGAAATAGGTATTAATATAAGTTTCAATTTCGGCGAAATCAACGGTATAATTGTACGAATCAGGAGCATTTTGAGAAATATAATTTTGCAACAAACTATTGTAAATTTCAATTACTCTCATTGTTTCCTCATCGTCATCAATCTGAGCCAATGCATAGATAGTTGGGAAGATTATATGATCTTCTAAATATTGACCCTCGGGTACGATATATTGTACGCTAAATTCATCGGTGCTTGTATCTCCCGTATATAACACAGAAATGTTGTAAAATTCTCTCTGTTGGAAGGTAAATATATCGTCGCCGTCTTTAATATAGTCCTCGTTGAAAATTTCCCATTCTAAGGCGTAATAATTCACGGTAAAGCTGGTATCGTATGTAAAGTCGGGGTGGAGGTTAAAATTGTCAGTATCTACGTAGCTGTAATCCCATTCGATCTGCGAAATAAATGTGTCTATTGGGTTTTCGTGGATGTAATAATCGCGATTATCGATAAATTCGTGATTTGCCCAATAATCGATCATGATCTTATTTTGAGCGTCCGTATAAGTGCTTAAATCTCCAACCGGTTTAAAGAATAGAATGTATGGCGCTCCGTATTCGTCAAATTCTAAAGCGTATTCCGTATCACTCTCGAGTAGATATGGGTCGGTGGTCGGATTGAAATCTCCGCTATCCGTTGGGAGTGCGAAACAATATTCGTCTTTATAATCTCCGACTGGAAATCCTTGAATGGATAACGCGTACGAATAGGGTAAACCGATCTCTCTAATCTCATCAATATCAAGGTCGGAAGGTAATTGCAGACCGAAATAGATATTTGTATTGTAATCAGGGAAGATATCGTTCATCTCGGAAGTGGTGTTTATATCCGTATCTAAATCAAATACTTGATGATAGAATACGCGTCCTTCTACTTCCATTTCATAAGTGGTTAAAAATTTATCAGCAAAATCAAATGTTGTTGCCCATGAAGTTGGAGTATTATCTAAAATACTCGAACGATAATCGGCGACTGGACTACTTTCGTAATCCATATAGATTGTCGAGGTATAAAGCTTCTCTCCATCGATTTCCGTACCTGAGCCGTAATAGAGGTCTAAATATCCGTCTTGATAAGAAGTCTCTTCTATGTTGTAAGTATCTGTATACATTCCCAAGTTAGGGATCATAAAGAAATTTTCAAGATTTACTGGAAGCGTTTTCTCCGAACCCCAATAGTCTATGCCATAAGTCTCTCCATCGTAATCTAAAGAAACTAAGGAAGAGTTAGGCAAGCCTTTAAGCCCTACCGTAACTTCGCTTCCGTCTATTAGATTAAACGGCGAATCTCCCCACTCACAATCGACTAATGGTTTCGAGAATACTTGGAAGTAATGAGGCGTATTAATTACGGCGTCTATATCCATGTTTCCGTAATAATCACGAGGCATTCTATCGTACATCTCAACAATGTGGGTATCGGATAGATATTCAAATTCTTCTAAAATTATATATGGAGCGTAATTAACACTATTTCCCGCTTGATATAGCGTTATTTCAATATCGATACTATCAGTCCCAACCATGTCGTAAATTGGCTGAAGGTCTTTGTTATACAGAATAGAATAACTATTACCTATAATATCAGGCGAAATTTCGGAATAATTCAGAGGGATTATTTTTGGGTCGGAATAAAATTCGTAATATCCATCCTTCGTAATATATTTAAATTCGATAGTAAGGTTGTTAAAATCGTTATCAAAAGATTCGATATAATCCAGTACTATTTGATCAAAAGTAAAAGTAAGATTAAGTTCAGGAGCAAACAATAAAGGTACCTGTAATAATTTAAGAGTTGTTTTTTCTTCCGAATTATCCAATGAAATATACAAAGACGAATTGTCAAGAACTCGGGTGGACAGTCCGCTATCAGCTTCGTCAATTATTTGAGGTGATGTGTCATCGTTACTCATTAGCCTTATTGAATCGCTATAAGACTTATTGATTTTCTGGAATCCGTAAGAAAGATCGTATTGAGATTTAACTCCGTAAGTGACGTTAATCTTTGATTGGGCAGGAGGAGGTTTTACAGTAAAAGTGATAGTAGGATGTCCTGAAGAAACTCCTTCATCAAAGGCTCCAAATTGGGAGATTAGTTCTTCCTCGTTATATATAACGAAATTTCCGTCCCATTGAGATACTCCGCTAAGTCCATAGCTCATGATAAACTGAGTTTGGGTTCCATCGCCCGTAAAATTATCTGAAAATCGAGTAAACATAGGAGCTACGGCTTCATCGCTATCCGGTAAGAATCCGTCCGGTAATTGAAGCTCGATCGAACTTTCATTGTAATTATTGGTATAACCTAAAGTAATCTTTCCGAAACTTTTTGATTCGAAATCAAATTTTAGCTTGTAAACGATTGAAAATTCTGTGCCTTCGTCGGGTATATTAGTTCCTGAAAAGCGAATGATCGAATCGTTGTAGAGAATTCCCGAAGGATAGTAAGGCATAGTCCAATCGGTTCCTTGAACAAATTCGTATTCGCTACCGTCCTTAATTCCGACCACTTTTAACGCGGTAATCTCGGTTAAGGCTAAAAGCGAAAGTAATTCGCTATCGGATTCAATACCGTAATCTAAGGAATCGTTATAGTACAAGAAAGATATTTCTTGACCGAAAATCTGTCCATTTTCTGTACCGCCTAAATATTTTACGCCTGACTCTGGAGGAGAAATTGATTCGCTTGAAGTTAGTACCGTTATTTCTCCGGAACTAAAGCCGTCATCGTATATTGACCAAGTAGTTATTGGATCTTTAGTTGATGGGTTCGCTTCTAATCGTAAGTCTAATAAAAATATTTCAACATCTCTTTGATCTTCGTAAATCTGATCTTTATTAAAGTCGATGTTAAAAGATAAATTCAAATCGCATTGTAAACCCATGAGGAAGTGCTCTTCTGGTCCAAGAGGTGCGTTGAAAGTCATTACTCCATCGTTGTTTCCAGGTCGAAGCATAATATTATCTCTTAATGGGAATGTACTTGTAGTACCGTCTTCGTTGTAAATAGTACAATCTAAATTAATTCCAATATAATCCTGTATGGAACGCTCTTCTTCATCTGTTGGTCCGTTAAAGTCGGGATCGACCCAAATTGCTCCCATTAAGACGGGGTAAATACTCTCAAATGGCATCTCCTCTTCGTTGTTATAGGCCGTACCCCACGCAGATACAAACGGATCGATTAAGTCGATCTGAGTGTTCTTCTCTCCGAATTTAATCCAGTTGGGAGGACGTACTTCAATTGGGATACCAATTAATGGAGAGCTCTTATAATATTCGGTCTCGAACACGTAAACTCTCATAGCAGAGATGCCCGGACCTAGCATGTCAAGAATTTCTTTCACCGTCTCATTGCCAATAGTAATAGTTCCGCTATCGTAAGATTCGTTTACTTTAATTTCTTTATAAAGCGTTTTGACTAAATGACCCGAAGGCGTATAAAATTCTATAGATGCGTAATAGAAGTAATCATCTTCAAGAATGTTATACGAAGTTGGTTCTAATTCTGAGCTACTATATACTTTAGTGAGAGATTCAATTGTAGGTGTTGCTCCTGTGGGAATAGGAGTTGCTTCGGTTAGATATAAGTGAAGGGTAATCGGATCGTATTGAGCATTTATATCGGAATCGGGTAAATTGTACACGAGATAATCGTTAAGTCCAAGCGCAATATCGTGTCTGTGTAATCGGATAATACCTTCGGCATATGCACTATCTTGAAGTACTAGGTCAGTAAAATCATAATTCTCAATTCTGTTACTACCATCGTAAATCTGCCCGTTCTCAGAACAGATGTATTGATTAGGTGTGTCAATGGCAAATTCGTCCCAGTCAAAATAAGTGTTAAATGCCCGAGTATAGAGTACCATGTCGTCAATGGAATTTATACCCTCTATGCTACCAAAAATATTAATGAAATCTCTAATATATTCGTTATCAAACGAAATATCAAAGGTTACTTCACCGAACTCATCGGTCACTCCGTATATCCAAGCGTAAGGACCATAGGCGGTGAGATTCGTGATACTATTATCCGTCTCGTAAGTTAGAGGTCGTCCAAACATCTTATTTGCGCCTTCTCCTGGACCTCTAAAAGTAACCTCTTCGGTACCGAGCGATTCAAAATAGATTGGAGAATCATCGTAGTTAATTCTCGTACGCTCGTTAAGGAATTTGGTTTCGCTTTTTGGCATAAATCCAATGTGAAGCCAAACAATGCTGTTATTTATCGGTTTATCTTCGAAATCCGTGAGTTTATAGGTAAATTCGTAATCTTCCCTTGCTAAAGCGTCGATCATTACTTTTGTGTATCCTTCGTCCTTTTCGAGCGCTTCAAGCGGATTATAATTGAATAGGTATTCTCGCTCTTCGTAGAACTTTTGATTAATAATCATGTTTTGGGTGGGATCTTCTACCATAGTGAGCTTGACCTTCTCCGGAATCGTAGTAATCGTGAAATATTTTACCCATTTATTACTTTCTTTAATTCCGTAAATTTTGCCGACGTCTTGATCCTCATAGGTTATATTGAATAATTGACCCGAAGACTTGTTAAATACGTTTAATGGAAGGTATGAAAGAAGCATGTGAACCAGAGTCCTTCCTCCTCCGAGGGGAATCGAAAGGGGGCTATCAATCCTTAATTGTTGCTCGTATTCAAAGAATCCTAAGTTGTCGATCGGGACGCTGTCAATTGGTATTTCGTTTCCACTGCTATCTTGGAGCATTAGAAGTAAATTCTGAGAAAGATCGAGTTTTCTTGATAAGGGGGCGTGGTATTTAATTTCAAAAGTATCGTATATAGAGAAATTACCGCTCTTGAGAATAGTATTACATAAATCTAAGAAGAAAATTTGATAACCATCTACCGAAAGTTTATAATCTTGGTTGAGAATAAATTCGTATTCAAATCCGGTTCCATTTGTGATCTTTATATAATCTATGGTCGAATTAGGCCGATTGAGGGAATGAATGACTTTTACGGGGTCGTATGCGTAATAGGCGACTTTAAAGACATCTCCTTCCGTATAATTAAGACCGGAAATTACTAACTTTCCATCTTGATCGATGGTACAAGAATATTTGGTTGAGTTTTCAAGTTTAAACGAGTTAGAATAGCTCTTATTGACGTATACGCCTTCAAGCGCGATAATTCCCGTTCGGAATACGGATGCTTCGTTGAATTCTGGACCTTCAATTGTAATATCTATACTTGTCACTTCTTTAATTAATAACATCTTGCTAATAGGGAATTGTTCAATAAAATCTTCTTCGGTAATCCAACTGCGCGTAATCATGTCGTACCTGGCAAACGGTATTTCGATCAAGTTTTGCCGTTTGTTATTTCCGTAAGAGTCAAAAGAGCTATAAGACATCGGAGATATCGGTCTTCCCTTAAGAACTTTGTAGCTGATCAATATGTTAGTATCGTAATCAATGAAGCTGTCGGAATCTTCGTTCCAATAGATGTTTAAGGCGAATCTATTGTCAATATAGCTTATTACGGGATTCTTGTCTAAAATATCGCTCTGTTTGAAATAATCGCCGCTAAGGTTGGTATAAAGCGGAATTATTTCCAAATTATCGTTAATGTAATAAATCGCAAATTCTTCCCTGTCGATAAAGTTAGGATCGCCGAATGGAGATACTAAATTGAGGTAATGAACGGTCTCCCCGTCTAACGCTTCAATATATTCGTATTTGTGAACTTCCTTATCCTCTTCTATGTATTGATCGTTATCGAGCACGGCGCCTTTCAAGATTAACGAATGACCGTACTCAAGTTCGTCGACGTAATTTTCCAAGTAAATAGGACTGTAATTAGAGAGCTCTTCTTGAGTTACGTTTAGCGTGAATTTAATATCGTTATTCCCAATAGTTATGTTGTGAAGCGGGGTGCCTTGGGAGTTGAAGAATAGATCGAAAACGCCTAATTTCTTAGGAACTTCAAACTTGCTGTAATAATATTTGTGAAAGTATCCTGTTGGCGCGTTTTTATCGTACTTTGTAATATAATACATAGCACCGAACGCCAAAGGCTCTAAAGAAGTATCATTTACAAGAGAAACAGGCAATGTTATTAGATCGCCGAGTGGGATTTGGGCAAAACTATTATCGTGCATCATATAGGCTTCGATAAAATCGGAATATTCAACTTCGCGATAACTATTTATTTCTTGCCCGTTATCGAACAATTTTACATCGGTTATGTCAATATTCATCCGTTTAATTTTTAGTTCCGATTTGCCAAAGAAATTGTAATAATCAGGCGTTCTGAAAATAATTTCCGAAGTGACAAAACCGTTCTCGTCTGGCTCAATCGAGTCGCTGATCAAGTTAAATAGTTTTAAATCTTTAATACCGGCTCTCTGGTAAGGCAAATTAGTAACCTCGTATTGCTGGTCTTCAAAATCTAACGCGAACGAACCAGGCCATCTTTCACTATCCGAGATTGTAAACGAAATAGACTCCAATAAAGTGAGGTCGAACGGATTGTTAGGATTGGAAAAGGCTAATTCTCTCAAATTAATATAGAGCGGAATAACCATCATCTTTCCTAAACCGAATACATCTTCGGCGTAGTCGTCTTTCACGTTATCTAAGAAATATTCTCGTAAATCGAGGTCAAAAAACTTTTTCGCAAAGGAATTGCCTAAAAAGTCGTTAAACGAAACTACCAGCGTGTCGATAGTGGTGTGTCCGTAATATAATGCTGGCATGGTAAAGTTGATAAAGAAGCCGTCCGCGTTGTTAAGCGAAAGCTGATTGCTAAATTCCGAGGCGCTGTATTCGAAATAAACGCACTCATCCTTAACTGTGGTAAGATTGTTATATAATTCGTGAACAACGGAGAGCTCCGGAAAGATTACTTGTCCATCGCTATCTATTCCGTAATCGAACCCGTAATCTAAGTAGCGTAATTCACTCTCATCTGTAGTAATATTATAATCGTAATAGTATGCTTGCTTCATCCTCACGAAGTTAGGGAGCCCGAATTCCCTATCGTAGAGGTGATTCAAATCTAAAGCGTTGGAAGCGTTGTATGAAAGTGGATTGATAATTACAATGTCGGAATCGACCAACACGTGTTTTACCACGGTAAACGAATCGTCCTCTCTTACCTCCCAGCTTATGTGGTTTAAAGGATTTATGTTCGAATAGATGTTGTTGCTCATTAGCGAATCCGAGTACGCGATTAACGTGTTCTTGGTATTGTCGCTTCCAAACGACAATCTATAATTGTCCCCATTTAAGGTTGCAGTTCCATATCTGAAGCCGTTAATGTATACGTCTAAACTTGAGACATCTCCGAATTGAGGGTTTTTTTCAATGAATAATTCTCTCTCTTGCCCGACAACATTTAAGTCTAACTTATTTTCTTCTGTGCCGGTCCAACTAATGGGAATTTCAATCTCTCTGCTAAATAAGATGTTTTTAAAGCCGTTGTTGTAAGTTGTGTTGTACGCGACGTTTCCGGCGAAATCGAACACGCGATATTCAATAGAGAAATTGGCGGGTAAGTCTCCCAAATCGTCTAGTTTCTTAATCTGAGGGGTGTGGAATGTGATCCACTCTGATGTAATGCCCGTAGTTAAATCGATTATTCTGTATTCCTCTAAGGGAACAAACTGAAATTCTGTCCCTGATAGGCGGTCTAGCGATTTATATCTTCCTTGTCCAAATCCGAAAATCCATTTTATCTCTGTGAGCGTAAGACTTTGGTTGAATAATCTTAAATCGTCAATACTACCGTCTAATGGGTCGTTATACCAAGTAGAGTCGGCAAATCTGGAACCGATTCCCGTTTTAGTTGGGGTTGGCCCAGAATAATCTTCGTTATATATTACCGGAGTACCAAATAGTTCCCCGTTCTTGTAAAATCTGATCTCGTCTCCGCTCTTAATTACTACAACGTGAATCCAAGTCCCTGTTGTCATCAAGCCGGCATTACTTGTTGCCGCACTACTAAGGGATTGAGCAAAGTAAATAGAACCGTCGGCATTTACATAGATGTGGTTTCTTGCATCGCTGGTAAGGTCGTTATATTCTCCGTATAGCGAAACTGTATCAGTCAGAGAATCCAGTCTGATCCAAGAAGCAAAAGTAAAAGGGGTTAAACCTGTATCGATCAATATTGGCGCTTCAACATAGTCTACAACGACGGTTTTTAGTAAATCTAAATGAATCTCAAATAAATCAACGTAATTTTCAGCATATAAGCTTAAATTAACGATGTTATTATCAGGATTACAATAACAACTATCCAAGACAAAGATAAACTTCTCAAATGAATCCGGAATATCGGTTCCGTATAAATAGGATATTAAATCCCATTGACTGGTTGCGTAATTCCATATCTTAACTTTTAGATTAAATCGATCTTGTTGAGTTATATTTGTGCGAAGTGCGTAATGCAGTTCTATCCCTTCGGCAGGAGCGTTTATATTGACTGGAGTTTCGACCGTGAAATGTACAACTGCAGGGTCTATTTCGTGGTCGTAGAAACGTAATTGGGATACGTTTAAAGCGGATTGATCTCCGCTCAAAACAAATGTGGCGTTAAAATCTTCAAATACGAAAACTCCTTGTTGATCCATAAAATCTCTGACATTAAATGTAAGCGGATCTTTTGATTCGGAGATGCTGGTAGAATAAACTTGCGAAAACCACTGTCCATCTGCTTTCACACCATAAATAATTTCCAACTTATCGTTTCCGCCGTAACTGTTAACGTACGATAATCCATCATCCACGGTCGTAAAGTTGTAATAAATATCGCAATAAAAATTAGCAATTTCTTTCTCTTCTTGAGTTAAACTGCCTTCATAATCGGCTTCAAATATTTGTTCTAATAATCTATCACCCGAAACATCGTCTTTAAAGCATTTGAATGTTACCTCTATCTGGAAGTTGTTTAAATCTAAATCTCCGTTTGAAATTCTAAATTTAACGTCAAAATCAGCTCGAGAAGTGGAATTAAATTCAAAAGAGCATTGTAAGTTATTTACCTGTCCGTCTTTCGTTAAATCAAATATTTCAAAAGAGCCTTCGGTGGTCTCAACGTAAAACTTGGCAAAATCCCCGTAATTTGCATCTTGCGTATTGAATTGATAATCAAAATTGATAGAAATGTTATACAGTTTTTTATAATCGTCAAACGAATCGTATCGATTAAGGAGAGGATCGTATATCGTGTTTATTAAATCGGCGTAAATCTCTCCTGAAGTTCTGGTCCAATCGTATTCCACGTAAAATTTATCCAACAGAAAATCAAATTGTTTACCAAATTCAAACACAACTCCATATGTACCGTTAATCTTGAATTGCATGTTATGGCTCGCGTCGTAATGGTCGCTTGTGAGATTAAACGAGCTCTCAAAGAATCCGCTGGTAGGTTGCTCGCCGTTAATTAAATCCCATTCAGAAGTAATGTAATTATAAACGTAAAGACCGAAAGTATCGATAATTGGGTCGGTGTCGTATCTATAGAAAAGTTCCACGCGGTCAAGAGAGTCATCTGCGGTTAGATCAGGCATATTCGCGTCTATGGTGAACTCTAATTCGGCGGGACGCCAAGCTCTATAATCAAATAGCGAAACATCGCTTACGGTTAACGAAGATGGGTCTCCTGAAACCACGAATTCTAGCTTTATATCTTCAAAGGTGCTCCAACCCTGACTGTCCATATATCCCCTCACGTCAAATCTATATGTTCCTGAAGTAGGAGTACTTGTTTGATTTAGTGGAATAGCGGTTTGCCATGCTCCATCCGCCTTTATTGTTGCAATTACTTCAAGTTTGTATGTTCTATCGTATGAGTTATAATAGGTAAGATCGTCATCAGAAGTGACAAAATTGTAGGTAAAATCGAGGTAGAAATGACCGTTATCTTTAACAAACTGCGATAAGGTATCTTGATATGGATAATCGGCCTCGATCGATTGAAACAGCCTAATGTGGCCCGATGTATCTAGGCATTTGAACTTGAAATTGTAATTCATGTTTTGTAAATCTAAATAGCCGTTTTTGGTCCTAAATACGATGTCAAAACCGCTTGTTGAGGTGGAGTCAAACTCAAAGGTATATTCCTTAGTTGTCCATACCCCCGTAGCGGGAAGCGAATCAGTGGTACCGGGAATATCAACCCACGCAGAGTAATATGAAAGATCGTTTACCGCTTTCGCAAACTTGTATTCAAACGATACCGTAACGTCGTATTTTTTCTGATAATTGCCGTACGAATCGTATTGGTTTAGGAACGGATCCGTAATCGTCTTGCCTAACTGTGCTTGATGTATAGATCCCGTATCTTCGCAATATAGATATAGATAATCAATAGTAAGAGTTTGCACGTCCCCTGCATTCCCGAGCTCGAGCATTATATCATTTACGTTATAAATTAACACATTCGACACCGTCTTCCAACTTGCTGAACCAATATCACTAATCCGCTTTACCCAATATTCGCCTTCTAACACATATAAATCCGCAATCCCTTGAGAGGTTATTCCCTGAAAAAATAATCTGAATTCACGTGCTCCGTTAAATAAACCGGATTCAAAATTAATTCTGGGGTCAACCTCGTTTGCTTTCCAATGCACTAGAACTCCGCAAAGGTCAATATCATACTGAAACTTCGCGCGCTCCACAAAGACACCGTAGTTCGCGCACGGAACCACGATCTTAACTCTCATTCTTACGTTCTTGCTCTCATCCATATAATCATTAGGATTTTTATTATATGAATAAGACGTATAAGAATCAGACGTTGACAATTGTCGAGAGCCTAGAGTCACCCACCCACTAGTATCATGATAAGCTTGATGGTAAATCCATGAACCTGAACCTCCATAAATTTTCCAAGTAGCTTCCCTAAATTCTATAGACAAATCTTGAGCAACCCACGACTTCCCTGAAGGGGGATTAGACACGCTTGCAGAAACGCTGTATTCGTCATAAACTTCAAGCGTCCAGCCCGGCAATGTAGTCTGGCGAGTATATCTAAAGCGTCTAACCTTACTATCATCAGTATATTGAGACCACCCCGTATCGTCTCTCTGCTCTTGATAATTTCCCTGATCAGAAGGAATTACATCGGTAAGCGTATTTCCGTTATCAGATACCAACCTATAAGAACCACTATCCAAATTATTATACGTTGACCGATATATGTTGTAATATTGATCATTATCGGTATAGAAATTGGACATTGCCCCCGAACCCCAAGATGCGTCGTGCGTGACGCTCGCTACGTTTCTTTTCTTAACGGCGTTATCAAAGTTCCCGTTCCCGTCCCAAGATACCGTTGTATAATCCGAATCAGAGTTCGGAGTCCAGCCGCTAAAACCTTCGTTTACCGTCTTATCAGGAAAGCCACTTTGCATATATAATGGGTCCATAGTCCACGCGGCATTTGTACCACCTGGAGCGTAAATGTGATTCTTATAATGAATATTAAACAGATAATTATCTCCTATTTCGTAATTGGGGTCCCACGAATAACCAACGGCATCGATATACATCCAATGAGGCGTAACGTGTCCATCTGACTTAAACATAGTTCTGTCCATTGCAGAAGGATCTCCGTTAAATCCGTCAACATAAGACCCGTAATATACGTCGTTAATCCAACAGGCCCACCAGTTAGTTGTAGGACTTCCAGTTGTTAAATTAAAGCTAAGCTTAACGTGATGCCAAACATTGTTCGCACAAGCAACTATGTTATGAGTTCCTGAATCGTCGGTATATCGAAATTGCCCTTCGTCAACCCAAAAATAAAGAGAATCAGCCGACGACCCGTCTTCTACGTGCATTTGATTCGGATCCCAATAATCAGTAGTTTTAAACCAAAACTCTACCGTTCCAGACGTTTGGCCACTGTCAAAATCGTTGTATAATCCAGCATAACTATCAACTGGTAATAAAAGTTCAAGATTTTTTTTATGAGATGTATCTTCTCCAGTTATTCTTACTGAACTACCTGCTCCTGCATCAATATTCCAACCATCGTTTTTTAATTCTGGCAATATTCCATAAGGATTAATGTTATCTCCTATCTCGTAATTATCCCCAGAATATCCAAATGCATCAAACCAATGAGTAAAAGCTCCACCACTATTACCACCTCTTGTCAGCATATAAATGCTATCAATCCCTACTATCGAATTAGAAAAATAATCGAATGTCCCTTTATCTACTCCATCAACATAACATTTGAAGGTATTTGCAGAATCGTCTAGTACTAATTTTATATGATAGAATGTATTACTTGATAGACCTGTAACAATTGACACATAAGCACTTCCATCATGGCTCACAATTTGTCCTACTGCTTGATAACTAAACAAAATTCTAACGCGCTCAGTACCACCTTCTCTGATTCTCAGATGAAGATAGTGATGATAAGACAAGGATGCTTCATGTGCCCACCAAAACTCAATAGTTGCATCTGTCTGAATTGTAAAACTATTAAGGGCACTAACCCTATTTTCAGCATCATCGTCATATAATTCTAAGACTTTTTTGTGATTGTCTTTTTCAGCAACGACATTAACAGTTCCACCAGTTTCACTTATACCCCATCCTGTTGGATTGCCTCCAGCTGTATCATCTGTAAAAGAGTAAGTTCCATAATAATCTCCATAAGAACTTGTATTATAATTCTCAAACGTTTGACTTCCTTGATGATAATCGTAATGCCAATTATCTCCTAAAGTATAGTTAGAATCCCAAGAAAAGCCAAAAGCATCGTAATACGATTCTGCATCTAATTCGTTATCATAATCAATCCTATCAATATAACTCGCATCTCCGCTAAACGAAGCATCGTTTATTTTCAAAACGCCATTTATATAAATGTCCCATGTATCTGTAGAACAATCAAACTCAATTTTAAAATGATACCAAGTATTTATAGAATAAGCCATAATATTATGCCAAGCTCCATCGTTGTATTCAATATTTGCTGAACCTCCGTCATCGTCAAACGCAATTCGCATCCTTAATGAACCTCCCTCCATAATATTCACAATACAATAATCGTCGTTCTGAGGTGCTAAACTCCACCATTCCATTGTTCCAGAAATCTGATTTGAATCGAAAAAATGATAAAATCCTCTATAAGTAATAGTTTCAGTAAGATGCAACACGCTCTTATGATTTTGATACTCAGAAACTATCTCAACTGAGCCTCCAGTATTTAAACTATCGACAAAATCTATATCTAAATCTGTTTTTCCATTTTCGCCCCTAAAACTATAAGTACCAGGATAATGACCTGCTTCTTCAGATGTAGTTGCGTTCCATAAATTCTCGTAGTATGGCTCGTGATTGGCGTGGTCGTAATCAAACCCGTCTGGAATTGATGTGAAGTTTGTGTAATCGTCATTTGTAGTCAAATCCCCAGCCCAGTCTGAATTCTCGTAATTTATCATGTCAAAATCTCCACTTGGGACCAGATCTTGAGCTGGAACATCGGTATACGTTCCATAATTTAAGTGAGAATTAAAATTTCCAAGACCGTTCCAAGAAGAAGATGTATACGCTTGATTATTGTTAATTAAGCTCCAGTCTATCCAATCGTTTACGACTGAAGTTGTAGGGAAGCCATTCGTCATATAAAGCGGATTCCAGCTCTGAAAACTGGAATAAGCGTCGGGTAAGAACGAATTTTGTAAGTGAGATTCGGATTGAGAGAAGCCCTCGTCCCATAACTCTTGATCTCCGATAAATTGATCGCCTGACGAGGTGAACTTGATATAATCACCATTTTGCTGGCTTAAATCGCCCTGCCAATCGCTGCTTCCTTCAATCACGTCAAAATCTTCATCGAGACCTTGTTGTGGGACGTATTCTTGCGGGTTAAAATCGACCGCGTAATCGCCCCATCTTGCGCTTGAACCCCCGATCCAATTTTGCTCTCCATAAATATAGGCGTCGATACCTAATTTATCGTGGGCGATGTTTCCTATTCCTTCATCGAATCTAAACCACGCATTTTCCATTTTATCGCTTTCGATCTGAAAAAAGAACAGGTTGCTTACAACATCAGAAGATATAGCGTAATTAAATATGCAAATATCGTCAATCGATCCGCTAAAGTTATCGTAAAATTGCGTTCCGATCTTAGTTGTTCCAATAAATATATCTTGGCCCGTGTCAAGGGAACTTACGGTAGTATCCGTTATTGAATAATCGTAATTTCCGTCCACGCAAATAATCAAATTATTGGTAGAAGTATCTCGAATGCCTATAATCTGATGCCATTCATTATCGTTTACTAAGGTTTTCCCTGTAAATGAAAGAAGATTATAATCTTGATCTTCAATAAGAAAATTAACTTTTCCCGATTGTACTGCTAATCCGTAAGCTCCGCTAACTGAGCCTTCAGAACGAATAATTGTTCCGTCGCTGTCGGTCTTAATCCAAGCCATAATCGAAAAGCTATCGGAGTAACCAAATTGGAGATAGTTATCGTTTGCAACTTGAATATACTCGTCGGTTCCATTAAACTCTAGAATTCCTTCTTGCCAATCAGCGTCTTCCATGTTATATAAAGTTCCGTGATTCGTGCCGTAAGTATCAGTTGCTATCGTTCCCGAACCATCTTTGAACTCCCAACGAGCTATTGCCATATCCTCTCCGCTTTCAAACGAAATTCCGGTAAGAGGATTTGCTGGGGCGGTCTCAAAACTCTGAACGCCGTTCGCAATAGAAATGGTTGGGGATGGACTATCAAAATCGGCTAAAAATTCGTAAATAATTTCGTTTTTATTGTTAAAAATATCAGTTAATATTATCTTTATCTGGACAAAATCGCCCGTATTTTTTTCGGTTGCACCTGAAATATTGTTCCAGCCGTATTCGTATAAAATCTGCGATAAAAAGCTTTGTTCGAAAAATCCGACTTGTTCGTAATCGGTACCGTTAAAGAACAGTAATTCGACAGAAACGACCTCGTGGTCTACAATAAACTGGAAATATGTATTATCGCAAATAAAATCTTGCGGTCGCGTTAATTCTCCTAGTGGGCTTACAAATCGTAAATTAATATCGGTGTAGGTTTGATCTAATAAAAGAGCAATGGGCCCATCTGTACTTTCAGAAAATTGATAATATAATTGCTGACGAAGCATTAGTCTCTGACGCGAATCCGCGTTTCGCAAAAACCCGGCTAGCGTTCCGATATCTACGATGTTGTCTGTCTCTAATATAACAAAACCCGTAGCATTCTGAACGTAACCAGGGGCATAGATCGCCGTCAATTCGTAAGGAGAACGCGTCTCTTGCGCAGATATTCGCGTAATCTCGTATTCGGTATAAGAAACGGTTAGCGCATAATCGAGCAATTGTAAGGAAGATTTAATTTCCAAGCGCGAGTCGAACTCAATGTTCATTTCAAGGATACAATTCCAATCGTACTCGATTTTTATTTGAACGAAATACTTTTCGTTATTAGAATCGTATAATAATAAGTCATTTAACGCATTTCTTGAAAGGATTATTGATCTGTCAATCAATTCTACCTCTTCAAATTCTAAAAATTTATTTAAAACGTAAAAATTATAGTTTTCTTCAATTAAAGCGTGTTCTGAAAACGCAAAAGAACTATCTATTTTGCTGATATAATCCAGCTTTAACTGAACTTCATCAACGTAGATGTTTGAATCGGTAAAGTATTTGGTTAAATCGACGTCAAAAACTACTTCTGGTCTCACAGAATGTTCGACATTAGGAGATTTAAAGTATATATTTGCGCTAATTTGGTCTATAATAAACCCCACCGAAGACGAGAAACAGTCTCCAACCGTCTCATCAACGGCGAGCATGAGCTTTACTTCAAATTCACTTGTTCCTGTGGAGTTAAAATAATCTTCGAAAGTGGTAAACAATCTATCCGCAACATATGTAAATGAGCCGAGATATGTATCGTACACTACAAAATCTATAAACTCCCATTTATCTTCTATAAAATTATAGAGATACAGCAATAATGAGGTCGCGTCTTTGCTTTCTTCTGCCATTACAACTCTTCCTGAAGCGGTATCAACTTTTTCCAATTGATAACCAGGAATTCCGGCTGAGTCAAAATTGATGTCAAATACTAAATATTTGGCGATTTTATCCGTATAATTGGTAGCAAAATTGAACGAAATCGGTTCCAGCGTAGAAACGAATCCGTCGTTCCATTCAAACGCTTTATATGACAGATCAGCAAAAAGTAAGCCGGAATATTCTCGATAATCCCCTTTTAAAACAACTATATTTTGAGAAAGATCGAACTCGTAATCTTGCTGCGAAAGGGGTACTCCTTCGGCGCGGATCTCTGTGATATCAAAATCAAAATTATATTTTAACGAACTTAAATCAAATTGATAAGTGGCTTTCGCAATTTTGGTCAACGGAATGCTCAGTTGAGGTATTTCTATATAAGGCGTCTCCACTTTCATATCGTCAAATAATAGTTCCGAATCGGGAGTGTCAATAATGAGGCTTGCTTCTACGATCTCTTGAGCAAAAAAGCCCTTAAATAAGTTTCCGTCCACTCTGGAGTTGCTTATTATCGATTCTACGGTAACGTAAAGTTCGCTTTCAGAATCTCTACTTATCACATCAACGAGTAATCCTATCCCTTCTGTAATTTCCGAAAGGGAAATTTCTAAATTATAACTGTGAAAACCTAATTGTGAAGAGTCTAATAATTTATAAACCGTCCCAATATTTGTCTCTATACCATTAATATCCCTCTTAAAAAATGTAATTTTTACTTTATAATCGTTGCACGCTACTTGTGATAACTCCGAATAAAACACGTCGTTAAATCCGGCTTTTAAAATTAAATTAAGGGTTCCTCCGGCAAAATCCGACGCTGAATCCAAAATATTATATTTGTACGCCAAGGTATCTTTTATTGAGAATATGGAAATATAAGTGTTATTGATCTTGGCAAAGCGGACTGCACCTCGGGGATTAGAAACCGATTGATCGAAGACTACGTACCATCCATATTCATTGTGGCTTAAGCTATAACCTACGGGAATGTCGGGGTGCACATACGTTCCAAAAAATGTCGTATCGTCCTCAACATTGGTAACGAAATATGGCTCCGTGAACGTGGTAGAGCCCACTATCGTAGAATTAGGAAGATAGTAGAAACCCGGAAATTCCGCTGGATAATTCTCCGTGAGCGGTAATTGGGGTACGTATTCGATTGAAACGTTGGAAAATAGGTGCTTCATCGGTGAATTGAAAGCTAGTTCGTTGCTATCGGTAATCCAGAAATATTCGATTGGATACTGCTGAATTACGGAATCTGGATCGACGTAAATCCCCTTAACTGCAACGATCTCTCCTATATCCAATCCAGACAAATCAGCTCGATAAGTCCCGGAGTCAAGTTCCAAAGAGGTTTCTATGCTTGAATCAGGATGCATCAACTGAACGGATTCTCCGATAAATAACGATTCAACAAGGTCAATACTTTGACTCACGCTAATGGGAGTAAACGGATCAGCGCGATCAAACGAGAACGAACTTCCATTACTTGGAAGAACGTAGGAAATGAGAGCCAACTTAATAACGCCGTCTTTTATAGTATCCTCGTTAAGATTGTCAATTGTTATCGGATTTAAATGAATATCGTTTGAATTCTTTATCGGAATAAAGGTATTCAAGTTGGGTTGCTGAAGGTAAGGTATAGGATTTAAAGTATGGGTGCCTCCTAAATTCCAAACTGTTCTCGTAGTTCCAAAATTTTCTGCTTGAAGAATAGTGTTAACGTCCTCCCAAGTCTCTGTCGCGTAGTTATAATAAAGGAATCGATATCTCCACAACCATTCCGCGTTAGGATCTAACCGTCCGTTTAGAGAGAGGTCGTAATCGAAAACAAGCTTTAAATCCATATCAACAAAATCTTCAGGGTTAACATCGCCAAAATACAATTCAATTGGGGTTAGCAGAGGAATCTGAATGTCGTCAATGGCGGACAGTTTAAACCTGCTATTATCGTAAAATGTAGAGTCTTGAAGCACTTCAGGATCGTATTTTAAGGGATCTCCCCCTTCCACTTTTGTAGGATCGGGATAACCTTCTTGGTCACCGATACCGTATACGTCGAACGTGAAATCAAAGTCGTTTAATGTTAAATCGCTGTAAATTGTTTCGGCAGCTAATTCACCCCTTCCAAAAGTTGGAGTAGAAAAATAATTTTCTAAGGTAAATTGAACCGTGTTTTTGCCGAAAATTGGGTCGTCGTAAACTCCCGAGCTAATCGGCTCTGTATATTTATGGGTCTCATCATCTGAAAGTGAATCATCTAAATGGATTAATCCTGGATTATTAATAGTTACATCAACGTTCTGATTTATCCAATAAAGATAGAGATAATCCGAATTGATATATCTACCGCACTGATTGCGATCGTTTCCATCAGTAAACCAAATTTTAAACTCATAGCCCGATTGTAAATTATAGAAATATTCGTCAAATTTTAAATCTTCTCCGTTAAAGGTAAAAATATCGTCAGAATTGAGCCTTAATTCGGAATCGTAATTGGCATCCCCTTCAAAGAAAAGGTAATAATCGTTTGTCGCGTTAAACGAACCGTCTGGATGAATTAAATCGAATGCGAACCATGAGCTAGGTAAATATTCCCATTCTATGGCCCAATCCATTCTAATCATATCTACTTCCAACTCAAATCTAGGAGAATACCAACCAGAATCGTCTCGCCTATAAGCATTAATACGAATATCAACATTTCCATTATTCGATATATATACATTATTGATAGCCTTATGAAAGTACTGATAACTGGCTTGTCTGGAAACGGTTTGTATATTCTCCCATCCAGGTGAGAACCAATTATAAGCTTCTATATAACAATGTTCGGCACCTTGACGAGGTTCGAAATAATAATACATATTAATATCAAGATATACGGAATGGGGTCTCCCGAAATTATAAGGATCAGTTGAAATTAGATCAAAATAATAATAATCGTATGTTTGTGCGAATGTGCTCTCGCTTCTAGCATAGCCACCATTGCGGACAAAACCATCTACGGCATTATTCCAACCAGAGTGTTCCGTCACGCCATATGAACCACCTGCTTGAGGATCGGCTTTTAACTCAAAATAATAAATATCTACATAGAAAGGATCCAAATCTCCAGCAGTATATGTTATAATAGTTGCTGAACCCGTGTTATCTCCAGCTAAACCAAGTTGTATAACGGGTCCCGAAGCAATTGCGCCACCGTTCACTCTAAGCGAACCTGAGATACTAGGGTCGCTCGTCTCGATACGAGCACCGATATTGTAATTAATACCCCCTAATTCTTTTTGGAAATCGAATCGCATTGCAATTTGTTGTCCCAAATGGGCAATAGATGTACTTCTTGCTCTATAGAATTCTCCATTATTTACCCTGGTATACAAAATATCGTTATATGTACCGTCTTCTACTCCCCAAGGGGGGCTATTGAGATAAACGATGTCTTGTATAAAATTTTCAAATAATCTAACGCCGTAATTATCGGTACCGGAGAACGCCGTAGAATCGTGCCAATCGTCCGGATAAGTATAAGTACCATAATCACCAGTACCATATACGGGCCCGTATTTATCATCGTTATCACCGACTAACGCTCCCGTCACTGGATCGTATCCGGGAGAATATCCTGACCCTGTAGTTCCGTCCACGATAGACTTAGCTAATTCACTTATTTGGTCGGGAATTATGCCCACTTCCTTGTAGTCGTATCCGTTAACGTCGTCAAAAGCGTCGTCTTGAGAAGAAGAGACGTCAAGATTGATTAATTGCGAGCTAAAAATGTTGTTGTTTTCCATCTCGTCGTTAAACGAATAAATAACGTTAATATTAGAGGATAAATGAGCAAAAGTATTCTGAGGCGATGTAAGAAAACTATCGTAGGTAATATCTCTGGAATTTACGTACCCCTCGTCGTACAGAGCTATCAACGATTTATAAGTCTCGAAATCTCGCTCGTCTCGAATACGCTTGTAAAATTGAGAATCTATCGAGGTTATACAAATCCCGTGATTTTGTTCATGGGTATAGGAAGTTTTAATTCGGGGTGAAATTTTCAAAGGCGCTAAATCTTGCTGCTGCCAAATTAGGTCTCCGTTAAGATAGGCTTCCCACATCTTAGTAGAATAATCGTATCCTACTACAACAATGTTATTAGCGGTTTCCTCTAATCGCCAATCCTCAATTTCAAAACCTATATGGTCGTTTAACATGAAATAGATTTTTTCGTTGTCTGGATAATCGGCATGAGTTCGCTTAAAATTGACTTCTAATCTATAGAGATCGTGAGTAGCCGTCCATTGAGCAAATCCATTTGCGTGCAAACTGTCGATATGTAAATCAAAAGTGGAAGTCTGTTGAGCGTTGTCGCGTATTTTTAACTTTATTGAAAACTCTTGAGTAGAAATATCGTATAATTTATAAAAGTCTTTATCGTAAATAGTAAGCGTGACCACATTTCCTTGAATATCTGGAACTAGTTCTTCATAGCCTTGAGGGGTAGAATATTCAAAAACGAATTGATCTAAGTTAATCGAAGAAGTAGCTTTCATTCTGATTTTTAAATTGTCTATATCGTCAAGGGAAGCTGTCCCTGCAAATGGAATGTTTATCTCCATACGATAATCTTGAAGTTTAACGAATTCCGCGTCAATTTGCCAATATTGGTCGTCCTCGATGTGTCCTTCGACTTCGCTACCTACAAGGTAAGTGCCCTCGTTGTAATTAATTAACTCAACTTCTTGGTCGATAAAATTGTATTTGGAAACTGTCGAAATAAGTTGATTTACGTCGGTCGGATCAGAAATAGTCATTTCTTCTACAATAAAGTAATCTTGGGCGTTAAATTCTCCAGAAAACTCAAGTCGATCGAAAGTTACAGGATTTGGATTATCGTTATTAATTTCAATTATTTGAGTGCCAAAATTGTCGTTTCCGCCGTTTATAATGATATATTTTTCTGGTAGTTCTCCTCCCTGATAATACAGATTTAATTTAATTTCACTGGAAGTTTTTGCTTGACATTTTATTCTAATAACATCGCCTGAAATTAGCGTTATCGCCTCTTCATATAGAGGGCTTTTTAGATAAAGCATTTCCTGCGCGTTTGTTTGCATGTAAGTAATTCCGTTTCCGTAATAACTTTTTGTTAAGTAATGGTCAAACTGAGGTTTTGGATATAACGAGCTTTCCGAGCTTGCGAACGAAATTTCTCCGTCAATCGGTTTGAGAACGTAATACGGATAAGGCTCTCCTAAAGTAATCTGTATCGAACCCGTTTGCTGACCAAAAGCGTAAGAGTCGATATACTCTTGTAATGGTGGGGCGCTATTCCAATTAATCTTGCTCTCGTCAAAATCTCCGCCCGTGTAAACTCTAAATTCTCCACTTCCCGTGTTTGTTGGTCGGTACAAAGTTAGGATTGAATCGCTATAATAACCGTCGTATAAATAAGGAATATTATCCTTAATCCAAGTCCAGTACTGCACTGATGGGTTGTCATATTCTACATTCAAAAGGTTTTCTGAACCCCAATTTCTGTCGTCAAATAAAAGAGAATAAGCGTCATCGGAAGGAGTAGACGACACTTGGAAGGTTGTTTCGGAAACCCTATTTAAACTCCAAGGCGTACCACCCTCAAACGATTCATAAAACTTGTATTTGGTATAACTACTATCTTTAAAATTAAAGGCGCTATTTCCGTACAGATTTAAACCGTTAACATCAAAATCAATCTTATCGGATACGTGATACGTAGAAGATTCCGAACCGTATACATTCGAATCAAAATTATCATAATTCAAATAGTTGGGATCGGTATGAACGAATACACCCATGTTTCCAATACAGAAAAATTCATCGTTTACGGGTGATTCTTTGTCAACTATTAAGCGAATCTTGATTTCATTATCATTGTTTATGTAATTTGCATAAAAAACATCTTCATCGCTTATTAAGGAAAATAATGCGGGGTCTGGATCAGGAAAATCATCAGATTCGTGAATATAAAAATTATTAGGATTTATAATTATGTTATTGATTTGATATCTATTTGATTCGTGCGTGATAGCATCGTAAAATATAAACTGATTATCAGAACTATAATAATTGTTTCTTTGGAAAGTAGCACCGTTATAATCGTTATCCAAAAAGTTGCCTCCATCTATAATAGTGCTATCAAACTCAAAATCACCGCTTACAAGCGTGTGAGGGAAGTTATCTCCAAAGCTGATTGTTTGCATGTTATCCATTGAGTTAGGAACAGTTCTCCATCCTGGTCTGAAACCACCGAAGTCCGTATCAAATGCGCGCTCCCACTCCCAGAAAGGGTAATTGTCGGTAATAAGAATAGATTCCCAATCTCCATCGATAAAATCGTACATTTGCAACGAAAGTGGATATTCGTCGCCTCCAAAACTTGAAACGATCGAAGCGTCAAAAGCCACCTGAATCGACTCTAACCCGTCTCTATCAACGAGCGGAAGCTTGCTTGTCAACTCAACGCCATAAATTCCTGGAGAATCCATGTTTATTGAAACATATTCGGTCCAATTAACTAAAGAACTCTCAAGTTCTTCAAGAGTTAATAAATCAAAATCCTTATAGATAGAACTAGGGAGTGAATCAGGGAGCGAACCTTGAATAGAGAGACCGCTCTGAGACAGATCTGGTTGGAGGATACCACCAATATTTAAATTATAATCGGTAAGTTCGGTTCTAACCAAAACTTTTTGAGACCCATCGTATTCGTGATAAATTCCAGTTGTATCGTGAACGCCGCTAAAGTACATATCTGGAAAATTATAGCTCTCTCCTATAAATGGGTTGCTAATTAAGACCCGATCTATGTAATCGCTTTGACTCTCAAACCTACCGGCAAACTCGTCTTCTTTATAATCATCTATTGAACTTTCCCTTCCGGTTAAATTTTGTGCCAAAAATCCGTTATCGTATCCATCGCCGTAACTTATCAATTTATTGTCAAGCTCGGGCATATTGGTATATTCGGGACCGTAATAATGATTTGGGGCACCCCATCCAACTGTCGAGATCGTGGGATAAAACGCAGTGCTTCCAAGACCGGAGATCACTGGTTTTTGATTATAAGTCATTCCATTTGGAAGGCTTAGCCAATTTGCGTTCATATCGAAGTACGAGGTGGCGGGGTTAAGCCATAACAAGGGGAGCGCGGAACTTCCGTAGAACTTAGCAAAAGCGGACGTACCAGAGCGGTCAGGAGTTCCCTCAACCTCGTTTAAAGAAGGGTCAATAGATGTAACTTGCTCGTCATAATAGGACAAAAACGAGTAGTCCACTTTAATCAAGTCTAAATTATTCCACGAAATACCTGTTAAAACCATATAAATATAATTTGTATAAAATCTGTATTGATTAGAAGACAAAGTTTTCCATTGTAAGTTTTCTTTGTACGATATTTTAGTGATCGAACTAATGGATTCTTCTTCTAATTTTAACACGTATCCCGACATATATTGTTGTAACTGATATTTTGAAACGGTAACGCTTGCAAAACAGACAGGACTCGTAATTAGACTCTTGTCCACCACGTAAGAAATCTTGGTTTCGAAAAGACCTGAATCGGAAGCGATTATGAGTTTTTTGGCGTTTATTTCGGAAATTACAAGTAAATCTAATAGGTTAAATCTAATCTCGTCAAATCCCGAGAGTTCAAAGGCGTTCCACGAATTGGAAGCTTCGCTATACGTGAGCGATACGATGGCGTCCATTTTCCCGATCGATAACCTTTCCAATCCGAGTAGAATTGTATACGCTTCGTTTATAAAATCATATTCGATGATCGAAATCTTGCCGAGAAGTACTTCGGCAATAATATTGCGTAAATTAAAATTAAAATCGTATTCAAACAATTGAGAATGATACGAGCCTTCCATTAAGCCACCTACTAAGATGACCTTACTTGAGGTGGACGAAAACTCTGTTAGCATTTTAATTGAGGTCGGAATAAAGTTTTGGGGAGCAACAACGCTTAAACTCTTAATTAATGAGAAAGTAGAATTAAATTGGTATTTCCATAAAAATAGCTGCCCTGATTGGTCTTCTTGAACAGCAACCATCATAGACGCGCTTATATCATCGTCGAAGAAAAGATCAAACGAACGATAGTAATAGTCGCTAATTTGAGCAACATCCTCTTTAATCTTCCAAACTCCTTGATCGAGATAGATTACATCGACCTGAGAAGATGTAACGCGGATAATCTCGAAAATACCGTCGTTATCGATATCGTGGAGTCTGAATAATTGGTTATCGATGTAAGTGAAGATATTTTCGCCACTTAGGGTACTATTAATTTCCCAACCAATTGTATCGTTGAAAGTATATATTATAATATCGACATAGAGTCCATCTTGTACTAATACGATTGGTTGCCATTCGCCATCAATTGTGAATGTGCCCCAAGAGCCCCACATTGTAAAGCCGGTAACGGGTGCTACTTGAAGGGGTAAGTATTCGTACGTAAAATTGTACATGTAGTCCATAAACTCGTCTTGATTTATATCCCAAATTATGGAATAATCGCCAGCATCGATCGCCGCAGCATCGGTCTGGAGCGGAATCCATATCTTTTCAGTGGGATTATAATATTCCGCTATTATCTCCCATAAGTTAGTTTGACCCGTGTAATTTGCTATAGTTCCGGCAATTTGTTGAATGTTAGTTTGCTTATTTGCGTCAAACTCGAAAATTTCTCCGAACAATAGGTCGGTTATAAGTTCAATATCTGCAAAATCGTAAATTTTTATACTAATAGATTCGTTGATGAAATTTCCCGCTTTATCAAAAAAGAACGCGTTTAACATGTAGTTTTGGGGCGGGATTGTGCCTAAGAGATCGTAATTCCAATAATAATTCCACAACATATTTTCTCCCGAGAAATAGGCTCTTCCTATAAATTCCCAGTTAGCGCCCGTCTCGGAACCGTAAATGAAAATCTTGTCAATGTCGCTCTCTCCGGCAATTCTTTCTTGAATCATTGCTCCGTTAAACTGAATTGTTGCATCTATATTAGCATCCGTTCCGAAAACAATAATTCCGTTTTCTTGGGCATCTGTGCCTAGACTCCATTCATACAAGGAACCTCCATTCTTCTGAATCAAATTATCGTAAATACCTCGATATTTTCTTGAGATTATTGTATTGGCATCCCTTTCTCCTGCTGTCGCAGTATACATACCGTCCTTAATCTCAAACCAAAAGAGGAATTGTTGTCCATCCGAGATATTTAGATAACTCGAAATGTTAAAGTTTTCTAACTTCCAAATTAATTTTTCGGTATCAAATACTAATGGTACTCCGGTAGTCTCAGCTTGGAAAAACTCGGCGTAAATTTCATCGGTTTTACTTGAAGACAATAAATACCTATAAAGTTCGTCTATCTGTAATATTAAGTCGTTTTCTTCGATTAAAATTACAAATCTATCGACGGAATATCCTCCAATAGTAATTGATTGAATTGCTTTTATTAAAGATGTATCGTAATTTACAGTCTCATTGCCAAAGCCAACTATTTTATAGGTCAGTTTTTCAAAATTTAACTGACCTTCTATAACAAGTCTTTGAGTTGATAATGGATTGGTAAAGAAAAGAAAAATAGAATCTACGCCGCTTTGAGTTCCTAAAGTTGGGTTTACATTAGCCCAATCGAACTCATCAAACACTATATCCGTTGCCGCAACGGTTATATTCTTTCCATCGTTGAAATACGCCAGATCGGAAAGAGTTGTATTATAATTTATATCGCTATTTACATATACAACATCCAAAATATCTTCGATTTCAGGAGGCGAGTTGTCAAAATATCTATCTTCTAAAGTATATTGATTTATGTTTCCTGCCTCATCAATAACTGTAATGCATACGTTATACCTCCCGTCAGGTAATTGAGCGGTATCCATTAAAAATTGCCAAATATTCGCATCAGTTTCGATTAAAGTATACTCTAAATTGGAATATGTAATACCCGATACAAAGTTCACGCACGTTAGATATAATTCGTAAGATGTAGATGCCTCACCAATCTCGACAATGACGGAGTATAGCGCGTTAAAGGTCTCTAAATCGTTTACAACCGAAACGAATGAAGGCTCAGTCCTATCTATAAATAGCGTAAACGCTAACAAGTTCCAGTATCCATTAACGTCGCTACAATTTAGTTCTATATCGGTCAATCCTTCTGCAATGGAAGGATCGTTGAAATAAAATGTAAATAAATCGCCTGATATTACCCAGTATCCGTTAATTGAAACGTTAAAATCGTAGCTAAGAACTCCCGAAAAGTCGTTAACGATAAACGATATCGAGCCTCCTTCCGGATTAATATAGGAATCAACAGAACCTTCGTGTCCAAACTGTTTAAACATAATCGGTCCATCATAATCAACGGAGAGTACTTCCAATGCTTGATAGGTAATCACATCTCCAGAGAGCTCGTAAAACTCTCCAATAACAGTGTAATTATTCTGGGGTAGTGTTTGCAAATCAAAGGTTCCAATAAATTGATTTTCAAGTAAGTTAGATAACGAAACGCCGTAAGTTATAGTAATATCTCCTCCTGTAGCGCCGTATATTCCATCGAGAGATGTCTCGGTCGATAGCGTTATTAAGAGTTCGTCGTTGTTAATAAAATAGGTAAATGGATAAACAGTTCCGTTCACATTTACGACGCCTATGGAACACAATTCTCCCGATGCGGGAACTGGTAAGGGGACGGTAAATCGATTATTCTTAATTTCTATTGCTCCCGTGTTATAAGTTTCAATCCCGTAGGTATCGTTATTTGCTCTTAAAGCAATCGTTTGAATTAAAATCCCGTCGGGGTTGTATAACTTTACGACAGGGAATGCACCGCTAATAACGTAAGGGATCGAATGGGAATTGTTATACGCGTTTAGTCCTGAAATAAAAGACATAAAAACGTTATTTTGAGGATCAGTAGTTATGACAATATTTGAAATTTGAACTTGGTCTTCAAAAGTATTTTCAATTACGGTAATTACTATTTCTTTTGAGGAGATTAATATATCGTCCTGGTATAATTTTACGTTTATCGGAATATATACAAAATCCGCACCAAAAACGCCGTAATAGGTTGAATTAAGATAAATATCGTCTTCAAAATATATATGGTCGTTTTCCGAGGTAGGATTAAAAATGGTAAAAGTCTCGTAATTGGTGCCTACGACAACTCGCGTGATGTCGTTATCGAAAGGTTGGATTTTAGCGTCTAACCTGATGCTTTTGTTTTCCTCCAAACCGTACAATTTATCGTGCTCGATTCCTTCTAAGGTAAAACTCATGTGATTGTTCATATCTTTTACGACCCAGTAATTAGATTCGTACAAGATTTTACTATTCAACACGCTATCAAAGCCTAATATCTGGATCGAAATGTTATCGTCCCTTAAATTAATTAAATTGAAAGGAACTTGGGCAATAGAATTATTTGCTTCAAAGGTGTCGTAATAATTCCAAGATTGTTGATTTGGCCCTTGATATTGATAATATAGCTTAACGTGTGAAAAATCGTTATCAGGAGAAGTCACTTCTATATCAATTATACTATCTTGAGTATCGTCATATGTCACCTCCAAAAATGAAGTCGAAACCAGAGACATAGTAGGCCCCAAGCAATCGTAAGTAATAGTGTCTAAAGTATAGTTAAAGTAATAATCGTCTGAAAATCCGTAAAAGCTGAAATTTCCCTCGATGATAAAATTAATTTCGTATTCCCCGTCAGGAAGTCCCTGATCCGATTTCCAAGAGGATAATTCGTTAAGATAAATTAACCAATAGTTAGAATATAAATCGCTATAAGAAACGGTAGTAAGGTAATCGATATCTCCCGAATAATTCACAAAAACATTCATTTGGGTAATTCTTTCCTCAAATTCATCGAAAGGAATAACGCCAATCTGAGAATACTGACTGATTCTATTATCCGTATCTAAATAAGTAAAATTAATCGAGTCTAAAAAGTGATTTATTTCAAAATATGCAATGGTCTCAGAGATTTCCCACGCGTCGTACAAAACGTTTGAATCCGAGTCGTTTGCCCGCACAATAAAATACCACGAGTCGTCGTCCGGAATATCGCGACTGCTTAATATTGCGGAGTAATAATTAGAATCGTAACTGTATTCGGTAATTAAAGACCAATCTTGAGGTGTTGGATTTTGCAAGTCAGGTTCTATATCTGACAGGTAAAATTGAGTGTTATTTATCTCTCTTCCCGTTGAGGTCATTTCAAAATTCAGATATCCGTCCATCATATCTCCTGAAGTAGTAATTGGTTCCCACCCACCAAGACCATCCTCTTTAGAAACAGTAGCGATTATCTCTAAAGAGCCTAATTCTCCTTTATGAGCTTCTATATCAAAATGGCTGATGGCTTCCCTAAACACCGAAATATCGTCTAGCTTACCTGAAAAGCAAGAATATGCGGATAATTCGGCGCCAATAATAAGCGAGCCTCCATCTACAAGCGAACCCCCTCCGCTCCAAGGTTCTGCTACCGCCCCAACAGCATCGTAGTACCACACATCGTCTAAGAGGACGTCAACATCAGAATTATTATAGCGAAGAGCAACGTAAACCCAAGCGTTAGTTCCTATAGCGTTATCAATGCCGTAATATGCGGTTGTTTCTACGCCATTGGTGTTCATATATACTTGTAGGTACCCGCTTTCATTTATCCCAATTTCTATGTTTTCCTTGGAGAAGAAAACGTTTTTAATTCCGCGACTACTTTGATTAGAAGTAAACGAACTTGGATTTACCCAGCCCGTTATAACAAACTGATCGTTGGGGCTTCCGGGTCCCAAAACATCGTCTAACACGTCTCCAAAGTCTACATAATCAAAATCAAGGTATTGCGGTTCGCCTCCACCGCTAGTGGTTGTATATTCTAACTTAAGTTGGTCAATAAACAGATCAATTGCGCTTGTCCTACCATCTGCGTGAGCGTAATATCGCACTTTAACTTTATAATTTTCGTCGTAATAATCGCTTGTAAGCGAAAAAGGATTTTGCGAGACAGTTTCCCAACCTTCTGCTCCACCGTTAAGTGCGTAGTTCCATATCTGAAAGTTTGTTGTTGGAGTTGCGACCCACTCATATCGATGGGCCCAATGAAGGTAATCCATAGAATCTACGCTTCCTTCTGGTCCCCATTGAACTACTACGCCAATCTCGTGGTAACTATTATCAATTCTATCAGATTTTATAATGGTCTCGCTTCCGTCATCAAATTCAATATCTGCGGTCGAAATAAAATCACCGTAAGTAAAAGAGAAATCACCGGTAGGAGTTGCTTCTTGTATAGGCATTAAATAATTAGTCTGAGGAGTTCCTTCGTCTGTTATTACTTGACCAGAACCGTCAAAAAAGAGAGAAGAGTTATGTTTTCCATCAACCCAAGAGGTATTTCCATACAAGGTTCCTACAAGGTCATTAACGACATCGTTAGTCGTGCTACCCTGATTTTCGTCAAATAAGGCCATAAAGAACAGTACAGGAGGGGGTTCTGGAGGTGCACCTATTATGTAATCAATTCTTAACTGATCTAAATAGAGATCGTAAGTAGAACCCTTCAAAGTGCTTTCGATTCTAGACTTTACGGTATAATTATTAGCTTCGTCGTAATAATCGCTTGTCAACGCGAAAGGACTACTGGACTTAACCTCGTAAACTTGGAGATTATAATTCCAAATGGAAAAGTCAACGGAAGGAGAGCCAGAAGTAGAATAATCCCATCTAAGATATTCCACGCTTTCAACGTAGTCATTTATGCTCCATTCTATTTCCACGTCGATTTTATAATTTGCGCCAACTTTCGTTGGTTGAAGGGTAGAAGTGCTTAAATCTGAAAATTCAAGATCCCCATATGGACCGTAAAAATTACCTATAACAAACGTAAAATCATCTGGTTGTATAGGCATCGAATATCCTATAGTTCCAGATCTGTAGAGTCCGAGCAAATCCATTAAGGAATAATTCCAATCTGGGTAACCGTCTCCGTCCTGATCGAAAAAGAACCAATTCCCATCTACTGGTTCTTCCATTCCCGCGTATTCTTCGTGGACTAATTCTTTATAGAGCGGATCTTCTCCGTTTTTATATTCGATTTTTGCTAGCATCCTTTCTTCGACCCAACCGTAGATTTTATGGTGGTGATAAAAGTTTCCGTTAGCATCTGTCTCTACGGTTGCTATTTTTTCGTACTTATCGTCGATCTCGAGGAATAAATCTATTTCCTTACCTGCAATTGGTTCGTGAATTGAATTCACCAACTTTCCATCGAAAAACGAATCCCAAGAATTCTCTCCGATGTTTTCGAAGGTATATACCGCGCCGTATTCAACGCCTAAATCGAATGGATTAGTAGGCAAGATTTCTAAACTGTCTTTCTCTAAATTTAAAGTGTATTGTACTGGATTGGCGCTTCTCATCCCCCAGCCGGTCCTAATACCGTAAGAGAACTCAACGCTATATTGTCCCGGAAGCAGGTTTAGCTTGTCTAGCTCGACAGGAGCGTAATAATCTACGTCAATCAAAGGTCCAGCTACATAATCAGAAAAGACATCGTACTTCAAGCGCATACCGCTCTCAATAAATTCCTTGAAATCGTAATTTGTTATATATGATTTTGTATGATCGTAAACGCCTGGTATAACTTCAGGGATTATTCTTGTCCTCATTATAGCCGATTCTCCAAGTTCGGTGCTAATTATAGCGTGGACTACAAACTCGCTGTTGATCGAAAGCTCTTCCAGCGCGTTAAAATCTTGAGAGTAATCGAGCGTGGAGAAATCGACGTTACTTGATTCAATCCTAGCGCTTTGATCAACTCTGCCATAATCCATAAAAGGCGTCTCAATCTGGATCATTGAGCTAACCACAAACAACATAGGCATAAGAACCAGAAAAATACCGATTACTGTCGCTGCTCTTTTCTTTGGGTCCCCTAAAGTTGCGAGGAAAATTATTACTAAAATGAGAATAGCCGGTACAAAAAGATGTTGTGGCGCGTAAACAAAATACACGTAAAATAGACCAAAAACGAAGAATACTGAAACTACTAATAAGGTAGATTTGCATCGATGAAACGCAAGCTCTATAGATAAGATAAATGACTTTCTATTCTTCCTTTCTGAAGTGGTATGCTTCGATAAAGCGGCTATAATAGGAATTGCTTTATAAAATAAAAATAAGCATATTATAATTAAAAAAACCTGAAAAATTCTAAACGCTATTAATATATCGTTAGTGAACATGAATGCAGACGGAGCGATAATTATTACGATAGAAATAAGTAAAAAGCCAATAATCATCAAAATCTTAAAAATTGTGTTATCGCTATTTATTTTATAGGAACTAGACGATTTTTTTTCTCGCTTTTCAAGAATATTGAAAGAAGTTTCTGATGCATTGATAACCTCTTGAGCTTCGCTTTCATCATTTCCTAATTTAGCAATATCAATAAGATCGAGGTATTTCAAAATTTTGTAAGAAGTTCCAATATCGTTAAGAAGAGTATTGAGTTCTTGCCTTCCCTCCTCGGTGACTTGCCATTTATCCTCATCGGCTTGTTTTCTTCCTCCATTAATTTGCCAAAATTTGAGATTCTTATTAATAATTTTATTATGCGCTGAAAAATCTATTAAATTTAGATAAAAGCCTTGAGGAATCAACATTTGAATATCGGAATTATTAGAAAAGAAGATATCAATGTCTACCCTATGTTGCCTTTCGATATATTCAAAGATTAGCGCTGATTTACTTACCTTGTTTAGTAAACTAAATAAGCGAAAGCTTGGCTTTCTGTCAATTCCGTGGTTTTTTACGCTTTTCATCCACTTGTCTTTATCGCTTGCAATCTCAACTAAACTAAGACTATCTGTATAATCTAATAATTCAGAAATAGCAGGATGCTCCTCGAAATATCGATTAAATTTTTCTCGATACGTGTTTTCGATAAATCTCACTAAGAAAGGATGGCAATTGTCAAGAATTTCCTTCAATTTGTTTGAGACGAGAAAACCATCAGTTAATCCTTGCTTCTCCATGTATTCTCGAAATAATTTTTCTTCGTATTTTTCTCTACTTTCAATGTCGTGGTATGGAGAAGATTGGGATATTCTTAACAATTTTAATGAGCTTCCTCTGTTCAATTTGCGAATTATCTCTAAATCTTCCTTTTGAACAATGGAAAAACCCGCGGAATCAGTTCTATTTTCAATCATTTTTGATTCATCTTATTTTTGTTTTTTGTTGAAATATTCTTCTTACTTCTGTAGTGTAATTTCTCAATTCTATGAGAAAATCTAACAATTTCTTAGGTAAATGTGAATTATAAAGAGCTATAAAAAACGTACCTTCGTTATGTACAAACGAACTTAAATCCAAAATAGTTGGAATCGAAAAATTGTAATTAATATGATAATTGGAATTTTTTTCAACTACCTGTATATATTTTTTTTCCTTTTCCTGAACGTTTTTTTGAAAGGTTATGATACTTCACCTTTTTCATCTAAGATAACTTGATTAATATAGTAATTATAAAGTCTAAATTTACGTGTCAAATCCCTCCGTTTCTCAAGAGATTTAATTTGCCTGTTGGCAATTGGCCTTAACTCCTTTTCGTTGTACTCTAAAATTCTATCTATAGGGATCGGATCGGTTTTCTTTGTTTTTTTCTGCGTACGAGTCATTTCTTTATAATTTAGTTTATTCATTTTAAAAAAAAAAAATAAAATTTAAATTTAGGATTTTTTATACAACCTTTTTTTTCTCGCAATAAGTATTGTAATTACACTTGTAAGCGCTATGACAATCCATAAATCGTATCCCGGAATAGTTGTCGGTACGGGATCGGGAGTATTATCGGGTGTATCTTCGGGGTCGTCAGGGTCGCTAGGATCGTCTGGGTCGTTGGGAACAATGGGATTGTCGTCGTTATCATCGGAGTCTTGCTGTCCGTGATAAATTGTAAGGGTCGGGTCGTGAATAAGTTCGTATCCGCTCCAAGTTGGATAGTTCTGTATCTCGACGTTGTATAAGGAAATTGCGCTGCTAAATTGCGGGTCGAGTTTTACCAAATCAATGTCTTCGAGCGTAAAAATTGTGTCAACAAACCAATTTCTCGGCGTTGTAGGATTGTTTTCTAACTCGTTCGCGACTAACCTGCTAACTGTTGAGCCGATCGCCTCAAAAGTTCTGTTGTTTCCAAGGTTGGGATAATCCATAAGAGAATAATACTTTTTATCCTCTTCCATATTAATTTCAGCTACTAGAGAACCGTTTACATCGAATTGAAAAACGTTAGAAGGAATAGTTACAATAGAGTCTCCAGATTCTTCAATATCTGCGGATGATAAGAAATATGTATAGTGTGGGAACGCTAAGCTTAAATTATCAACCGCGTTGAAGAAGTCGACGTCGCTAAGTCTTGGTAAGCGCGCTGTAAGGTCGAGATCGGCGGTTTCGTTCGTTATCTCGTAATTATACCCGAACGAAAAATTACCCGGACATGAGTCGACGTAATTTGGGCCAGAAGTGAACCAATCTTCTTCTGTCTGAACGAACCCAAAAATAGGGAAATCAGGATAAAGGATGTCCCATTCAATTACGTTGTCTACGAGTTGAGGGGGCGTAAACTGAATACTATCGGCAAAATAATCTACTTCTATGTCTTCAGGAAACTGATAGTTATCAGTATCGCTACTGGAATATTCGGGGGACCAATAATCGGTATGCAAAGTATAATTGAACGCCCAAGGCATGAATATACCGCGCAATTCGTCGCTGGTACTCATCCGAAACATATCTTGGGCTGTCTTAGTCTCCCCAACGGAATACACCCCGTTCTTGTCGATATCTTCGAATATGTAAAAATCAGAAATCATATCTGCCCACGCAACCTTCTCTCCGTTCTGAGTCTCGTATACTTGGAAAGTTAAAATCAATGGCATGGAAAATTCCATATCTATCGTTTGATGGATCGTGTACTCCGATTCCGGTACATCTTCAGACAACCAATTGCCGTTATCTTCAATGGTCTCGTCCCAAGTGTCCAATAATTCCATCGTAATAGAATTGTATTTTTTATAAGTAGTTTCTGTCTTTTTGTAGAACGAATTTTCGTGCTTAAAATCGTGAGTTATGTCGTAGATGTTGTACTCTGCTCTAAAAGTACCGTTTTTTAAGCCAACCCAAATAAATTTTACTGAAGAGCCGTAAGAGATATCCACTTTGTATATGTCAAAATAAACGCTTAAAGCGTAATCTCCTAACAAGGTAAGGTTTGAAAAGTAACTGTAATTTACGTTGTAAGTAAATACGGATTCTTCTTCGATCCACTCGGTATCGCTAATCGCATATCCTTGCGAATAATTGAATGCTTCGTTATAGGTGCCTGTCTCGTTCATCAAAAAGTTGTCGTTGTTCCAAACCCTGCCAATCTCTGCGGAGAAAGTATCTAACTCCCAATCATAATCTATATCTGTTGGATCTATATCTGCGCGAACGTTAACAACGGACAGTACAGAGAAAAGCACGTTAAGAACTAATAATGTAATTACAATACCACATTCTACTTTTTTTAGCTGTTTCAAAGTTATTTATCACCTTTTATTTTTTTCTTTGTACAAATTTGTCTTTCTTTTTTTTTGTTTATTCTGTATATAATTTTAAATAGATTCATTTCTACTATATAAATGTTTCCCAACCGATGTAACCAAATGGTCGCATTGTGGGATCCGATGTAACCAAATGGTCACAACCAAAAAATTAATTATTTATTCATAAATTTATTAATATAATTAATCTATTGAGCTATATAGCCAACACTATGAATCAAAAGAAGGATCCAACATAAACTTTCTAACGAGCGTTTTTATAGCGCTCTTTTAGAAAACGATCGTTCATTTCAATAAAGAAGTCTCGATTTCCCTCAGATATATTATTTAACGTTGGTTCTAGCACCAATGATGGTCCCAACTCGCGAAGAACCGTCATTTTATGATGAGTCGGTTGTTCTCTCATCATCAATTTATTGTACTCGTAAATAACCTTTAAATCGTAGGTATAAGACGACTTAAGTCTACCTTTTTTTAGAATTATTTTTATTTGTTTCTTCGCCAGTTTAGAAAAACAATTTAAACCTTGTTTATGCGAATAATTTATGCCTTTCTCGTTAATTTCAATTCTTTTTTTCCACCTATTATCTACTTTTTCGACTGATTTTTTTATCAGGTCTAGATTTTCTAACCTCGTTAAATATCTAGAGACCATCGAATGGGTCTTATAACCGAAATGCTTCTTAATATCACTAAAGTACGTAGGCTTTCCAAGGTCGTACTTACTTATTATAAATTTTAAAAACGATTCCGCCAACGAAGACAACCTGAAGTTAAATTCGTTACGAAATAATTCAGCACTTAAAACGATATTATTCACCTTTTACTCTTTTTCTAATATTTTCCTTTTTAATCGCTAACTTTTTTTTTAGTTTTTTCGAAGAACATTTGCTAATTTTACTAAGAAAATTAAGATGGGGTGAGGGGTATTTAAATGAATTTGTTCGTCTCAAAAAATGAACTTTTTTTATTATATAGTAGAAATGAAAATCTTTTAGATATGTAAGAAGATGAACAATTTTTAGGACACAATTGTAAAATAAAATTCTACCACAAACTACCCAAAACCTATCGTCCAATACAAGGGAACTCTATCGTTTTCCATCGATTTAAGTGGAGCTGAAATGGAGAACTCTTAAAAGAATCGATTCTTTTGCGAACGGGTTTTAATTGTGTGAAACAAATTTTTCGATCAAAATTGGGTTTTTTCGACTTTTTAAGATTTTTTGAAATTTTTTCCCAGTCGTAATAAGAACAAGGTTTTTCCATGGTAGAAAAAGCGAAAAAGTAGCGTAGGAGTTGATATAGAACAATGGAAAACAAAAGCAAAAAAGGTCGGTTCGACAAAGAGAGGGAGATTTTCCGAAACCTCAATCAGAGAGTAGGAGCTTTAATCGAGCTCGTCAACACTTATAGACCAAAAGAAACCAGGTTATATAGCTTTATTATTGAACTAGCGAAATGTAAAGAATCGTACGAAAGAAACTTCCCTCAAACGAAAAAAGGAGGATACATTTTTAAACTTTATAAATTAAATTCTCGAAAGAAAATAGATTAAAAAATTAGTTTGATTTAATTAAAATGAAGCCTAATAATTACTAAGCGAGGAGTGGTCGAAATTGTTTACTGATTTTTGGAAAAAATATTTGGATCAGACGCTATACGCGATACGAGAAATAACTGCGAACAAAAATGGCGGCAAAATCACTGTAAAAAAAATTAGGTATGTACACGGGGTACAACCGTCAAATCGGAGCGCCATCAACTTCTACACCCGAACATTGATCTACTTGAAAGACAACGGGGTCTTAAAATCGGTCGAAAATAACCCTCGTTCTCCGCGTAAGTACGCCATAAAAAACAAAGAAAAACTAATGTCGTTAGTCAAATCCGGAAATGGTAATGTAATAAATAATAAATAAGTAAGATAATAATATATCAAATTTTATTTAGACTATTAAAAAATTTCTTAATTGATTATCAATTACATCAAAATTATTTTTACTCGCTTTTTCAAATTCCAACTACAATACGACAGACATTTTTTTTACTACTTTCATTTATTACAAGGAATTATTATATCTAAGTAAACGCAATTCAATAGGATATCATGCAAGATAAACTCAAGTGGAACGCCATAGGATTGGTCAAGAAAACGAGGACGCTAAAAAAATACGTCGAAATAGAAAGAAACGACGTTCCCGTTGACCATACTAAAAAATACGCAACGCTTTCAGGATTTTTAGTGGAACTCAACCATATTTTAGAACAAATGGAAAAAATCAAAAAGATTATCATTCCCAAGCTGGAAGATTTGTTTCGGTTAACGTTTCCAACCCCTGAACTGGTAATGTTTGCTTTGGCACGCCCCAGCATCCGAAACATCTTCGAGGATCTCAGCACTCATTTTAAGGACGACGCAAATCGCCCATTAAGAGAGGAAGAGTTAATAGAATTAGCGAGTTCGGGAGATGCAGCAGTGGTGCTTGCCTTGATTGGCGATGCTGCGCTTGATTTAGCGATAGTACAGATATTATGGGATTCTTCTTTGTCTACGACGGGAGAGCTCACGACTAAACGCAAGAATGTGGCGTCAAACAAAAACTTGGCGATATATTGCGAAGAATGGGGGCTGTATTCTTGTCGCTTGAATCGCTTAAAAGCGAATCCGATAGAAGATCCCAAAATCGAGACGTTAGAACACATCAAAGGCACCTTGGTTGAATCTATACTGGGAGTGGTGTATATAGAATTTGGACTGAAGGAATTGTTAAGAATAGTTCCTCTCATTCAATAAATATCTCTTAATAATTCTATAACGTCTACTTTTGACACAGATCGTCGATAAAGAGCAAATAAGGTCGACTTTTGGGCGTAAAGGTAGACAGAATTATACGAAAGTCGACAAAAGTAGACAAATTTATACAATTGTCGACATTTTATACTCGTTATCAAAAAGTTCAAGGACGCCGTTTTCGAGGGAATTTAGTTATTAAATTGCTTTTTTTCGCTATATCGTTCTTTATATCATTAGGTATGTCGTAATTTTTGGCGCCTAAAGATTGTCCCGAGTTAGAAAAAAAGTAAACTCTCAACTGATCGGTGTAATCTGCGCACACGATGTATTTTACTATCGCTTTCGACTTTAGCACAACGGGAGGAAATCCGAACTCCGTTACTTTTTCGTCTTTAACTCTTCGTACTTCCAAGGATTTCGGTCTCGTCTGCTTAAAACATTTTTTAGCAAAGGACACGACTTCATTGACTGCCTTTCGATTTTCCATGGTGTTAACTACCAAAATAATAATAAGATTATTCTGTAATTAAGTTATTTTTTATCTTTTAAGAAGTCGACATAATAGAATAGCGTAAAAAATTAATCTAAAAAAAAAAAATAAATATAACGCGCGAGCTATTTACTCGAGTTTTTTTAATACCTTTCTTTGTACATCTCATAAACAAGCGAATCAAGGCGCTTTAAGGAGGGGGTTCTTATACCTCTCGCACAGAACGATTGTTTCCTTGCAGGCGGGACAAGTTAGTTGAACGCCCAATTTGCAAATCTTACAATGCCTAACCTCATCTTCGGCTTCTTCTCTTTTTTTCTTAGTAGCTACAATTACTGCTTCTTTTTTCTTAGGTTTTTTTAAGGTTTTGAAAATTTCTAAGTTTCGTTTTTTATCGTTCGCCTTCTCAAGTGCGATCTTTTCGATTTTTCTTCCCTGTTCAACGTCTCTAATTTGCTCTAGTATTTTTCGCTGGGAGATCTTACGCTTGCCAAATTGGTCCACTATCTTGTTTTCTAACTTGCCGTCAAGGATGAACGCGCCTATCTTCCTCTTAGTTTTAATAGTCCGCTCCGAAGCGTCGTATAATTGCGCTTGAGTTTGCGAAAACCTAAGTGATGCATTTGCACTTTGATTTTTTTTGGTCTCTATGTAGGCATTGGACTTTCGGTCGCCGCCTCGCCTATACTCAGGGTGGATTTTTTGGTAAGCCAAAAAATTTGAAACCAACATATTTTTTGGGTAAAGCAATTATAAAATAGAGGTGCTAAATTAATTTTAAACAAACTCTTAAGGATTAAAATTTTTAATGTAAGATAAAAAAATCGTCTCTGGACCTTATACTCTCTTTTTATCTTATTTTAGGTAAAAAGTGAACAAATATTAAGATCTCATAATCACATGAGTTTTAGCAAAATTTAAATAGTTAAATTGATATAATAATTTTAGGGGTGATAATATAAATGAAAATCAAGTCCAACAAAATTAATTACTCTCCTTTTTTACACGGAAACCAGGTATTCAATAAGTGTGAAATTAACGAAAACAAATTTGATTGGCTTAATATAATAGAAACTGAAGGAAATGGAATTATACAAAAAGTTTACGTTGATTCTTTTATTAAAAACGTTTCCATGGAAGAACTAGCTCAAATGGTAGTTGCGAATGGGGGAAAATCAGTTTCTTTTGTAGAAAATGGCGAAAAAAAGTTTATAATGAATTATACTATTCAATCTAATTCAAATATTCTTGATAATGCAATTTTTGTCATAATAAAACTTATATCGAATATTCTCTATGCTGAAGTAGCCAAATATAAAAAATTTATAATTTACGACCATTTAAAGAAAGAAGTTTGTTCTTATACAAACGACCTGAAAAATTTCATAAAGAACTCAACTACACATATATTAGCCGTGTGGAGATATCAAGATGAAACCCTAGAAATAATTGGAAATGAAATTATG